>NZ_JASODI010000004.1 GCF_030211955.1 Corynebacterium frankenforstense | reverse complement strand
TGTAACCGTCGTCGTCGTCATCCTCATCAGTGACGTCCGGCTTACCGTCCTTGTCGGTGTCACGCTGAACAGTGATGGTGACCTTCTCGGTCTTCTTCGAACCATCCGGGTTCTCGACGGTCACCGAGATCTCGAAGTCACGCTCCTCTTCGTCCTTACCCCAATCATTGACCTCCGGAGTACCGGAAATCTTGTTGGACTCAGGATCGAAGTCAACGCCCTTCGGCAGATCCTTCTCATCGACAGTGACCTTCGCGTCCTTGTCGGCCGGCGTGATCGTGACGTCCTCGATCGGGTTACCCTCGACGACAGTCTGATCACCGTTGGTGATCTCCACACCCTCAACCGGGTCAATCACCGTGGCAGGAATCGAGTTCGAATCCTTGGGATCAGAACCCTTCTCCTTCTCCTGCTCGTCGGTGTAACCGTCGTCGTCGTCATCCTCATCAGTGACGTCCGGCTTACCGTCCTTGTCGGTGTCACGCTGAACAGTGATGATCTTCTCTTCCGGACCAGCAACAACCTTGTCGTTCTCGTCCTTGATCGTCACCATAACGGGGACATCGCGGGACTCCTCGTCCTCACCCCAGTCCTTCAGCTTCTCCGGGGTGCCGGTGACCTTACCGGTAGCAGGATCCTCAATCTCCAGACCAGCCGGCAGACCCGTGCTCTCGACCCTGCCATTTTCCGGAACATCCTTAGCGGTGTCGAACGGAGCCGATTCCTGCCCCTCGACAACGGTCACCGGTTCATTGTTGACCTCAGCTGTGGTCATATCGACCCAGCTGAACTTGGCCTTCACAACATCCTTCTTGGCGCCATCCGAATACGTGATTTCGACGGGAACCTCGAAGTCGGTAGCGGTGTCCGCCCCAAGCTCATCCGGCGCCTTGACAGTCACCTTGCCAGTCTTGGGATCCACAGAAACCGTGTACCCCTCCGGCGCCTTGTAATCCTCCGGAAGCGCATACGCTGCGACATTCTTTCCAGGGGTGACCCGGACCTTTTCTTCATCGGAGGCGTCGTCCTTTGCGTAGGCGGGCAGCACCTCCTTGGTCTCGCCAGCGCTGATTTCGGTGTCCTCGTAGGTCGGCTCGTAGTCGACCAAAACCCGGAACGCCTTAGCATCAACAATGTCACCGTTGATCAGCAAACGCGACTGATAAATTTCACCGTTTTTTGCACCATCAGGGACCTTGAAAGCACAATCCCCGATGGTCCCAGCCGCGGAAAACGCGCACGGGTCACCGATGTTCTTGCCAGTCGGATCCACCCACTGGATCGCGTAGTTCTGCCCCGGGTAGATCGTCGACTGCACCGTTGGAGTGACGGCCTCACCCCGCTTGGCGGGATTTTCGCCCGTATCGTGGTCGATCGTGAGCTTGGCCTCGTCGGGATTCGGGACAACAGCGAAATGCACATTGTAGAGCGAATTTCGTGGGGCCTGCCAGAACGCCGAAGTGTGAGGGCCATCGTTCGGGTCATAGAACGCCGGAGTGCCCCAGGGCGAATACGACGCCAAAATCTCGTCATTCGGGCCCACAACGAAGCCGTAGAGCGAATCAGCTCCCGGAATCGACTTGAAGCGCACGGTGTACCGACCCGAGTCGCCGTCAATTGGTGCGACCACCGTCTCGGCAATGTAGTCCTTATTGCCCTCCAGAATCTCCCTCTGCGCCTGCGCACGCTGGGCGATAGGCATTGACTGCGTGCTCCGCAGGGCTGCAAGCCCCTCCGGAGTCAGGACAGACATAACCACCCGGTTACCGCTAGCAACACTCTCGTTAACGGAGGACGGGAAAGCTGCATTGACATCGGGCTCCTTCGACTCCCACCAAACCTTACCGCTGACCATGTTACGGCCGTTACCTCCGCCAGATTCGGGGTTCGAAGGCGTCGGACGCGGTCCCGCATTATCAGACTTCCACTCACCTCGCGGCCGAGTCAGATATTCGAGATTCTGCTCTTCCGGAGCTTCATAAGCGAATATCCCGCCCCTCTGAATCGAGCGCTCTTCAGTAACGAAAGTACCGAAATACCCGTCACGTCCAGGGTTTCTGAACGCCACACTCTTACCTGGAGATTGCCGCAGAGTTCGCAACTCGCCGCCAGCGGGACCAGCCTGGTTCGGAGCAACCCACACCTTGACCCGCACATCACCGATCAGGCTCGACGGATGGAAAACATGAAGGACACCGTTCGCGTCCACCCAGTTCAGATGTCCGAAGCCGAACGTCCCTTTGCCCCCGTTAACACCAGGAAGCGTATGCGTCTTCGCTTTGAAGACGGGACTCGCCGGAGAATCCTGATCCATCCATTGCATATAGACCGTGACGCCATCCAACCTTGCAGCCGAGTTGGTTGTCGTGTCGTAGGAGCCACCATTATCCAAGAACAGACGACCCGAGTACGTCCCCTGACCAGCCGCACCCGAGACGAAATTGTCAGTGTTCTTAATGGAGCCATCTGCAATGACGTCGGCATCGATCGGGTCAGTGGCATCGGGCAAGTAGGCAGCCGGAGAACCATTCCAATTGGTCGCCTTTGGGAACTTTTTGGTCAGCCCCTTGGGGGATACGGCCGTCGGAGCCATTTCCCCCCTGGCAACTGCAGCACCATCGTGAGATTCTGCCGGATTGTTGTCGTCGCTCGCATCAGCATTTTCGTTTGAGGCGTCGCTCTCCTGCGCCACAGCGGCCGGCACGATACCGGTGCCCTGCGGCACAACAACAGAGCCCGTGACGGCCAGAGCGGACGCCGCACCGGCGGCGACCAGGATACGGATCCGGCGCTTGAGGCTCAGACCCTCGACGGCGTTGCGCCGAGAGCCCCCTCCCCGCCGGAAAATAATCTGTGAGCTGTTCAAGGAACTTGTTCCTTCCAAGACGTCCGGCACCTCATCGAGGGGCCGGTCCTACAAGACAGGGGCGACCGGACGCCAGCGGGACGGTTACGTGCAGCTGGGTAAATCTTGGACGCCGCCTGAACTCACCTTAGATGCTTTTTCAGGCTCCTCCACGGCCACCAGCTTGTGTAATGACCTCAAAATAGGCCCCATGCCTCAATCTGCGCGTATGTATACACATAAGTCCAGAGCACAGGCCTATCAATTTGACCGTCTTATATGCATATTCGCACCGAAAGGTACAGGTCACACCCCTTTTCGCGATACAGAACCTCAACACCCCCTTGACAGGTTCCCCACAGATTGAAACCCATTCAGTAATATTCCTCACAGCCGGGAACCATTCTGAATTTCTCGGCTAATTCCCCCGATCCGCGGTCAACCTTTCGGATGGCCGAATCTACAACCCCCGGCCCCCGAGCCCCACCTAGGCCGCAGCCTGCGTGCCCTGCAGCTCGATGCGCGCGGCGGCCTCCATGAGCATCCAGCCCGAAAGCTGCACCGAAAGGTCCCGCTCGGCGATGCGCACCATGCCCGTGTGCTCGGCCAGCGAGTGCGGGCCCAGCCCGAAGTTGTGCGGCAGGCGGGCGTCGTCGGTCCAGTCCGTGGCGAAGACGGGCAGGCCGTCGACCTCGAGGCGGTGGTTCCAGACGCTGTCGGCGGAGTTGAACACCAGTCGGCGCGCGATCTTCTTCGTCGCCCGGTTCGCCGGGCTATCCGCCGGCAGGCGCACGGCCACGTCCGCGAGGTAGCGCGCCAGGATCCCCTTGAACAGCCCACCGTCGCCGTCGCCGGTGTCCCAGTCGATCACGCCCTGCGGCGTGGCCATCTCCAGGGCCAGCGCGTGCACCAGCGAGCGCACGAAGGTGATGTAGGGCATCGCGTCATCCACCCGGTCCGCGTCCGCCCAGCCGGAGATCGACTCGTCGGCGCTGAAGCCGGCGCGCTCGCGCAGCGCCAGGGCGATCTCGAGGCACGCACCCAGCATCACGCCCTGGCAGTAGGGGTGGATGTCGCGCACCAGCTCGGGGCCGTGCATACGCATCCTCAGGCCGTCCATGACCAGGCCGTCGTCGTTGATCAGGTTCTCCATGACCCAGTAGACCACGGCGATGGCCTGGTCGAGGCGCCCGGTGCGCGCCATCATGATCGCCGCCGGGCCGTTGGAGGGCACGTTGTAGAAGGTCTCCCCCACCCGCCAGGGCAGCACGCCGGTCAGCCCGTCGATGCCCGCCAGAATCGCCTGTTCGAGGTCCCGGGTCTGCTTCTTGGTGCCCCGCCCGGTGTGCTCGTTGATACGCCCCAGAGCCAGCGAGAGCCACGCGCGGTCGTCGTAGTAGCGGTTGCGGGTCAGCTTCCCGCCGTTGCGGATGCGGATGCCCCGCACCGTGTGGCGCACCCGCGCCCGGCGGGTCTTGGTGCCGCGGCGCTCGAAGGCGTCGATCAGGCAGTCCAGGTAGTGCGCCTGCCACCAGTAGTGCCAGCGCACGAACAGCGACTCCTTGGTCGTCGGCGGCCAGGCGGTGACGGCGAGGTTCGTGCGCGGCAGGCCCCACAGCTTCGACGCGTGGCGCTCGTTGATGGCGTTCTCCGCGAGGTCGGCGCGGTGCGCCCACTTCTCCGAGGCCGCGTGCTCTGTACCGGTGGTCTCCGCCACGTCTCCCGTCCTGTGCTTCCAGCTCGCCGCGCGCCCGCGCGGTCGTGGTTGTCGTCCCGTCACATATTAGCGCCCACGGTGGGTAGTGCTCACCACGCGGCGGAAAGATCCGCGTGCCGGCGCACCCAGGCGTGCATCGCGATGCCCGCGGCCACTCCGACGTTGATCGAGCGCGTCGAGCCGAACTGCGCGATCGAGCAGGTCATCTGCGCCGCCTTCTGAGCGGACTCGGTGACCCCGGGGCCCTCCTGACCGAAGAGCAGCAGGCAGCGCCGCGGCAGCTCGGCGGTCTCCAGGGGCACGCTGCCCGGGGTGTTGTCCACCGCGACCACCGTCAGGTCCTCCCCTGCGGCCCAGTCCATCAGGTCCGCGACCGTGTCGTGGTGCATCAGGTGCTGGTAGCGGTCGGTGACCATCGCCCCGCGCCGGTTCCAGCGGCGCCGGCCGACGATGTGGACGGTGTCGACGGCGAAGGCGTTGGCGGTGCGCACCACCGTGCCGATGTTGGCGTCGTTCTCGAAGTTCTCGATGGCCACGTGCAGCGGGTGGCGGCGGCGGTCGATGTCCGCCACGATCGCCTCGCGGCGCCAGTAGCGGTAGGCGTCGACGACGTTGCGCCGGTCGCCGACGGCCAGGAGCTCCGGGTCCAGGCGCGCGTCGTCGGGGACGGGCTCGCCGGGGTGTTCCTCGGCCCAGGGGCCGACACCGTGGCGACCCTCGTTCCACTCGGTGGGGCCGGGGGCTCTGTTACTCGAGTCCAAGGTCGGCCAGGCCCAGCAGGTGGCGGTACTCCAGGCCCGCGTCCGCGATGACCTTGTCCGCGCCCGTCTCCCGGTCGACGACCGTGGCCACGGCGACGACCTCGGCACCGGCCTCGCGCAGCGCCTTGACGGCCGTCAGCGGCGAGTTGCCGGTGGTGGTGGTGTCCTCGACGACCAGCACCTTGCGGCCGGCGACGTCGGGGCCCTCGATGCGGCGCTGCATGCCGTGCTTCTTGGCCTCCTTGCGCACCACAAAGGAGTCGATCGGCCGGCCCTCGGCGTGCAGGACGGCGGTGCCCACCGGGTCGGCGCCCAGGGTGAGGCCGCCGACGGCGTCGAAGTCCAGGTCAGAGGTCAGCTGGCGCAGCAGCTTGCCGATCAACGGGGCGGCCTCGTGGTGCAGCGTCGCCCGGCGCAGGTCGACGTAGTAGTCGGCCTCGCGGCCGGAGGAGAGGATGACCTTGCCGCGCACGACCGCGAGTTCGCGGACGAGTTCGGCCAGGCGGTCGAGATCGGAGATGGCGACGTCGCTGATGCTCATAGCCAGAAAGTCTAGCGCCCCGCGTCGTCGCCCCGGGCCGTCTCCTCCCCCTCGGCGCCGCCCTCGGCGAGCGGGTCGTGGCCGAGCTCGGCGGTCAGGTCGTCGAAGATCGACGAGCCCATCGAGCCGCGGCGCACCACGCGGGTGCCCTGATGGTCATCGGTGGCCTCGCCGGTATGCCCGCCTTCGGCGATGGCGTCGACCTCGTCGCCGCCGAGCGCGCGCGGCTCGACGACGCCGTGGGCCTGGGCGCGCGCCCGGGAGGGCATCTCGAGCGGCTCCTCGGGGCGGGCCACCGGGTTCTCCGGGGCCTCCGGAGCGTGCTCGGGCTCGCGGGCGCCGGCCTCGGGCTCGTGCGGCGGCGGGGTGGTCCGGCTCGGGTCCAGCCCGTCGGTGTCCAGGGGAACGCCCGCGCCGCGCGGCGGCAGCACGCGCGCGGCGTCGGAGAGCAGGCACAGCGGGGCGAGGGCCGCCTCGGCCTCCTCGACGCGGGTGCCGCGGGCGAGCTCGGCGAGCGTCCAGCTCGACTCGCACCAGGCGGCGGTCACGGCCGAGGGCATGGCGGAAAGCGCCCGCCCGACGCGGGCGTCGAGGAAGCGGGCGGCCGCACCCTGGTCGGAGGCATGCACGGTGAAGCCGGCGGCCTCGGTGACGTCCACCAGGTCCGAGGACTCCTCGCCGACGGAGCCGGCGCGGCGCATGTCCACCACGACCGGGGAGGCCGCGCCGCGGCGCACGGCGAGCACCGGGCTGCGGCCGAGGTCCAGCAGATGGAACTCGTGCTCGGCGCCGACCTCGTCGGCGAAGGTGCCGCTGACGACGTCGCGGGCGGGTGCCCCGGCCGCGGCGGCCCCGCGGGACCACTCGTCGGTCAGGTACTCGTCGGCGCGCGCGAAGCTGAAGCCGTTCTCCTCGGCCCAGGCGCGGCGCTCGCGGCGCAGCGCGCCCGGCAGGTGCAGCCCGCCGCGGCGCTGCGGGGTGGGCTCCGGCTCGGGGGTGGGCTCGGGTTCGGGCTCAGCCTCGGGTCCGGGTTCCGGCTCGGCTGCGTTCACCGGCGCGGCGGCGGACGCTGCGGCCTCCGGGGTCTCGGGCTCCTCGACGACCTCGACGTCGAGCGGCTCCTCGTCCACCGGCTCAGGCGCAGGCTCCCGCTCGGGTTCGGTCTCAGCCTCGGGGGCCTGCCCGGCCTCCCGCTCGGCGTCAGGCGCCGGCTCGGGCGCCGGGGCCGCCGCGTCCGCCTCCGGGCGGGCGTCGGGCGCGCCCGTGGAACCACCGCGGCGTCGGGAATCGAGGCTCCACAACGCCAGGGCGGCAAGCAGCGCGAGGGCGGCGAGCAGGAAGAGCAGAGTCGGAATCACGCTCTAGAGCCTATCGTCACCGCGCCCGGCCACGCGGGCGGGCGGGGCCGGGGATCCGTCTAGAGGGAGCTCTCGATGGGCAGGTCGTGGTAGGACCACTGCGACCAGCCGCCGATGTAGTGCGCCGCGCCCGGCAGGCCCGCCAGCTCCATGCCGGCGAGCAGCTGCGCGGAGTGGTTGCCCGAACCGGAGTAGACGCAGGTGCGCTTCGCGTCCTCGGGGCCGGTGATGCCGACGGCGCCGAAGATCTCGCGCAGCTCGCCGGGGCTGCGGAAGGTGTTGTCCTCGTTGAGCAGGCTGCGCACCGGCACGTTGACCGCGCCTGGGATGTGCCCGGCGCGCACGTCGAGAAGCTCGCGGCGCCCGGCCCAGCGGTCGGCCTCGCGGGCGTCGATGAGCAGCCCGTCGAACTCGCGGACCTCCTCAAGGTTGAGCACCGGCATCTCGCCGACCTCCGGCTCGAAGCGCGAGGTGCCCGGCAGGGTGCCGGGGCCGGCGATGTGCATGCGGTCCTCGGAGAGCCACTTGGCCAGACCGCCGTCCAGGATGCGGACGTTGGTCAGGCCGGCCCAGCGCAGCGTCCACCAGGTGCGCGCGGCGAGCAGGCCGCGGCCCTCGTCGTAGACGACGACGTAGCTGTCCTCGTCGACGCCCCAGTTCTGGATCCAATCGCGCAGGCGCATCGGCTCCGGCAGCGGGTTGCGGCCGACGTGGAAGTCCGGCACGCTGCTGAGCGCGGCGGCCGGGTCGCAGTAGACGGAGGTGGGGATGTGCTCGGAGGCGAACCGGGTGAAGCCCGCGTCCTTGTGCGGGCCCCAGTAGGTGGCGATGAGGCTGACCGCCGCACCGCGGGCGAGGAGCTCGTTGAGCTGGGACGTCGAGACGAGGTTGGTCATAGGTCCGATCTTATGCAGACCGGGCCGGGTGCGCAGTGTGACTTAGAACGGCAGCAGACCGCTGTTCATCAGCCACGCGCCGATCGGGATGAGTATCGAGATGACGCCGAAGATGATGCCGATGATCTTGCCGGCCTCGGTGTTCGAGCTGAGCGAGGAGAGGTCGGGGACGTTCGGGGTGTAGTTGCCGTCGCCCGGCTTGGTGGTGTCGCCCGGCTTGTCGCCGGGCTGCTCACCGGGCTGCTCGCCGGGCTTCGGGGTGCCACCCTGGTTGCGGAAGGTGAAGCCGCCGGGGTCCGGGGTGGCCGCCGAGAACTCCGTGGTGCCCTTGATGTCCAGCGGTGCCGTGCTCGAGGGGAACGAGCTGTGCTGGGTCGAGCCCCACTTGCCGATGAAGGCCGCGCCCACGTAGTCACTGGCGGGGTTGAGCACGTTGTGGAGGTGGCCGCCACCTGAGAAATCTCCCTTGGCAGCCCGCAGGCCACGCTCCTCACCGTAGGTCAGCGCCTTGAGGCAACCGGTCAGCGAGAAGTTCCCACACAGGTTCTCGCCCCACGCGCCGTTGCCGTTGACCGTGGCGGACGAGGAGCTCGAGCCGTCCGGGCGCGTGTGCGACAGCCCACGGGCGTCGTACTGCTCGAAGGCACGCTGGTAGGCGATGCGCTCCAGGTCACCGCTCCACTGCAGCCGGTTGACGTAGGCGGCCTTGTCCGGCTCGAGCTGCTGCAGGCCCGTGCCCTCGAAGGGCATGTTCCTGTCCCACATGTCCGCGCGGACCTTCTTCAGGTAGTTCAGCGCGGTCTCACGGTCAGCGGCGGTGTTGACGTTGACGGTGCGGGTGACGACGGTCCCGTTGCCCATCTCGACCCCGAGGGTCTGGGAGGGGGCGGCGAGAGCCTGGACGGGGGCGGCCAGCACGGCGAGCGCGGCGCCGGCGGCAATGATGATCTTCCTCATGCCCGGAATTTTATATTGTGGGCAGTTTATTTTCAGCATTCCTTAAAGATTTCGGGGAGTGCTCCGCACTGCGAGCGATCAGGGAAGACGGGGCCGGTGAGAGGCCGGAGAGCAAAGATCCGGCAGCAAAAAGGGCCGCAGTTCGGCGTGAACTGCGGCCTTTTTTGTGCTTACCGCCTCAGCGGAGTGCCGCTCAGCGGGCCGCCTCGATGGTCAGGTTCTCGCCGCCGTCGGCGACGTCCACCTCGACGGTGTCGCCGTCGACGATGTTCCCGGCGAGCAGCTCCTTGGCCAGCCGGTCGCCGATCGCCTGCTGGATCAGGCGGCGCAGCGGCCGGGCACCGTAGGCCGGGTCGTAGCCGCGGTCGCCGAGCCAGCTCTTCGCGGCGTCGGAGACGTGCAGGCTCAGGCGGCGCTGCGAGAGCCGCTCGGCCAGGCGCGCGACCTGGATCTCGACGATGTGGGTCAGCTGCTCGTGGCTGAGGGAGTCGAAGATGACCACATCGTCGAGGCGGTTGATGAACTCCGGCTTGAAGGCCTTCTTCACCGCCGCCATGATCTCCTCGCGCGAGCCACCGGCGCCCAGGTTCGAGGTCAGGATCAGGATCGTGTTGCGGAAGTCCACGGTCCGGCCCTGCCCGTCGGTCAGCCGACCGTCGTCGAGCACCTGCAGCAGGATGTCGAAGACGTCCGGGTGGGCCTTCTCCACCTCGTCGAAGAGCACGACGGTGTACGGGCGCCGCCGCACGGCCTCGGTCAGCTGGCCGCCAGCGTCGTAGCCGACGTATCCGGGGGGAGCGCCGACCAGGCGCGCGACCGAGTGCTTCTCGCCGTACTCGGACATGTCGATGCGCACCATCGCGCGCTCGTCGTCGAAGAGGAACTCGGCCAGCGCCTTGGCCAGCTCGGTCTTGCCCACGCCGGTCGGCCCCAGGAAGAGGAAGGAGCCGGTCGGCCGGTTCGGGTCGGCCACCCCGGCGCGCGCCCTGCGGGTCGCGTCCGAGACCGCCGTGACGGCGTCGAACTGCCCGACGACGCGCTTGCCCAGCTCGTCCTCCATGTGCAGCAGCTTCTCGGTCTCTCCCTGGAGCATCTTGCCGGCGGGGATGCCGGTCCACGCGGAGACGACCTCGGCGATGGTGTCCGGGGTGACCTCCTCGGTGAGCATGGCGCCCGCACCGCGGGTCTCCGCCGCGCCCTCGGCCTCGGCGAGCTCCTTCTCCAGCTCCGGGATGCGCCCGTAGCGCAGCTCGGAGACGCGGGCGTAGTCGCCGTCGCGCTCGGCGATCTCGGACTCGTTGCGCAGGTGCTCGAGCTCCTCCTTGGCCTTCTGGACCTTCTCGATCGCGCCCTTCTCGTTGGCCCACCGGGCCTTGAGCTCGGCGAGCTTCTCGCGCTCGTCGGCCAGGTCCGCGCGCAGCTGGGTCAGGCGCTCGGCGCTGGCGGCGTCGGACTCCTTCTCCAGGGCGATCTCCTCGATCTCGAGGCGGCGCACGATGCGCTCGGCCTCGTCGATCTCCTGCGGGGAGGAGTCGATCTCCATGCGCAGCCGGCTGCCCGCCTCGTCGACGAGGTCGATGGCCTTGTCCGGCAGGAAGCGGCTGGTGATGTAGCGGTCCGAGAGCTGCGCGGCGGCGACCAGGGCGGAATCCTGGATGCGCACGCCGTGGTGCACCTCGTAGCGCTCCTTGAGTCCACGCAGGATGCCGACGGTGTCCTCCACCGAGGGCTCGCCGACGTAGACCTGCTGGAAGCGGCGCTCGAGCGCGGCGTCCTTCTCGATGTACTTGCGGTACTCGTCGAGCGTGGTCGCGCCGACCAGGCGCAGCTCGCCGCGGGCGAGCATCGGCTTGATCATGTTGCCGGCGTCCATGGAGCCCTCGCCGGCGGCACCCGCGCCGACGATGGTGTGCAGCTCGTCGATGAAGGTGACGATCTCACCGTTCGAGTTCTTGATCTCCTCGAGGACGGCCTTGAGGCGCTCCTCGAACTCGCCGCGGTACTTCGCGCCGGCGACCATGGAACCCAGGTCGAGCGAGATCAGCGTCTTGCCCTTGAGCGACTCGGGCACGTCGCCGGCGACGATGCGCCGGGCCAGGCCCTCGACGATGGCGGTCTTGCCCACGCCGGGCTCGCCGATGAGCACCGGGTTGTTCTTCGTGCGCCGGGAGAGGACCTGGACCACACGCCGGATCTCGGAGTCACGGCCGATGACCGGGTCGATCTTGCCCTCGCGGGCCCGGGCGGTCAGGTCGGTGGAGTACTTCTCCAGCGCCTGGAACTGCCCCTCGGGGTCCTGGTTGGTCACCTTGTGGGAGCCGCGCACCGTCGGGAACGCGCCGGTGATCGCCTCGTAAGTCGCGCCGCGGCCCTTGAGCAGGTCGGCGGCGTCGGAGTCGCCGCGGGCGATGCCCGCGAGCAGCACCTCGGTGGAGACGTACTCGTCGCCGAGCTCGCCGGCCAGCTCCTGCGCCGCGGTCAGCGCGTTGAGCGCCTCGCGGTTGAAGTTGGGGTTGGCCATGTTCTGCCCGGAGGCGGAGGGGTAACCCTCGACGAGCTTCTTGGCCTCGTCGAGCACGGACTGCGGGTCCACGCCCGCAGCCTTGAGCACGGGCGCGGCCACGCCCTCCCCCTGCTCGAGGACGGCGACCAGCAGGTGCGCCGGGCGGATGTCGGGGTTGCCGTTCTGGGAGGCCGACTGCAGGGCCGCCTGCAGCGCCTCCGAAGTCTTCGTGGTGGGGTTGAAGGAGCTCATAAGTGTGTGTGCCTTTCATTGACGACGCCGCGCCGGTCACCCCGGCGCGCGCCGCACGGTTTATTGTTCACCCTCCACAACGCCGCAGAGGTTGAGTCCATTCCACTCAAGGCGAAATTCTTTGAGTCGCTGGCACTCAACTTTAACCATCCGCGCCTGAACGTGCCACGCGCAGGCGACGCGCGCCCCGACCCCACGCCGCGTGCTGACACCGTCCCCGCTAATCGCGCACGATTCCGGCGGTTGGCCGATCCGTGTGAGATTAGACCCCCTTCTAATCTCTCAAGGTTTCGCCCGAGTGCACATCCATGAGAGTTTTCGCCCTCAGACACCGCGCCCTGCGGATTTTCCTCACCCCTGTGACACGTTCGGCCCATGCCGCAACTCCTCTACCCCGCCCGCAGCCGGATGGCGCACCTCCCCTCATTCCCGCGCGCGACCCGCGCAGACCTGCGACACTGTCGCCATGACAAACCTCCTGCGCCATCTCCGCTCCGCAGCCTCGCTGGCGACCTTCCTGCCCGTCAACCTGCCGCCGGTGCGCCCCGGTGAGACCGCCCTGGTCACCGGCGCGACCAGCGGCATCGGCCGCGCGGTGGCCGAGGCCTTACGCGACGCCGGCTTCCGCGTGCTGGGCACCTCGCGCGCCCCGCACAAGGCGAACGCGCCCGAGGGCGTCGAGCTGCTCCCCCTCGACCTGGCCGACCCCGCCTCCATCGCCCTGCTGCCCGGCGAGCTGCGCAACCGCGGGCTCTCCGGCAGCGCGGACGGCGGGGTGACCGTGCTGGTCAACAACGCCGGCGAGTCCCAGAACGGACCCGTCGAGGAGCTGCCCCGCTCCGCGCTCGAGCGGATCTTCCAGATCAACACCATCGGCCAGATCGAGGTCACCCAGAAGGTGCTGCCCGGCATGCGCAATTCCCGGCGCGGCCGGATCGTCTTCATCGGCTCGATGCTCGGCAGCTTCCCGCTGGCCTACCGGGGAAGCTACGGCGCCTCCAAGGCCGCCGTGCGCCAGTTCGCCTTCGCCGCCCGCCGCGAGCTGCGCGGCTTCGGCGTCGGCGTCTCCGTGGTCGAGCCCGGCGCGATCGCCACCGGGCTCTCGGCCCGGCGCACCGTCTACGTCGACCCCGAGGGCCCCTACGCCGACGAGTTTTCCACCATGCTGCGCCGGCTCAACCGCAACGAGTCGCGCGGCATCCCCGCCCACCGCGTCGCCGCCGAGGTGATGAAGCCGATCACGGCCACCCGCCCCGCGGCCCTCTACGCGGTCGGCTCGCAGGCCCCGCTGGCCTTCGCCGCCGCCCGCCTGCTGCCCCGCGACGCGATGGCCGGCATCCTCGCGCGCCGCCACGGCCTGGAGTGACCCGGCCTACGCTGACCCCGCCTAACCTGGGTGCCATGTCCATCCGTGTCACCCCGGCCGAACTGCCCGCGAAGCTCGACGAGTACGGCCCCGGCATCCTCGTGCCCACCCCCGAGCGCGACTTCCCGCGCGTCCACGAGGTGCTCGTGCGCCCCGCCGGCGAGGGCGTGCTCGAGATCCCCGGCTCCATGGCCGGCCCCGCGCTGCGCCGCCTGCCCGAGAACGACCACATGACGCTGATCTTCCAGCCGCGCGACCCGCACGGCTGGGTGCTGCTCGTCGACGCCCGCGGCGCGGCCGTGGCCGCGCCCGCCGCCGACGGTGACTGGTTCTGCGACGGCGATCGGGTGGACGTCGGCAAGCAGGAGACGCTGCTGCGCCTCACCGTCGCCTCCGCGATGCTGCACCGTGCCGGCGAGCTGAAGCCGGGCAACTAGGCGGCCGGCTCCTCGGCGATCGTGGTGACCTTCGCGGCACCCGCGCCTTCCTCGGGGCGCCGGATGAACGCGGCGAAGACGACGGCGACGGCCAGCAGCACCGTGTTGACCAGGAACGCCCAGCCGGCACCGGCGCCCACGGCGGCCGGGTCGCCGCCGCGGGACTCGGCGACGACCTCGTAGACGGCGATGGAGACCGCCGTGCCGGCCGCGCCCGCCAACTGCATGACGGTGTTGAAGATCGCCGAGCCGTGGCTGTAGATCTCGCTGGGCAGCGAGGACAGCGCGGTGGTGATCAGCGGGGTCAGCGTCATGGCCATGGAGACCGCGAAGAGCGCGTAGATGGCCAGGATCAGCCCGTAGGGGGTCTCGTGGTCGACGGTGGACAGCCAGAAGAGCGCCACCGCGCCGACGGCCACGCCGGGCCCGATCAGGGGGCGCGGGCCGAAACGATCGAACATCACACCCGAGACCGGCGAGAGCACCGTCTCGACCAGGCCGCCGGGAAGCGTGGCCAGGCCGGCCAGCAGCGCCGTGGTCAGCAGGGCCCCCTGCAGGTAGAGCGGCAGCAGGTTGGCCACGCCCAGCATGGCGGCCTGGAAGAAGAGCAGGACCACCGCGCAGAGCACGAAGTTGCGCACGGTCAGCGGGCGCAGGCTCAACAGCGCCCGCTCCCCCATGGCCAGCTGGCGCCAGACGAAGAGCGCCAGGCCGATCACGCCGACCACGGCCATGGCGACGGCGATCGGGGCGGCGTCGGTGCCGCGCACGATCGCGCCGATGGAGCTGAGCGCGTAGACCAGCCCGCCGAAGGCGAAGGCGGAGAGCACCACCGAGACCGCGTCGAGCGGGGCGATGCGGGTCTCGCCGACGTTGGTCATCCGCCAGGCGGCGAAGAGCCCGGCGACGACCACGAGGCAGGCCATGATCCAGAAGGTCGTGTGCCAGGTGGAGGCGGACATCACGGCACCGGCGAAGGTCGGCCCGAGTGCGGGGCCGACGGCCATGACCACGGAGATCGCGCCCATTACGGTGCCGCGCCGGGCCGGCGGCACGATGGTCATGACCACGGTCATCTGCAGCGGCAGCACCATCGCGGTGCCCACGGCCTGCAGGATGCGCCCGCCGAGCAGCACGCCGAAGCCGGGAGCGAGCGCGCAGGCCACCGAGCCGAGCAGGAAGAACACGGCCGCCGAGAGGTAGACGGTGCGCGTGGTGAAGCGGTCCAGGATCCAGCCGGTGGTCGGCATCATCACGGCCATCGTCAGCATCACGGCCGTGAGCAGCCACTGGGCGGTGGCGGCGGCGACCTCGAAGTCCGCCATGATCACGGGCAGGGCGACCGAGAGGGCCGTCTCGTTGAGCAGCATCACGAACGAGGTGGCCACCAGGGTCGCGATGACGGTCACCGCGGTGGCGTCGAGCTTCTCGGACTCGGGGGCGGGTGTCTGGCTCATACGCGCTCCTTCAAAACAACGAAAAAGGCCTCCGCGCATTCGTCCGGTTGCGCGGGGCCTTCAATGAAATTGTGGTTGGTGCAGGTCAAGCGAAGGGCAGTCTATCCACGCATCACCCGACCCGCAACGGTCAGCCGATTATTTTCCGTCTGGCCTCGTCCTGGGTGTGCCCGGGCAGCCAGCGGAAGACGAACGGCGTGGCCAGCACCACCACGGCTATCACCGTGGAGACGATGCCGAGGCCCATGGTCCAGCCGGCCACGGCGGCGATCGGGGCGACGATGGTCATGCCGATCTCGAAGGGGACGAAGCCGATGTAGGCCACGCCGTACTCGTTGAGGGTGCCGGACTTCATCTTCGGGTCGACGATCTTGAGCAGCGCGATACCGGTGGCCACGGCGGCGGTGGCCCAGCCCCATTCGAAGAGGCCGCGCTCGAGCCAGTTCTTGCCGAAGTAGATCGGCGAGGCGATGAAGAAGAACAGCGTGCACCACACGGTGCCCAGCACGAAGAGGATGACCAGCGGGACCAGGTAGTCGGCGATGGCCGAGGGGATGATCGAGGCGATGCCGAAGGCGATCAGGTAGTCGGTGGCGCCGCCCGAGACGGAGTTGACCGTGTCGCGGTCGAGGTAGTCGCGCGCGCCGACCATGTTCATCAGCAGCTTGACCACGATGCCGACGACGAAGGACATGGCGAACAGCGGGATGGAGACCGCCGGGAAGAAGTCCTTGATCAGGTCGTTGACAGAGTAGGCGATCATGATCACCAGGGCGATGACACCGACGTGCAGGGTGACGGCCTCAATCGAGGAGGGGTTGGTGGTCGCCTTGCCGATCGAGGGGCGCGCCTCCTGCTCGGAGATGTAGCCGGAGCGCATCTCCTTGGGCAGCACGCCGGGCACGGTCGAGGCGCGCCCGGTGCGGATGCCCCAGTTGGCGAAGATGACGCCGCCGACGATGGCCGCCAGCGTGCCCACGGTCGCCGAGGTGAAGCCCAGCGAGCTGGCCACGCCGTCGGCACCCGCGGCATCCAGGGAGGAGCCGACGGCCGCGGCGGTGCCGAAGCCGCCGATGAAGCCGGTCGGCAGCATCATGCCGAACCAGTCCTCGGTTCCCCAGACCGGCTTGAACAGGAAGATGCCCAGCAGGATGAACAGGCCCCACTGGATCATGAACATGCCGGTCGAGTAGGACCACATGGTCTTCGCGCCCGAGCGCACGGAGCGGTCGAAGACCATGGAGAAGGGCATGGAGGCGAAGACGGCGGCGATCAGGATCGTCGTGTAGTCGCCCATGTTCTCGGAGAACCCGATCCAGCCCAGCGCGCCCGGCCCGAGCAGCAGGCCCAGCAGGCCGCCGATGATCGGACTGGGCAGCAGCAGCTGCTGGAACCAGGGGACAGTGCGCCGCAGCACGTTGCCGATGACCATGAGGATGGAGATCCATCCCACGTCGATCAGCAGGGAAAAGGGGGTGTATTCCACTTCTGCTCCTCGTGAAGATCCGTCAGGGTCCGGGACCGTCCGGAGACTGTCCGATTCGCGGACGGCGCACCATCCTTCGGGAGTGCACCAGACAACTACTTTAGTTCCCGGCGTCGGGCGCCACACCACCAGCTCGGTCACACCACGCTCCCGAGAGGCTCGGTGACATGTACACATCCGTCGACGTCGTCGTCATCGGCGCCCCGTGCGCGTCGAGTCGGTGCGCGCGATTGACGACGTCCTGGTGGTCACCGCCGCGGGCGGCGCCCGTTGGCGCGCCGCGGCCGGTGGTCGAGAACACCGGCATCCCCTCCTGACCGGAGTACCTCGAGGGCGTGGCGGCCGGCACGCTCGTCTCGCGCGGGCCGCTGGCCCCCGCCATGGCGCACGATGTCGTCTTCGGCGAGTCGCGCGACGTCGCCAAGCAACAACTCGTAGTGCCGGACAGTCGGGCGCCGCAGCCCCGGCCCGCGCACGCCGACGTCATCTTCTTCAACACGGGCTTTAGGCCCGCGCTCGGACATCTGGCGCCGCTGCGGCCGCGCAAGCCGGGCGGCGGGATCCGGATGCGCGACGAGGTCGCCCCCGAGCGCGAGCCACGGGTGCCGCTCGCGGGCTACGGCTCGACCGCGTCGACGGTGGGTGCGACGCGTGCGGGACGGGATAAGGGGCGTGCGGCCGCGAAATTGTTGACACGTCATCCATAGTGGCCGCATGAAATACTTCGGATGCCTCTCTTCGGACACCACGCCATCGGGCACCAGAGCGGCCCCGACGCCGGCGAGAGCCTCACCCAGGCCGTCGAGCTGGCCCGGCGCGCCGACGCGATCGGCGTCAACGGCGCCTACTTCCGCGTCCACCACTTCGCCCCGCAGCACTCCTCGCCCATGAGCCTGCTCGGCGCGGTGGCCGGCGCGACGGAGAACCTCGAGGTCGGCACCGGCGTGATCGACATGCGCTACGAGAACCCGCTGCACCTGGCCGAGGAGGCCGCCACCCTCGACCTCGTCTCCCGCGGGCGGGTCGCTCTCGGCGTCTCGCGCGGCTCACCCGAGCCGGCGCGCCGCGGCTGGGAGGCCTTCGGCTACACCGCCGAGGCCCCCGACGGGCGCGACATGGCCCGGCAGAGGTTCCTGCGCCTGCTCGCCGCCGCCGACGGCGAGGCCATGGCCGTCTCCGACACCCTGGAGAACCAGTACCCGCAGATGTACCACCCGGGCGTGGGGCTGCCGGTCTTCCCGCAGTCGCCGACGCTGCGCCGCCGCATCTGGTGGGGTGCCGGCTCGCACGCCACCGCCGAGCAGGCCGCCCACGACGGGGTGAACCTGATGAGCTCCACCCTGGTCAGCGAGGCCGACGGCTCCTCGCTCGGCGACCTGCAGGCCGAGCAGATCGAGCGCTACCGCACCGCGTGGAAGGCCGCGGGCCACCCCTGGACCCCGCGCGTGTCCGTTTCCCGCTCCGTCTTTCCCATCGTGACGGGGCGCGACCGCGAGCTCTTCGGCACCCTGGCCTCCGGCGACCAGGTCGGCTCGCTCGGCGAGGGCGTGCCCGTCACCTTCGGCGGCACCTACGCCGCCGAGCCGGACAAGTTGATCGAGCAGCTGCGCGCCGACTCCGCCGTGATGAGCGCGGACACCCTCATGCTCACCATCCCCAACCCGATGGGCGTGGAGGTCAACGCCTCGATCCTGGAGAACTTCGCCCGCCACGTCGCCGGCGAGCTCGGCTGGCAGCCGGGCACCCCGGCCACCGACATGACAGGGCTGGAGTGACCCTAAGATTGGGCCCATGCCCGCCAGCTTCGCCGACCTCGCCCGCCTGATCCGCGGCCACGCCGACATCTTCGCCGACGCCGTGCGCGGGCGCCTGGCCGAGGACCTCGGCCAGGCCGCGGCCGTGCCCTCCCTGCGCGCCGCCGAGCCCACCGTCGCCCACGCGGCCGCCTGGGTCCTCGAGCACAACCCGGAGCCACGCTCCGGGCACCTGCCCGTCCTCTCCGACGAGGTCGCCGCGCGCCTCGCCGCCGTGGCGCGCGCCGAGCGCCGCCACGGCCTGCCCGCCGCCCGCTACGCCGCCCAGGCCACCGCCCTGCGCGCGGGCCTGCGCGCCGCACTCAAGGCCGCCGGCGCCCACTACACGCTGGCCGCCGCCCGCGCCGAGGACCTCGCCGAGGTCTGCTGCGCCCACATGGCCGACGCCGACCTCGCCGACGCCCGCGCCGGCGTGCCCGCCGCCTCGGCCGGGCAGGTCATCTCCGTCGAGCGGCCCGCCCGCCGCATCGCCGTGATCTCCGTGGACACCGGCCTGCCCGTGGCCTACACGCCCGGCCAGCGCCTGCCCACCACCGCCACCTACACCCCCGGGGTGTGGGTGCCGCTCGCCCCGGCGCTGCCCGCGGACGCGATGGGCCAGCTGCGCTTCCACCTCGACCTCTCCACTGACTGCCCCGTCCACGACCTGGGCCGGGCCCGGGTGGGCGACCAGTGGGTCTTCGGGCGCCCCGAGGGCGGGCTGCGCCTCGACCCCGCCGACCCGCGCCCGGTGACGATGATCGCCCACGGCACCGGCTGGGCCCCGCTGCGCGCCCTGGTCACCGCGCTGCTCAGCGCGCGGACCCACCCCGAGGTCCACGTGGTCCTGCACGCCGAGTACCCCGGCGAGCTCTACGACCTGCCCGCGCTCGCCACGCTCGCCGCGGCGACCTCGTGGCTGACGGTCACCGCCACCGCCGCGCACCCCGCCGACGCATGGTGGGTGCACTCGGCGGTCGCGCTGCCTGCCGACGGTTCCGGGGTCGGGGCCGTCACCACCGTCGCCGAGCCCGTCGAGGCCGCGGGCGACCTCACCGGCCACCGCGTCATCGTCGCGGGGCTGCCGGAGGCCGCCGCGGCCAGCGCGGCCGCCGCCCGCGCCGCCGGCGCCGCCGACGTGCAGGTCGAGGACTTCTCGCCCGCCTTCAGCTGGGACTAGTCCTTCGGCTGGGCGCCCGCGCTCAGCGCGGCAGCACCGGCAGCACGCGGCGCTGCTCCGCCACCGCCTCGGTGTCGATGTCGGCGTAGATGATCCCGGGCCGGTCGCCGGCCTCCTCGATGATCCCCGCGTCCGGGCCCACGACCACCGAGTGGCCCACGCCCGTCGGCCCGTCAGTCTCCCCCTCGGGCAGCGCCTGGTCCGCGCCGACGATGTAGCAGCCCGTGTCCATCGCGCGCGCCCGGGTCACCAGCAGCCACTGCTCGAGCTTGCCCGGCCCGTCCGCCCAGCTCGTGGGCACCACCACGGCGTGCGCGCCGCGGCAGGCCAGCTCGCGGAAGAGCTCCGGGAAGCGCAGGTCGAAGCAGATCGCCACGCCCAGGCGCACCCCGTCGACGTCGAAGGTGACCACGCGCCCGCCGGGCTTGACGGTGGCGGACTCCTCGTAGTCGAAGGCGTCGTAGGTGTGGACCTTGTCGTAGTGCTCGTCGACGCCGTCCCCGACGATCAGCGCGGTGTTGAACACACGGTTGACCGTCCTGCCGTCGTGGAAGGCCTGGTCGGCCGGGCGGAACATGCCCACGACCACCACGGTGCCCGTCTCCTCGGCCACCGCGCGCACCCCCTCCGCGAAGGGCCCGTCGAGCTCTTCGGCCCGCTCGTCGAGGCGCCCGGTGCCGAAGGCCTGAGAGCTCGCCTCGGGCAGCACGACCACGCGCGCGCCCCCGGCCGCCGCCTCCCGGACCGCCTCGGTGACCGTGACCAGGTTCTTCTCCGGGTCGCCCGTGGACAGGATCTGTGCCGCCGCAATTCGCATGGTCCCAGGGTATGTGGATGGGCCAGAGTTATCCACAGGTTCGCCCCTCGCCCCTCGCCCCGCGCGCGCCGGCACGCTGCAATGGGGCCATGACCGAGAACCTGATCCTCACCGACGCCTTCCGCTCCCGCGTCCGCGCCGCGCTGGCCGCCGTCAACGCCCCCACGATCGCCGTCCCGCTCACCGACCCGCCCCGCACCGCCGCCGCCCTGACCCGCGCCCTCGCAGCCTGGAACGGCACGCTCTCCGAGCGCGCCCGCCGCCGCGCCGAGGTGCTGGCCGACCTCGGTTCGCTTTCCGACGTCGCGTTCGCCGCCGACGCCGAGACCGCCGCATGGCTCCGGCGGTGACGGCGCAGTACCTGCGCGCCGCGGCCGCCGCTCTGCGGGCGGCCGCCGCCGGCGCCCGCGCCACCGGCCGGGACTGGGCCGCCGAGGAGTCCGCCCTCGCCGTCGGCGTGGCCGGCGGCCCGGCGGCCGGGGTCGCGCGCCTGGCCGAGACCTCCCCGGCCGTCAACGAGACGGCCGCGCAGATGACGGCGGTCGCCTCCGTCCTCGACGTCTCCGCCTCGCTGCACGAGCGGCTCATCGGCTGGGAGGGCCCGCTGGCACACCTCGCCGACGCCTTCGGCGAGGTCCTCGACCGGCGCTGCGCCGAGGAGGTCACCGCCCTGTGCACCCCGCCGGCCGGCCCGCCCGGGCGCAGGCTCGGCGACCTCGGCGGCCTCTCCCCCGACGCCGTCCACGAACTGCAGCTGACCGAGAACCCGCGGCTCGCCCCGCTCTTCGACGGCGGCGAGGCCCGGCTGCTCGAGGCCGGCCCCGACGGCGTCGTCGCCGTGGTCGGTGACCTCGACTCGGCCGAGACCACGCTCACCTTCGTCGCCGGGGTCGGCTCCTCGAGGCCGGAATCCTGGCCCGGCTACCTCGGCCGGGCCCGCGAGCTCAACCAGGCGACGGGCGCGGCGACCGTCATGTGGCTCGGCTACCGCGCACCGGCGACGCTGACCGGCGCGGTGGCGCGCGAGCCCGCGGCCAACGGCGCGGCGGACCTGCGCACCTTCCAGGCCGCGCTGGCCGCCCGCAACCCCGGGCAGCGCCGCGTGGTCCTCGGCCACAGCTACGGCTCCGTCGTCGCCTCCCGGGCCGCCCGCGATCCGCACCCGCCGCTCGAGGCCGACGCCCTGGTGCTCGTCGGCAGCCCCGGTGTGGACGCGAAGAACGCCGGCGAGCTCTCGCTCGCCGGCGCAGGTGGGGTGCACGCGATCACCTCGAAGGCGGACCCCATCGGCCTGACGGTCGACGACCGCGCCGGGGTGCACGGCCGGGACCCGACCTCCCCCGGCTTCGGGGCGCGCGTGTGGCACGCCGGCCGGGGCGTGGACCACAGCGGCTACTGGGAGGACCCGGTCACGCTCGCCGCGCTGGCGGCGATCACGCGTGGTCCGGGCGATTCGACCGGCGTCTACGCGCCCCGGGGCTCCACATGACCACGGCCGTCGACCGCGGCACGGGCACGAGCTCGCCGCCGCGGGCGCGGGCGGTGTGCGCCTCGCGCAGGGCCTCGTTCTCGGCCTCGAGGTCGTCGACGCGGCGCCGCAGCTCCGCGTTCTCGCGGTCGAGGTCCAGGATCGCCTTGATCCCGGCGAGGTTCACGCCGTCGACCTGGCTGAGTTTCTGCACCCGGCGCAGCAGCACGACGTCCTCACGCGAGTAGCGTCGTCCGCCGCCGCGGGTGCGCGCGGGGGTCACCAGGCCGAGGCGGTCGTAGGTGCGCAGCGTCTGGGCGTGCATGCCGGAGAGCTGCGCGGCCACGGAGATCACGAAGACCTCCTCGGTGACCTTCTCGTCCTTGCCGCTCATCGCCGCGCCCCCTCCCAGTCGGCCCGCGGGTCGAAGCCGGACTCACGCTCGGCCTGCGCGTAGGTGCGCAGCGCGGAGGTCGCGGCCGCGTCCAGGTGGGTCGGCACGCTCACCTCGACGGTGACCAGCAGGTCGCCGCCGTTGATGCCACGCCCGCGCACCCTGAGGGTGCGCCCGTCGCGGGTGCCGGCGGGGATCTTCACGCGCACCGGCGAGTCCAGCGTCGGCACGGTGACCGTGTCGCCGAGCGCCAGCTCGGCGAAGGACACGGGCACGGTGACCTCCAGGTCGTCGCCCTTGCGGGTGAACACGGCGTCGTCACGCACGTGGACGGTGACGAACAGGTCGCCGGACGGCCGCCCGTTCGGGCCGGCCTCGCCCTGGCCCGCCAGGCGCACCTTCTGGCCGTCGATGACGCCGGCGGGGATGCGCACGGTGATCGAGCGGGTGCGGTGCACGGTGCCGGTGCCCGAGCAGGTGGTGCACGGATCCTCGATGACCTCGCCGGTGCCCTGGCACTTCGAGCACGGCGCGGAGAACCCGAAGGCGCCGCGCTGCTCGTTGGTGAAGCCGGAGCCCTCGCACTCGGGGCAGGTCGCCTTCTCGCCCGAGCGGGAGCCCGAGCCGTGGCAGGTCGCGCAGGGTGCCTCGCCGGAGATCTGCAGCGGCAGGGTCGTGCCCTTGGCGGCCTCGCAGAACTCGAGGGTTATCTGCGTCTCGACGTCGGCCCCCCGGGACGCCCGCCGCGACCGCGACGAAGCACGCCGGCGACCGCCACCCCGATTGCCAAAGATGTCACCGAAGAGGTCACCCAGACCGCCTTCTGCAGAAAATCCTCCACCTTGTCCGAAGATGTCGTTGACGTTGAATCCGTCCGCGCTCCGCGTCGACGTGCGAAACCCACCGGGCGGGAACCCGGTACCTCCGAATCCGCCGTGGGCGATCATCGCCCGGAACTCGTCGTAATCCTTGCGCTTCTTCTCGTCGCCGACGACGTCGTAGGCCTCCGCGGCGCGCTTGAACCGGGCCTCGGCGGCCTTGTCGCCCGGCTTCTTGTCCGGGTGGTTCTCGCGTGCGATCTTGCGGTAGGCGCGCTTGATCTCGTCGTGGCCCGCGGACGAGGAGACACCCAGGTCCGCGTAATAATCTTTGTCTGCCCATTCACGTTCAGCCACTGGGCATCTCCTCCTTCCGCCATCGTCTTCATCGGTGGGCGGGCTAACTGAATACGGTGCTAAATCTGTCTAACTAAAAGTGCCAAATGTCCGGCCCGGGGGCCGGGACCGGTGCTCGAGGCCGGTCCGGGCCGCCGGCTCGCGCCGACGGCCCGGGAGGCGGGTCAGGCCTCCTCGGTGTTCTCCGAGTCGCCGTCGTCCGCCGGGGCGTCGCCCTGCGGGTCGCCGATGATCACCATCGCGGTGCGCACCGTCTTCCCGCCGAGGGAGAAGCCCTGCCGCAGGACGTTGCCGAGGACCTTCTCGTCACCGGTCGAGGCGTCCTGGACGGCCTCGTGGATCTCCGGGTCGAAGGGCTCGCCCTCGACGCCGAAGGCCTCCAGGCCCAGCGAGTCGAGCGTGCCGCGGAACTTGTCCGCGAAGGACTTCAGCGGTCCGTCCTCGAGGTCGCCGTGGCGGCGGGCCAGCTCGAGATCGTCGAGGATCGGCAGCAGCTGGCCGACCACGCCGGCGCGGGCGTGCTCGACGGCCGCCTGGCGTTCCCGCTCGGTGCGCCGCCGGTAGTTGGTGTACTCGGCGGTGACCCGCTGCAGGTCCTCCGTGCGCTCGGCGAGCTCAGCCGCGAGGCCGTCCTCGGCCGCAGGCTCAGCGGCCTCAGCAGCCTCGGCCGCGGCGTCGTCCACCACGGCCTCCGCCTCCTCGACGGCGGCCTCAGCGGACTCGGGGCTGGTGGCCTCCGGGTCGGTCGCCTCGGGGGAGCCGGGGTCGTCGCTCATCGGGTTGGTCACTTATCGCCACCGTCCTTGTTCTCATCCTCGTCCACGACCTCGGCGTCGACGACGTCGTCGTCAGCGGCGGCGCCGGCACCGGCGGCACCGGCCTCGGTCGTGCCCTGGTTCTGGCTGGCCTCATAGATGGCCTTGCCCATCTCCTGGGACTCGGTGGACAGCTTCTCGACGGCCGACTTGATGGCCTCGAGGTCGTCGCCCTTGAGCGCCTCCTCGACACCCTTGGCGGCGTCCTCGACCTTGCCCTTGACGTCGTCGGAGAGCTTGTCCTCGTTCTTCTTCACGAAGTTGCGGGTCTGGTAGACCATCGACTCCGCGGAGTTGCGGGTCTCCTGGTCCTCGCGACGCTTCTTGTCCTCCTCGGCGTGGGCCTCGGCGTCCTTGACCATGCGGTCGATCTCCTCCTGGGACAGGCCGGAGCCGTCCTGGATGGTGATCGTGTTCTCCTTGCCGGTGCCCTTGTCCTTGGCGGTGACGTGCACGATGCCGTTGGCGTCGATGTCGAAGGTCACCTCGATCTGGGGCACGCCGCGGGGAGCCGGCGCGATGCCGCCGAGCTCGAAGGAGCCGAGCAGCTTGTTGGCGCTGGCCATCTCGCGCTCGCCCTGGAAGACCTGGATCTGCACGGAGGGCTGGTTGTCCTCGGCGGTCGTGAAGGTCTCGGAGCGCTTGGTCGGGATGGTGGTGTTGCGCTCGATGAGCTTGGTCATCACGCCGCCCTTGGTCTCGATGCCCAGCGACAGCGGGGTCACGTCGAGCAGCAGCACGTCCTTGACCTCACCGCGCAGGACGCCGGCCTGCAGGGCGGCGCCGACGGCGACGACCTCGTCCGGGTTGACGCCCTTGTTCGGCTCCTTGCCGGAGAGCTCCTTGACCAGGTCGGTCACGGCCGGCATACGGGTCGAGCCGCCGACCAGGACGACCTGGTCGATCTCGGAGACCGAGAGTTCGGCGTCGGAGAGCACCTGGTTGAACGGCTTCTTGGTGCGGTCCAGCAGGTCCTGGGTGATGCGCTGGAACTCGGCGCGCGAGAGGGTCTCGTCCAGGAACAGCGGGTTCTTGTCGGCGTCGACGGTGATGTAGGGCAGGTTGATGGAGGTCTGCTGCGAGCTGGACAGCTCGATCTTCGCCTTCTCAGCGGCCTCACGCAGACGCTGCAGGGCCATCTTGTCCTTGGTCAGGTCGATGCCGTGGGCGCCCTTGAACTTCTCGACGAGCCAGTCGACGATGCGCTGGTCCCAGTCGTCGCCGCCGAGCTCGTTGTCGCCGGCGGTGGCGCGGACCTCGACCACGCCGTCGCCGATCTCGAGCAGCGAGACGTCGAAGGTGCCGCCGCCGAGGTCGAAGACCAGGATGGTCTGGTCGTCGTCGTTCTTCTCCAGGCCGTAGGCCAGGGCGGCCGCGGTCGGCTCGTTGACGATGCGCAGGACGTTCAGGCCCGCGATCTGGCCGGCCTCCTTGGTGGCCTGACGCTGGGCGTCCTCGAAGTAGGCCGGGACGGTGATGACGGCGTCGGTGACGTCCTCACCGAGGTAGCTCTCGGCGTCCCTCTTCAGCTTCATCAGCGTGCGCGCGGAGATCTCCTGCGCGGTGTACTTCTTGTCGTCGATGTCGACGTGCCAGCTCGGGTCGCCGATGTGGCGCTTGACCGAGCGGATGGTGCGGTCGACGTTGGTGACCGCCTGGTTCTTGGCGGACTGGCCCACCAGCACCTCGCCGTTCTTGGCGAAGGCGACGACCGACGGGGTGGTACGCGAACCCTCGGAGTTCGCGATGACCTGCGGCTCACCGCCCTCGAGCACGGAGACGACCGAGTTGGTGGTGCCGAGATCGATGCCTACTGCGCGACCCATGGTGTGTGTTCCTCCTGATTTAAGTGTTCGTTCGTTAGCTTCTGGCGGAGTTGACCCGTCGGGGCTCAACGCGGACCACTGTAACAGAATCCCTTGAGCCAGGCTCACTCAACCTCGCACCAGGTACAACGCCCCGGCACCAAAATTGTTCCACACAGGCTCAACTTTCTTCGTCCACGCAGTTCAACGCCCCTAAATTTCCGACCCCGCGCGCCCATCACCCCAGCGCACCCCATCTGTTGCGTGCGCACCATTGCGCTGTCTAACGTGTGTCAGCCGATTATGACACGGCTCACCAGTATCTCTTCGTGCGCTCCGCCGCACCCCTAAGGAAAGGACGCGAAGTGACCGTCGACTCCACCAACACCCCCACCGCGCCGGCGAACTCCGCCGACGTCGACGCCGCCGTGCCGGACGCCATCGCCCGCGCCCACGAGTGGCTGGCCGCCGACTCGGAAACCGGCTCGGAGGCCCGCGCCGCCGAGCAGCTCTCCGCGATCCTGCGCGACCCCGAGGGCATGCGCTTCACCATGGACTTCGTCGACCGCGTCGCCCGTCCCACCGACGACGCCGCCGCAGCCCAGGCCCTGCACAAGGTCACCGACGGCGTCTCCCCGTCTTTCCTGGGCTCCGTCGACTCCGCACTGCTGACCGTCGGTGCGAAGGCCGGCCGGATCGCCCCGCGCCTGGTCATGCCCGCCGCCCGGGCCCGCATGCGCCAGCTGGTCTCCCACCTCGTCCTCGACGTCGAGGGCCGCACCCTGCGCGACCGCCTCGACCGGGCCGCCGAGGCCGGCGAGCAGCTCAACCTCAACCTCCTCGGCGAGCTCGTCCTCGGCGAGAAGGAGGCGCGCGACCGCACGCGCCGCACCATCGAGCTCATCGAGAACCCGCGCGTCACCTACGTATCCGTCAAGGCCTCCAGCCTGTGCGCCCAGCTGCAGCACTGGGACCACGCCGGCAGCCTCGAGCGCCTCAAGGAGCGCCTGCGCCCCGTCTACCGCGCCGCGAAGGCCCACGGGGTCTTCGTCAACCTCGACATGGAGGAGTACCACGACCTCGAGCTGACCGTCGACCTGTTCACCGGGCTCGTCGACGAGCCCGAGTTCCGGGACCTGACCGCCGGCATCGTCCTGCAGGCCTACCTGCCCGACTCGCCGGCCGCCCTCGAGCGGATCGCCGACTTCGCCCGCGCCCGCCACGCCGCCGGCGGCGCCCCGCTCAAGGTCCGCCTGGTCAAGGGCGCCAACCTCGCCATGGAGCGCGTCCACGCCGAGGTCCACGGCTGGCCCCAGGCGCCCTACCTGACCAAGCCCGAGACCGACTCGAACTACTACCGCCTGCTCGACCTGGCCCTGCAGCCCGACCTCGCCGACGCCCTGCGCGTCGGTGTGGCCTCCCACAACCTGTTCACCTCCGCGCTCGCCTGGGAGCTGGCGGACCGCCGCGGGGTGACCCGCCAGCTCGACGCCGAGATGCTGCAGGGCATGGCGCCCGGCCAGGCCCGCGCCGTGCGCGAGGTCTTCGGCACCGTCATCCTCTACACGCCCGTCGTGCGTACCGAGGACTTCGACGTCGCCGTCTCCTACCTCGTGCGCCGCCTCGAGGAGAACGCCGACCCGGAGAACTTCCTCCACTCGCTGTTCGCCCCGGAGGGCGAGGGCGCGATGGACGGCCAGGAGGAGGTCTTCGCCCGCGCCGTGCGCTCCCGCTGGAAGACCCAGGCCGGCCCGCGCCGCCGCCAGGACCGCACCGCCGAGTCCGGTCGGCAGGCCCCGCGCACCGGCCGCTTCGCCAACGAGCCCGACACCGACCCCGCCCTGCCCGCCAACCGCGCCTGGGCGCTCGAGGCGCTCACCGCCGAGCTGCCCGCCGCCCCCGAGCCGGTCACCGACACAGAGATTGTCGACGCCGCGCTCGCCCACGGCCGCACGTTGGGCGCGGCGTGGGGCACACGCGACGTCGGCAAGCGCGCCTACGTGCTGGAGGCCGTCGGTGACGCCGTCGCCGACGCGCGCGGACGGCTGATCGCGGCGATGACGCAGGAGGCCGGCAAGACCGTCGACCAGGCCGACCCCGAGGTCTCCGAGGCCGTCGACTTCTGCTCCTACTACGCGCACTCCGCGCGCCGGCTCGCCGGGCCGCAGGCCGAGTTCCACCCGCGCACGCTCACCCTCGTCGTGCCGCCGTGGAACTTCCCGGTGGCCATCCCGGTCGGCGGCATCACCGCCGCGCTGGCCGCCGGTTCCGCCGTCGTGGTCAAGCCCGCCCCGCAGGTCACCCGGTGCGCCGCGGTGCTCGTGGAGGCGGTCCGCACCGGGCTCGCCGCCGCCGGCGAGGACCCGGACCTGGTGCAGCTGGTCATGGTCCCCGAGGACGAGACCGGCCGGCACCTGATCAGCCACGCGGACATCGACCAGGTGATCCTCACCGGTGCCAGCGACACCGCCGCGCTGTTCCGCTCCTGGCGGCCCGAGATGGTGCTGCAGGCCGAGACGTCCGGCAAGAACGCACTGGTCATCACACCGTTCGCCGACCCGGACCTCGCCGTCGACGACCTCGTGCACTCGGCCTTCGGCCACTCCGGGCAGAAGTGCTCCGCGGCCTCCCTGGCCATCGTCGTCGGCTCGGACGGGCCCTCGGAGCGCCTGATCGGCCAGCTCGTCGACGCCACCGAGACCCTCGTCGTGGGGCCGGGCACCGACCCGGCGACCACGATGAACGGGCTGATCGAGGCGCCCGGCGAGAAACTCGAGCGCGGTCTGACCCGGCTCGAGGAGGGCGAGCGCTGGCTCGTCGAGCCGGAGCAGCTCGACGAGGAGGGACTGTTCTGGCGCCCCGGCATCCGCGACAACGTGCGTCCCGGTTCCTGGTTCCACACCCACGAGTGCTTCGGCCCGGTCCTCGGCATCATGCGGGCGAAGGACCTCGACGAGGCCATCGACTGGCAGAACGCGACCGGCTTCGGGCTCACCGGCGGCATCCACTCCCTCGACGACGACGAGGTCGCGCACTGGATGGAGCGCGTCGAGGTGGGCAACGCCTACGTCAACCGCGGCATCACCGGCGCGATCGTCGAGCGCCAGCCCTTCGGCGGCTGGAAGAACTCCTCGGTCGGCCCCGGCGCCAAGGCCGGCGGCCCGAACTACGTCGCCCAGCTCGGCGACTGGACCGACCCGGCCGGCGAGCTGCCCGTCCACGAGGTCGACCTGCAGCCGGCCGTCGCCGCGGAGCTGCGCCGCGCCGCCGACCTGGTCGGCGACGAACTGACGGAGGCCGACCTGAACTGGCTGTGGCGCGCCGCGGAGCTCGACGAGCTGGCCTGGCG
This sequence comes from Corynebacterium frankenforstense, assembly GCF_030211955.1. Lineage (GTDB taxonomy): Bacteria > Actinomycetota > Actinomycetes > Mycobacteriales > Mycobacteriaceae > Corynebacterium > Corynebacterium frankenforstense_A. The sequence continues at coordinate 125,189 of NZ_JASODI010000004.1, read as the reverse complement.
CTCCGAGTTCGGCCGCGCGCACGACCCGGCCGCCCTGGCCGGCGAGGCCAACGTCTTCCGCTACCGTCCGGTGCTTGAGCCGGTGCTCGTCCACGTCGGCGCCGGTGCAGCCCGCCGCGACGTCATCCGCCAGCGCCTCGCCGCGGCACGTACGCAGGCCCCGGTCGTATTCGCCGACGACTCGCAGGTCGAGCGTGTCGCGGGCGCGGTGGCCTCCCAGGACTCCGCCCGCGTGCGCTGCCTGGGTGAGGTACCGGAGCTGCTGCGCACCACCGCCGCCGAGCACGGCGCCGTCGTCCTCGACGGTCCCGTCCTCGCCGACGGCCGCCGCGAGCTGCTGCCCTACCTCCTCGAGCAGGCCGTCTCGGTGACCACGCACCGCTTCGGGCTCCACACGGACACGGGGCGGGTGCGCGCCGACGTCTTGGGCGCGGGGTGTCGTTAATCTCCCGGGCTGTCTCCCCGGCGGGCCGGGCGGACCCGGCGAGCCCGGTCCGCGGTGGCCGTCCGGGTGTCCCTCGGCGGCTTGCTCGGATACGCTCGCCGTATGACGAACTCCGAGAACTCCGGTGAGCAGCCCGCGGGCTCGCGCACCGAGGAGCAGATCGAACGCTCCGAGCAGGTCGATCCGCCGACCCCGCCGAAGAAGGACGCCCAGCGCCGCATGACGGAGGACTTCCCCGCCACGGTCCACGCGCACGTGGAGGGCACCTTCCCCGGCGCGGTCGAGCGTGACGAGGGCGTGACCGACCGCGGTGTCATCATCGGCCGCGACGGCCGCTGGGCCGCCGGGTGGGCGCTGCGCTTCATCATCATGGTCGCCGCCGGCTGGATCCTCTGGCAGGGTCTCGGCATGGTCTGGACCGGCCTGCTGCCGGTGCTGCTCGCACTCATCGTCTGCACCGTGCTGTGGCCGCCGGTCAAGTGGCTGCGCGAGCACAAGGTCCCGGCGGCGCTCGCCGTGGTGATCACGCTGCTCGGCGCGGTCGCGGTCATCTTCGGCGTCGGCGCGATGATCGCGCCGTCGATCCGCAAGCAGATCCCCCAGCTCGTGGAGCAGGCGCAGGGCGGCGGCCAGAAGCTGCTGGACTGGGTGCAGGGCCCGCCGCTCAACCTGGAGCTCGGCGAGTTCGAGAACCTTCTCAACGACGTCATGGGCTTCCTGCAGGAGCGTGCCTCGCAGATCGCGACCGGTGTCTTCGCCGGCCTGTCGGGGGCGACCTCGGCGGCGGTGACGCTGCTGGTCATGGTCGTCATGACGTTCTTCTTCCTCAAGGACGGCCCACGCTTCCTGCCCTGGATGCGCCAGTACACCGGCGGCAACGCGGGCTGGCACCTGACCGAGGTACTCTCGCGGTCCTGGAACACGCTGGCGGGCTTCATCCGCGCGCAGGCGCTGGTCTCCGCGGTCGACGCGGTCTTCATCGGCCTGGGCCTGGTCGTGCTGCAGGTGCCGCTGGCGCTCGCGCTGGCCGTGATCACGTTCTTCGCGGGCTTCATCCCGATCATCGGTGCGTTCACCGCCGGCGCCCTGGCCGTCGTCATCGCACTGGTGACCAACGGCCTGACCAACGCGCTGCTCGTGCTCGCGCTCATCGTCCTGGTCCAGCAGATCGAGGGCAACGTGCTCTCGCCGATCATCCAGTCGAAGGCGATGAACCTGCACGCCGCGATCGTACTGCTCTCGGTCACGGTCGGTTCCACGCTCTTCGGCATCATGGGTGCCTTCCTCGCGGTGCCGGTCGCGGCCGTGGTTGCCGTCTGGTTCCGCTACCACTCGGAGATGGTGGCGCTGCGTGCCGGCGAGATCACGATCGACGACATCCAGATCGCGACCGCCCGCGGCGAGACGCTCACCGCCTCGGAGGGCTTCACCAAGGTGCGCGAGCACCTGCGTGACATCACGCCCTTCAAGAAGCCGAGCGGCTCCGCCGTCGCGGTCGGCAAGCCGGAGGACTGAGTCCACTCTCCTTCACCTCCTCTCCTTGCTTTCCGACGCCCACGCCCCGCGCGTGGGCGTCATTTTTGTGGTTTGCGGGGGTTGGGGTTGTCGGGCTCAGAAGGGCACGGGTGCGGCCGGGTCGTAACCGATCTCCTCGTCATAGGCCGCCCGATTCGCCTCACCACGCACCCTCGCCCGCTCCTCAGCCTGCTGACGATGCTCCGAGACCGTCATCGCAAGACGCGCACCACCCGGAGTGCATCGCGATCGCAAGGCCGGCAGCCGGAGACCCGGCCGGAGCCATGGTTCGAAGACTTGTCATTCTCCGACAGCCCTCGCAGTAAGTCACTGCACCAGCACGCCCAAACCCCTCGACAGGGTCTTGCAGTGGATCACTGCACGATCCCCATTCAACGCACCCAGCCTCTCCCCCAACTGACCCCGACGACCCTGCAGTGAGTCACTGGACCGCCGTACAGAAACCAGCATCGGCGAGACAGGATGAGGCTGCAGTACATCACTGCACACCCCCGGGCCGGCCCGACCCCCCAGAAAAGCCCCCGAACAAAACCCGACCTAACCAGCAACAACCAAACCAGGACAACCACCATCGCGGGCATTGCCCATCATCAAAGCCACCCACGAGCATCGTCATACAATCGTCATACAACAGCATCAAGGAACGCCGCCAAAGCAACACCCCCGCACCGTCACACGAAGCCGAGGGCGCGCGCGGCGTCAGCAAGCTCGACGGCCGCACGCGGGAGGGCGCCGAGCCAGCGCGCCTCGGACTCGTCGTCGGCGTTGTCACTGACCTGCTTGAGCAGGGTGACGGGGACACCGGCCTCGCGGGCGGCCCACGCGACGGCGTAGCCCTCCATCTCGGCGAGGTCGGCCGAGGCAGCGAGGCGGACGCGGACGGCGGCGTCGGAGATGAAGGCGTCGCCGCTGGCCAGGCGCGCCGTCGGCAGCGCGCCCGCACCGACGAGCGGCAGAGAAAGCTCGACCGGGAACGGCGCGCCGATGACGCGCTCGATCGCGGCGACGTCGAAGTCGTGCTGGGTGACGGTCTCAACCTCGTAGACGCCGCCCAGGCCGTCGTGGAGCGCGCCTGCGGTGCCGATGTTGACCACCCGCGAGTACTCACGCTGCGCCAGCCGACGCGCCACCGCGGCGGCCGCGCGCACGAGTCCCACGCCCGTGACCAGCAGTTCCGCCTCGGGCGGGAGGCCGGCAGCCTCGCCACGGTCGGCGGCGACGAAGAGCACGGGTGCGGACATGCGGGACTCCCCTGACAAGAAGACGACACAGATATGACCGAAACAGGCACCGGGACCACCGCTGCGCAGGAAACCTTGAATAGTGCGCGCCGATGGTTACCCTCGGTGCCGTAAACGTTACCGATCAATCAGGAGGAAGAGTCATGGGCCAGTTGGACAACGTCAAGGTCGCCGTCGTCGCCACCAACGACTTCGAGGACTCCGAGCTGACCAGCCCGGTCGAGGCCGTCAAGTCCGAGGGCGCCGAGGTCAAGGTCGTCTCCACCGAGTCGGGCACCATCACCGGCAAGAAGGGCGCCGAGGTCACCGTCGACCTGACCACCGCGGACGCGAAGGCCGAGGACTTCGACGCGCTGATCCTGCCCGGCGGCACCAACAACGCCGACATCATCCGCACCGACGAGAACGCCGTCGCCCTGGTGCGCGGCATCGCCGAGGCCGGCAAGCCGATCGGCGCGATCTGCCACGGCCCCTGGATCCTGGCCGACGCCGACGCCCTGCGCGGCCGCACCGTGACCTCGTTCAAGTCGCTCAAGACCGACCTGACCAACGCGGGCGCGACCTGGGTCGACTCCGAGTGCGAGTGCGACCAGGGCCTGGTCACCTCCCGCACCCCGGACGACCTGCCGGCGTTCAACGCCAAGATCGTCGAGGAGTTCGCCGAGGGCATCCACTAAGAGAGATTGACGACGGCCCCGCCGACCTTGCGGTCGGCGGGGCTTGCGCGTACGGGGGCGTCAGACCAGCACGTAGACGCCGGCGGTGGCAATGAATCCGATCAGGGAGAAAGCCGTGGACAGCAGGGTCCAGCTCTGCAGACCCTGCTTGACGCTCAATCCGAGGTAGCGGGTGACGATCCAGAACCCGGAGTCGTTGATGTGCGAGACGCCCAACGCGCCGAACCCGATGGCGATGGCAATCAGGGCGGTGTGCAGCGGGTCCAGCCCCGCGCCTGCGATCGGGGTGACCAGCAGACCCGCGGTGGTCAGCATCGCGACCGTCGCCGAACCCTGCGCCGCGCGCAACGCCAGGGAGAGCAGGTAGGCCATCAGGATCAGCGGCATCGCGGTGGCCACCAGAAGATCCGAGAGCACCTGGCCGATGCCGGACTCCGTGAGCACGGCCGCGAAGCCGCCGCCGCCTCCCGTGACGAAGATGATCACGGCGACCGCCGGCAGCGAGGAGTCGAGCACGCTCGAGCCCCTGTCCAGGCTCCACCCGCGCTGGTGCCCGATCACCGCCCACGCGACGAGCACCGCCGTCAGCAGCGCCACCGGCGCGGAGCCGACGAAGCTGACCAGCGAATGGGCGGTGGTCCCCTCGTCGGTGGCCAGGACACCGGCGGTGCCGACCAGGATCTGGACGATCGGCAGGAGGATCAGGCCGATGACCGTCCACGCGCTGGGCGGGTTCTCCACCGGGGGCGGGGTCTCGGTGGCCGGCGAGTCGAGCAGGTCGAACCTCCCCACCGGCACAAGCTTCGAGCAGAAGTACCCGCCGACGACCGCGATGACGGACAGCGGCAGGCCGACCGCGAGCACGGTGCCGAGCTCGGCGCCGAGAATCTCCGCGGTGGCGACAGGCCCCGGGTGCGGGGGTAGCACCACGTGCACGGTGAGCATCGTCGCGGCCACCGGCAGACCGATCTTGAGGGGGTGGTATCCGGCCGTGCGCGCGAAGCCGAAGACGATGGGCGCGAGGATGATGAACCCGACGTCGAAGAACACCGGGATGCCGAGGATGAACGCGGCCGCGGTGACGGCGGCGACCACCCGGGCCTTGCCGAAGCGCACCGTGAAGTAGAGCGCCAGTGCGTCGGCGCCGCCGGACACCTCAATGAGCCGACCGAGCATCGCGCCGAGGCCGACGACCACGATCACCGAACCGAGCGTGTCGCCGATTCCTCCGGTGACCACCCCCACGGACTCGGTCAGGGGCACGCCGGAGGCGACCGCGGTGGCGAGGGCGACGACGATCAGCGCCACGAAGGCGGGCATCTTCACCCAGATGACCAGGACGAGCAGCAGCGCGACGGCCGCCAGCCCCAGCCCGAGGAGCGCCCCGCCGGTCATCCGTCGCTCCTCTCGGAGTTCCCCTCCCCGGCGGGATCCTCAGGGGTGACGGTCCGGATGACCGAGGAGTCGTCCGCGGCCCCCAGCCCGAGGGTCAGCCCGTGAAGGTAGGTCTGCTCCGCCGCCGCGGCCAGCGGTACGCCGATCCCGGCGCGGCGGGCGGCGTTGACGACGATGCCCATGTCCTTGACGAAGATGTCCAGGCGGCTCTTGACCTCCGCCGGAGTCTCGTCGTAGGCCTGCAGCATCCGCGGGCCGCGGTCGCCGAGCATGAAGGACGAGGCGGCACCCGACATCAGGGCCTCGAGGGCCTCGTTCTGGTTCAGGCCCATCTTCCCGGCCAACGCCATGGCCTCGCCTGCGGCGGCGATGTGAATCCCGCAGAGCAGCTGGTTGACGGTCTTCATGGCCTGGCCCTTACCGGCCTCGTCGCCGACGCGGTAGAGGGTGGAGGCCATCTCGTCGAGGACCGGGTGTCCGGCCTCCCAGGCGGCGTCGTCCGCGCCGACGGTGACCAGGAGGTCGCCCTCGCCGGCGCGGGCGGGCCCACCGGACACCGGGGCGTCGACCAGGTGGATGCCGCGCTCGGCCAGGCCGGGCCGGACCGCGGCGATCGCGTCGATGCCCACGGTCGAGGTCAGGATCACGGTCGCGCCCGCGGCCAGCTCGTCGGCGACGCCCTTCTCCCCGAAGAGCGCGGCCTCGAGCTGATGTTGGTTGCGGACGGCCAGCAGGACGACGTCCGCGCCCCGCGCGGCCTCGGGGGCGTCGGTGTGGACCTCGAGGCCGGCCTCGCGGCCGAGTTCGAGGCGCGCCTCCTGGACGTCGACGCCCCGCACATGGAAGGTGCGTGCGAGGTTGGTGGCCATGGGCAGGCCCATCGCGCCGAGGCCGACGACGGTGACGGTCACATTGGTCATGGGGTTCTCCTTAGATCGCGGTTGGATGACGGGGTGTTCAGTTGCCTGAGAGGGTGGCGGTGACCTCGGCCAGGGAGTCGTCGGTGCCGACGTTGCCGGCGAAGACGACGTAGGGCACTCCGGCGGCGGGGCCGTCGACGGGGCGCCACATCGAGATGATCCCCGGCTGCATGGGGCCGACTACCTGCGCACGGGTCATCTCCAGGCCGCGGGACGCGACGTCGGAGGAGGTGATCCCGCCCTTGGCGATGACGAACCGGGGCGAGACGCGGTGGACCGTGGAGTTGACCACCTCCACCACGGCATCGGACACGCGGCGGGCGACCGCCAGCGAATCCTGGGCGTCCTTGCCGGTGACCAGTCGGCGGGAGGTGTGCAGCACGACATTGCCGCACCCCAACCCGGCGACGACGCGGCCGACGAGCCCGGCCAGATACGCCGCCCCGCCCTCGCCGAGGGCTTCGGTCACGTCGAGCTCGACGACGGTCGCGGAGTCGGCCTCGAGGAGACGGGCGAGCTGGCGGGTCGTCGTCGGGACGTGGGAGCCGACGACAATGAGGCCACCGACCGCGCCGTCGGAACGCCGAGCCGCGGCCACGGCAGCGGGGTCGAGCGGGGCGGGGACGTCCTGGCCGATGCGTGCACGCAGGAACGGCGGGCCGACGCGGTAGATGAACCGCCGGCCTGCGCGCTCCGCCGCGATGAGCCCCAGGGACAGGTGGCGCAGGTCGTCCTCCGTGACGATGTCGACGGCGACGGGGCGGCGGCCACGCACGTCGGCGAGCGCCGCGGCGACCGCGTCGGCGCCGGCGCGGACGGTGTCGAGCCGGATCTCGAGCACGTCGTCGGCGGGCACGGCCTTGCCGGTCTTCTCCTTGACCCAACCGGCAAGGTCGCTGCGTGTGTAGCCGAAGGTCTCGTCCCGGGCGAACTCGGTCTCCGCGACAGGGACGTAGCCCTCCGCGTCGCCGGCGAAGTGGACGCCGCCGACGGTGACGCGTCCGGCGTCGCCGAAGGCCGGGACGAGCACGACGCCGTCGACCTGCTCGCCGTGCTCGGCGGCGATGTCGGCGAGGGTGTCCGGTTCCAGCGGGAAGTGCCCGCGCAGCGTCGAGTCGCTGCGGGAGACGAAGGCGACGCGGATGCCACGGTCGGCGGCCGCGGCCAGCGCGGCGCGCGCGACGTCGACGTTGACGGCCCGGGCGTCCTCCGGGGCCAGCGACCGGGAGTTGGTCATCACGTAGACGGCCGGGGCGTCCTGGGCGAAGGCCCAGTCCAGGTCCTCGCGCTCCCAGCGGGTCAGCACGGGCAGGTCCGCGACGGACTGGGTGCCCGTCGGGTCATCGTCGAGCACGACGAAGACGGGCTCGTCGGGGTTGGCGGCCGCGGCGGCGCGGACGTCGGCGGCCGGGATCGGTGCGTTCGCGGGGTAGCCCTCGATGAGCTCCGCGAGTGTCTTCCGGGGCATGTCACTCCTTTGTCGTTAGACCTCTGAGGTCTGGCGCCGAATTTACTCGACGGGAATGACGCTGACAAGGACCCCTTTGAGGGAGCCGGCGGGACTATTCAGCCTCAGTCGAGGTGCGCGACGATGTCCGCACGCGTCTGGCACATGTGCGCACGCATGGCGTTCTTCGCCCCCTCCTCGTCGCCGGCGACCATCGCCTCGTAGATGCGCCGATGATGTCGGATGGCACGCTCGCGGATCTCCGGCACCGCGCTGGTCTTTTCCCGGGACTCGGCGAGCGCCTCGTCGAGGGGCCGCATGATGGCGGTCAGGAAGGGGTTGGACGTCGCCCGGAAGATCTGCCAGTGGAAGGCGAGGTCGGCCTCGGTGCATGTCTCCGCTTCACCGGCCGCGCTCGCCTTCTCGTAGCGCTCCAGCTGGCGCTTCATCTCGGCGAGATCCTCCGCGGTCGCGCGTCGGGTGGCGTGCCCGCAAGACCCCACCTCGATCATCCGGCGGATCTCCACCAGGTACTCCCCCACCTCGCGCGAACTCATGCTGCGCGAGACGACCTGCACCAGGGTGGCCATGTCATTCCACTCCCCCCGGTCCGCCAGGTAGGTGCCCCGGCCGTGGACGACGCGGACGACGCCCCGGTCGACGAGCACGCGGATCACCTCGCGCATCGTCGGACGCGAGACGTCGAGATAGGCGGCCAACTCCGTCTCGGGCGGCAGCGCCTCCCCGTAGGTGAAGTCCCCGGAGGAGATGCCGTCGAGCATGCGGTCTATCCCCTGTTCGACCAGGCCCTTGCGCATACGGTTCCTCCTCTGCGGCACGCGCGGACACCCGCCACCGCGGGGCGCTCATCACGACCAAGCATAGGACCTCAGAGCACCGGCCCGCCGCCGGAGGCCGGAGGGTCCGGAATTAGCGGGCCGCTGACCGGCCTGAAAACAAAAGGTTGAGGGTCCCGGAATAAACCTTGGCCGCTAAGAGTTGAGTAGGGTGTAAGCAAGTTTGAGAGACGCAGAGGAGAACATCATGGCACTCGTCCAGTACGACCCCTTCACCCAGCTCGACAACCTGGCCCGCCAGGTCTTCGGCAGCGGCGCCGGCGCCACCTCGCGCACCCCGCGCTTCATGCCGCTGGACCTCTACAAGGAGGCCAACAACTACGTCCTGAACGCCGACCTGCCGGGTGTCGACCCTGAGAGCATCGACATCGACATCGACAACGGTGTGCTGACGATCTCGGCCGAGCGCTCCACCGGCCCGACGGTGCGTGAGGCCACCGACGAGGACGGCACCTCGTGGGTGACCAACGAGCGCTTCACGGGCACCTACCGCCGCCAGGTCACCGTCGGCGACTCCGTGGACAACGAGAACGTCACCGCGGACTACTCCGGCGGCGTGCTGACGGTCACCCTCCCGCTGGCCGAGCGCGCGAAGAGCCGCAAGATCTCGGTGACCCATTCGGAGCCGAAGAAGACGATCGAGGGCTAGTCCAGCTTCTCGTGGGAGTAGCTGTCGTGGGAGAACCCCACGTGGTGGAGCACGTCGTGGATGCGTGAGTTGTCCAGCGTGTAGCGGACCTCGCGGCCGACGCGCTCCCCGCTGACCACACCGGCGGCCTCCATCGCGCGCAGCGCGGCGGAGGCCGTCGCCACGCGTACCCCGGTGGCCTCGGCGAGGTCGGTGACGGTGGCGGTGCCGGGCGCGCGGTGGTGCATCACCGCCAGCAGGCGCAGGCGGGTCGGGTCCCCGAGCAGCTTGAACAGGCCAGCCCACCGGTCGGCCAGGTCAAGGAGTTCCTCGCGCCCGCTCATGGGCCCCATCCTATCGCGTGCCGGGGCGTGCCCACCGCGACCTGCACCGATCTGCCCCTGCACCGCCTCAACGCGCCCCGCAGCCCTAACGCGGGTCGCCGAGCAGCGTGCCCGTCGGCTCGGCGTTGACGGTGGTCCGCCGCTCGGGCTCGGCGGCCAGCGCCGCCCGCGCCCGCAGCCAGCCGCGCAGGGCGAGCGAGCCGCCGACGACGAGGACCACCAGGCGCAGGCCCCAGAGCACGCCGGGGGTGACGTCGAAGGGGGCGAGCACCACGGGCAGGTTAAGCAGCACGAGCAGCGTGCCCACCACCCCGCCGAGCGCTGCGGGGTTCATCCGGGAGACGAGCCAGGCCGCGACCGGCGCGGCGATGCAGCCGCCGACCAGCAGCGCGAGCACGGCTGCAAGGTTGGCCACCAGGTCCTCCCACAGGCCGACGACGAAGCCGGCGACGGCGGCGGTGGTCACGAGGAACTCGGCGGTGTTGACGGTGCCCACCACGCGCCGCGGCTCGGTCTTGCCGAGTGTGAGCAGCGTCGAGGTGGTCACCGGGCCCCAGCCCCCGCCGCCGGTGGCGTCGATGAAGCCGCCGAAGGCACCGAGGGTGCCGAGGAAGCCCGTGGAGTGCCCGCGCCCGGAGTAGGTGCGCCGCACGCGCCCGCGCGAGAAGCGCCAGACGAGGTTGACGCCGATGGCCGTGAGCACGGTCGCGGTGATCGGCCGGGCGGCGTCGGCGTGCAGGTTGGACAGCACCGTCGCGCCGAGGAAGGCGCCGACGGCCCCGGGCACCGCGAGGCGCAGCACGACGCGCCAGTCGACGTTGCCGAAGCGCCAGTGGCTCACGCCGCTGACCAGGGTGGTGCCCATCTCCGCGGTGTGCACCACGGCGCTGGCCTGGGCCGGGCCGAGGCCGGCGAGGGCGATGAGGATCGTCGTCGAGGTGGCGCCGAAGCCCATGCCCAGGCCCCCGTCGACGAGTTGCGCCGCCAGCCCGGCGAGGGCGATGAGGATGAGGGTGGTCATGGTCGGGTCTCCTTCAGGGAGTCATGCGTAGATGAGCGCCGAGCGGAAGCGGTCGGCGACGACGTCGGCGAGCCGGGTGGCCAGCGGGCCGGATCGGGTGACGGTCACCCCGGTGGCGTCCTGCACGCGCGGCAGCGCGCGCACGAGCCGGTCGAGCAGCAGGCCCGAGGTGACGAAGAGCGGCACGAGGTGCAGCCCGCGCGGGCCGGCCGCGGCGGCCAGCTCGGCCAGCCGCCCGGCGGGGTCGGGGCCGTTGGTGGCGGTGACCAACGACGCGGTGCGCCCGGTCAGCTCCCCGAGCTCGGCGGCGAGTCCCCGGGCTTCGGCGTTGGCGTCGGCGTGCGAGGACCCGACCGAGTAGAGGGCCAGGTCGGCGCCTGCCGGCGCCTCGGAATTGACGACGTCGCGCAGCACCCCCGCGGTCTCGGAACCGAACCCGAGGCCGTGGGTGGCGCGGGCCTTAAGGCCCGCGTCGCGGGCTGCGGCGACGGCGGCGGGGACGTCGACGTTGGCGTGGTGGGCCGCGCTGAACAGCAGGGGCACGACGACGGCCGGGGTGCCGGCGGGCAGGACCCGGGCGACCTCGGGCAGCGAGGGGGTGGCCAGCTCGAGGAAGGCGGAGACCCCGGTGGTGGCGCAGCGCGCGGCGGCCGCGGAGGTCAGCGCGCGGCTGCCCCGGTCGGCGCCGGGGCGGCGCGAGCCGTGCGAGAGTGTGATCAGCAGCGGTTCCACGGTCTCACCCCAGCCTGGTCCCGACGAGTCCGGCGGCCAGCGTGTCACCGTCGGCCTGGTCGACGACGAGGAAGGAGCCGACCGCGCCGCGGGCGGCGTAGTCCTCGACGGGCAACGCCTCGGCGACGTCGACGGTGACGTGCGCGATGTCGTTGAGCCCGACGGTGAGGTCGGCGCCCTCGGCGACGGGCGCGGCGTCGTCAATGGAGACGAGGCTGTCGACGGAGGTGTCGACGGAGGTGACGCGCCCACGGGTGAGCTTGGTGCCGTAGCGGATCTTCACGCGCTTGCCGCGGGTGAGCTCCTTGTCGCTCAAGCCCACGACGGTCGCGGCGAAGCGGCGGGTGTCCGCTGGGCGCCCGGGGCCGGCGATGAGGTCGCCGCGCACGATGTCGATCTCGCGGTCGAGGCGCAGCACGACGGAATCGCCGGCGGTGGCGGAGTCGACCTCGCCGTCGGGGGTGTCGATGTGGGCGACCACGGCCTCGCGGCCCTCGGGCAGCGTGACGGTGTCGCCGACATGCACGGTGCCGGCCTTCACGCGGCCGGCGTAGCCGCGGTAGTCGGAGGCGTGCTCGCGGATGACGTACTGGACCGGGAAGCGGAAGTCCAGGTCGTTGGCGCGGCCGCGGGCGACCTCGACGCCCTCGAGGATCTCGAGGACGGTCGGGCCGGTGTACCAGTCCATGTTCTCCCCGCGCTCGACGACGTTGTCGCCGAGCAGGGCGGAGATGGGCACGACCTTGAGGTCGTCGATGCCGAGGTCGTCGGCGACGGCGCGGGCGTCGGACTCGATGTCGCGGAAGACCTGCTCGTCGAAGTCGACGAGGTCGATCTTGTTGACGGCGAGCACGACGGTGCGCACGCCGAGCAGCGCGGCGACGGTCAGGTGGCGGCGGGTCTGTTCGACCTCGCCGTGGCGGGCGTCGATGAGCAGCACGACGACCTGGCTGGTGGACACGCCGGTGACCGTGTTGCGGGTGTACTGCACATGCCCCGGGGTGTCGGCGAGGATGAAGGTGCGCCGGTCGGTGGCGAAGTAGCGGTAGGCGACGTCGATGGTGATGCCCTGCTCGCGCTCGGCGCGCAGGCCGTCGACGAGCAGCGAGAGGTCGAGGCCGTCGAAGCCGCGGTCGGCGCTGGTGCGCTCGACGCTGGCGAGCTGGTCGGCGAGCACGGAGCGGGTGTCGTGCAGGAGGCGGCCGACGAAGGTCGACTTGCCGTCGTCGACGGAGCCGGCGGTGCACAGGCGCAGGGTCTCGCGGTCCGCGAGGGCGTCGCTGGCGTGCGCGGGGGCGGTGGCGGTCGTCATCAGAAGTAGCCTTCCTTCTTGCGGTCTTCCATGGCCGACTCGCTGAGCCGGTCGTCCGCGCGGGTCGCGCCGCGCTCGGTGAGGGTGGAGGTGGCGATCTCGGCGAGGATCTCGTCGACGCTGGACGCCTCGGAGAGCACCGCGCCGGTGCAGGACATGTCGCCGACGGTGCGGTAGCGCACCCGGCGGGTGACCAGCTCCTCGCCCTCGCGCGGCCCGCCCCACTCGCCGGGGGTCAGCCACATGCCGTCGCGCTCGAAGACCTCGCGGTCGTGGGCGAAGTAGATCTCCGGCAGGTCGATGTTCCGGGCGCCCAGGTACTCCCAGACGTCCGACTCGGTCCAGTTGGAGATCGGGAAGACACGGATGTTCTCGCCCGGCAGGTGCCCGCCGTTGTAGAGGTCCCACAGCTCGGGGCGCTGGCGGCGCGGGTCCCAGCCACCGAAGGAGTCGCGCACGGAGAAGACGCGCTCCTTGGCGCGCGCCCGCTCCTCGTCGCGCCGGGCGCCGCCCAGCACGGCGTCGTAACCCTGCTCCTCGATCGTCTCGACGAGCGGGACCGTCTGCAGGGGGTTGCGGGTGCCGTCGGGGCGCTCGACGAGGTCGCCGCGGTCGATCCAGTCCTGGACGCGGGCGACGCGCAGGCGCACGCCGGTGCGCTCGACGAGCTCGTCGCGGAAGCGCAGGACCTCCGGGAAGTTGTGGCCGGTGTCGACGTGCAACAGTTCGAAGGGCACGGCCGCCGGGGCGAAGGCGCGGCGGGCCAGCTCGAAGACGGTCACGGAGTCCTTGCCGCCGGAGAACAGCAGCGCGGTGCGGTCGAACTGTCCGGCGACCTCGCGCAGGATGTGGATCGACTCGTCCTCGAGTTCCTTCAGGTGCGGGGAGAGCGGGGTAATCGTCGTGGTGGTGGTCATGAGTGCAGTCCGCATTCTGTCTTGGTGGAGTTGGCCCAGCGCCCGGCGCGCGGGTCCTTGCCCTCGGCGACGGGCAGGGTGCAGGTGGCGCAGCCGATGGACGGGTAGCCCTGGTGCGTCAGCGGGTTCTCCACGAGGTGGTTGGCGTCGATGAACTTCTGGGTCTCCTCGAGGGTCCAGGTGATGATCGGGGAGATCTTCAGCCGGCCGGTGTGGTCGAGCGAGAGGGCCGGGGCGTGCGCGCGGGTCGGGCCGTCGGCGCGGCGCAGGCCGGTGACCCAGCCGACGTAGCCGGAGAGCTGGCGGGCCAGCGGCTCGACCTTGCGCATGCGGCAGCAGGCCGTCGGGTTCGAGCGGTAGAGGTCCGGGCCGTAGGTGGCGTCCTGCTCGGCGCGGGTGAGGATCGGCCGGGCGGTGACCAGGGGCAGCTCGTAGCGCTCGTCGACGGCGCGGGCGGTGGCGAGGGTCTCTTCGAAGTGGTAGCCGGTGTCCAGGAAGAGCAGGTCCGCCTCGGGCAGGTGCCGAGCGGCGAGCTCCGCGAGCACCGTGTTCTCCATGGACATCGTCACCGCGATCGCGCCCGGGGCGTGCTCGTGGGTCCACTCCATGATCTTGTCGGCGGGGGCGTCGTGGAGGCGGTCGGCCCACTCGTCGACGAGCCGCTCGTTGGCGGCGGCCGTCTCGGGGCTCAGCGGCTCGGTCTCGCGGGGTCCCTCGGGCGAGACCTCGGGGTCGCGGTAGTGCGCGCCGCGGGAGCTGTTGCCCAGCAGGTTCACGCTCGTCACGGTGGCCTCCTTTCTCTTCTTCTCTCGGGTCGGGGTGCGTCGGTCAGTGTGTCAGCGTTCGGGGGTACCCGCAGCGCCACCGAGAACGGAGTTCCCCGCGTGCCGACGCAAGGAGTCCACCAGGGCGGCGGAGGTGGAGCGCGCCGGAGCCGGCCGGTGCGGCGGGTCGTCCTGGCCGAAGTAGCGGACCTCGAAGACGCGGGTGCAGTCGGAGCACTTCCAGGCGAACTCGCTCTCCTCGGCCGGGAAGAGCTGCTCGCCGGCGCACCACGGGCAGTACAGCGGGTGGTTGCGGTTCGGGTTCGGCGTGCGGCGCAGGCTCACTTGAGGTCCTCCTCGTCGGCGCGCACGACCCACTCGCGGAACTGCTCGCCCTCGTGGCGCTGCTCCTTGAAGTGGCCGACGACGCGGGTGACGTAGTCGGCGAGCTCGTCGGCGATGACCTTGTGGCCCTTGAGCTTGCGGCCGAAGTTCGGGTCGAGGTTCATCGAGCCACCGAGGTGGACCTGGAAGCCCTCGACGCGGTTGCCGTCGGCGTCGGTGACGGTCTGGCCCTTGAGCCCGATGTCGGAGACCTGCGTGCGGGCGCAGGAGTTCGGGCAGCCGTTGAGCGAGATCTTCAACGGGACGTCGAGGTCGCCGAGGCGCTCCTCGAGCTCGTCGACGAGCTCGATGGCGCGGGCCTTGGTGGTCACGTGGGCGAGCTTGCAGAACTCCAGGCCGGTGCAGGAGATGATGCCGCGGCGGAACTCGGAGGGGTGGGCGTAGAGGCCCACCTCGTCGAGGGCCGCGGAGAGCTCCGCCAGGTCCTCGCGCTCGACGTCGAGGAAGAGCAGCTCCTTTTCCGGGGTGGTACGAATGCGGGTGACGCCGAAGCGCTCGGCGACGTCCGCGATCTGGATGAGCTGCTCGCCGCTGGTGTGGCCGACGGTGGGCTTGGTCCCCAGGTAGAACCTGCCGTCCTTCTGCGGGTAGGCGCCGATGTGGTCGCGGTAGCCGGGGTGGGTGCCCACCTCGGGGCCGTCGATGAGCCGGCGGTGCAGGTACTCGTCCTCGAGGACCCGGCGGAACTTCTCGATTCCCCACTGGGCGACGAGGAACTTCAGGCGCGCGCGGTTGCGCAGGCGGCGGAAGCCGTAGTCGCGGAAGAGACCGGCCACGCCGGCCCAGACCTCGGCGACCTCCTCGAGCGGGACCCAGACGCCGAGCGACTTCGAGAGCATCGGGTTGGTGGACAGCCCCCCACCGACGAAGCAGGCGAAGCCGGGGCCGTGCTCGGGATGCACGGAGGCGACGAAGGAGATGTCCTGGATCTCGTGGGTGACGTCCTGGCGGGCGTGGCCGGAGATGGCGGTCTTAAACTTGCGCGGCAGGTTGTCGAACTCGCCGCTGTGCAGGTACTTCTCCTGGATCTCGCGGATGGCGGGGGTGGCGTCGATGATTTCCTCGGCGGCCACTCCGGCCACGGGCGAGCCGAGGATGACGCGCGGGACGTCGCCGCAGCCCATCATCGTCGACAGGCCGACGCTCTCGAGCTTCTCCCAGATCGCGGGGACGTTCTCGATCTCGATCCAGTGCAGCTGGATGTTCTGCCGGTCGGTGAAGTCGGCGGTCGAGCGGGCGTAGTCGCGCGAGATCTCGCCCACGGCGCGCAGCTTCTCCGGGCTGGCCAGGCCGCCGTCGAAGCGCACGCGCATCATGAAGTAGCGGTCCTGCAGCTCGGAGTTCTCCAGCTGGCTGGTGTACTCGCCGCCGAGGTCCTGGCGGCGCTGGGTGTAGATGCCGAGCCACTTGAAGCGTGGGGCGATGTCCTCCGGGTCAATGGAGTCGAAGCCCTGTTTGGAGTAGACGTCGATGACGCGCTGCCGCACGGCGAAGGCCGGGTCGGCCTGCTTGATCCGCTCGTCGTCGTTGAGCGGCTCGCGGCCGTCGATCTTCCACTGGCCCTCGGGCTTCTTCTTGCGCGGGGTGCGCGTGCGCTCTCGGACCTTGGTGGTGGTGGGTGCCATGGGTGCCGCTCCTCAGGGTGCGGAGACGTGTTCAGTGGGATGCGACACACCCTAGGAATACCGCTCGGTCTATTCAACCGTGGACCACATGGTCTATAGTCGGTTACAGACGTTGCGCTGGCCTTTTAGGTGACGCTAACAGAGTGAATGAAACATCCCACAGTAGCATCCTGAATGAAAACGCGCGGTTTTTGCGTCCGCGGTGCTAAATTAACAGACAACCCAGTCTAGGAAAGGACCCCACGATGACCGACGTCGCAGTACCCCGCGTCGCGGTCGTCGGTGCCGGACCGGCCGGCATCGTCGCCGCGGACAGGATCGCCCGAGCCCTGCCGCCGCTGTGTGTGGACCTCATCGACGCCCGCCCCGCCCCCGCCGGCCTGCTGCGCTGGTTCCGCACCGACCGCGTGCGCCTGCTGGGCAACGTCACCGTGGGCCGCGACGTCACCGCCGCCGAGTTGGCCTCGATTTACGACGCCGTGCTGAGCACCGTCCCGGGCATCTCCGGCACCCACGCCGACACCGCCGCCCTCCTGGACTCGCTCGGGCGCGTGGAACCGGCGGGCGCCGGCGACCTGGCCGCCCTGCTCGACGAGCGCGGGCTGGCCCACACCACCTGGACCGCCGGGCCCGGCGAGGCCGTCGGCGGGCTCGAGGAGTGGCGCGAGCTGACGCGCCGCGCCACCGGCGTGCCCGTCTGCGTCTAGGGCGGGCCTAGTCCGGGCGGGTGGCCTCGTCGAGCAGGTAGAGCACGTGCTCGAAGTCGCGGCCGGTGACCTGCTCCATACCCACCTCGCAGGTGCGGTTGGCCGAGACGTAGGCGTCGACGGCCATGTCAGCCTCCGCGGTCTTCAGGCCGGCGCGCTCGTCGCGGGTGGCCGCCTCGAGCAGCTCAGGGTGCAGCAGGCCGCGGTCGCCGGCCGCGCCGCAGCACGCCGCGCCGTGCGGGACGAACGCATCCGTGGCCGCGAAGCGCGCGACGTCGACAAGCTCGTCGGCCAACCCCATGTGCTGCAGCGAGCAGTTCGGGTGCACGGCCACGCGCCCGGCGCGGTGGGTGACCTCGAGGGCGGGCACGAGCTCGTCGTGGGCCCACTCGACGGCGTCGAGGACGCGGACCTTGCCGAACTGCTCGGCGAGTTCGCCGTCGAGCTGGCCGGGGATCTCGTCGAGGATGTTGTGTGTGCAGCTGGCGGCGTCGACGACGACGGGCAGGCGGCCGTGGTCCGACCAGCGGATCAGGTCGCGGGCGAGCTGCTCGGACATGTACTTCTTCGCGGGCTTGTAGCCCTTCGACGAGAACGGGGTCGCGCAGCAGGAGCCGGCGACGTCGTCGGGGATGACGACGGGGCGCCCGGCGCGCGCGGAGAGGTCCACGAGCGTCTGGGCCAGTGACTTCTCCCCGATCGAGCGGCCGAACATGCGGTTGATGCAGGCCGGGAAGTAGACGGCGGCCGCGCCTTGGGCGGTCGTCTCGGGCAGTGTCGCGTTCGCGGCGGGCGGCAGGCCGTTCTCCGCCGAGGGCATCAGGTCGGTGGCCACGACCTTGCGGGCCAGCGAGGTGATCCCGGAGACGAGCGCGGTGCCGGCGGGCTTGCCGAGCACCCGGGTGACGATGTCGGCGGTGCCGAGCCCGGTGCGCGCGGCGGCCTCGACGGTCTCCCAGCGCTTGGCCAGCGCCAGGGCGATGCGGTCGGCGGTCTCGGTGGCCTCGAGGGCGCGGAACTGCTTCATCATCGCGCCGGTGTCGATGGAGATCGGGCAGGCGATCGCGCAGGTGCCGTCGGCGGCGCACATGTCCACCGCGTCGTAGCCGTAGTCGGCGTGCAGCGCGTCGAGGACCGGGGAGCCCTCGGGCTGGCGGGCCATCTCGCGGCGCAGGGCGATGCGCTGGCGCGGGGTGACGGTGACGTGGCGCGAGGGGCAGACGGACTCGCAGAAGCCGCACTCGATGCAGGCGTTGGCCACCTCCTCGATGCGCGGGTAGCTCTTGAAGTCGCGCATGGCGATCTCGTCGTCGAGGCTGAGCTTGGTGCCCGGGTTGAGCACGCCTTGCGGGTCGAGCAGCTTCTTGACGCGCCAGAACAGCTCGTAGATGTGGTCGCCCCACTCGCGGCGCACGAAGGGGGCCATGTTGCGGCCGGTGCCGTGCTCGGCCTTCATCGAGCCGTCGTACTTGTCCAGGATCAGCTCGGCGAAGGCCTGCATGAAGCGGGCGTACTCGTCGCGGGCGTTCTCGTCCTCGAAGTTGGGGGTCAGGAAGAAGTGCAGGTTGCCGTAGGCGGCGTGGCCCATGACCATCGGCGGGTAGCCGAAGGAGGTCAAAAGGTCCATCAGGTCCTTCGAGGCGGCGCCGACCTCGGCCGGCGGGCAGCAGGCGTCCTCGGTGAGCAGGGCGGAGCCGTCGGGGCGGGTCGTGGAGAAGAGCGGCATGAGCCCGCCGCGGATCTCCCAGGCCTGGTCCATGGAGACCTTGTCGTACATGAACTCCAGGGGGCTGGTTAGTTCCGCCTCGGCGAGCACCTCGCGCACCGCGGCGATCTTCTCCTCGAGCTCCCGCTCGTCGCGGCCGGCGACCTCGACGAGCAGCGCGGAGTCGTCGTCGGAGAGGTCGGCCCAGGACTCCTCGGCGCCGGCGAAGTTGCCCACGGACTCGCGCAGCACCGGGGAGACGAGCAGCTCGCAGGCGGCGGCGCCGGCGGCGACGATGTCGGCGACGTAGCCGGCGGCCAGGTCGAGGCGCGGCAGCATCACCCAGGTCACGGCGCGTTTGGTGGGCAGCTCGAGGGTGCGCAGGCGGGCCTCGTCGATGCAGCCGAGGATGCCCTCGGAGCCGACCATGAGGCGGCCGAGGATCTTGACCGGCTGGTCCTCGTCGAGGAAGGCGTCCAGGCGCAGGCCGTTGGTGTTGCGGATGGTGAACTTGCGGCGCAGGCGGGCCACCAGCTTCTCGTCGGCGCGGATCTCGTCGCGCAGGGCGGCCAGGCCGGCGTGGATCTCCGGCTCCGCGGCGGCCAGCTTCGCGTCCGCGTCCGGCGCGCCGGTGTCGACGACGGTGCCGGAGGCGAGCACGAGGCGCACGGACTCGAGGCTGTGGTAGCTGTCCTGCTCCGGCGGGCAGCGCATGCCGCCGGAGTTGTTGGAGAGGATGCCGCCGATGGTGGCCACGGACTCGCTGGCCGGGTCGGGGGCGAAGCGGCGCCCGGAGCGGGCGAGGACGGCCTGCACGTTGCGCAGGACCTCGCCGGGGCGCACGCGCAGCACGGTGCCCTCGAGGACCATGCCGCGGAAGTGGTGGCGCATGTCGACGAGGATCTCGTCGGTCTGCACCTGGCCGTTGAGCGAGGAGCCGCCGCCGCGGAAGGTGAGGTGGCGGCCGGTGCCGCGCGTGTAGTTGATCAGCTTGACCAGGTCGTCGGTGGTCTCCGGGGTGACCACCACCTGGGGCAGGATGCGGTAGGGCGAGGCGTCGGTGGCGTAGCGGACCAGGTCGATGGCCCGGTGGAGGACCTTGTCCTCGCCGAGCAGGCGGATCAGGTCGCTCTTGAGGGGCTCAGGCGTGCCTGCGGCCATGTGGTCGGGCACGCGGTCGGGGAACTCGGTCCTGCCGTCCAGCTGCCGGACGTCGGGGCGCGCGATCCTGCGGGGGTTCTTCGCGGCGATGGGGCTCATATACCGAGGGTAGAATCGCGGGGGTGGCCACGTGTAGTGTGCTGAGGCTCGCCTCTCCGTAAGACGGGGGTGGTGCGGAGGGTGTGGGCGGGGCGGCGCGGGGGTGCGGGCGGGGCGCCGGTGACGGCGCGGAAGAGGTGGCGCGGTGGGTCGCCGGATCAGGGTTTTCCCCGATGACCGGTGGCGCGGGACCCGGTAGACTCGCTGACGTGACCCCTCAGAACCCCAGGACCCCGGAGGTCCGGCTCTCCGACGCCGACCGCTCAGCCGCCATGTCCGCGCTCGGCCGCGCGATGGCCGAGGGGCGTCTGGACCTGACCGAGTACGACTCCCGCTGCCAGGCGGCCGCCGCCGCGCAGGTACGCCGCGAGCTCGACGTGCTCTTCACCGACCTGCCGCGCAGCGTCTTCCGCGCCGGCGAGGCCGGCGAGGCGGTCTACTCGGCCAGCGAGATCGCCGCGGCCCGCAAGCGCGGCCAGCACCCCCGGGCCGCGGCACTGCTGCTCAGCGCCGTCGCGGGGATCGCCGGCACGGTCGTCGGCGCCACCGTCCCGGGCGTGGCCGGCGCGACGATCCTCACGGTCGCGCTCGCGCTGGTGCCCGTGGTCTTCATCCTGCTCTACGTGGCCAAGGTCGGCCCGGACTCCTGGTACGCCCCCTCCCCGGCGCAGCTGGAGCGGGCGCGTCTGCGGGAGATCTACTCCGCCGAACGGTTGCGGGTCGCGGAGAAGCGTGCCGAGCAGCGCCGCCGGCGCGAGGAGCTGACGGACCAAGCGATGGGGATCGCCCAGAACTTCCTCGGCGACCGGGGGAAGCGGTAGCCGGGGAAGGCTGCTGAGGGGGAAGTGACGCGAACCGCAAGAAATGCCGCGACCGGCTCCCGCGCGGGCGTCGTCACGTGGCACGATAGGTTCCGTGACTAACAAGAAGCAGAAGAACACGACCGCCGAGAGCACGCAGCCCACCCAGGCCGCGAAGCCCACCCGGCGGCGTCGGCCGCGGCGCGAGTTCGACCAGTCGGAGAAGCTCAAGGACGTCCTCTACGAGATCCGCGGGCCGATCGCCGCCGAGGCCGAGCGGCTCGAGCAGGAGGGCCACCGCATCCTCAAGCTCAACACCGGCAACCCGGCGCTCTTCGGCTTCGAGGCCCCGGACGTCATCGTGCGCGACATGATCGCCGCGCTGCCGACCTCCCAGGGCTACTCCAACTCCAAGGGCATCATCCCGGCGCGCCGCGCCATCGTGACCCGCTACGAGGTCATCGACGGCTTCCCGCACTTCGACGTCGACGACGTCTTCCTGGGCAACGGCGTCTCCGAGCTGATCACCATGGTCACCCAGGCGCTGCTCAACGACGGCGACGAGGTACTGATCCCGATGCCGGACTACCCGCTGTGGACCGCGGCGACCACGCTGGCCGGCGGCAAGGCCGTCCACTACCTCTGCGACGAGGAGGACGACTGGAACCCCTCCATCGAGGACATCCGCGCCAAGGTCAACGAGAAGACCAAGGCCATCGTGGTGATCAACCCGAACAACCCGACCGGCGCGGTCTACTCGAAGGAGATCCTGGAGAAGATCGTCCAGGTCGCCCGCGAGTACGACCTGCTCATCCTCGCCGACGAGATCTACGACCGCATCCTCTACGACGACGCGCAGCACATCTCGATCGCCACGCTGGCCCCGGACCTTCTGACCATCACCTTCAACGGCCTGTCCAAGGCCTACCGCGTGGCCGGCTACCGCTCCGGCTGGATGGTGCTCACCGGCCCGAAGGACCACGCGGCCGGCTTCATCGAGGGCCTCGAGCTGCTCGCCGGCACCCGCCTGTGCCCGAACGTGCCGGCCCAGCACGCCATCCAGGTCGCCCTCGGCGGGCGCCAGTCCATCTACGACCTGACCAGCGAGATGGGCCGGCTGACCCGCCAGCGCGACGTGACCTACGAGAAGCTCAACGCGATCCCGGGCGTCAGCTGCGTCAAGCCGCGCGGCGCGCTCTACGCCTTCCCGAAGCTGGACCTCGAGGTCTACGACATCCACGATGACACCCAGCTGATGCTGGACCTGCTGCGCCGCGAGAAGATCCTGCTGGTCCAGGGCACCGGCTTCAACTGGCCGACCCCGGACCACTTCCGCGTGGTCATGCTGCCGTGGGTCTCCGAGCTCGACGCCGCCATCGAGCGGCTGGGCAACTTCCTGGCGAGCTACAAACAGTAGCCGCGGGGCGGCCCGGGCCCGCCGCCCGGCCCGCGACGGCTGCGCGGCGGCGCGGGCGGGGTTATCGTGACCGCGGAACCTCCCGTCGCCGAGCGCGGCCACCCCGCACCCCCGAAAGGCCAGAGAATGTCCCGCTTCCTGCCCCGCGTCACCCGCGCCACGAGCACCACGAGCACCACCCGCGCCGTGCGTACCACCGCCGCCGTCCTGGCGGCCTGCTCCTTGGCCCTGTCCGGCTGCTCGGGCGACGGCGAGGACGCCGAGTCGACCACCGGCTCGCAGGAGGCGAGCCTGGTCGGCGCCGGCGAGATGCTCGGCGACACCTTCGACCTGCAGGCCCACCGCGGCGGGCGCGGCGAGTGGACGGAGAACTCCTCAGGCGCCTTCTCCGAGGCGCTCATGGCCGGGGTGACCACCCTGGAGCTCGACGTGGTCGTCTCCGCCGACGGGGTGCCCGTCGTCTGGCACGACCCGGAGATCGACCCCGAGAAGTGCGAGGACACCCAGCCGGTCACCGAGGGCGACGAGCAGTTCCCCTACGTGGGCAAGCTCGTCCACGAGCTGACCTACGAGCAGCTGCAGACCCTCAACTGCAACAAGCAGCTCGAGGACTTCCCCGACGCCGAGCACCCGCACGCCAACTCCCTGATCCGCCTCGAGGACGTCTTCGACGTCGCCGCCGGCGAGCCCGAGGTCCGCTTCAACATCGAGACCAAGATCGAGGCCGAGGAGCCGGAGAAGTCCGCCAGCCCGCAGGAGTTCGTCGACGCGATCGTGCCGGTGCTCCAGGAGCGTGACGTGGTCGACCGCGCGACCATCCAGTCCTTCGACTGGCGCTCCCTGCCGCTGGTCCACGAGGCCGAGCCGAAGCTGATGACCGTCGTGCTCTGGGACGACACCACCTGGAAGCCGGACTCCGTGTGGACCGGCGACGTCGACTACGACGCCGTCGACGGCGACATCACCCAGGCCGCCGCCCAGCTCAACGCCGGGGTTCTCTCCCCTGACTACGAGCTCGTCGACGAGGACCTCATCGCCCGCGCCCACGCCTCCGGCCTGCCGGTAATCCCCTGGACGGTCAACGAGGCCTCCGACATGCAGAAGATGATCGACCTCGGCGTCGACGGCATCATCACCGACTACCCGACGCGCCTGAAGGGCATCCTCGACGAGCGCGGCATCACCTACCTGCCGGGCGAGGCCCGGCAGTAGCCGGCGGTCCAGCAGCTCAGCGCCGCCACCACAGCCACCACCGGCGCCTGCGTCGGCTTCGATTGACGACGTCGCGCCCCTCGCCGTCGGCGCGCACCCGCGGCGCGGGCGGGTGCGCCGAGCGCCACTCGGCGAGCAGTTCGTCGACGTCGACCGTGTGCACGGGCAGGTTGGGCCCGTCGCCGATGCCCTGCCGGATCACCTCGGCGACCTGACGGTTGAAGCCGGAGGCCAGCTCGCGGACCTCGGCCTCGGTGGCACAGGAGCGGGCCTTGCCCGCCAGGCGCTCGCGCTCCTTGCGCAGCCGCAGCGCCGGCGGCAGCAGCGCCTCGCGGTCGACGTCCTCGGCGGCCAGGCGCCGGCTCAGCCAGGTGTCCGGCCCGCGGCGCACGGGCAACGGCTTGCCCGCGCCGGGCAGGTCGTCGAAGTCACCGCGCTCCTGCGCCTCCCGGATGCGTCGCTCCACGAACGTCTCGAAGCTCATCCCGGCCGGCTTGCGCGGGGGCGTCGTCAATTCAACGCACGACCCAGGGCGGCGACGGTCCAGCCCTCGGCACGCCACGCGTCGGCGTCGAGCACGTTGCGGGCGTCGATGATCACGCGCTCGTCGACGAGCTCGCCGGTGGTCGCGGGGTCGAGGTCGCGGAACTGGCGCCACTCGGTGGCCAGCACGACGACCTCGGCGCCCTGCAGGGCTTCCTCGACGCTGCCGGCGTAGCCGAGTGTGGGGAAGACGCGGGCGGCGTTCGCCATGGCCTGCGGGTCGTAGACGCTCACGGAGGCGCCGGCCAGGGAGAGGGAACCGGCGACGTTGAGCGCCGGGGAGTCGCGCACGTCGTCGGAGTTCGGCTTGAAGGCCGCGCCCAGCACGCACACGCGGCGGCCGATGAGCCGCCCGCCGGTCAGCTCGCGGGTCAGCTCGACGACGCGCTCGCGGCGGCGCTGGTTGATCGCGTCGACCTCGCGCAGGAAGGTCAGGGCCTGGTCCACGCCGAGCTCGCCGGCGCGGGCCATGAAGGCGCGGATGTCCTTGGGCAGGCAGCCGCCGCCGAAGCCGAGACCCGCGCCGAGGAACTTCCGGCCGATGCGGTCGTCGACGCCGATGGCGTCGGCCAGGCGGGTCACGTCGGCGCCGGTGGCCTCGCAGATCTCCGAGACGGCGTTGATGAAGCTGATCTTGGTGGCCAGAAAGGCGTTCGCGGAGACCTTGACCAGCTCGGCGGTCGGCAGGTTCATCTCGAAGAACGGGGTGCCGGCGTCCAGCGGGCGGGCGTAGATCTCGCGGGCGGTCTCCACGGCGGTGCTCGGGCGGTCGGTGCGGTGGCCGACGACGATGCGGTCCGGGGTGATGGTGTCCTTGACGGCGTAGCCCTCGCGGAGGAACTCCGGGTTCCAGGCGATCTCGACCTCGGCGCCCCTGCCGGACTCGGCGGCCAGGGCGTCGACGCGCTCCTGCAGCTCGACGGCGGTGCCCACGGGCACGGTCGACTTGCCGAGCACCAGGTGGCGGCCCTCCAGGCGCGGCACCAGGCCGTCGAGCACCGCGTGGACGTAGGTCAGGTCCGCGGCGTAGCTGCCGCGCTGCTGCGGGGTGCCCACCGCCAGGAAGTGCACGGTGGCGTGCTCGGCGGCCTCGGCGTAGTCCGTGGTGAAGCGCAGCCGACCGGCCGCCATGGTGCGCTCGAGGACCTCGGGCAGGCCAGGCTCGAAGAAGGGGACGCGCCCGGCGCTGAGCGCCTCAATCTTGGCGGGGTCGACGTCGACGCCGAGGACGTCGTGGCCGAGCTCGGCCATGCACGCCGCGTGGGTCGCCCCGAGATAACCGGTACCGATGACAGTCATCTTCATGACAGTCATGTCTACCCCCTCCCCCGCCGGGCCGCAGCGCGAGCGGGGCGCGGGTGGGGCGCGGGTGGGGCCGGGGTCAGTCGAAGTTGAGGTAGTACTTCGAGGGCGTCGGGCCGCGCTGGTTCTGGTACTTCGAGCCCAGCTCGGCGGAGCCGTAGGGCACCTCGGCCGGCGAGGACATCTTGAAGATCGCCAGCTGGCCGACCTTCATGCCCGGGTAGAGCACGATCGGCAGGTTGGCCACGTTGGACAGCTCCAGGGTGATGAAGCCGGAGAAGCCCGGGTCGATGAAGCCGGCCGTGGAGTGGGTCAGCAGGCCGAGGCGGCCCAGCGAGGACTTGCCCTCGAGGCGGCCGGCCAGGTACGGCGGCAGCGTGAAGCACTCGAGGGTGGAGGCGAGCACGAACTCGCCGGGGTGGAGCACGAAGGAGTCGCCCTCGGCCACCTCGACCGGGGTGGTCAGCTCCGACATCCTCCGCTTGGGGTCGATGTGGGTGTAGCGGGAGTTGTTGAATACCCGGAAGAACCTGTCGAGACGCACGTCAACGCTGGACGGCTGGATCAGCTCCGGGTCGAAGGGCTCGATGCCCAGGTCCCCGGACTCGATCGCGGAGCGGATGTCATGGTCGGAGAGAAGCACGTCCCTCATGGTAGCGACCGGGTTTCCCCGAGGGGTCGCCACGGTGTTAAGGTGTACGCCAGTGCCGATGTAGTTCAATGGCAGAACATCAGCTTCCCAAGCTGAATACGCGGGTTCGATTCCCGTCATCGGCTCCAAGAGAAACCGCTGGACCGGGCCTCCGGTTCAGGGGTTTCGTGTGGTTCGGGGGTGGGCGCCGCGGGTCTGCTCACCCGTAGGCTATCTCGCCGATCGCGCCGTCGAAGTAGACCAGCGGGGCGTCCGGGTACTCCCACACCGCCTGCAGGCGCGTGGGCAGCCGCAGCCCGTCCGCGCGGACGGCGTAGCCGGAAGCGCGGGCCGTCCAGGGGACGTACTCCATGGTGCCGTCGGGCCTGGCGACGGCGCGGTCCCGCGTGGTGAACTCGGCCATCTCGAAGTCCCCGGTGAACCTGAACTCGCCCGAGACGTGCGCGCCGCCGTGGCTGACGGAGGCGGCGACGCGGTGGGCGTCGACGTGCTCGAAGGTGATCTTCCCGGTCAGCAGGGAGGCGGGCAGGAAGAGGCTCTCGGCGAGGTAGGTCGCCAGGCAGGCCTGGTCCATCTCGGAGCCGCGCTGGTCGAAGAGCGTGACCGCCTTGCCCAGCACGCCGTGCATGCCGCCCGTGCCCGCCGCGTAGTAGTCGTAGCCCTCGAACGGGACCGAGAACATGCCGGACTCGATCAGCGCCAGCCGCTCGGGCTCCAGGGCGCTGTTGTACTGGGTGTAGTCGATCCGCATCGGCGACGTGGCGGGTCCCCGGGAGAACGCCACGTCCGTGAAGCGGATCCGCATGTGGTTCATCCTCGGGGTACCGGGGAAACCGGCGCGGGCCACGAACTCCCGGACGGCCGGCGGCAGACCGGCGAAGTCGGCCTCGGTGAAGGTGCCTCCCGGTCCGGCCGCGGCGGCGCGCACCTGCATCGCCGCGACGTCGCGGGAGAACCGCGCCCGCAACGGCGACCAGGGCACCCGGAACCAGACCGGGACCCCCAACGCGAGTCCGAGGCCCGCCGCGGCGGCGTACGCCTTCCATCTGCTGCGTGCGGTCCTACCGCGTCCGGTCCTTCTGTGTCCGGTCCTTCTGTATCCAGTCACGGGTAATCCTGGTGCTCGTAAGCGGAAAGGCCGGACCACGTGATCGTGGTCCGGCCTTCATTCATGGGATTCAGTCAGCGGTTCTCAGCGGAGCCCGGGTTCTGCTGGCCCTGCGGCCCCTGCGGGAACTGACCCGGCTGCGGCTGGCCGAATTGCGGGCCCTGCGGGAACTGGCCCTGCTGGGGCTGCTGGAACGGACCCGACTGCGGGAACTGGCCCGGCTGCGGCTGCTGCGGCTGACCGAACGGGCCCGGCTGACCGAACTGCGGCCCCTGCGGGCCCTGCGGGAACTGACCCTGCTGAGGCTGCTGGAACGGACCCGACTGCGGGAACTGGCCCGGCTGCGGCTGCTGGAACTGGTTCGGCTGCGGCTGCTGCGGGCCGAACTGACCCTGCGGAGCCTGGAACTGGTTCTGCGGCTGCTGGAACTGCGGCTGCGGGATCTCCTCGCGGATCTTGCCCTGGAACCAGGCGCGGGTATCGGGCATGGCCAGCATGACGATCAGCGCAATCGCGTAGAGGAGCGCGAAGATGGCCGTCCACGACATCTCAAGGTTGATCGAGAAGATCGCCATCAGGGAACCGAGGACGATGGGGGCCGTCGACGCGATGAGCGCCCAGTTGTTCAGTTCACTGCGTCCACGCATCACCATCAGGATCAGCGCCAGCGCGTGGAGGCAGAGCCCGAAGCAGAGGGCAAAGGAAACGGGAATCGCAGCCAGAACAGCACCCCCGGTGAACGCGTCCGAGATACCGAGGGCGTCCGACTCACCGGAGTCAAAGGCGGCGTAAACGATGACCGGCAGGATAAAGATACCGAGCAGGAAGACCACGAATCCGCCCAGCGCCGTGAAGACGAGGGCCTTCGGCAGCGTGGGCAGCTGGGCCAGCCGCGCCTTGAAGGTGGAGGCGGGCTCGTCGGCGTCGCGGACCTTGTACTGCTTCGGCGGCTTCGGGGGCTGCTGCGGCTGCTGGTTCTGCTGCTGGGGCTGCGGGCCCTGCTGGCCCGGCTGACCGGGCTGCTGGAAGTTCGGGGCCTGCTGGTTCTGCGGGCCCTGCGGGCCGGCCTGACCAGGCTGACCCGGCTGCGCGAACTGCGGGACCTCGTGGTTCTGGTGGCCCTCGTGAGCCTTGTCCTCATCGGCCTTGTGGGCCGCACCCTCGGGCTGCTCGCCCAGGCGCGGGGCCTCGTGGTCCTTGACCTCCGGCTCGGCGTGTGCACCCGGCTTGTCCGCGGGGGCCTCGTCGACGCGCACCTTCGTGGTCTCCGCCTCGGAGACCGGGACGGCCGTGGAACCGGCGGACTCGTCCGACTCGTCCTGGGAGCCGACGCCCGAGGCGGCGAGCTCGTGCAGCGCCGGGATGTCGATGGGCGTGGCCTCCGGGTCGTCCAGGCGGGCGTCGTGGATGTGACGCAGCTGCGGGTCGGAGAAAATGGCGCGGGCCGTGGAGACCTCGTCGACCTGCGGCGAGTCCGGCCCGGCACCCTCCTGGCGGAGGGTCTCCAGGCGCGCGCTGAGCTGGGCGCCGAGCTCCTCGCAGCTGGCCTCCCGGTTCAGCCCGAGAGAGGCGTAGAGGTCGTAGTGCTGAGACATGTTGGTTCCTCGTTGATTCCTACGTCAGTTAAGGCCCGCCCCGTGAGGCGGCGCTGTGCGGTAACGATACCGACCACCATGCACCGACGCAGGTCTCCCCCACCCAACTAAACGGGGAGCACTCCCCGGTGCTCCCCGTTTATCTCCCCGGTGCTCCCCGTTTGTCTCCCCGACGCTCCCCGGCGTCGGGGTCCTGTGTGCGCCCCTTACGCTAGCTGCAGCGAACGATCGGCTGCGGGTCGTAGACCGTCGTCTGGGTCTCGCGCGAGATCTCGTTGCCGAACAGGTCGCGGATGATGCGGGTGTCCGAGGTGGTGAAGCCCGGCGCGCCCGAGGACGGCGAGCAGTCCGAGCCGGAGACCTGCTGCTCGTGCGGACTGGTCTGCGCCCACCGGCCGCCGTTGACCGACTCGACGTCGACCTGCTTGACGCCCTTGAGCCGCACGGTCACGCTGTCGCCGCCGACGGAGGTCTCGATGCGCACCGGGTACTGGCTGGTGTTGCGGAAGACCAGGTCGATCGCGCCCTCGTAGACGGTGGCCTCGCGGCCGGCCGGGTAGCGGGAGATGTAGTAGCTGTGCGGGGTGTGCGCCACGTCCTCCATGCCGGCGAAGTAGGCGGCGTTGTAGAGGGTGGTGGCGAACTGGGAGATGCCGCCGCCGACGGCCTTGCCGGCGCGGCCGTCGATGATGATGCCGCCCTCGACGTAGCCCTGCGCGGTGCCGCGCGGGCCGGTGTAGCCGTTGAGCGAGAAGGTGTCGCCCGGGGCGACGATCGCGCCGTCGACCTGGGCGGCGACCCGGCGGATGTTCTGCCCGGAGGTGTCGGAGAAGCCGCCGGTGGTGAACTCGCCGACGACGTCGTCGAAGGTCGCCTTCTCCGCCATCTCGGTGGTGAAGGTGGCCGGCTCGTCCTTGTAGACCGCGTCGAACTCGCGGTCCTCGTCGCCGGTGATGCGCCCGGGCAGCCCCTCGAGGGTGGCGTCCCAGTCCACCGAGACGCCGTCCGAGTGCGGGGTGATGTCACGACTGTCGCCGACGAAGCGGATCTGCGCGTTGCGCTGCGGTTGCTCGCTCTCGGCCAG
This sequence comes from Corynebacterium frankenforstense, assembly GCF_030211955.1. GTDB lineage: Bacteria > Actinomycetota > Actinomycetes > Mycobacteriales > Mycobacteriaceae > Corynebacterium > Corynebacterium frankenforstense_A. Next base: position 95,538 of record NZ_JASODI010000004.1, on the reverse strand, counting down.
GCCCTCGGCGAGGATGCCGCGGGCGGCCTCGACGTTGACGTCCTCGACCAGGCGGTCGCCCTCGGGGCGGAAAGTGACCACCTCGCCCATGCGCTCGACGGGCAGCACGCCGTCGATCTCCTCGCGCCCGTGGGCGGTCACCGGCGCCGAGACGGCCTTGGCCGCCGGGCCGTCGGCGGCGGCGCGCACGGCGTCCTCGCCGATGGCCGGACCGTGCACCTCCGCGGGCACCTCGACGCCCTCGGGGTCGGCCCAGCCGGTGACCATGGCCTCGCGCAGCTGCTCGCGGTCGACCTCCTGGCCGTTGACCGGCTCGTCGACGTTGACCCGGCCCTTGTCCACGTTGACCCGGCCGTCGACCGGCTCGCGGGTCAGTCCGGTGACCGCGCGGCGCAGCGCGGGCTGGAACTTCGCGTCGTCGACCTCGCTGACGATGTCGACCTCGTAGGAGGTGAACAGCCCGCGCAGGCGGGTCAGCGGGTTGGCGGACTGCTCGCCGGCGGCGGCGACGGTGGCGGCCCAGTCGGGGCCCACGCCGGCCTCGGCGGGGGTGAAGCGCTCCTTCATCTCCCCGGCGTGCACCGTCACCGGGCGCACGGCCAGCCCGCCGAGCTCGCTCTCGAGCGTGCGGCGCGCCTCGTCCTGGCTCATGCCGCCGATGGCCACCCCACCGACGGTCGCGCCGCGGGGCACGTTGTCGCGGTTCGCCAGGTAGTCGGCGACGTAGACGATCGCGGCGATGAGGAAGAGACCGACGAGCACGCCGGCGCTGACCTTCATCCAGCGGCCGGAACCGGAGTCGTCGCGGTCGTCGCGCACATGATCGTCCGGGGAATACGAGTCTGCCACGCGCTCAACCCTAGCGACCCGCGTACCCGGAGGTCACACCGTGCACCCGCGGATCTTCAGCCGCGGGCCGCCGCCGCGCGCAGCTGCTCGAGCGGGATCTCGCCGTCGGCGACGGCCGCGGCGACCAGATCGACCGCCTCGTCGAGGCCCTCCCCGGAGGACCACAGCACCCGGTCCGCGCCGGCGGCCAGGGCGCGGGCGGCCGCCTGCGGCGGGGTGGCGCGCTCGGAGACGGCCGCCATGCCGGACAGGTCGTCGGTGTAGATCGGGCCCTCGAAGGGCACCCCGCCCGGGTAGGCGCCCGAGCGCAGCAGCCGGTAGGCCGCCGGGTCGAGGCTGGCGGGGGTCTCCCCCGAGGTCAGCCCCGGCACGCTGAGGTGCCCGACCATGACCCCGGTGCCGGGCGGGGCGGCGGCCACGGCCGGGCCGAAGGCGGCCAGGTCCAGGTGCGCCAGCTCGTCCAGCGGCGGGGTGACCGCGGGTCCCTCGTGGGTGTCGCCGCTGGCCGCGCCGTGGCCGGGGAAGTGCTTGTAGACGGGGCGCACCCCGGCGTCGGTCAGCCCCGCGGCGAACGCCTGCGCACCGGCGGCGGCCGCGGCGGGGTCGGTGCCGAAGGAGCGGTCGCCGATGATGTCCAGCCCGGCGGTGTCGACGTCGACGAGCGGGGCGTAGTCGGTGTCGATGCCGCGGGCGCGCAGCCGGGTGCCCAGCTCGAAGGCGACACGGCGGACCTCGGCCGGCCCGGCGGCGGCCAGCTCGCGCGGGGCGGGGATGCCGCCGAGGACGTCGGAGTGGCGCTGCACGCGCCCGCCCTCGAAGTCGATGGAGACCTCGAAGTCCCCGCCGAACTCGGCGCGCAGGGCGTGGATGTCGCGGCCCGGTTCGGTCAAGAGCCCCGGGTCCGACCAGTTGACCACGAAGATGCCGCCGGCCCCGGCCGAAAGCGCGGCCCGCGCCGACTCGTAGTCGGTCACCCCGACGACCATCAACGAGGCCGCCAGCCGGCGCGCCTCGGCGTCGACCTCCGCGGCCTCCGCGTCAGCGGAGGCCGTCGACGCAGGCGCCGACGTCGTAGAAGTGGCAGACGAGGGGGCGGACGGGACGTCGGAAATCGGGGCGGAGGAACACGCGGTGAGCAGCGTGCACGCCAGGGCGGCGACGACGGCGGGCACGCGGCGGCCGGGCACGGCGGCTCCTCTCGGCGGGGCGGGGACGGGTGGCGGAACGGTCCCGAACCTACCCCGCCGGGACGTAGACTGGCGGCACAAGCGTCCGTGCACGCACACGGGCGGACCCCGGAAAGCTATCCGACCTCGGGAGGATGACCGTGAACCCCGGCCCCGCAGAAACCACCATGCTCATCGCCTTCGACGGCTCGGACGAGTCGCGCCGGGCGCTGACCTACGCCGCGCGACTGCTCGCGCCGCGGCACGTGGAGATCATCACCGCCTGGGAGCCGATGTACCGCCAGGCCGCCCGCGCCAGCTCGATGACCGGCAACCACCAGGGCGACTGGCCGGACACCGCCGAGGCCGACGACCCCGCCTACGGCCACGCCCGCGACACCTGCCGCGCCGGGGTGGCGCTCGCCGAGGAGCTCGGCCTGCACGCCCGGGCCCACCTCGTCGAGTCGGCGACCTCGACGTGGTCGGCGATCCTGGACGCCGCCGCTGAGCTGCGCCCCGACGTCATCGTCGCTGGCGCGCGCGGGATCAGCGGGCTGCGCGCGCTGTGGCAGACCTCCGTGACCGACGCGCTGCTGAAGAACTCCGAGGTGCCGCTGTTTGTCGTCCCGCCCGAGGAGGACGACGCGGACGACGACCAGGCCGAGTAGGCCGAGTACGCCGGGGTGGCCCGCCCGCGCTGCTAAGGTTGCGGGCATGGCCCTCGAATCCGACTCCCTCAACCGCCGCTCCGTCGGTCCCGCGCTGGCGAGCGCGGTCGTCGGCGTCGCCCTCGGGGTGGTCGCCGTGATGGGCGTCGCCATGTTCACCGGCGCCGACTCGGTCCCCCAGGGCGAGGCCGTGACCGCGGACAACGCGCTGCTCGGCGGACCGGAGTACGGCTCGCGCGACTGACGCGATGGCCTCACAGGCCCTGACGCGCCCGCGGCACGCCCTGCCCGGCCCCTGGCGCGCGCATGTGATCGGCTGGCTGGTCCTCGCCGTGCTCGTGGCGCTCCAGCAGCCCGGGCTGACCGCCGCCGACACCAAACACGACCTCACCGTCGACCCCGGCGGCTTCCTCGCCCGCGCGCTGACCGCGTGGACGGACACCTTCACCCTCGGCCAGCTGCAGAACCAGGCCTACGGCTACCTCTTCCCGCAGGGCCTCTTCTTCTGGCTGACCGACCCGTTTCCCGCGTGGCTCGCCCAGCGCGCCTGGTGGCTGCTCGTGCTCGCCGTCGGCTACTCCGGCATGCTCGCCCTGCTGCGCCGCATCGGCGTGCGCGGCACACCCGCCCAGGTCGCCGGCGCCGTGGCCTTCATCGCCGCCCCGCGCGTGCTGACCACGCTGACCGCGATCTCCTCGGAGACCTGGCCGGTCATGCTCGCCCCCTGGGTCGTCTTCGCGCTGCTCGGCCGGCCCGGTTGGCGCGCGGGCGCTGCCGCCGCCGTGCCGGTCGCGCTGATGGGCGCGGTCAACGCCACCGCGACACTGGCCGCCTGCGTGCCCGGCGCGGTGGTGCTGTTGTGGCGCCCTATTGACGACGCCGCGTCGCGTCGCCGTCTGGGCGCCACCGCGGCGACGTGGGCGGCGGGTTCGGTGCTGGTGAGCCTCTGGTGGCTGGTTCCGCTGCTGGTGCTCGGGCGCTACGCGCCGCCGTTCACCGACTTCATCGAGTCGGCCGGGGTGACCACCCGCTGGCTCAACCCGGCGGAGATCCTGCGCGGGACCACCAGCTGGACCCCCTTCGTCGACACCGAACGCCGCGCCGGCTTCGCGCTGGTCAGCGAGCCCGTCTTCGTGGTGGTCACCCTCGCGGTGGCCGCCGCGGGGCTGATCGGGCTGCGCTGCGCGCGCGGGAAGGTGCGCGCCCCGTGGCTGGTGATGCTCGCCTGCGGGCTGGTGATGCTGGGACTCGGCCACGGGCCGCTGGGTGACTGGTGGGTCGGGCTCCTCGACGGGGCGCTGGCCCCGTTGCGCAACCTGCACAAGTTCGACCCCCTGGTGCGCCTGCCGCTGGCCGTGGGCGTGGCTTTCCTGGTCGAGCGGCTCGCCGCCGGGCGGGGGCTGCGCAGTCTGCGGGGGCTCGCTCCGCAGCGCGTCGCCGCACTGGTGCTCATCGCCGGGCTGCTGGCCGCCTCGGCCGCGCCGGCGCTGTCCGGGCGGCTCCTGCCGCGCGGCGCCTACGAAGAGGTGCCCGACTACTGGCCGCAGGCCGCCGCCTTCCTGGACACCCTGGAGACGCGCACGCTGATCTACCCGCCCAGCCCCTTCGCCCGCCAGGAGTGGGGCTGGACGCGCGACGAGCCCGTCCAGCCGCTGGCCGAGAACCCCTGGGCGGTGCGCGACGCGGTCCCGCTGGTCGACCCGGAGGCCATCCGCGGCCTCGACGGGCTTGACGCCGCGCTGCGTGCCGACCCCGGGGCCGCCGCACGGGCGCTGGAGTCCTTCGGGGTCGGTGCGGTGCTGGTGCGCCACGACCTCGACGACCCGCGCGCCCGCGACGACGCCGCCGCCGTCGCCGACCTCCTGCCCGGCGAGGTGCACACCTTCGGTGAGGTCGAGGTGCACGTCCTCGACGCGGGCGCCGGCATGCGGCTGGTCGACGGCGAGCCGGTGCGCGTCGCCGGCGGCGGGGAGGTCCTGCCGCTTCTCGACGCCGCCGCCGGGCCGGCGGTGCGCCGGCTGGTGCCCGGTGACGCCGAGGTGGTCACCGACACCCCGCAGCTGGTCGCGCGCAACTACGGCGAGGTCCGCGACGCGACCTCCGCCGCGCTCGCCGAGCCCGCCGAGGGTTCGGACGTACGCAACCCGGTGTCCGACTACCCCTCGGCCGGCCCGCGCACCCGCGTGGTCGAGCACGGCGGGCACGTGGCCGCCTCCTCGTCTGCGGCGGACGCGACGAGCTTCGGCGGGGCGGACCCGGCGCGCTCGGCGACCGCGGCCGTCGACGGCGACCCGCAGACCGCCTGGTGGCCGGCCCCCGGCCGCGGGGCCGGCGAGTTCCTCGAGGTCACCCCGGAGAACCCGGAAGGCCAGCTGACGGTGACTACCACCGGGGACACCACCGTCGAGGTCACCGCGGGTGACCGGCGCCTGGACGTCACGCTGCGCGAAGGCGTGCCGCGCACGGTGCGCGTCGGCGCCGGGGTGCCCGTGCGCGTGGAGTTGACCGAGCGCGTCGGCATCAGCGAACTCACCGCCGGGGTGAGCCGCGAGATCGAGGTGCCGGACACCTCGCCGGGCGTGCGGGCCTTCTTCTTCCAGCGCCTTACCCCCGACCCCGGCGCCGTGCGGCGGGTCTTCACCGCCCCGCGGCAGATGACGGTGACCGTCCGCGCCGCCGGTGGCGCCGAGGTGCTTCTCGACGGCCGGGCGGTCCCCCGCGACGCGACGGTGGACCTCGAGGAGGGAACCCACCGCGTGGAGACCGACGCGGACTGGGTGGAGCTGGCCGAACCGGGCTTCACCGCCTCGCCCGAGCAGCACGTCGAGGCGCTCGGCGGCGGGGCCGGCGGCCCGGTGGAGGTCACGGCAGCCGACCGGGACCGGTGGCTGATGACCGGGCGCTCGGCGAATCCGGGCCTGCGCGCGAGCGTGGCCGGCCGGGAGCTGGAGCCTGCGGTGCTCGACGCGGGCATGCAGGCCTTCCGGGTGCCGGCGGGCGTGGGCGGGAGCGTCGAGTTCTCCTTCGCCGGGCAGCCGGCCTACCGCGCCGGGCTCCTCGGCGGCGGCGCGGTCGCGGTGCTCACTCTGCTGGGGCTCGTCCTCATCCTGGTGCGAGGGGCGGGAGTCCCTCGCACCGCGCCAGCCGTGCGCACGACGGTGACCACCGGGACGTCGTCAATCGGGCGGCGCTGGACCGGCTTCGGGGTCGTGGCGCTCGCGGCGGTGCTCGTGGCAGGTGTCGCCGGCGCGGTCGCGGCCGTGGTCGCGTGGGTGGTGCAGCGCTTCACGCGGATCCGGCCGACGTGGCTGGTCGCGGGCTCACTGGGGGCGGGCGCGGCGTGGCTCGGGCGTGCGCCCTGGCCGCCCGGCGTGCACGGGCTCTACGCCGGCGACTCGGCGCTGCTGGCCGGGGCGGTCCTTGTGGCGGTGCTCGCGGCGGCGCTGCCGATCGAGGACGGGCTGCTCGATGAGCGTGTGCGAGACGCCGGCGACGCCCAACGAGACGACGAGCGTGACGGCCAGCACGGGCCAGAAGCCGCCGGTGAAGGTGCCGATGCCGGTCAGCGGGAAGACGGCGCCGAGCACCGCGACGTGCCAGAGGAACAGTGAGTAGCTCCACCGGCCGGCCAGGCGCAGCGGGGCGGTGGCGATGAGGTCGCTGCGCCGCGGGGCCAGCGCGTAGGGCACGACGATCAGCGCGGCTAAGACGGCGCCAGCGGCGATGCGCGCGCTGAACTGGCCCGGGGAGGGGTGCTCGAGGCCCAGCGGGCCGAACCACTCGCGCCCGGCGGCCCAGGCCACCGCCATCGCCGCGGCCCAGTAGAGCCACCGCGGGGCGGAGAGGCGCGCGACGCGGGCGCGGGCGGCGGGGCGCCCGGCGAGGTGGCCCTCGGCCTCGGCGGCGAGGAGCCCCACGGCGAACCAGGGGGCGTAGCTGGGCGGCCAGATCTGCAGGTTGACGGCGCCTTCGGCGGCGGCGACAAACGGCAGCCAGGGCCACGCCGAGAGCGCCGCGGTGAGCGCGAGGATCCCCGCCACGCGCGCCCGGCGGCTCGTCAGGCGCCCGATCGTGAGCGCGATGAGCGGCAGGACCAGGTAGAAGGCGACCTCCACGCACAGCGACCACATGTGGGTCAGCCCGCCGATCAGGCCATCGGGCACGTAGATCTGGGTCAGTGTCAGCTGGGCGAGGACCTGCAGCGGGGAGGCGCCGAAGGCCTCGGGCAGCCAGAGCAGCACCACCACCGCGCAGACGAGGTAGGCCGGGGCGATGCGGGCGATACGCCGGCGGTAGTAGCGGCCGAAGCGGCGGTCGGTGCGGTGGCGGCGCCACAAGAGGAAGGCCGACAGGGCGTAGAAGACGGCGACGAAGAAGTCGAAGCGGGCGGTCAGCGCGCCGAAGTGGCTCTTAGGGTCCACGCCGGTCTGGAAGGCGACGTGGGTGACCACCACCCCCGCGGCGGCCACGGCGCGCAGGCCCTCGAGGGACTCGACGAAGCGGCGTGCGTAGGATTGGCCCGAGATAACCTCGCTCACCTGCGCCAGGGTACTGGAAGGAGGCGTCCGTGGGACTCGTGGGACAGCCGGGGACCAGGCGGCGCGCCGCCATGGCGACCCTGGCGGCCGTGCTCGTGCTGCTGCTGGTCGGCGACGTCGCCCCGCGCGTGGTGCTCTACCTGATGTACGACCTCGAGGTCGGGGTGACCCGCAGCGTGCGCTCGGTGGACCCGGACGCCCGGGTCGTCGACGCAGGCAGACTCGCCGACTCGGACGAGGCGCCCGGGAAGCTCGCGCGCGCCGTGGAGCTGGCCGTGGACCAGACCGTGGACTACACCGCCGCGCGCACCGACCCCGACGACGAGGAGACGGAGGACGACGGCGCGCTGGCCGACGCGCGCAGCGAGGTCATCGCCGGCGGCGAGCCCATCGCCCGCGTGCACGACCGGGCGGTGCTCGAGCGCGACTCGACCTTTCCCTCGGCCTACCCGACCAGCCGCGTCGGCGTCGAGCTGCCGGCGGCGGGGGTGGACCAGGAAACGGACGGCTTCGTGCGCGAGGGGCTGACTCACCGCTTCCCCGTGGAGACCGAGAAGCGCTCCTACCAGTACTTCGACCCGTGGCTGATGGAGACGACCTACCTCGACTACCGCGGCAAGGCCCCGGCCGACCCGGCCGAGGAGACGATGCTCACCCACGTCTACGGCCAGCGCGTGGCCGGCCACCGGCTCGCCGACACCCTGGCCGCCCTCGGCGAGGACCGCGCCGAGGCCGCCGACAAGCTCGCGGTGCGCGGGCCGGCGCGGCGCTTCTACGACGCCGGGCAGCTCGGCGCCCGCGGGCTGGCCCCGGACGCCGAGGTCACCCTCGAGCCCTACTACGCCGTCGACCGCGAGGTGAAGGTCGAGCCGCAGTCCGGGCGCGTCGTCGACGTCGCCGAGCGCGTGCGCATCTACCTCGCCGCCGCCGAGGACCCCGCCGAGTACGCCGACGCCACCGACGCCGGCGCGGCCCCGGAGGGCTCCGGCGCCGCCGTGCGCGCCCCGGGCGGGCCGGGGGCGGTCGAGCAGATCGGCGACTCCGCCGAGCGCACCGTCGACGCCCGCACCCTGGTGGCCGCCGAGACCCGCTGGGACGACGACTCACGTGCCACCGCCCGCGACGAGGCGCGGCGCACCATCGACACCCGCCGCGCACTCGCAGCGCTGGCCTGGGTGTGCCGCGTGCTCACCCTCGTGGTGGTCGGCCTGGGCGTGGCCGCGTTCACCCGGCGCGGGCGGGCGGCGGATCCGGCGCGGCGATGAGCCGGCGCGACGCGCTCGCCGTGGCGGCCGTGGCCGCCTGGTGCACGCTGCTGGTCGGGGCCGTGCTGCTGCCCTTTGCCGCCCCCGGGGTGCTCGCCCACCGCGACATGCTGGTGCTCGACTCGCCGGCGCTGACGGCCGGCGCCTTCGGCTTCGGGGATCTCCCGGCGCGCAACGCGCCCCAGGACGGGCTGCTCGCCCTGGCCGGGCTCGTGCTGCCGGCGTCCTGGCTGGCCCGCGGCATCCTCGCTCTCGGGGCCGTGGCCGGGGCCGGCGGGGCGGTGGCGCTGGTGCGCCACGTCGGCGGCGGGCCGGTGGCCGCGGCGGCCGGTGCCACGCTGACGCTGCTGAACCCGGCGATGGTCGAGCGCCTGCTGCAGGGACAGTGGTCGCTGGCGGTCGCCGGGTGGCTCTTGCCCGCGATCGCCTGGGCGGGGCTCTCCGGGCGCACGGGGCTCGCGTGGGCGGGCATGGTGCCGGCCGCGCTGACCCCGACGGGCGCGGTGCTCGGCGGGCTGGTCGGCGGGCTGACCGTGCGCCGCGGCGGCGCTAAGGCAGCCGGCGCGAAGACGTCCGGCGACGCACCGCTGACCTGGGCGCTGGCGGGCGCGCTGTGCCTGCCGTGGCTGGTGCCGGCCGCCTGGGCCGCGCTGAGCGGGGCGGGTACGGGCACGGCCACGGCGGCCTCGGCCGCCGCCTTCGCCCCGCGCGCCGAGGCGCACCTGGGCACCGGCGGCACGCTCTTGAGCCTCGGCGGGATCTGGAACGCCGGGGCCGCCCCAGACTCGCGCGCCGCGGGCTTCGGGCTCTTCGGCCTGGCGCTGACGCTGCTCTGCCTGCTCGGCCGGCGCGCGGTGGCCCGCCCCCTGTGGGCGGCCGCGGCGGTGGGCCTTGTCATTCCGCTGGCCGCGTGGCTGGTGCCCGGCTGGTTCGCCTGGGCGGTGGCCACCGTGCCCGGGGCGGGACTGGTGCGCGACGCCCACAAGTTCGTGCTGCTGGCCGTGCCCGCGCTCGTCGCCGCCCTCGGCGGGCTCAGCCGCCTGGGCACGAAGGAGCGCTGGGCGTGGCTGGCACTGGTGCTCGCCGTCGTCCAGGCCCTCGACTTCCCCGCCGCGCTGCGCAGGCTGGCCCCCGTGCCGGACCCGACGCCGGCGGCGGTAAAAGAGATTTCCGACGGTCGCGACGTGCTGGTGGCCGGTTCCACCGGCCTGGTCGAGGTGGACGGCGTGCCCACTGTCGACCACCTCGACAAGGCCCTGCCCACGGTCGCCTCCGGGCAGCTGGTGGTCGACGGGGTGGTAGTCGACGCGCCCTCGGCGCGCTGGTCGGCGGCCGATCAGGCGTGGCGGGCCGGGGATCTCGACGCGCTGGCGGACCTCGGCGTCGGCTGGGTCATCGACTCAGACGGCGAGGTGCTGGCACAGACTACGGCGCCCGCCGCCCCGGCGTGGCCGAAGGTGGCGGGCGTCGTGCTGCTTGTGCTGTGGGCCGCGGCGGCGCCGGCGGCGTTAGCCGCCCGGCGCCCGCGGGTCACAGGGCGTTCTTGAGCTGCTCGATGAAGGGGGCGGCCTGCGGGAACTGCTCGGCCAGGCGGTCGAGCGCACCCGGCAGGACACCCGGGACGGCCGGCATCAGGAAGGCCAGCACGGCGGTGACCAGGGCGCCCAGGCCCAGCAGGCCGCCGAGCACGCCGCCGACGATCTTGCCGGTCTCAGAGGAGCCGGAGGAGCCGTCGGCGCCGGGCTTGCCGGGCTCATCGGGATCGTCGTCGCCGGAGCCGGCGACCTCGGTGAGCGCACCCAGCGGGGCGGAGACCTCGGTGCCGGCGTCGGTGGTGACGGTCAGCTCGGTCTCAGCGGTGGCGTCCTCGGGCAGGGTCAGGGTGACGGAGGCCTTGCCGGCCTCACCGTGGCCGGGCTCACCCAGGTCCGGGTCGATGTCGGCCTCGACCTCGGTGTCGCCGACGCGGACGGTGACCTTCTTGACCGGGTCGTCGACGGAGTAGATCAGGCTGGACAGCTCGACGGTGATCTCCTCGCCGGCGGCGACCTTCTCCGGCAGGTGCACGGAGACGTTGGACTGGCCGGCGCGCGGGGCGGCGTCCTCGTTGTCACGCAGGTAGGAGACGAAGGCCTCGATGTCCATCAGGCCGGTGGCGGCCAGCTCGGAGCCCTCGGCCAGCGCGGAGAAGGAGTCGCCGCCCTCGAGCAGGAAGGTGGAGCCGGCGACGACGTACTCGCGCCCGGGGTCGAGCGGCTCGCCGTCGACGGTCACGGACTTGATGCGCTCGCCGGCCGGGGCCTCGACGTCGTAGACGTAGGAGACGTTGTCGGAGACGCCCAGGGAGAGCACGGGGCGCTCGCCGCCGTCCTTCCACTGCTGCTCCAGGGCCTTCTTGAACTGCTCACCGGTCAGGCGGGTGTAGGTGATCTCGTTGCCGAAGGGCTGCACGGCGAAGGCCTCGGCGTAGGTGACCTCGCCGGAGTCCAGGTCGTCGCGCACGCCGCCGGCATTCATCACGCCGATGTCGGCGGTCACCGAGGTCTTGTTGGAGATGGCCCAGCGCGCGGCGTCGGCCAGGAAGTTGTTGGCGGTGGACTCCACGCCACGGTTGGAGCCCGGGTCGCCGCCGGCGTTGACGCCGCGGGTCAGCGGGGCGTCGATCTCGGCGACGACCTTGGCGCCCTCCTCCTCGGCGGCCTCCTCGGCGGCCTTGACGGTGGCCTCGATCTCCGGGTCGGGGTTGCCGCAGGCGTTGATGGCCTCGGCGTCGAGCAGCTCGGCGGAGTCGACGGTCAGGGTGTCGGACTCGCGGTCGTAGCTGAAGTCGACGGAGTTGAGGTACTGCGAGTAGCTGCCGGCCTGCATGAGCAGCGGCACGCCCTCGGCGCGGTCGAGGTTCGGCTCGACCGGCTGGTGGGTGTGGCCGGCGAAGACGACGTCGACGTTCTCGGAGAACTCGGCCGGGTCGGTCACGCCCTCGTGGAAGAGGCCGACGACGACGTCGGCCTCGCCGGACTCGGTCAGCTCGTCGGCGACCTTGTTGGTCGCGGCGATCGGGTCGGTGAACTCGATGCCCTCGATGCCGCTGGGCGAGACCAGGTTCGGCATGTCGTCGGTGACGGTGCCCACGTAGGCGACCTTCACGCCGTCGAGCTCGACGATCTTGTAGGGGGCCAGCTCGGTGCCCTCGGCGTTGGCGCCCAGGTAGTCCCAGTCGGCGGCCGGCTCGATGCGGTCCTTCAGGTCCGCGTAGCCCTTGTCGAACTCGTGGTTGCCCACCGCGGAGACCTCGAGGCCCATCTGGTTGAGGGTCTCGATGGCAGGCTCGTCCTCGAGCAGCGCGGAGGCGTAGGGCGAGCCGCCCACCAGGTCGCCGGAGGCGACGAAAGAAGAGGGCAGGTCGCCGGCCTCCTTGTCGACGGCGCACTTGAGCATCGCGGCGCCGGGGTCGGACTTGTTGGCGGCGAAGTGACCGTGGAAGTCGGTGATGTTGGAGATGTGGAAGCGGGCGGACCCGTTCTCCTCCTCCTGGGCGCCGGCGGGGACGACCAGCCCGAGCGTGCTCACGGAGAGCGCGGTCAGCACGGCCAGGCCACGGCGCGGAATGCGGTGGGACATGAAGGCTCCTTAGTGTCTGCGGCGGCACCCGGTGAGGGGGCGCCCTCATGCTTTTCATAGCCGCACTTCAGGGCCCTCGCAGCGCGGGACGAGGGAATTCACCGCCGCGTCACGCGCGCGAAACCCGCCGGTCACCGCGCCGAAGTCGACGCAGCGCTCACCGCGCGATCCCGGCGAGCAGCTCCGCGAAGGCCGCGCCGGTGTCCGCCCAGCTGAAGCCGTCCGCCCACGCCCGGGCGCGCTCGCCCATGGCGGCGCGTCCCGCGGCGTCGTCAAGTAACGCGCGCACCGCGGCGGTGAACGCGCGCGGGTCCTCGCGCCCGACGAGCACGCCGGTGCGGCCGTCGGCGACGGAGTCGCGCAGGCCCCCGGAGGCGGCGTAGCCGACGGTGGGCACGCCGTGCTGGGCGGCCTCGACGACGGCCAGGCCCCAGCCCTCGGCGGCCGAGGGCATCAGGTGCAGCGCGGCGCCGGCGAGGATGCGGTGCTTGATCGCCTCGTCGACCTGGCCGTGGAAGACCACGCGGTCCTCCACGCCGAGGTCGCGGGCGTGCTCGCGCAGGCGCGGGCCCCACCACCCGGAGCCGATGACGTCGAGGACCACCCCGGGCAGCGCCGCGACCGCGGCCATGGCGTGCTCGATGCGCTTGTGCGGCACCAGGCGCGACAGCGTCACCACGCGCACGGGCGCACCCGGCGCCGGGGCGGGGGCGGGCGCGGCGTCGGAAATCTCGAGCGGGTCGATCCCGTTGGCGACGATGCTGATGCGCCCCGGGTCCACGCCGAGCTCGACGAGTTGGCCGCGGCTGGAGGCCGAGACGGTCACGTACGGCGCGCCGCGGTAGACGCGCGGGGCCAGCCTGGACTCGAGCCACCAGCCGAGCCGGCCGATGACGGGCCCGGCGACCGGCCACTGCGCACGGTGGCAGTGGTGGGTCAGCAGCACGGTGGGCCGGCCGGCGAAGACGCGGGCGAAGAACGGGATGCCGTTCTGCGTGTCCACCACGGCGTCGACGCCTTTCAGCGGCCCGATACCGAGGCGCCCGGCGAGCATCGCGGCCGCGGCGCGGACGTAGACGGTGTAGCGCCCGCCGGCGCGCGAGAAGGTCATGCCGTCGCGGGCCTCGCGGCGGGCCGCGCCCGGGTAGGCGGCGGTGCGGTAGACGACCTCGTGGCCGTGGCGTGCGAGATACGCCCCGACGCGTTCGAGGTAGCGCTCGGAGCCGCCGCCCTGGGGGTGGGCGGTGTCGCGCCAGCACAACAGCAGGATCTTCATGTGGCCTCCCAGCCTAACCGGCGCGGGTGGCGCACTAGCCTGGCGGGCATGGACCTGCCCCGCACCCGCGCGCGGGCCACGCTGCCGCGCGCGCTCGCCCTGCTGCGCGACGTCCGCGTCGAGCAGACCGACCCCGCGCGCTTCTACGGCCACCTCGCCGAGGACACCGCGGGCCTTGTCGGCTGCCTCGTCGCCGACTGCTCCGGTTCGATTGACGACGCCGCGCCTGCCCTGCGTGGGGCGCGCGTGCTCGACGTGGGCGGAGGCCCGGGCTACTTCGCCGAGGCCTTCGCCCGGTACGGGGCGCACTACGTCGGCCTGGAGCCGGACGCCGGGGAGATGGCGGCGGCGGGCATCCGGGTGGCGGCCTCGGTGCGCGGCTCGGGCGAGGCGCTGCCCTTCCGCGACGGGGCCTTCGACGTGGTCTACTCCTCGAACGTGGCCGAGCACGTGCCGGACCCGTGGGCGATGGGCGCGGAGATGCTGCGGGTCACCCGCCCGAGCGGACTGGCGGTGCTCAGCTACACGGTGTGGCTCGGCCCCTTCGGCGGGCACGAGACGGGGCTGTGGGAGCACTACGTCGGCGGCGGCTTCGCCCGGGACCGCTACGCCCGCCGGCACGGGCACCTGCCGAAGAACGTCTTCGGGTCCTCGCTCTTCGCGGTCTCCTGTGCGGAGGGGGTGCGCTGGGCGCGGGAATTGGCCGGGCGGGGCGCGGCGGAGGTGGTGGGGCTCTTCCCGCGGTACCACCCGTCCTGGGCGTGGTGGGTCACGCGCGTGCCGGGCCTGCGGGAGTTCGCGGTGAGCAACCTGGTCATCGCGCTGCGCAAGCGGTGAAATCCTGGGAGTGTGACGTGAACATGCGGTTGATTTTTCTGAGACCGTAGACACGGACGGACGGTATGCAAGCATGATACGTGCACGCATACGGAACCGACCACGACCGCCGGAGGTGCGCGATGCCCGCCGAGTCCACTGCCGAACATGCCGAGAACAACCGCGGGGGCTTTGGGCTCCTTCCCGTACCGAATCGTCGCCTGGGGCCTGATAGTCGCGGTATGGATCTGCACGCCCTTCATCAACGACCGCGTCCCTACAGCCCTCGAGTGGGGATACACCACCCTGACCGTCGTGGCCGTCGTCTTCGGCGCGGCGGTGGCGATCCGGTCGCGAGCCTGGATCCTGTTGATCCTCTCGATCCTCACCGCTTTCGCGTGGCCCATCCTGCTCATGGTGGCCTTCGCCTTCGGAAGGATCAACTGACGGTCTTCGACCCCGAACCACGATCCCCGGGCCGGCGCCGATTTAACACGGCCCGAATGGTTTCAAACCTTCGGTGGGTGCTAGTCTGAGGCTGAGCCGAGAGGGAGGCAGCACGTGAGGGCAGCGAAGTCCACCGAGAGCACCGGGACCACGGGGAAGCGCGCCGAGCGTCCCGCCCGCAAGCGACGCCGCGGGATCTCGCCGTGGGTTCCCAACCAGCACGGCGCGTGGGCGATGCTCATCGCCCCGGCCGTGGTGGGCACGATCGTGGCGGTCATGCGCTTCGCCGGCTCCGCGGCCCCGGCGCGCAGCCTGCTAGTACTGCTCGCTGTGCTTGTCGCCTGGTTCTTCGGCTACGGCGCCTTCTTCGCCTTCGGCATGGTCGCCAAGGCACGCACACCCGAGCGCCGCCGCCAGTACGTCACCCCGGTCTACGTCTACGGCGCCGTCGCGGCCGTCGCCGCGGTGCTCGCCCTCGCGCTGCACCCGCAGCTGGCCTGGTGGGCGGTCTTCTTCGGCCCCCTGATCGCCGTCGCCTGCGTCGAGACGCTGCGCGGGCGCGCCCGCTCCACGCTCTCTGGGGTTTCCACCACGATTGCCTCCGCGCTGCTGGTCGCCGTGCTCGTCCAGGTCGGCGAGCACGGCCGGATCGCCCAGATCCCGGCCGCCGCCTGGGTAGCCGTCGCCGTGCTCGCGATGTTCTTCTCCGGGGCCGTGACCTACGTGAAGTCGATGATCCGTCAGAAGGGCAACCGCCGCTACCTGGCAGGTTCCGTGGCCTACCACGCCGTCGCGCTCATCGCGACCGTCATCCTCGTCGCTGCAGCTCGCGCCGGCTGGCTCGGCGGCGTGCTGCTGGTCGCCGCGATGGCCTGGGCGCTGGTGCGCTCCTGGTACTACCCGCACCGGGCGGCCGCCGGCGAGAAGTTCACGCCCAAGCAGGTCGGCATGAAGGAGAACCCGCCGCTGCTTCTGGCCTGCTTCGGCGCGCTCTTCGCCGCCATCTAGGTGTACTGACCGGAGACCTGGTCGAGCCTGTGCGACCCGAGCGTGTGATCTGACACGGCGAGAGCCTCCTGGTGTGGAATAGGAAGCGTCGAAACTACCACCACCAACAGGAGGCCCTCTGATGTGTCATGCTAACGCAGCACTGACCCCGAAAGCTCGTCTACGCGTCGCCCAACGCATCGTCGACGAAGGCCACCCGGTCTCCGAAGTCGCCGCCCGATTCCAGTGTTCCTGGGCCACCGCTAACCGGTGGGCGAAGCGCTACCGCGCCGGCGAACCGATGACAGACCGCTCCTCACGCCCGCACACCAGCCCGAAAAAGACTCCTGCCAAAGTCGCTGCCTGGGTGATCTCCCTGCGCAGACGAAAGCGCCTCGGCCCGCTGCAGCTGGCCGCGTTATGCGGTATCGCCGCCTCCACAGTCCATAAGAATCCTTGTCTCCTGTGGGCTGAACCGCTTGGCCTACACCGACCGGGCCACCGGCGAGCCGGTGCGCCGTTATGAGCACGACAACCCCGGTGACCTGCTGCATGTCGATGTCACCAAGTTCGGCGAGATCCCCGACGGCGGGTGGCGCTTCGTGGGCAGGTCGCAAGGCGACCGCAACCGCGCCCGGCAGATCAACGAGTCGAAGAAGACGCACGGCCAGGGCAAACGACGCTACTGCTACGTGCACACCGTCATTGACGATCACTCCCGGGTCGCTTACGCGGAGATCCACGACGACGAGAAGGCCGTCACGGCTGCCGGCGTGCTGCGCCGTGCCGTTGACTGGTTCGACGCCCGTGGGGTTGTCACCAGGCGGGTCTTGAGCGACAACGGGTCTGCCTACCGCTCGCGCTTGTGGGCTGTCACGTGTGCCCAGCTGGGGATTACACCGAAGCGGACCCGGCCGTACCGGCCGCAGACAAACGGGAAGATAGAGCGGTTTCACCCCACGATGGCAAATGGGTGGGCCTACGCAGAGTGCTACCTATCGGAAGAGGAGCGTCGGGGCAAGCTGGGGCGGTGGTTGCACGATTACAATCACCACCGACCCCATTCCGCATGTGGAGGCCTGCCGCCGGTGAGTCGGTTAACCAACCTCCCCGATCAGTACATCTAGGCAAAACAGACGAAGCGACGTCAGGCCGAGCTACGACCGCGCCAGCCTGATGTTGACATTCAACGCAGCTTCGACCATGTCCAGATCCTCGCCGGCGAGGATTTCCCGCGCGGAATCCGCCGCGTTCCACAGTATGCCGCTTGCGGCGATTCCGACGCCGAATTTGAGAAACAGGTAAGGTGCGTCGACTTCCATGGGGACGTACACCCACTGGCCCCCGGAACTGTCCCGGTACCACGTCGCCACCAGATAGGCGATTGCCTGAGCCCGCTCTTCAGCCGGCAGATCAGCATCCCGGAGCCGCTCTACGGACGCGCGCGGAAAGCCGGCTCCCCGCAGGTTTGAAACCGTCAACTCCGGATCGACCAGCGGTTCCGGACCCTCCTGGTACCGCCCGATGCACGCGCGGGCCCGCGCCTCTATTTCCTGCAGCCTGGCCGTATAGTCACCTATTCCATTATCAGGAACCACTTAAAACACCTCTAGTGAATATACCATAGGCCGTGATCACCCAATTCTGGGTGCCAGTTGCACCTAACATTGTCGGCCCATACCTTCAACTTTGGTTCAAGCCGATATTCGCCCAAAGTTCTTTCACAATTCCCTTTATCTTCAAATAAATACCTCTGTACCGCACCTGCGGGAACAGGGGTCGCAGCCAATCCGCAGAGAACAACCGCGGAAATTAGTTTGACCGTCAACTTACGCAAAATTTACCCACCTCAGAATCAGTTGTACGAGATGCATTCACCATCACTCTAGAAGTTAGATTAGCAGAGCTCGACGCGATCGATTCGCCCGACGCCGGGTGCAATATTATGCCTTGTCCCATCCATGACGACATGACACGCCGAATCTGGACCAAATGCCATTACCACCTTGACACGGACATCAAACCCGCAGTTATTATAGACTTGAATAAATCCCTTTTCGCCCACCGCATTTACACACGGTGGCGCGGGAGTTGCTTGCCTCGTGGCCCGCGTTGCCAGCGCCCGCCACGTAGTACTTTCGGGACTAACGCTCGCATCCTCAGCAGACACAGACAGCCAATCTTGGTCAGACACCCTGATAGACTCGCCCTGGTGAAGTAATTCAACGCGCTCTGCATCTTCAACTGGGGTCGCCGAAGCAACCGGCGCCAGGAAGTTTCCAGCGAGCAGTACAGCACTCGCAGCTAAGACCGTTACAGCTTTCCTCATATACCTTTCTCCTTGCCGTACGTTGGGTTGATCAACCCGTCGTCTCGGTCCATCTTGTACATAACACGGCTCCTCGCTCCACGCAGTGCGTAACCGGGACTGGGGATGGCGCCACACGAGAGGCCCGGCCGGAAAGCCGCTAGACCCCCAGGTGCTCGGCCAGGTAGCGCCCCGTCACCGAGCCGGTCTCGCCGTGGCGCGCGGCGAGCTGGCGCGGGGTGCCGCACGCCACGATGCGCCCGCCGGAGGCGCCGCCGCCCGGGCCCATGTCCACCAGGAAGTCCGCGTTGGCGATCATGTCCAGGTCGTGCTCGATGACCAGCACCGTCGCACCCTTCTCGAGCAGCCGGTCGAGCACCCCGATCAACACAGCGACGTCGTCCGGGTGCAGGCCCACCGTCGGCTCGTCGAAGATAAAGAGCGACCTCTTCTGTGATTTGCCCAGCTCGCCGGCGAGCTTGAGCCGCTGCGCCTCCCCGCCGGAAAGCCCGGGTGTGGCCTCGCCGAGGGTCAGGTACCCCAGCCCCACCTCGGCCAGCGCGTCGAGCCGGCGGGAGACCTTCGGCATGTCCGCCAGGTGCCCGCGCGCCTCATCGACGCTCATCGCCATCAGCTTCGGCAGGCTCACCGCCCCCTCACCGCGTGCCGACGCCCGCGTGAACTCGCCGGCGCGCGCCGCAAAGCGCCCCCCGGAACACTGCGGGCAGGCGATCTCCACGTCCGGCAGGAACTGCACGTCCAGGGTGATCCGGCCGGTGCCCTCGCAGCGCGGGCAGCGCAGCGAGCCGGTGTTGTAGGAGAAGTCGCCGGCCTTCAGCCCGGCCTGGCGAGCCTCGGGGAGCCGGGCGAAGGCGCGGCGGACCTCGTCGAACACCCCGGAGTAGGTCGCCACCGTCGAGCGCACGTTGACCCCGATCGGCGTGGCGTCGACGACGTTGACCCGCCCGATACCCTCGGCGGCAAGGCGGCGCACGTGCTCCGGCGGCGCGGAACCGTCCAACTGCGCCTCGAGCGCGGGCACCAGGCTGTCGAGCACCAGGGTGGACTTGCCCGAGCCGGAGACGCCGGTGACCACGCTCAGCCGCCCCCGCGGCACCGAAACCTCCAGCGGATGCACGGTGTGCACCGCGCCGGTGGCCAGCTCAATCGCGCCGCGGGCGAAGACGTCGTCGGCCGCCTCCCGCACGGCGACCCGGCGCGCACCGGTCAGGTACGCGCCGATGCGCGAGCCCGCGGCGTCGGCAAGCGAGAGGGGTGTACCGGCGGCGACGACCTCGCCCCCGGCCGCGCCGGCGCCGGGGCCGATCTCGATGACGTGGTCGGCCTCGCGCAGCACCTGCGGGTCGTGATCGACCATGACCACCGAGTTGCCCTCGGCGATGAGATCCCGGATCACGCCGACCAGCCCGCGCACGTTGTCCGGGTGCAGGCCGATCGAGGGCTCGTCGAGGACGTAGAGCACCCCGGTGGTCTCGTTGCGCACCGCGCGGGCCAGCTGCACGCGCTGGCGCTCGCCGGTCGACAGGCTGGCCGCCGCCCGATCGAGCGTCAGGTAGCCCAGGCCCAGGTCGAGCAGTCGGCGGGTCATGTGGGCGAAGGTCTCCGCGAGTGCCGCGGCCATCGGGCGCAGCGGCTCCGGGGCCTTTCCCGGCAGCGCGGCGACCCACGCGTCGACGTCCTCGAGGGTCATGGCGGTGGCCTCGGCGAGGTTCAGCCCCGCGACCAGCGGGGTGCGCGCCGCCTGCGAGAGCCGGGTGCCGGCGCAGTCCGGGCAGCGACGCTCGGTGAGGAAGCGGGAGACCCGCGCCAGGCGCTTCTCGCTGTCGGCGCGCTGGAGCTCATAGGTCACGGTCAGGCGGGCGTTGCGGAAGGTGAAGTCGAGGTCGTGCACGCCCTTCTTGGTGGTGACCACGATGTGCTTCTTCTCCTCGGGCCCGTCGAGCACGATCTCGCGCTCCCGGTCGCTCAGCTCCCGCCACGGCACGTCGGTGCGCACGCCGAACTCGCGGGCGATCTGCGGCTGGACGTTGAAGCCGAAGGTCTGCCAGGGAATGACCGTGCCGGCGTCGATGGAGGCGTCCGGGTCGCGGATGAGTGCCGCGTCGTCGACCTCGCGCACGGTGCCGGTGCCCTCGCAGGTCGGGCAGGCACCCGCCGAGTTGAAGGCCAGCTCCTCCGCCCCCGGCGCGTGCACCTGCGCCCCGCAGACCGGGCAGGCGATCTCCTCCTCGGCGGCCACCGCCAGCGTGGGCTTCAGCCGGTGGCCCTTCGGGCACACGTGCGCGCCCAGCCGGGAGAAGATCAGGCGCAGCACGTTGAGCAGCTCGGTGGCCGTGCCGAAGGTCGAGCGCACCCCGGGTACCCCGGGGCGCTGGCGCAGCGCGAGCGCGGCCGGCACGTGGCGCACCGAGTCGACCTCCGCGCAGGCCGCCTGGCCCATGCGCCGGCGGGTGTAGGTCGTGAGCGCCTCCAGGTAGCGCCGCGAGCCTTCCGCGTAGAGCACCCCCATCGCCAGCGAGGACTTCCCGGAGCCGGAGACCCCGGCGACGGCGACCCACTGATCCAGCGGCACGTCGACGTCGATGCCGCGCAGGTTGTGCACCCGCGCGCCGCGGACCTCGATGGCCCGGCCCGTGTTCTCCGGGCCCTTCCCCCGGCCCGCCCCGTCGTCCGTCGTGTCCGTTGCGCCCATGTCCCCCGGTCTACCCGAAAACCCGGCCACGCCGGTGCGAAACCGGTGCGGCCGGGCGGGGTCAGGCGCTACGGGTGGGTGCGCGGCCTACTTCTGGGCGGCCGAGATGCGCTCCTTGAGCTTGTCGAACTCGTCCCAGACCTCCTGCGGGACGTGCGTGCCCAGGAAGTTCAGGTACTCCTGGTTGTCCTCGAGGTCGGCCTCCCACTTCTCGGCCGGGGCGGTCAGGCAGGACTTGACCTCCTCGACGGTGGTGTCCAGGCCCTCGAGGTCGAGGTCCTCGGCGCGGGCGGTGTGGCCCACCACGGTCTCGTCGGCGCCGACGCGACCCTCGATGCGGTCGACGATCCACTTGAGCACGCGGGAGTTGTCGCCGAAGCCGGGCCAGATGATCTTGCCGTCGTCGTCCTTGCGGAACCAGTTGACCAGGAAGATCGCCGGCAGCCTGTCGCCGCCGCGCTTACCCATGTCGATCCAGTTCTGCAGGTACTCACCAGCGTTGTAGCCCATGAACGGCAGCATGGCCATCGGGTCGTGGCGCAGGGTGCCCACCGCACCCTCGGCGGCGGCGGTCTGGCCGGAGGACAGCAGCGCACCGATCATGGTGCCGTGCTGCCAGCTGTGGGCCTGGGTGACCAGCGGGACGGTGTCGGGGCGACGGCCGCCGAAGAGGATGGCGTCGATCTTGACGCCCTTCCAGTCGTCGTACTCCGGGGCGGCCGTCGGGCACTGCTTGATCGGCACGCAGTAGCGGGAGTTCGGGTGGGCGGCCTTCTCGCTGGAGTCCGGGGTCCAGTCGTTGCCCTTCCAGTCGATGAGGTGGTCGGGGGCCTCGCCCATGCCCTCCCACCAGACGTCGCCTTCGTCGGTGAGCGCGACGTTGGTGAACAGGGTGTTGCCCGGCTCCATGGTCTTCATGGCGATCGGGTTGGAGTTGTAGTCGGTGCCCGGGGCGACGCCGAAGAAGCCGTTCTCCGGGTTGACGGCGTAGAGGCCGTCCTCACGCAGGTGCAGCCAGGCGATGTCGTCGCCGACGACCTCGGCGCTCCAGCCCTCGATGGTCGGGGTGATCATGGCCAGGTTGGTCTTGCCGCAGGCCGACGGGAAGGCGCCGGTGACGTGGTAGACCTTGCCCTCCGGGCTGGTGAGCTTCAGGATGAGCATGTGCTCGGCCATCCAGCCTTCCTCCTTGGCCATCACGGAGGCGATACGCAGCGCGTAGCACTTCTTGGCCAGGATGGCGTTGCCGCCGTAGCCGGAGCCGTAGGACCAGATCTCCTTGGTCTCGGGGAACTGGGTGATGTACTTGGTGTCGTTGCACGGCCAGGCGACGTCCTCCTCGCCGGGCTCGAGCGGGGCGCCCACGGAGTGGTAGCAGGGGACGAACTCGCCGTCCTTGCCGATCTTGTCCAGGGCCTCAGAACCCATGCGGGTCATGATGGACATCGAGAGCACGACGTAGGCGGAGTCGGTCAGCTGGACGCCGAGCTTGGGCTCCGGGTCGCTGATCGGGCCCATGCAGAAGGGCACGACGTACATGGTGCGTCCGTGCATGGAGCCCTTGTACTTGTCGAGCATCTCCTCCTTCATCGCCTGCGGCGGGGCCCAGTTGTTGGTCGGGCCGGCCTGGTCCTCGGTCTCGGTGCAGATGAAGGTGCGAGACTCGACGCGGGCGACGTCGGACGGGTTCGAGCGGGCGAGGAAGCTGTTGGGGCGCTTCTCCTCGTTCAGCCGGATGAGGGTGCCGGCCTCGACGAGCTCGGTGGTCAGTCGATCCCATTCCTCACGGGAACCGTCGGCGAAGACGACCTTCTCCGGCTCGAAGAGCTCGACCGCGTCAGCGATCCATTCGAGCAGCTTCTCGTTCTCGGTGGGAGCCGGGCCGACCAGGCCCTTGATCTCAGTGGCCATACTTAAACTCCTGGTTCAGGGTCACGTCTTTTCGGATCTGCACGTACATACACAAGAGTAATGATCCGTGTGTGATCGCGCCGCCCGGCGGCCGCGGCCACGACAAATATCACTATTGGACGTCTGTCATGGCCCGGAAACCCAGAACCAACGGCGGTTTCGTACGGGACCCGAAACCGGCGGCGTACCACTTTCGGGGGTATCCGGTGGTCCCACTTCGTCGGACATGAGATTTCCGACGTCCTGCCACTCACCGTCGGCGGGCACCGCGCCGTCGGCGGGCCCGGCGACGAAGACGAAGGGCCGGCCCTGCACATCGACGACGGTGGCGTGGTCGGCCACGCCGTCTCCGTCGAGGTCGGAGACGACGGCGAGTGCGTCCTCCGCCCCGGGCAGCCCGGCGACCACCGAGCCGCCCGGCTCGCCGGCGGGCTCCGCCTCGCCCGGCCCACCGAGGAGGAACTCCCACCACTGCGTCACCTGGCACCTCCGCCCGTGACCCCGGTGCCGCGGCGGCGCAGCCAGCGCACCCCGGCGCCGGCTGGGCCGCCGGGCCCGGCGGGCACTCCTCCCCCGCCGCGGGCGCGGGTGCGCAGGTCCTCAACGGCGCGCACCAGCCCGGCCCGGCCGCGGCGGCGGTGGGACGTCAGCCCGCGTACGGCGCCGATGAGAAGCCCTGCGAGCACGGCGGCCAGCACGCCCGCGCCCACCCCGAGCGTGCGCCCGACGGCCAGGCCCGCCCCGAGAGCGGCGGGCAGGGCGACCAGCAGTGCCTCGCCGAGGGCCCCGCGCAGCTCGGCCTCGCGCCGCGCCGGGGCGCCTGGCCGCGCATCGGGAGTGACGCCGGCGAGGATGCGGTGACCGGACTCCGGGTCGCCGGCGGCCAGCGCGCGGGCGAGCTCCCGGTCGAACCCGGCCAGACGGCGCCGGGTGACCACCCCGGCCGCGGCTCGCCAGGCCCGCCCGTCGGGTGCGGGAGGAAGAGGAGCGGCCAGGCGGGCGGGAAGATCGGCCTCGGCGACGTGCTCGCCGCCGATCCCCGCCGGAAGCTGCGCGGTGGAGAAGACCGCGCGACCCTCTCCCGCCGCGGCAAGCCCCGCGTGGTCGGCCGGCGTCCACCCGCCGGGCGGGGCGACGGCGACGAGCACCGCGGCGTCGGGACCCGTGACCGTCACGCCCGCCTCCCGCAGGCGGGCGGCGACCCGGC
This sequence comes from Corynebacterium frankenforstense, assembly GCF_030211955.1. Lineage (GTDB taxonomy): Bacteria > Actinomycetota > Actinomycetes > Mycobacteriales > Mycobacteriaceae > Corynebacterium > Corynebacterium frankenforstense_A. The sequence goes on along the minus strand of NZ_JASODI010000004.1, from coordinate 71,766 downwards.
GGCAGGCCTGCGCGTCGGGTCCGGCCACGGCGACCGCCGCGCCGGCGGGGAGGGAACCGGCGACGTCGGGGCCCGGGGCGTCGTCAATCTCTCCCAGAGACAGCGCGGCCAACTCGCGCAGCGGGGTGGCCAGGCGGGGCAGGCGGTGAGCCAGGGCCCGTAGCTCGCCGGCGAGGATGCGCGCCCGGGTGGCCAGCAGCGCGGCGGGGTCGACGCCGGCGGTGAGCGCGGCGCGGGCCTCGGCCGCGCAGTCGACCACGCAGAAGAGCTGCGGCCCGCAGGCCAGGCGCGCGGCGGGCCCGGGCGGCAGCGGACCTGGGTGGACGAGCACGACGGCGTCGACGCCCGCGCCGACGACGGGCCAGGCGGGGCGGGCGCAGCCGAACTCGGCGGCCACCGCGGCCAGTTCGTCCGGGTCGGCGGGGTCGGGCGCCGCGAGCGTCGTGAGCGCCGTGCGCGGCGGGCCGGTCAGCGCGTGGAGCACGTCGGTCAGCGCCGCGGCGGCCGGGCAGCCCAGCGGGCGGGCGGCCACCCAGTCGGCGACCGCCGCGAAGATCGGCGGCGTCTCGGCCACGGCGCTCCCCCTCCCCTCACACCCCGTGTGTTGCCCGCATCGTCCCCCGTGCCCGCCCGGCGCGCAACCGCTGCGGGCGCCGCCACCGACGTCACGCGACCGACTTCACGGGAGAGATGAATTGAAGTTCACGGGACCTACGGGAACAATGAGGCCAATGACCACCCCCGACACGACCGGCCGCGGCGTCGGCGAGCTGCCCGCCGGGCGGCCCCCGCAGACCGAGTTCCACGACGGTCTGGACTACCCGCGCCTGGGCACCGTCTCCTTCCGCCGCGGCACGCTGACCGACAACCAGCAGGCCCTCTGGCAGGAGCGCTTCCCCGAGCTGGGCACCGTGCTCACCGAGGACTCCGGTCCCATCGACTTCGACGCCTGGTTCGGCTGCACCGGCGCGCCGACCGTCCTCGAGATCGGTTCCGGCACCGGCACCTCGACTATCGCCATGGCGCTCAAGGAGCCGGGCACCAACGTCATCGCCGCCGAGCTCTACAAGCCCGGTCTGGCCAAGATGCTCGGCAACCTGACGCGTAACGGCGTGGAGAACATCCGCATGGTCCGCGGCGACGGCATCGAGGTGCTCGCCCGCATGATCCCGCCGGCGTCCCTTTCCGGCGTGCGCGTCTTCTTCCCGGACCCCTGGCCCAAGGCCCGCCACCACAAACGCCGCATCATCCAGTCCGGCCCGCTGCACCTGATCGCCACCCGGCTGAAGCCCGGCGGCGTGCTGCACGTGGCCACCGACCACGCCGACTACGCGGAGTGGATCTCCGAGCTCGTCGACGTCGAGCCGCTGCTGGAGTACAAGGGCTGGCCCTGGCCGGAGTGCCCGATCCTGACCGACCGGCAGGTCATCACCAAGTTCGAGGGCCGCGGCCACCGTCTCGAGCACGAGATCACCGAGTTCCTGTGGCGCCGCACGGACGCGCCCGCGGCGACCGACGCGGCGTCGGCAAGCGACCGCGAAGGCGGCGATGCGCGATAATGACGCACATGAACGCAGGCACCCACGAGCACGCCACCGTCCACCCCTACCGTGAGGGCGCCGAGCCCGGACCGGACGGGCTGCTGCTGGTCTGGGACGCGCCGAACCTCGACATGGGCCTCGGCGCGATCCTGGGCGGGCGGCCCACCTCGGTGCACCGGCCGCGCTTCGACGCCGTCGGCCGCTGGCTCGTCGCGCGTGCGGCGCGCCTCGGCGAGGAGACCGGCGGGCAGGTCCTGCCGGAGGCCACCGTGTTCACCAACGTCACCCCGGGCGCGGCGGAGAACGTCCGCCCCTGGGTCGAGGCGCTGCGCAACATCGGCTTCGCCGTCTTCGCCAAGCCGAAGACCACCGACGACTCCGACGTCGACCCCGACATGCTCGCCCACATTCGGCGCCGCCACGCCGAGGGCACGCTGCGCGGGCTCGTCGTCGCCTCCGCCGACGGGCAGAACTTCCGCGGGCTCATCGACGAGCTGACCGACGAGGGCCTGCCCGTCACCGTCCTCGGCTTCCACGAGCACGCCTCCTGGGCCGTGCACGCGGAGAACTTCGACTTCGTCGACCTCGAGGACATCGACGGCGTCTTCCGCGAGCCGCTGCCACGCGTCAACCTGGACAACCTGCCCGAGGGCGGCGCCTGGCTGCAGCCGTTCCGTCCGCTCACCGCTCTCACCGACTAGACCCGGGAGGACACCATGTTCCACACCTGGGGGCGTTTCGCCTACCGCCACCGTCGCCTCGTCCCGGTGGTCGTCGTCGCGCTCATCGCGCTGCTCTACCTGACCTTCGGCATGCGCCTGGACGACCGGCTCAGCCAGGAGGGCTGGGAGGACCCGGGCGCCGACTCGACCGTCGGCGCGCAGATCGAGCAGGAGACCTTCGGCCGCGACAACAGCGGCGACGTCATCCTGCTCTACTCGGCGGACCCGGGCGTGCTCTCCCGCGAGGACACCAGCTCCGAGATCGCGGGGCAGATCGAGCGGCTCAAGTCCGAGCACCCTGACCAGATCGAGTCGGTGACCAGCTACTTCGACGGCCACAACCGGCAGCTGATCGACGAGGACGGCACCGCCGCCTTCGCCGCGGTCTCGCTGCGCGGCGACGGCGAGCAGACGCTCAAGGACTTCCGCGCGGTCGAGGACGACCTGCGCGGCCAGGACCTGCCTGAGGGCGTCGAGCTGCAGGTCGCGGGTGCCACCGCCGTGGCCGACTCGCTGGACGAGGGCATGGCCGCCGACGTCCAGCGCGCCGAGCTGGTCGCCCTGCCGGTGGTGGGCATCCTGCTCATCCTCGTCTTCGGCTCCGTGGTCGCCGCCGCGATGCCGCTGATCGTCGGCGTGCTCTCCATCCTCGGCTCGCTCGGCGTGCTCTCCGCGCTCGCCGGGGTCGCCCAGGTCAACGTCTTCGCCCAGTCCGTGGTCACCCTGCTGGGCCTGGGACTCGCCATCGACTACGGGCTGTTCATGGTCTCCCGCTTCCGCGAGGAGCTGGACAAGGGCCGGCCGGTGCCGCAGGCGGTGGCCACCACCACCGCCACCGCCGGGCAGACCGTGGTCTTCTCCGCGGGCATGGTCGCCGTGGCCCTGTCCGGCCTGATGGTCTTCCCGCAGGCGTTCCTGAAGTCCGTGGCCTACGGCGCGATCTCCGCGGTCGGCCTGGCCGCCCTGCTCTCGGTGACCGTGCTGCCGGCGATCTTCGGCATGATCGGCACCAACATCGACCGCTGGTCGGTGCGGCGCACCGCGCGCACGGCCCGCCGCCTCGAGGACACGATCTGGTGGCGCCTGCCCGCCTGGGCGATGCGCCACGCCAAGGCCGTCACCGTCGGCGTCGCGGGCGTGCTCGTCGCGCTGGCGATCCCGGTCGTGGGCATCACCTTCGGCGGCATCAACGAGACCTACCTGCCGCCGGACAACGACACGCGCACCGCGCAGGCCGCCTTCGACGAGGAGTTCCCGCAGTTCCGCACCGAGCCGGTCAAGCTCGTGGTCACCGGCGCGGACAACCGGCAGCTCGCCGAGGTCTACCGCCAGGCGGCGGCCGTGCCGAACCTGACCGGGCGCTTCTCCGCCTCGCCGACCGAGGACGGCACCACCGTGCTCTCCGCCGGCGTGACCGACCGCGCCCACAACGAGCAGGTGGTCGACGACCTGCGCGCCATCGAGGCGCCCGAGGGCGTGGACGTCTACGTCGCCGGCACCCCGGCGATGGAGATCGAGTCCATCGAGGCGCTCTTCGACAAACTGCCCTGGATGGCGCTCTACATCGTCGCGGCGACCTTCCTGCTCATGGCGCTGGTCTTCGGCTCGCTGATCCTGCCGGCGAAGGCCGTGATCATGACTCTGCTGGGCCTGGGCGCGACCCTCGGCGTGCTGACGCTGATGTTCGTTGACGGCCTCGGCGGCGGGCTGTTCAACTTCACCCCGGGCCCGCTGATGAGCCCGGTACTGGTGCTGATCATCGCCATCGTCTACGGCCTGTCCACCGACTACGAGGTCTTCCTCGTCTCCCGCATGGTCGAGGCCAGACACCGCGGCGAGACGACCGACACCTCGATCAAGTTCGGCACCGCCCACACCGGCTCCATCATCACCGCCGCCGCGCTGATCATGATTGTCGTCGCCGGCGCCTTCGGCTTCTCCGAGATCGTGATGATGAAGTACATCGCCTTCGGCATGATCGCCGCGCTGCTGCTCGACGCCACCGTCATCCGCATGATGCTCGTGCCCGCCGTGATGCACCTGCTGCGCGAGGACAACTGGTGGGCGCCCGGGTGGGTGCGCGCCGTCTACCGCCGCATGGGCCACGGCGAGGCCGTCGCCTCCGAGCGCGCCGTCGCGCGTGAGACTGACGTGGCGCGTGACAGTGACGGTGAGATTGACGACGCCGCGGTGCTTGACGACGCCGCGCCCGTCGCCGCCGGCGGTGAGCTCGCCGTCTCCGCTGCCGTGCCGCGCGACTCCCACGAGGCCGCCCGCGGCGGGCGCACGACCGACCAGGACTCGAGCCTGGTGCCCTTCGACGAGCTGATGCGCCGCCTCGGCAAAGAGGACCGGGACTAGGGCGTGACCTCGGAGCGCAATCCGCTGCGGCTGTGGCGCAACCCGTGGGTGCGCGTGGGCGTCGTCGCGGTGCTGCTGGCCGCCCTGGCGTGGGTGCTGCACGAGAACACCGACGTGATCGACAAGGGCGTGCACCACGTGCGCGAGGCCGACGGTCGCTGGATCGCCCTCGGCGTGCTCGCCCTGGCCGGCGCCATGTTCGCGCAGGCGGAGATGATGGTCGTCCTGCTGCGCGGCGCCGGGGTGCGCGTGGGCCGGTGGGCGGCGAACATGCTGGGCCTGGCGGCCAACGCGTGGTCGGCCTCCCTGCCGGGCGGGCCGGCCGTCTCGGCGACGATGATCTTCCTGCGTCAGAAGGCCTGGGGTGCCGGTTCCGTGGTCGCCGCCTGGTACCTGGTCATCTCCGGGGTGCTCGCCGGTGCGGGCATGGCCGTGCTCGGCCTGTGCGCGGTGCTCTTCCTCGACGCCTCGATCAACCCGCTGACGCTGATCAGCTCGATTCTGGTGCTCGTGGCGCTGGTCGCCGCCTTCCGGTGGCTCGGCCGCAACCCGCAGACCGTGCAGCGCTGGGTCGAGGCGGTGCTGCGCCGCTTCAACCGGCTCACCCGCGCGCCCGAGGACCGCTGGGTGGACAAGTTCCGCGAGCTCGTCGACGAGCTCGGTGCGGTCGACGTGCCGCCGCGCACGCTGGGGCTGGCGCTGTTCTGGGCGATCGCGAACTGGTGCCTCGAGATCGCCTGCCTCTACGCCTGCCTGATCTCGGTGGGCGTCGAGCCGACGCTCTCCGGCACGGTGCTGGCCTTCCTGTTGGCCAAGCTCGTCGGCCAGGCGCAGATCACCCCGGGCGGGCTGGGGCCGGTCGACGTGGCGATGGTCTCGCTGCTCGTCCCGCTGGCCCAGATCCCCTCGGCCGCGGCGGTCGGCGGTGTCTTCGTCTTCCGCGCGGTCAGCTTCGTCGGCCTGGCCGCCGTGGGCTGGCTCGTCTTCTTCGTCCAGTGGCTGCTGGGCCGCCGCGACTGAGCTCCCGGACTTCCCGCGCGCGCCGCGGTGGGCCACAATGGAAGGCATGCAGAAGAAGCTGAACCTCCCCGCCATGGCCGGGGACATCGTCGCGATCGGGGTCTTCGCGCTCCTGGCGCGCATCGCCCACCAGTCAGAGGACATGCCGCTGAACTTCGCCGGCTGGCTGTCCACCCTGTGGCCCTTCGCCCTCGGCGTCGTGCTCGGCTGGGGCGTGGCCGCCCTGACCGGCCGCGACGGCCGGCGCGTGCGCTCCGGCGGCCTGATGGTCTGGCTGATCACCGTGGTGTGCGGCCTGACCATCTGGGGTGTGAAGCACGGCGCGGTGCCGCACTGGTCCTTCATGATCGTCGCGGGCACCATGTCCGCGCTGCTCATGCTCGGCTGGCGCGGGGTCGCCTCCGTGGTCGAGTCGCGCCGCTAGGCACGGAAAAACCCGGCCCGCGCGGGGGCGCGGACCGGGTCATCGGGGGTTCAAGCTCAGCTGACCAGGTGGATGAGCTGGTTGAAGATCATGACGACGTAGTTGACGAGATCGCCGACGATGTCGATGGCGCTGCTGATCACGGGGAGCCTCCTCGGGTAAACGGGGTGTTGCTTGGTTGGCGGGACCGGGCCGGGCTCTCGCGAGCCCCGCCCTCCGGAGCGGCGCGGACCCGCGCCACAGATGGTCAATCGTATCCGTTACGTGCGGCGTTACCCAAGCGGCGCGGCGGGCGGCCGCCGGGGTGACCGCCTGGGCCGCCGGACGGTCACAGCGGCGAGATCGTGTGCTTCTTCGGCAGGTCGCGGGTGTCCTTGTCCGCGAGCTGGCGCAGCGCCCGGCGCAGGGCGATGCGGGTCTCGTGCGGCTGGATCATCGCGTCGAGGAAGCCGCGCTCGGCGGCGACGTAGGGGCTGGTCATGTTCTGGTCGTAGAAGTCCATGAACATCTTCTTCATCGCCTCGCGCTGCTCCGGCGGGGCCGCGGCGATGCGCTTGCCCTGGATCATCACGGCGGCGGCCGCCGAGCCCATCACGGCGATCTGCGCGGTCGGCCAGGCCAGGTTGATGTCGCCGGTGAGGTTCTTCGAGCCCATCACCGCGTACGCGCCGCCGTAGGCCTTGCGCACGATCAGCGCGACCTTGGGCACGGTCGCCTCGACGACGGCGAAGGCGAGCTTCGCGCCGCGGTGGATCAGGCCGGCTTCCTCCTGGGCCACGCCCGGCAGGTAGCCGGGGGTGTCCACGACGAAGATCAGCGGGATGTTGTAGGCGTCGCAGATGCGGATGAAGCGCGCGCCCTTGTCCGCGGCGTCGGCGTCGATGCAGCCGGCGTACTGCAGCGGCTGGTTGGCAACGAAGCCGACGGTGCGGCCGTCGACGCGCCCCAGCGCGCAGATCAGGTTCTGGGCGTAGCCCTCCTGGATCTCGATCAGCTCGTCGTCGTCGCCGAGCTGGGCGAGCAGCTCCATCATGTCGTAGCCGGCGTTCGTGTCGTCCGGCATGAACGAGTCGAGCTCCACGGCGTCGGCGATCTCCTCGTCGGAGGACGCCGGCAGCACGGGCGGGTCGTCGAAGCAGGTCGAGGGCAGGTGCGCGAGCAGGTCGCGGACCATCTCGAGGGCGTCCTCCTCGCTCTCGGCGACGAGCGAGACGTTGCCGTTCTGCTCCTGGCGCCGCGCGCCGCCGAGCTCGGCCGAGGAGATCGACTCGCCGGTGACCTCCTTGATGACGGCCGGGCCGGTGACGTACATCTCGGTCTCGCCGTCGACGGCGATGACGAAGTCGGTGGTCACCGGGGCGTAGACGGCGCCGCCGGCGCACTTGCCCAGCATCACGGAGATCTGCGGGCTGCGCCCGGACAGCGGCAGCTGACGCCGCGCGATCTCCGAGTACATCGCCAGCGAGGTCACCGCGTCCTGGATGCGCGCGCCGCCGGAGTCCTGGATGCCGATGACCGGGCAGCCGATCTTGATGGCCATGTCCATGACCTCGACGACCTTGCGGCCGAAGGTCACACCCACCGAGCCGCCGTAGACGGTCTTGTCGTGGGCGTAGACGACCACGGGGCGCCCGTCGACGCGGGCGAAGCCGGTGACCACGCCGTCGGAGTAGTAGGCGTCCGCCACGCCCGGGGTCTTGGCCAGGGCACCGATCTCGGTGAAGGAGCCCTCGTCGACGAGCGCGGCGATGCGCTGGCGCGGGGTGGTGCGCCCGGCGTCGTCACGCTTCTTGCGGGAACGCTCGCTGCCCGGGTCCTGCGCCCGGGCCAGGCGGGCCTCCAGGTCGGCGATCTTGCCGGCCGTGGTGCTCAGGTCGGGTTCCGGGGCCTCGGCGGCCCCCGCCTTCGCGGTGGACTCTGCGGACTCTGTCACGCGCGATCACTCGATTCCGTCGTGTCGTTGTCGTTCTTCGCGGCGGCCGCGGCGGCCTTCGCGGCCTCCGCCTCCGTCGGCAGGTTCGGGGCCGCGCCCTGCTCGACGCGGCGCACGCGCCCGGTCAGGTCGGCACCCACGGTGGCGATCTCCGGCTCGTCGACCACGCCGAGGTGGTCGCCGTGCAGCTGGACGATCGCGAGGTCGTCGACGATGGCGGCCCAGCCGCCGTCCGGGTTGATGCGGGCGTAGGCCGGCTCGAGCTCGATGGCGCCGTCGTGCATGCGCTCGGCGCGGTAGAGCACCACGGGCACCGTGACGTCCGCCCACACGCTCAGGTCGAGGCGGTCGAGGATGCGGTTGTCCGCGAAGCTGGCGCGCTGGTGCTCGAGCACACCGGCGGCCAGGCTGTGCTCGGCCGGGTCGGCCTGGGCGAGGTACTGGCCGAGCATGCCCAACACGGCGTCCTCGCCGGCGGTCTCGAGCAGCTCGGTGGGCACCGGGAAGTCCAGGCCGTAGGTCTTCTTGGCGAAGGCGGCGTAGCGGCCCCAGCGGGCCTTGGTCTCCTCGAGGGTGTCCGGGGCCGGCTCGGCGGGCTGCACGGTGTCGAGCAGCGCAATGAGCGCGACCTCGACGTCGGAGTCCTTGAGCTGGTGGGCGACCTCGTAGGCCAGCGCCCCGCCGAAGGACCAGCCGCCGAGGACGATCGGGCGGCCGTCGGCGATGCGGCGGATGTCGTCGAGGTAGGCCGTCGCGCGCTCGGCGAGCGGGCCCTCGAGGCGCTCGATGCCGTAGACGGGCACGTCCTCGGGCAGGCGGCGGGTCAGCGGCTGGTAGACCGCCGAGTTGCCGCCGGCCGGGTGGAACATGACCACCGCGGGTGCCTCGGAGCCCTCAGGGCGCTCGCGCAGCACGCGGACGTTGCCGTCGACCGGGCTCTCCAGCCCGGCGCGCACGAGGTCGGCCAACCCGGCCACGCTCTCGGCGGCGGTGACGTCCGCCGCCGAGACCTCGATGCCGGAGCGCTCGGTGAGTCGCTCGGCGATCTTGGCCGCGGTGTCCGCGTCGATCGCGGGCAGCGGGTGGGTCACGCCGGCAACGGCGGCGCCGGTCATGCCGGCCCAGGTGCCGAAGGCCATGCGCTCGGCAGCGTCGCGCGGGGCGACGGCGGCGATCGCCTCGGCCTTGGTGCCGGCCCCGGCGGTGTCCGCGTCGGCGGCCGCGGCGTCGGCGGTCTCCTCGGCGTCAGAGCCCTCGGAGTCCTGCGATTCAGCGTCGGCGTCGGACGCAGCTGCCTCCGGTTCGGCGGCGTTCCCGTCCTCAGGCGCAGCGGCGCCAGCCGCTGTGCCCTGCGCGACGAGGTCCTCGACCATCGTGATCACGTCGGCGACGGAGGCGTCGCGCAGCGCCTGGACCTGCAGCGGCGGGATCTGGAAGTCGTTCTCCACGCGATTCTTGATGCGCATGCCCATCAGGGAGTCGAGGCCGAGGTCGATCAGCGGCAGCTCGACGGGCAGGTCGTCGACGTCGTAGCCCATCGACTCGGAGACGATGGCGCGCAGGCGCTGCTCGACGGTCTCGCCGCTCTCGGGGTCCCAGCGCGCGGCCGCCGGTGCCGCGGTCGGGTCCACGACGGGCTCGTCGGCGGCCGGGGCGGCGACGGGTGCGACGCCCAGGTTGGACTGCGCGACGTCGGAAATCCCGCCCAGCCCGGCAGCCAGGGCGAAGCCCTCCGCCACACGGTGCGTGACACCCGCCTCGGAGACGGCGTGCACCTCGACGTTGAGCCCGCCGAGCGATCGGGTGACCACGGTGGTCACCTCGCCGGCCGCGGGCAGGGAGCCGGGCTCCTCGCTGGCGACCAGGCGCGCCTCGGGGTCGACGGCGGCAGCCGCGGACTCCAGCAGCGCGACGGTGCTGGGCACCTCGGCGGCGTCGGCGGCGAAGGCCACCGTGCCACCGGGCAGGGTCACGCGGTTGCCGGGCAGTCCGGCGCGCGAGCCGGCCGAGGGGCGCGCGGCCGTCCAGAAGTGCTGCGGCTTGAAGGGGGTGCCCGGTGCCGCGGCGATCTCGCCGGAGCCGTGCAGGCCCAGCAGGTCGACCGGGGCGCCGGCGACGTACATCTCGGCGAGCAGGTCGCGCATCGAATGGGCGGTGGGCACCTTGCGCTTGAGCGCGAAGAGCAGCTTGGCGTCGCCGCGGCCCACGGAGAAGGCCGTCTTCATCAGGCCCATGATCGCCACCGGGTTCGGGGCGATCTCCACCATGGTGGAGTGGCCGCGCTCGAAGGCGAGGCGGGTGGCGTCCTCGAACCAGACGGAGTGGCGGGTGCAGCGCAGGAAGTACTCGGCGTCGTGCGGGGCCTCGCCGGGCTCGTAGACGCGGCCGCGGTCCACCGAGGAGAACAGCGGCACGGTGATCGGGCGGCCGGTGACGCCCAGGATCTCGGCCTCGAGCTCGCCCATGATCGGCTCGAGCATGCTGGTGTGGCCCGCACCCTTGACCTTCAGCGCGCGGGCGAACTTGCCCTCCTCCTCGAGGACGGCGACCAGGTCGAGCACGGCCTGGCGCGGCCCGCCGACGGTGAGCATGCCCGGGGCGGTGTAGACGGCCGGCTCCACGCCGGCGAGGCGCTCGTCGGCGGCCTGGCGCTCCTCAAGCTGCTCGGCGGACAGCTCCACGACGGCCATCGCGCCCAGCTGGTCCTCGCTGAGCGTGCGCTCGCCCTCGCCCATCAGGCGGGCGCGGTGGCAGGCCATGAGCATCGCGTCGTGGGCGTCGACGCCGCCGCAGGCGTAAGCCGCGGCGAACTCGCCCATCGACATGCCCATCACGGCGGCCGGGCGCACGCCGAGCTCGACGAGCAGGTCGGTCAGCGCGATCTGGATGGCGGTGATGGTCACCTGGGCGGTCTCGAGGTCGTAGGTCCGCCCGTCGTCCTCGATGATCTCGCACATGGACCAGCCGGACTCGAAGCGCACGGTCTCGTCGAGCTCGTCGATGCGGTCGGCGAACAGCGGCGAGAGGGCGCACAGTTCCTTGGCCATCTTGCGGTGCTGGGAACCGAAGCCGGAATAGACGAAGACGGGGCCGGTGCTCGCCGGGGCGTCGGCGGCGCGGATGCCCACGGAGACCACGCCGTCGGCGACCTTGCGCAGGCGGTTGACGGCGGTCTCGACGTCATCGGCGGCCACGATCGCGCGCGAGCGGCCGTGGTTGTGGCCGGCCAGGGCGCGCTCGAGGGCGACCAGGTCGGTGCCCGGGTTCGCCTCGAGGTGGTCGGCCAGGGCGGCCGCGGCGGCCTTGCGGCGCGAGGGCACCAGGCCGGAGACCGGCAGCAGGACGGTGGGGTCCTCCGGGTCCGCCAACTGGGCGGTGTGCCCGCCGGCCTGAAGGCTCGGGTAGTCGGCCGGGTCCCACTCGGCGACGACGACGTGGGCGTTGGTGCCGCCGAAGCCGAAGCCGGAGACGCCGGCGAGCATGTGCCCGGAGTAGGCGGGCCACTCGCGCGGGTCCTCGACGACCTCGAGGTGCTCGGCGTCGAAGTCGATGAAGTGGTTCGGCGCGGAGAAGTTCAGCGAGGGTGGCAGGGTGCGGTTCTGCATGGCCAGCACGACCTTGATCAGCCCGGCCGAGCCCGCGGCGGACTCGGTGTGGCCGAAGTTGGTCTTCGCCGAGCCGAGCAGCAGCGGGTCGAAGGGCTCACGGCCGGCGCCGAGGACCGCACCCAGGGCGGTGGCCTCGATCGGGTCTCCGAGGATGGTGCCGGTGCCGTGGGCCTCGACGTAGTCGACGGTGGCCGGGTCCACCCCGGCGTCGGCGTAGGCGCGGCGCAGCACGTCGACCTGCGCGTCCGGGTTCGGGGCGGTCAGCCCGTTGGAGTGGCCGTCGGAGTTGACGGCCGAGCCCTTGATCACGGCGAGGATCTCGTCGCCGTCGGCCACGGCGTCGGCCACGCGCTTGAGCACGAGCACGCCGGCGCCGTCGCCGCGCACGAAGCCGTCGGCGTCGTCGGAGAAGGCGTGGATGCCGCCGGTCGGGCTGATCACGCCGAGCTCGGCGAAGGCGGTGGACACGAACGGGGCGGCCATGATGTTCACGCCGCCGCCCAGTGCCACGTCGGCCTCGCCGGAGCGCAGCGCCTTGACGGCGTCGTGCACGGCGACCAGGGAGGACGAGCAGGCGGTGTCGACGCTGACCGAGGGCCCGCGGAAGTCGAAGGCGTAGGAGACGCGGTTCGGGATCACGGAGCTGGAGGTGCCCGTGAGCGCGTAGGGGTGGGCCTCGGCCGGGTCGGCGGTGATGAGCATGCCGTAGTCGTTGTTCGACGAGCCGTAGAAGACGCCGACGGGCTTGCCGCGCAGCTCGTTGGCCGGCAGGTGGGCGTCCTCGAGGGCGCGCCACGTCAGCTCGAGCATGATGCGCTGCTGCGGGTCCATGTTCGTCGCCTCGAGCGGGGAGAGGCCGAAGAACTCGGCGTCGAAGGACGCGATGTCGTCGAAGTAGCCGCCGGCCATGTTCAGCTCGGCGAGCTTGCGGCTGACGGTCTCGTCGCCGGCGTACTCCGACCAGCGCCCGGCGGGCGGCTCGGTGGAGGTGCCGGAGCGCCCGGAGACCAGCAGGTCCCACATCTCGTCTGTGTCGTTGGCGCCCGGGAATCGGGCGGCCATGCCGACGACGGCGATGTCGTGGTGCTCCGGAAGGGAGCTTGCCGACGCCGTGGTGCCCGGCGCGGGCGCGCCCGGCACCGTGGGGCGCGGGGCGGCGGAGCCGCCGTTGACGACGTGGCGGGTCAGGGCCGCGATGGTGGGGAACTCGTAGGCGACGGTCGCGTCCAGCCGGGTGCCGGTGAGTTTCTCCAGCTGTCCGGACAGGACGACGACGTCTCGGGAGGACAGCCCGAGGTTCTCCAGGGGCTTGTCGTCGCCGATCTCCTCGGGTGCCAGGCCGGTCTGATCGGCGACCCAGCCGCGCAGCCAGTCCTGCATCTCCTCGACCGTCATTGCGGCTCCGCCTCGGGCGTCATCCATTGAGCGGGTGTCCTCCGTGTCCGTCGTGTGTTGCGGGGTGGCCCGTGGGCCACGTCCTGATGTTGATGGTACTAACCCCCGTTATCGCGCGGGCGCCCGGCGGCCGTGACATTTTGGAGGTCACGGGGCCGGGCGCCGGTGCGGTCGCGGTGGGGAATCTGCTCAGCCGCGCTCCGCGAGATAGCGCTTGGCCGCCACGCGGCGGGCGATCTTGGCCGAGGAGCTGCGGGCGATGGTGCCCGGGTCCTGGACGCGCACCTCGGTGGGGGCCACGCCGTGGGTGTGGCTGACCGCGGCGCGGATGGCGTCGACGGCGGCGGCGTCACCGGCCGGGTCGGCGTCGTCGGCGCGCTCGGCGAGCACGATGAGCTCCTCGACGTCGTCGCCGGGCACCGAGAAGGCCGCCACGGCGTCGGAGTTGACCTGGTCGGTGGCCGCGCCGACGGTGTACTCGATGTCCTGCGGGTAGTGGTTGCGGCCGGCGACGACGATGAGGTCCTTCAGGCGGCCGGTGATGTAGACCTCGCCGTCGACGATGGCGCCGAGGTCGCCGGTGGCCATCCAGCCCTCGTCGGGGGCGTCGGCGGCGTGGCCGCCCTCGTCGATGCGGCCGGCCAGGGTGTTGTTGAAGGTCGCGGCGGTGTCCTCGGGGCGGTCGAGGTAACCGGCGGCGGCGTTCTCGCCGTGGGTCCACAGCTCGCCGATGGTGCCGTCGACGACCTCGGTGCGCGTCTCCGGGTCCACGATGACCAGGCGCTGCGGCTCGACGACCTGGCCGTTGGAGATGAAGGTCACACCGTTCTCCGCGTCACGGTCGACGAACTCGACGCGGCCCTCGCCCAGGGCGTCGCGGTCGAAGCGGGAGATCACGGGGCGCTCCGGGTTCTGCGGGGTGGTCACCAGCAGCGAGGCCTCGGCCAGGCCGTAGGAGGGACGCAGCACGCTGCGCTCCAGGCCGTAGGGGGTGAAGGCCTCGATGAAGGACTCGATGGAGCGCTCGGTGACCGGCTCGGAGCCGACGATGATGCCGTCGAGCGCGCTCAGATCGAGCGACTCGCCCTCGGCGGGCATGCCGTAGCGCACGGCCAGCTCCAGGGCGAAGTTCGGGACCACGGTGTAGACGTTGACGTCGCCGTCCTCGCCCTCGGTGCGGTCGAGCTGGCGGATCCAGCGGGCGGGGCGCTGGATGAAGTCGCGCGGGGCCATGATCTCGTTCTGCAGACCGAGGATGGTCACGAACGCGGCCAGGATGATGCCCATGTCGTGGTGCAGCGGGATCCAGGCGACCAGGCGCAGCGGGGTCTTCAGCTGGGCGGCGCGGAAGATCTGCAGCACGTTGGTCAAGATCGAGCGGTTGGTCAGCTGCACGCCGGCCGGGGTGCGCGTCGAGCCGGAGGTGTACTGCAGGAAGGCGGGCAGGTCGACCGGGGCGGCCGGCGGCTCGATGCCCGCCGCGGCGACGAGCTCAGCGGGGTTCTTCCAGGCCTCGGCGAGCGAGTCCGGCAGGGCGTCGACGGCGATGATGCGCGGGCGCTCGGGGCCGGGGCGGTCGGCGAAGTAGGCGCGCACGGCGCGCGCGGAGGCCGAGTTGGTCAGCACGACCGAGGGCTTCGAGTCGTCGAAGACGGCGCGCAGGTGCTCGGCGTGGCCCGGCTCGTTGGGGTCGTAGAGCGGCACGGGGATCAGGCCCGCGTAGAGGGCGCCCATGAAGGAGAAGATGTACTCCGGGGAGTTGCCGGCCAGGATGGCCACGCGTTCGCCGGGGCGGCCGACCTGCTGGAGGCGCCCGGCCACGGCCTTGATGCGGGTGTTGACGTGGGTGCGGGTGTATTCGGTGGCGGTGCCCTCGAGGCTCTCGGAGAAGTCCCAGGCGCGCAGGACCACGCGGTCCCCTCCCCCGGCCGCGACGTCGGCCTGGTAGAGCAGCTCGCCGAGCCCGGCCAGCGTCAGCTGGGGGACGAGGGTGATCTCGCCCTTCTCGTTGAAGAACCGGCCCATGGCCGCGGTCAGATCCATCGCTTCTCCTTTTGGGCGCGTCGCCGAGCCCCTCGGTCGTTGTCGGGGTCCACGGGGCACATCGTGCCCCTCGGCCGATTTATTACTTTGACGAAGAAAATAGCATGAGGCCCACCACCGCGTCCGGGAACCGGGACACCCGGCACGTTCCGCGCCGGGCCCGGGTCAGTGCTTCAGCGGGGCCGGGTCACTGGTCGATGAGGCCCTGCGCCCAACCGATGAGCCACTGGTCGGTGGTGGTGCCGGGCACCACGTGCTCGTTGTAGGCGTAGAGCGCGTGCACACCGTTGGCCTCCACGAGCTCGCGGGCGCGCCCGAGGGCGTTGCCGACGTCGCGCGGGGCGTCGCAGATGCTGTCGTCCGGCGCGCAGATGTCCATGGTGCGGTCGTTGAGCTCGCCGAAGCCGCCGACACGCTCGCCGCGCATCGTCGCCCCCGGCACGATCGGCTGGACCAGCTTGCTCAGCGGCGCGAGCGCCACCTCGGCACCCACGCCGGAGACCTGGGTTCCGGGGACCACGCCCACGCCGGGCACGCGCCGGCCGTCGGCGACGACGGCCGCGCCGCGCACCCGCTCGGCGGGGATGATGCCCTGGCCGGTGCCGATCTCGGCGATGACGTCGCCGACGATCACCGCGCCCTGTGAGAAGCCGGCGAGCACGAAGTCGGTCTGCGGGCACTGGTCGTGGGTGAGCTTGAGCTCGCCCTTGAGCTTGGCCGTGCCCTCCTGACGGGACTGGTCGTAGCTCATCTCGTGGTCGGCGTTGATGTTGCGGAACTGCGCGGTGTACGGCAGCGTCCACACCTTGACCTGGTCCTCGGGGTAGCGCTCCTGCAGGGGCGCGGAGACCTTGAGCATGAAGGACTCCGGGTTGGCCTGCGGGTGGATCGGGTCGTCGTCCGCGGCCGACTCCCAGGTGCCGGGCGCGGAGATGAACTCCACCTCCGGGCACCAGTCGGGCTGGCCGGGGGTCGTCTCGCCGCCGCCGAGCGTGTCCGTGGGCTGGGGGCCGGGTCCCGGCCCCTCTGTCTCACGGGTGTTCTGCCACCGCACCACCCCGGCGCCGATGAGCAGCACCACGGCGATGACGGCGATGACCGTCAGAGTCTTTCTCATGGGTCAGCAGTATTCCGCACGCGCGGTGTCAACCAGTAACTGAGCGGCGTCCTGCTGGCTCAGAGCGGTCTTGCGCTGCTCGACGAGCTGGCCGGCCACGGCCTCGGCCGTCACCCGGCCGCCGTCCTCGTTGTCCTCGGCGCAGACGGTGCGCGCCAGCCCGACGAGCTGGTCGGCGTCGTCGGCGGTGCGGATGCCCTTCTCGTCGAGGACCTTCAGGTAGTCGGCCTCGGCGGGGTCGGCGGCCGGTGCCCCGCTGGGCACCTCGTCGACCTCGCGGGCGCCGAGGTCACCCTCGGACTCGTCGGCGGTGCGGTGGGAGTCGGCCTTCTGCGACGTCGTCTCCGACGTGCTCTCCTTGTCCTTGTCATGCTTGTCGGCCGCGGAGGTCGAGGCCTCCGGGGCACCGGTGGCGTCGGAGTGCTCGACGGTGGCCTCGCCGCCGCAGGCGGCGAGCGTCAGGCAGCCGACGGCGCACAGTGCCGCAAACGTGCGCCGCGCGGGCGTCGTCAATCGAAGGGACACGGGTCAGTCCTCCTTGACCACGCCGTTGGACTGCGAGATCCGGCCGTGCTCGAAGGTGACGGACTCGCCGCCGCCCGGCAGGTTCTGGTGGTCCTCGGTCGGGTAGCCGTACTTGCCCTGCTCCCAGCGGTGCTTGCCCCAGGCGTCGAAGATGCCGCCGTAGCGGATGAAGTGGGCGCCGGTGTTCGGCGACCAGTAGATGTTGCCGTTCTCGAACTCCTGGAAGGCGCCGCCCTGGATGAGCTTCTCGTCGCTGGTGGGGAAGCCCAGCTCGCTGCCCGGGCCGTCCATCTCGCCGTACTTCTCGGCGATCGCGCCGCGCACCCAGTGGTTCTCGCCGGCCTTGTCGCGCACGAGCCAGCCGCCCTGGAAGGCCTGGATGATGCCGCCGTCGCGCTCGAGCGGCTCGCCGGTCGGGTAGCGCAGGTCGCCCTTCTCGTAGCCGGTGGAGCCCCAGTGGCGGAACATGTCGCCCGGGATGGCGTGGGCGCCGGTCTCCGGGGTCCAGTAGATCGAGCCGTGCTCGAAGTGGACGAAGCGGCCGACCCCGTCCGGGGTCTTGAGCTCGCCGGTCTTGGGGAAGCCCAGCCAGGAGTTCGCGCCGCCGAGCTCGGCGTAGCGGGCGTTGATCGCGCCGAAGAGGGCGTGGGCGCCGGTGTCCGGGGACCAGTAGGCGGTGCCGCCGCGGAAGTCCTGGGCCTTGCCGTTCCCACCGGTGTCGTACTCGTTGTTGACGCAGGAGCCGATGACGCCGTTGCTGGTGGCCGCGGCGATGGCGCCGATGGGGGCGCAGTCCGCGCCGCGGCCCTCCTTCGGCACGCCGAGAGTCTCGGCGATGTAGGGCCAGGCCTGGGTCATCTCGAACTGCCAGTACTCCCAGGAGTGCACGCCCGAGGGGCGGAAGTGCACGACCGGCTCCACGCCGGCGGCCTTGACGCGGTTGACGAAGGTCTCGCTGGTCATGCGCGAGATGACCTCGAGGCCCATGCCGGCCAGGTTGCCCTGGGCGCGGCCGAGCTGGTCCTCCTTGCCGCTGCCGGCGGAGACGTAGACGGTCTTGCCCTTCAGGGCCTCGACGCCCAGCTTCGGGTCGTGGTCGATCCAGGCCTGGGAGCCGTCCGGGCCCCACATGGCGGTGGTGTTGTAGCCGCCGGCGTCGGTCTGGGCCGCGCGGATGGCCGTGGGCATGCCCGGGCTGGTGGTGTCCAGGTAGCCGGAGAAGGAGCCGACGAACTTGAACATCTCCGGGTTGCGCTCGGCGAGGTTGACCGCCGCGGTGCCGCCCATGGAGATGCCGACCACGGCGCGCTCGCCGTTGGAGCGGTAGCCGTTGCGCAACACCGGGATCAGCTCGTCCATGAGGAAGGTCTCCCACATGTAGTGCTTGCCGTTGTCCGGCTCCAGCCAGTCGGAGTAGAAGGAGGACTCGCCGCCGACGGGCAGGATGACGTTGACGTTCTTGTCCGCGTAGAACTGCTCGATGTTGGTGTCGATGGTCCAGCCGCTGTGGTCCTCGCGGGCGCGCAGCCCGTCCAGGGCCCAGACCTCCGGGAAGGTGGCCTCGGGGTCGGTGTGCCAGTCGCGGGCCAGCAGCATCTGGACCTGGATCGGCTTGTCCGGCATGGCGGCGGACTTGATGTAGATCGCGATGCGGCGGTTGGTCAGCCAGTCGACGTGGTCGATGGAGACGCCCTCGGGCAGGCCGTCGATCTGCGGGTACTCCGTGCGCACGGGCGAGCGCTCCGGCTCGCCGCCGCTCGGGGCGATGGAGTCGGTCAGGCTGCTGCCGCTGGAGCCGGGCAGCGCCGACTGGGCGCCCGCCGCGGGGGCGAGAGCGGCCGCGGTAGCCAGGCTCACCGGGATGGCGGTGGCGGCGAGGAAGAGGGAACGTCGCCGGGAGGCGCGGTGGAGCATGTCACGCATGAGCTGTCCTTAAAGTGTCTTTCGCTGGTGTCCGCTTGGATGGTCTGCCCCGTGCACGGCGTGCGCGCACGTCGACTCGCGACCCGTGTTGGCGGTGCGGCCCCGGAGGTTCCCCTCCTCCGGGACGTCGCCTGCCCGGATCCGGGAACGCCCGGTCCGCTAGGTCGCCATCAAGTTTAAGTACAACTTGAGAGTTTGGAAAGTGACACGCGGAGTAGACGCTAAGAACTTCCGCGCACGAAAGACAAGAAGGGCAGGCATACGAAAGGCGCCGCCGCCCCGAGGGGCGACGGCGCCGTGATGCTCCGGCGGGGACCGACTCCGTCGGCCCTCACATCAGAGAGTCAATCAGTGCGCGTTCATGACGTCGAGCACGCGGCCCTTCGTCTTGTGCATCTGGTCGGCGAAGTTGGTCCAGTTGTGCAGGCCGGTCGCCGGGTAGTCCGCGGTGAAGTTGATGCCCTGGGCGCGGGCCTTGGCGTCCCACGCCTGGGTGGACACGCGGGAGGCACCCTCGAGGGCGGCACCGGCGGCCTGGTGCTCCGGCAGGTAGCCGGCGTCCTGCGGGCCGGCGACGCCGCTAGCGGCGGAGATGTAGACGTCCTTGCCGCGCAGGCCCTCCATGTTCAGGAACGGGTCGTTCTCGAAGCGGCGGGGGCTGAGCACGGAGCCGTACATGTTGTTCAGGTTGTACAGGCCGGCGTCGAGCAGCGCGGCGCGCATCATGGTCTGCCAGCCCGGCATCGTGGTGGTCAGGTAGCCGGAGAAGGACATGGCCTGACGGAACTGCTGCGGGTGCTTGGCGGCGGTGGTCAGCGCGGCGGTGCCGCCCATCGACAGACCCAGGACCGAGTTGTTGTCGCGGGCCACGCCGAAGTTGCCCTCGAGGTAGGCCGGCAGCTCGGAGGTCAGGAAGGTCTCCCACTGGTAGTTGACCGGGTTCTCCAGGTCGTAGGTGGCCGGGCCGTTCCAGTCCGCGTAGAAGGAGGCCGCGCCGCCGACCGGCATCACGAGGGTGATGTTGCTGTCCGTGTAGGTGGCGGCGGCGTTGGTGTCCACCAGCCAGGCGTTGGAGACGTCGGTGGCACGCAGGCCGTCGAGCATGTAGAGGCCGGCGTTGCCGCCGCGGCCGGAGGGCTGGATCTGGACGGTGATGTTGCGGCCCATGGCCGGCGACCAGACGTCGCAGCGCTGGACCCAGTAGCCCACGCCGTCCCACTCGCAGGTGCCGGTGGCGTCCGGGCGCAGCCAGTCGCGGTTGCCCTGGGCCTGGGCGACGCCGCCCCCGGCGACCATGAGACCGGCCGCCGTGGCGAGCGCGGCGACGCCGGCGACGGTCTTGCGACCGGCGTGGCGCAGAGTGCTCAGTACAGACATTCTGGGATTCTCCTTGGTTCGGCGATCCGCCCTCGGTCGGCGGCGGGGACCCGACGGGTGTCGGGCGTCCCCCGCTCCATCGGCGGAACTCGGTGCGGTGTTACACGTGGCGTGAAGCCCCCCCCGACAGTCGGGCGTGCCGGAGAGCCGGCGACGGCCGGGGGATTGTTTGGTTGGCAGTATAGGACAGCTCCCAGCACGAGAAAAGTTGAATTTTATCTTCCCGTGACCTTTTCGTGACGTAACCAGGCGCTTATCCGTCGCCGGATGACGCTTTCCGACGCCGCGCGGGGTGCGCTTCAGCGCCCCCAGCGCGCGGCCATGGGGTCACCGTCGGTGTGCGCCTCGACCGGCCAGGCGACCTGCGGCCGCTCCCCCGCGGCGTCGGCGTCAGCGGAGTCGGCGTCGGAACCGGAGCCGTCGAGGTAGGCCCGCGGGTCGGAGTCGAGCTGCAGCGTGCGCCCGTCGGTGAGCGCAAAGCGGATGTTGGCCCGGAAGCGCTGCCAGCTCATCGGCTCGCGGTAGGAGGCCAGCAGCTCGGCGATCCGCGGGTCGCGCAGCGCGCCGCGGGCGGCGCGGGCGGCGCGGATCTCGTCGGCGTCGACGAACTCGGGTAGGCGGTCCAGGTCCGCCGCGCCCTCGGCCAGCTGCCACTCCAGCGGGAGGTTCTTGTCGTGGCCGACGCGCCCGTCGGGGATCTCGGGCTGGCGCGCGGCCAGCGGGGTGGCCAGGCCCACCGTGTCGAGCACGCGCACGTCCAGCGGCGCGTTCATGCTCGTCATGCCCAGGTTGATCAGGTAGACGGTGGGCGGGGTGCCCGCCAGGTCGGCCGGCGTGCCGTCGGAGCCGTCGGTGCGCGGGACGGTGATCCAGGAGTAGCCGCCGGTGGTCTTCTCCAGCGAGATCTGCATGGCCTGCGCGTCCCGGTCGCGACGGGCCTCCTCGACGGCCTCCGGGAAGTTGCGCAGCGAGCCGATGGCCAGGAAGTCCTCGGCCTTGCGCGGCGGGTCGCCCGGCTCGCCGCCGACGACGACGGCCCAAAAGGCGCGCTCGTCGACGATGCCCAGGTCCTCGTGGTCGCCCGGGGCCTCCCAGCGGTGGCCGACGAGCACGACGACCAGCGCCCAGACGGCGAGAGCCGCGCAGGCCAGCCCGGCCACCAGCGCACCGGTGCGGTCCGGGCGGTCGCGGTCGAAGACGGGCACGACGGCCACGGGCAGCAGCGCGGCGAAGAGCGGCAGCAGCCACATCCTGCCGTGCATGAAGTCGCCGCCGACGCGCAACACGTAGACACTGTGCAGCGCCGCACACGCCAGCACCACGCCGACGGCCACAGCCGGGCGGCGCGCCCCCGCGCGCCGCGCCCACGCCGCGCGGATGCCGCGCACGGGGACCGACGCGGCGTCGTCAATCTCACGCCGGCTGCGCGCACGCACCGCGAGCCAGGCACCGAGGGCGACGAGCACCAGCGTCGGCAGCCACGTCTGGTAGGCGGCGATGAAGTCGCGGGCGTAGTTGAGACCGGAGGCCCAGTCGGAGCCCGAGGCGCTCTTTGCCACGGCCGTGTGCGGGGTGAGCAGGCCGTAGTAGCCCATGCGGAAGATCTGGTAGGCCGCCGGCAGCGGCAGCCCGCAGGCCAGCACGGGCAGCGCGCGGCGCCAGGTGCCGGCGGTGACCAGGAGCATCAGGCCGACCACGCCGCCGTAGAGGGCGAGCTCGGGGCGCACCAGCCAGCTCAGCCCCGCCCAGCAGGCGAGGACCCCGACCAGGCCCGCCGAGGCGGTCGCGCGGGTGGCCCAGCGCGCCAGCAGCCACCACAGCACGCCGAGCCAGGCCAGCGAGAGGCCCCACTCGAGCCCGGAGGTGGCGAAGTCACGCGCCGGCGGCAGCGCGAGGTAGACCACCAGACCCGCGGGCACAAGCACGAGGTTCACCCGGCCCGTGCCGGGGCCGCGGTGCATCCGGGCGGCGCCCAGGGCGGCGGCGAGGACGCCGAGGACCGTCAGCGCCAGCGCGAGGACGGTGGCGACGCGCTCGAGGCGCCAGTCGGTGAGCTCGGCGCCGGCCCAGATGAGGTACTGCCACAGCGCCGAGGTGTTGGTCTCCACCCGCTCGCCGGCGTTGAAGACCGGGCCGTTGCCGGCCATGAGGTTGCGCACGGTGCGCAGGACGATGAGGCCGTCGTCGCTCATCCAGCGCCGGGCGTACCCGCCCCAGAACATCAGCACGGCGGCGAGCACGCCGGAGGCGGTCGCCGTCGCGGCGGTCAGGGAGACCGCGGTGTTCCGGGCCTGGCGGTGCGTCACAGCGCCGGCACGAGGTAGACGGCAACGGCCATGCACGCGATCCAGGCCAGGGCCAGGATCTGCAGCACGCGGTCGGTCAGCGCCAGCTCGTCGGGCGCGCCGCCGTCGCCGCGGTCGACGTCCGCGGCGTAACGCAGGATCGCGATGGTGAACGGCACCATCGAGACCTGGTACCAGATGGCGGCGGCCCCGGAGGCCTGCTCGGCCATCTCGAAGCCCCACAGCGAGTAGGCGATGACCACCGCGGTGGCGGCCAGCGTCCACACGAAACGCAGGTAGGTTGGGGTGTAGCCCTGCAGGGCCTTGCGAATCTTGGCGCCGGTGTGCTCGGAGAGCAGAAGCTCGGAGTAGCGCTTGCCCGAGGCCATGAACAGCGAACCGAAAGCCATGACCAGCAGGAACCACTGCGACAGCGAGATCCCGGCGGCCACGCCACCGGCCATCGCGCGCAGCATGAACCCGGAGGAGACCAGTGCGATGTCGATGACGGGCTGGTGCTTCCAGCCGAAGCAGTAGCCCAGCTGCAGGCCGATGTAGACGGCCACGACCAGTGCCAGCTGCGCGCCCGCGGTGGCGAGGAAGGACAAGCCCACCGCGCCGACGATCAGCGTGACGGCCATGGCGTAGGCCAAGCCGACCGGCAGCACGCCGGCGGCGATCGGGCGGAAGCGCTTGGTCGGGTGCGCCCGGTCAGCCTCGACGTCGCGGGCGTCGTTGATCAGGTAGATGGACGAGGCCGCCAGGCAGAAGACGACGAAGGCCAGGGCGACGTCCGCGATGGTGCGCGGGTCGGTCAGGGCGTCCGCGCCGGCGGCCGCGGGGGCGGCGACGACGAGGACGTTCTTGACCCACTGCTTCGGGCGCAGCGCCTTGACCATGCCCTCGGCGAGGTTGCGCGGGGGCCGGCGCTTCTTCTTGGTGTCGACGCCCTCGGTGTGGGGCTCGGAGTCGAAGATCCGCTGCTCTGGCTGATGTGTCACCTTGTCCGTGCCTTCCTGTCGGCTTGTGCGTCGACGGCGCTGACCGCCTTGGCGGTCGCCGCCCCGATCGCGGCCCCGACGGCCGTGTCGACGAGGAAGTGCACGCCGAGCACCATGCGCGAGACCATCATCACGGGCACGCCGAGAAGCGGCAACCGGTTGCCGGTCAGCTCGGCCACGGAGACGAGTGCCGCGGTGGTCGAGGTGGCGTGCGAGGAGGGGAACGACAGTTTAGAGGGGGTGCCCACGCCAACGGAAATCCGCGGGTCGTCCGGACGCGGCCGGCGCACGACGCGCTTGAGCACCACGCTGGCGGCGTGCGCGAGGAAGGCCGAGACCCCGACGCGCACCCAGGCGCGGCGGCGCAGCCCGTCCAGGGCGGCGCCAGCGGCGGACAGCCCCATCCAGCCCAGGGCGTGCTCGCCGAAGTGGGAGAGCCCGCGGGCGGCGGGCAGCACACCGGGGACGTCGGCCACGGCGCCCTGGAGGGCGACCAGGACGTCGCTCTCGCGGGCGCGCAGCTTCTTCAGGTCGATCAGGCTCACCGGAAGATCCTCCCCCAGGCGGTGCGGCTGGTCAGCTCGGGCGCGGCGGCGCGGTACTCGGCGCGCAGGCGGTCGAAGTTCTCGCGCAGCTCCTTGTGCAGCGCGAAGGTCTCCTTGACCAGCTTCTTGGCCAGGTCGCGGTCGCGCTTGCGAAAGACGACGTTCTTACCGTCGGCGGTGGTCACGGTGGCGCCGTCGATGCGCGAGAGGGAGAACCAGCGGGCCTCGTCCTTGGCGAGGTTGAGCTGGGGCACCTCGTGGGCGGCCGGGTCGGCCCGCTTGAGCGAGTGGGCCACGCCCTTGATCAGCCACGGGATCTTCTTGATCTTGGCCAGGCGCCCGCCGATGTTCTGCGTGGGCACGCCGGGCGCGCCGGTGGCGCGCGGCAGGGCCGCCGCACCGGGCAGCTTCTGGGCGTCCGGGTACTCCGAGCGGATCTTGTTGATCCGCGGCAGGGAGGACTCGAGGATGTCGAAGAGCCGGTCCGGGCCGGCGAGGAAGTCGCGCATGGCCTCCAGCTGGACGGCCAGCGTCGAGTACTCCAGGCACATCGCGTGCTTGAAGGTGGTCTTGCGCAGCGAGCGGATGATGCCGTCGACAGGACCGTCGTGGTGCAGGGCGGCGACGATCAGGCGGTTGCGCAGGTGGAAGTAGGCCTGCCAGTCGATCGCGTCGTCCTTGTCGGCCCAGGACATGTGCCAGATGGCCACGCCGGGCCAGGTGGCGGTCTCGAAGCCGCGCTGGGCGGCGCGCAGGGAGTACTCGGTGTCGTCCCACTTGATGAACAGCGGCAGCGGCTGGCCGGTGGTCTCCGCGACGACGCGCGGGAACAGGCACATCCACCAGCCGTTGTAGTCGACCTCGATGCGGCGGTGCAGGTCGCGCGAGTTGGGCACCTCGGGGCGGTCGCCCGGCTCACCGAGGTCGTTCATCGGGTTGCGCGAGAAGTCGTGGTCGTAGTGGACGTGCGGGGCCGGGCCCCACATGAAGTCGCCGCGGTTGACCACCTCGCCCATGGTGCGCAGCTCGGCGCGGTTGAGCAGGTTGAGCATCTGCCCGCCGATGATGGTCGGGCGCGCGGAGTAGCGGGCGACCTGGACGGCGCGCAGGATCGAGTCCGGCTCGATGGCGATGTCGTCGTCCATGTAGAGGATGTAGGGGCTGCCATGGTCAGCCTCGCCCTCACCGTCGACGCCGCCGAGGGCCTCGAACATGATGCGCGAGTAGCCGCCGGAGCCGCCGAGGTTGCCCTGGCGGAACTCGTGGAAGCGCTCGCCGAAGCGGGCGGTGATCTCGGCGTAGCCGGGCTCGTCGGCCGGGTGGCGGTCGCCCTGGTCGGGCATGAGCACCGCGTCGATGATCTCGTCGACCTCGGGGTCGGCGGCCAGGGCCTCGAGGGCGGCCACCGCGTCGGTCGGGCGGTTGAAGGTCGGGATGCCGACGGTCACGCGGCACTCGAAGGGGCCGACCTGGGTGCCGTCGGGCATGGTCTGCGGGCCGGGGGCGGCCGGGGCGTACCAGCCGCCGTCGGAGAGGGTGACCTCCGTCTCGGCGGTGACGTCGAACCAGTACCAGCCGCCGTCCTCGAAGGGGGCGAGCGAGAGCTCGAAGGCGGCGGTGCCGTCGGTGACCACGGCGGCGTCGACGGCGATGCGCCCGCCGTCGGGACGCGAGCGGTAGACGTCGATGCGCGCGGTGCCGGCGACCTCGACCTTGAGGATGACACTGTCGAGCTGGGAGTAGCGGCGCCAGTAGGAGGCCGGGAAGGCGTTGAAGTAGGTCTCGAAGCTGAGCTCGTCGCCGGCCGGGACGGTCACGGAGAGGCGGTCGGGGAAGCGCACGCGTCCGCCCGAGGAGTCGGTCTCCATCAGGTAGAGGGTGCGCACGTCGCCGGGCTCGCCGAGGCGCGGCAGCAGGAGACGCTGCAGCTTCTCGACGGCGCGGCCGGCGGCCTGGGCCGCGGCCTCGGTGGCGCGGTCGGCCGGCTGCGGGGTGCTGGACGCGGATTCGCTCACGGTGCTCAGTCTCGCCTTTCGGGTCGGGGGATCGGCGGGCGCGGGCGGGACGGGCGGCCCTTCCGCGCGGTGTACCTCGTTAAAGGGTAGCCGTTGGCGCGGCGCGGACCGTCATCAAACACGCCGCGACCCCCGGTGCCGCGGTGAGCGGCCCGGGGGTCGGGGTCGAAGGCTTCGACTCTTGTCCGACGGGTGCCGGGGTGCTGCGGATCAGGCCGCGAGGGCCGCGCAGTCGTTCTCGACGGAGTGCAGGACGTGGACGTCGGCCATGCCGGCACGGTCAGCCAGGCGGGCGACGGCCTCGCGCTCGATGAGCACGGTCCGGAACATCGTCACCGCGTCCTTCTTGGCCTCGACGGTTTCATCCAGCACGCGGTCCACGAGCTGCGCGCCGAGGTCGTCGTCGAAGCGGGCGTGCAGGTCCTCTCGGAGGCTGTTGATGAGAGTGTTGGACATGTTGGTCACCGCTCCTTTCGTTTTGGTTAATTCTGCGGTGTTGCTTTGTTAACTTACCGTTAACCTAGCGGGTGAAGTCCAGCCGTTCAAGCGTTTCCGTCGAACTTCTCCGGAAAACTTTCGCTCCCGGCCGGTCACCCGGTGGGAACTTTTCGTTTCCTCTCCGTTAACCTGGTGTTCACTTTAGCCCAGGGCGCTAGGTTAACGCAAGGTTAACTTCGCTGGCGAGGCGCGTTCGCCCGTTTCCGCGACATATGGCTCGCGTCACATAGGCCCTGCGCACCCCGGATTTCGCCCGATGGCGGTCGCCGACAGCCCCCCGGCGCCGTCCTGACACGCCGAAAGGGGCGCGGGCCCGCGGCCCACGCCCCTTCCTTGTCCCCCGGGACAGCGCCGACGGCGCCCCGTCCCCCGGGAGGTCGCCGGAGGCGGCCTCCCCTAGTGCCCGCGCGGCTGGGCGAGCGGCTTGCCCTCCTCGAAGAAGGGCACCAGCAGGTTGTCGAACATGGTCAGCGCGCTGCCGATGGCCATGTGCATGTCGAGGTACTGGTAGGTGCCCAGGCGGCCGCCGAAGAGCACCTTGTTCTCCTCAGACTCGCGCGCGGCGTCGGCGCGGTAGGCCTCGAGCTTCTCGCGGTCCTCGGGCGTGTTGATCGGGTAGTAGGGCTCGTCGCCCTCCTCCGCGAAGCGCGAGTACTCGCGCATGATGACGGTCTTGTCCTTCGGGTAGCTGCGCGCCCGCTCCGGGTGGAAGTGGCGGAACTCGTGGATGCGCGTGAAGGGCACGTCGGCGTCGTTGTAGTTCATCACCGGGGTGCCCTGGTAGTCGCCCACCGGCTCGACCGAGGTCTCGAAGTCGAGGGTGCGCCAGCCCAGCCGGCCGTGCGCGTAGTCGAAGTAGCGGTCCAGCGGGCCGGTGTAGACCACCGGCGCGTCCGGGTTCTCCGCGCGCAGGTTCTCCGCGATCTCGAAGAAGTCGGTGTCGAGGCGGACCTCGATGAGCTCGTGGTCGGCCATCTTCTCCAGCCACGCGGTGTAGCCGTCGACGGGCAGGCCCTCGTGGGTGTCCGTGAAGTAGCGGTTGTCGAAGGTGTAGCGCACGGGCAGCCGCGAGATGATCGAGGCCGGCAGCTCGGTCGGGTCGGTCTGCCACTGCTTGGCGGTGTAGTGCTTGACGAAGGCCTCGTAGAGCGGCTTGCCGATCAAGGCGATGCCACGCTCCTCGAGGTTCCTCGCGGCCTCGGGGTCGAACCCCTCGGTCTGCTCCTTGATCAGCTCGCGGGCCTCGGTCGGCGAGTAGTAGCGGCCGAAGAACTGGTTGATCAGCCCCAGGCCCATCGGGAACTGGTAGGCGGTGCCGTCGTGCATCGCGAAGACGCGGTGCTGGTAGCCGGTGAAGTCGGTGAACTGGTTGACGTACTCCCAGACCCGCTCGTTGCTGGTGTGGAAGAGGTGCGCGCCGTACCGGTGGATCTCGATGCCGGTCTCGGGCTCCGCCTCGGAGTAGGCGTTGCCGCCGAGGTGCGGCCTGCGCTCGACGATGAGCACGCGCTTGCCCAGCTGGCTGGCCGCGCGCTCGGCGACGGTGAGTCCGAAGAGGCCGGAGCCCACGACGATCAGGTCATAGTTGCTCATGGCACCCAAGCTTATCGACGCCGCGCGCGTACCGCGCGGGGGCGACGTTTCCGTGACCTCTCACGGAAATTCATTCACAGGAGTATCAATTACCACTCTTATCAACTACTATCGTCAGCGGTTTCATATAGCCTCAGCTTTCACAGCTGTACCGGGCCGCGGCGCCGCGCGGGCCCGGAGCACCAGACCCGACCCTCTACCAGGAGCTTCCGTGCATCAACGTCGCCGACTCACCATGACGAGGCACCGCCCGACACTCGCGGTCGTCTCTTCCGCCGCCCTGCTCGCCGCCGCCGTCTTCGGCGGCAACCAGGTCCTCAACACCCAGTCCGACGGCTCCGGACCCGTCGACGTGCTCAACGTCTCCGAGTCCTTCGCCGACGGCGACAACGTCACCGTCGACGACGCCGCCATCACCGCCCAGGGCGGCGAGGGCGAGCGCACCGTCAAGGAGTTCACCCGCGACGAGGAATTCAGTATGTTCGCGCTGACCTGGGAGGGTCCGCGCGACGTCGCCGCCTACGTGCGCGCCGAGGTCGACGGTCAGTGGGGCCCCTGGCACAACCTCGAGCCGATCGGAGAGACCGCCGGCGACAAGCACGGCACCGAGCTGATCTACGTCGAGCCGACCCACAAGGTGCAGGTCTCCACCGCCGGCGTCGACCTCCTCGGCGGCGCGGCTGACGGAGCGGCTGACGCCGCTCCCGAGGGTGAGGAGAACGCTGAGCCGGAGCAGACCGCGCCCGCGCAGGACGCCGAGCCGGCCGCACCCGCGCCGGACGACGCGACGTCGGAAAGCAACGAGGGCAACCACAGCACCGGCGGCGCGGCGCCGATGCCGGTGAACTACGACAGCATCCGCCCCGTCGCCGAGACCGAGGACACCTCGGCCACCGACGCCGAGGACCTCTCGGCCGTCTTCATCGACGGCAACGCGCAGGCGGGCATCGCCCCGACCGCGGAGACCGACGGCATGCCGAGCATCGTCTCGCGCGCCGGCTGGGGCGCCAACGAGGGCAAGCGCTGCATGAGCCCGCAGATCGACGACCACGTCTCCGCGCTGACCATCCACCACACCGCGGGCTCC
This sequence comes from Corynebacterium frankenforstense, assembly GCF_030211955.1. Lineage (GTDB taxonomy): Bacteria > Actinomycetota > Actinomycetes > Mycobacteriales > Mycobacteriaceae > Corynebacterium > Corynebacterium frankenforstense_A. The sequence goes on along the minus strand of NZ_JASODI010000004.1, from coordinate 42,753 downwards.
AACAACTACTCGCGCGCCCAGGCCGCCGCCCAGGTGCGCGGCATCTACAACTACCACGCGGTCACCCTGGGCTGGTGCGACATCGGATACAACGCGCTGGTGGACAAGTACGGCACCATCTACGAGGGCCGCTACGGCGGACTGACCAAGGCCGTCCAGGGCGCCCACGCCGGCGGGTTCAACCAGAACACCTGGGGCATCTCGATGATCGGCGACTACACCTCGACCACGCCGCCGGAGGCGACCCTCCAGGCCGTCGGCAAGCTGGCCGGCTGGCGCGCCGCCGTGGCCGGCTTCGACCCCATGGGCCGCTCCACGCACTACTCCGAGGGCACCAGCTACACGAAGTACCCCTACGGCGCCCAGGTCACGCTGCCGAACATCTTCGCCCACCGCGACGTCGGCCGGACCACCTGCCCGGGCGACGCCGGCTACGCTCAGATGGACCGCATCCGTCAGCTGGCCAAGGCGCAGTACAACGCCATCAAGGGCGGGGTGACCGGCTCGGAGCAGTCCACCGCGACGACCTCGCCGAGCACCTCGGAGTCGACCTCCACGCCGTCGACCTCGACGCAGTCGAACGGGACGACCACGACGTCGACGACCACGCAGCCGAGCACCCCGGCCACGACGACCAACAACCAGGCGTCGAACACGGGCGGCCAGCGCGGCCCGCTGGCCGGCGGTGACCGCGAGGTCACCGAGATCCTCAAGGGTCTGTCCAGCGAGAGCCGCGCCGAGCAGGTCGCCGCCGTGGGCGGTCTGGCCGCCCTGGGCATCGCAGCCGTGCTGGCCAACCCGAACGTGCGCGCCGAGATCGGCCAGCTGGGCGACGTGAAGGTCCTCAACGACATCACGCTGCGCGACGTGCCGCCGATCATCGACAAGATGGTCTCCCTCAGCGGCAACTCCGAGATCGAGGCCAAGTGGCGCGAGATCAACTCCGTCTTCGGCCCGGTGCTCGGCTCCGCGCGCTCGGGCGTGACCACCACGCCCTCGGCCACCGGCGGCGAGACCAGCTACGCGCTCTTCGACAACGGCATCATCACCTCCTCCTCGGAGGCCGGCACCCACGCGCTGTGGGGTGTCATCGCCGACGCCTGGGCCAAGCAGGGCTTCGACTCCGGTCCCCTGGGCCTGCCGACCGGTGAGCAGCGCACCGAGGGCAACGTGCAGAAGGTCGACTTCCAGAACGGCCTGATCACCTACGACCCGGCCACCGGCGCGGTCGACATCAACCTGGGCGGCAGGTAGGCCGACCCACGCTGGCCACACGGCCGGCTCGCGCGTGGCGACTCGCACGGCTCCGGGCGGAGCCCAGATACGAGCGGGCCCCGCATCCTCCGGCAGGTGGAGGGTGCGGGTCCCGTCGTCGTCCCCTGACGGGGACGTCAGTCCCGTCGCGGCGGGGACTAGCTGCTGAGCAGGGTGGACACGGCGTTGAAGATGCCGTTGACGCCGCCCTGGAAGAGGTCGACGAGGGTGTTGAAGAAGGTGAGCAGGGAATCGAACATGGGAAGGCTCCTTCGGAGTCTGTGGGGCCGCGGTGGGGACTTTTCCCCGCGCGACCCCGCGGGTAGGTTCACCCTCAATAACGTTCTGGAACCCCAGACTGTTACGCCCCCACTAATAATTTTCTCGCCCGATGCTAATTTCCCGGTCAGAGGCGGGAGCCGGGGCGCGCCGGAACCGGTACGCGTGCCGGAGGTGGCCTGCGCGCGGGGCCGCGCGCATAACCGGCTCAGCGGCTCAGTACCACCACTCGAGGACGCGGGCGACGCCGTCCTCGTCGTTGGTCACGGTGGTGAAGTCGCCGGCGTCCTTGACCTCCGGGCGGGCGTTGCCCATCGCGACGCCGAAGCCGCACCAGCGCAGCATCTCGACGTCGTTGGCCATGTCGCCGAAGGCGATGCAGCGCTCCTGGGCCACGCCGTGCATCTCGGAGAGGTCCGCCACGCCGAGGGCCTTGGTGACCCCGGGCGCGCCGACCTCGATGAGCCCCTCCTCCATCGAGAAGGTCAGCTGCGCCAGGCGCGGGTCGATCTTGTCGGCCAGCCTGGCGTACATCTCCGGGGCGGTCATCGACTCGTTGCGCAGCAGCAGCTTGACGGCCGGCTCGGCGAGCACGGTGCCCTCGGAGAGCACCGCGTAGCCCTGGGCCTCCCAGGTGTGCATGTAGTTCGGCGCAACCACGAAGAGACTCTCCTCGGGGTCGAAGGCGGACTCGCCGGAGCGCTCGCACGCCACGGCGACCTCGCCGAGCTCGCGGCGGGCGATGCCGACGACCTCGGACATCGCCTCCGGGGCGAGCTCGTGCCGGCGCAGGATGGTGTCGCTGGCGGAGTCGTAGAGCACCGCGCCGTTGGCGGTCACGCACACCGGCATCACCGGCAGCTGCTCGAGGACAGGGTAGATCCACCGGTGCGGGCGCCCGGTGGCCAGCGCGACCTCCGCGCCGGTCTCCAGCGCCCGGGTGAGCACCGCGCGCAGGCGCGCGGAGACCCGCTCTGCCGAGGTCAACAGGGTGCCGTCGACGTCGCAGGCGATGAGCCGCGGCCGCTTCTCGGGGGCCGTGGCGGGGCGGTTGAGCTGGATCGGATCGTTCATGTCAATAGTTCAGCTTAGTGGACCGCGGGCCCCTTAGTCGGCGACCCACCCGTAGGAGCGCTCGACCGCGCGGTTCCAGTCGCGGTAGAGCGATTCCATGCGCCCCCGGTCGGTCGCGGGCGACCACCGGCGACCCTCGCCGGCGAGCTTTCGGATCTCCTCGGTGTCGGACCACAGGCCCGCCCCCAGGCCCGCGGCGAAGCAGGCGCCGGCCGCCGTGGTCTCGGTGAAGCGCGGGCGCACCACGTCGACGCCGAGGAGGTCGGCCTGGAACTGCATGAGCAGGTCGTTGTCGGTCATGCCGCCGTCGACGCGCAGCTCGTCGAGGCCGCGCCCGCCGTCGGCGGCCATCGCGTCGATGACCTCCCGGACCTGGTAGGCGGTGGCCTCGAGCACGGCGCGGGCGATGTGGTGGCGGTCGGCGAAGCGGGTCAGCCCGACGATGACCCCACGGGCGTCGGCACGCCAGCGCGGGGCGAAGAGCCCGGAGAAGGCCGGCACCACGTAGACGCCGCCGTTGTCCTCGCAGCCGCGGGCGAGCTCCTCGACCTGCGGGGCGGTGCGGATCATGCCGAGCTGGTCACGCAGCCACTGCACCAGCGAGCCGCCGACGGCCACGGAGCCCTCGAGCGCGTAGTGCGGCGCCTGGCCGTCGACCTGGTAGGCGACGGTGGTCAGAAGCCCGTGTTCGCTGAACTCGGGGCGCTCGCCGGTGTTCTGCAGCAGGAACAGGCCGGTGCCGTAGGTCGTCTTCGCCTCGCCGGGGCCCAGGCAGCCCTGGCCGACCATCGCGGACTGCTGGTCGCCCAGGATCGCGGTCAGCGGCACCCCGCCCAGCGAGCCGCGGGCGCGCACGGTGCCGAAGTCGCCGACCGAGGGACGGATCTCCGGCAGCATCGCCGGCGGCACGCCGACGGCGTCGCACAGCTCCTCGTCCCACTTCAGGGTCCGGATGTCCATCAGCAGGGTGCGCGAGGCGTTGGTCACGTCGGTGGCGTGCACCGCGGGGCGGCCCTGGTCGCCGCGCGCGCCGCCGGTGATGTTCCACAGCAGCCAGGTGTCCACCGTGCCGAAGGCCAGCTCGCCGCGCATGGCGCGCTCGCGGGCGCCCTCGACGTGGTCAAGTATCCAGGCGATCTTGGGCCCGGCCGGGTAGGAGTTGATCAACAGGCCGGTGCGCGACTGCCAGCGGTCGTGGCCGACCTCGCCGGCCAGCTCGCGGCAGATGTCGGTGGTGCGGGTGTCCTGCCAGACGATCGCGTTGTAGACGGGGCGGCCGGTGCGCCGGTCCCAGACCACGGTGGTCTCGCGCTGGTTGGAGATGCCCAGGGCGACGACGTCCTCGCGAGCGACGTCGGCCTCGGCCAGGGCCTTGGCCATCGCGCGGCGGGTGTTTCGCCACAGCTCCATCGGGTCGTGCTCGACCCAGCCCTGGCGCGGCAGGATCTGGCGGTGCTCGTACTGGCCGACGCCGACCTCCCGGCCGGACTCGTCGACGATCACCGCGCGGGTGGAGGTGGTGCCCTGGTCGAGGGCGGCGACGTAGCGCCGGCGGCCGGTCATGGCGGCTAGTTCCCCTTCTTCTTCGCCTTGGCCTCCTTGCGGGCCTTGCGCTCGGCGCGCTCGCGCCGGTCGATCTCGAGGGCCTGCTCCGGCGTGGGCGCCGAGCCGCCGAGGGAGACCGGCAGCCACGGCGCGCCGTCCTCGAAGGGGCCGTAGTCCGCCTCGTAGTCGGCGCGCGCGGCGTCGAGAAGCTCACTCATCTTCTGCCGCAGCCGGGCGGTGGCCTCCTCGGGGTCGCCGGTGGGGTCCATCGGTTCGCCGACGCGGATGACCACGGGGATGCGGCTGCGGCCCAGGTTCTTCGGCAGGTCCTTGGTCCAGATGCGCTGGCCGCCCCAGGTCACCATCGGCACCACGGGCACCCCGGCGGCGGCGGCGATGCGCACCGCGCCGGTCTTGAACTCCTTGAGCTCGAAGGAGCGCGAGATCGTCGCCTCCGGGTAGATGCCCACCAGCTCGCCGGCCTTGAGGTGCTCGACGGCTGCCTCGATGGAGCCGTGGCCGGCGGAGCGGTCGACGCTGACGTGGTGCATGGCGCGCATCAGCGCGCCGACCACCGGGACGTCGAAAATCTCCTTCTTGGCCATGAAGCGCGTCAGGCGCTTGCCGCGCAGGTGCGCCGGGACCTGGCCGAGGATGAAGTCGTAGTAGTTGGTGTGGTTGGACGCCAGGAGGGCGCCGCCTTCGGCGGGCACGTTCTCCGAGCCGGTCACGCTGATCTGCAGGCCCTGCGCGCGCAGCACCGTCTTGATGATCCGGATGATGATCCGGTTGTAGACCAGCTCGCGCGACTCGGGGTGCGCGGGCACCTTCTCGGTGCCCACGGGCACGAGGAACGGCCCGCGGTTCTCGAATCCCTCCCGGCGCGCGCTCATGCCTTCGGCTCCAGGACGTCCTTGCCCACGAAGCGGCGCAGGGCCTCGGGCACGACCACGGAACCGTCGGCGCACTGGTGGTTCTCCAGCAGGGCGACCAGCCAGCGGGTGGTGGCCAGGGTGCCGTTGAGGGTGGCGGCGGTCTGCGGCTTGCCGTTCTCGTCGCGGTAGCGGATGTCGAGGCGGCGGGCCTGGAAGGTCGTGCAGTTCGAGGTCGAGGTCAGCTCGCGGTAGGTCTGCTGGGTGGGCACCCAGGCCTCGGTGTCGAACTTGCGGGCCGCGGACTGGCCCAGATCCCCGCCGGCGGTGTCGATGATGCGGTAGGGCACCTCGATCTCGGCGAGCATCTCGCGCTCCATGTCCAAGAGCGCCTGGTGCTGCTCGACGGCCTCCTCCGGGCGGCAGTAGACGAACATCTCCAGCTTGTTGAACTGGTGCACGCGCAGGATGCCGCGGGTGTCCTTGCCGTAGGAGCCGGCCTCGCGGCGGAAGCAGGTCGACCAGCCGGCGTAGCGGCGCGGGCCGTCGGAGAGGTCGATGATCTCGTCGGAGTGGTAGCCGGCCAGGGCGACCTCGGAGGTGCCCACCAGGTACTGCTCGTCGCGCTCGAGGTAGTAGATCTCGTCGGAGTGCTCGCCGAGGAAGCCGGTGCCGCTCATGATCTCGGGGTTGACCAGCACCGGCGGGATGACCAGCTCGAAGCCGCGGGCGCGGGCCTTCTCGGCGGCCAGCATCATCAGGCCCAGCTCGAGGAAGGCGCCGTCGCCGACGAGGTAGTAGAAGCGCGAGCCGGAGACCTTGGTGCCGCGCTTCATGTCGATGATGCCCAGGCCCTCGCCGAGGTCCAGGTGGTCCTTCGGCTCGAAGTCGAACTCGGTGGGGGTGCCCACGTGCTCGAGGACCACGAAGTCCTCCTCGCCGCCGGCGGGCGCGCCCTCGACGACGTTGGAGATCTTCATCTGCAGCTCGACCACGCGTGCCTCGGCGGTCTTCTGCTCCTCCTCGGCCGCGCGCACGCGGGCCTTGAGGTCTTCGGCGCCCTCGAGGAGCTTCGGGCGATCGGCCGGGTCGGCCTGGCCGATCTTCCGGCCGAAGGCCTTCTGCTCCTGGCGCAGCTCGTCGGCGGAGCGGATGGCCGCTCGGCGGGCCTCGTCGGCCTCGAAAAGCGCGTCGACGAGCTGGGGGTCCTCGCCGCGCGTGACCTGGGAGGCGCGCACGACGTCGGGGTTGTCGCGGAGGAGCTTGAGATCAATCATGGCGCTGATCTTACCGGGCGGGCCCGCGCGCAGGGCCGGGACCGGCGCGCGGGCCGCCGGCGCCCCGGCGCGTGGACTGTTCTTCCCCCGCCGCAGGTGGCACACTGGGGGCGTTATGAATTCGAGATCAAGGTGGCGCTCGGCGACCTCCGTGCGCACGGCCCTGCTGGCCGCTCTGGCCTCGACGGTCTTCGTCGGCGCCTACACGCTGGTGTCCCAGGACGCCGACCCGCAGGCCGGCCCGGCGCAGTCGCACGGCGGCTCGACGGACGCGGTCTCCTTCACCACCGCGGACGCCGGGTCCTGCCTGAACTGGTCGACGGCGGCGGACGGCACGCCCACCGGCTTCGAGCAGACGGACTGCGACCAGGAGCACCGCTTCGAGGTCTCGGCGCGCGAGGACCTGGGCACCTACCCGTCCTCCGAGTTCGGCGACGAGGCCGAGCGCCCTGACGTCACCCGCCAGGCGCAGCTGCGCGAGGAGCTGTGCCGCGCGGTCACGCTGCGCTACCTCGACGGCCGCCTCGACCCCTCGGGCCGCTACTCGGTGGCCTCGATCCTGCCGCCGGCAGCCGACTGGGAGGCCGGGGACCGCACTCTCTTGTGCGGCCTGCAGTCCACCGACGACTCGGGCACCCCGGTGGCCACCCACGGCAACGTCGCCAAGGTCGACCAGGCCCGGGTGACCCAGCCGGGCGAGTGCGTGGCCGTCGACGAGGTCAACGCGCTGCACAAGGTCGACTGCGGGGCGGACCACCAGCTGGAGACCACCCTGATCGTCGACCTCGCGCCGGTTTTCCCGCAGGGCACCCCGAGCGTCGAGGAGCAGGACGAGCACCTCAAGGAGGTGTGCACCCAGGCGGCGATGGACTACCTCGGCGGCGAGGAGCAGCTCTACCGCTCGACGCTGCAGCCGTTCTGGCCCTCACTGTCGGCGCAGTCCTGGGAGGGCGGTTCCCGCTCGGTCAACTGCGCGCTGGTCAGCGCCGGTGAACGGGGCTTCAACACGCTGGCCGGTTCCGCCAAGGGCGAGTTCACCGTCAACGGCGAGGTCCCGCCCCCGCCGCCGGAGCGCCGCCCGCTGCGCAGCGAGTCCGAGTCGGCCTCGGCATCGGCGACGCCCACCGCCTCGCCCGCCGCGTCGGAGAGCGCCCCCGCCCCGGCGCCATGATCCGCGTCTCCGAGGAGCGCTTCGAGGAGATGATCGACGACGCGCTCGACACCATCCCCGAGGAGTTCGCCCGCCGCATGGTCAACGTCGTGGTGCTCGTGCGCGACCGCAACGAGGAGGAGCCCACGCTTCTGGGCCAGTACGTCGGCGTGGCGCTGACCGAGCGCACCTTCGACCACACCGGCTACCTGCCGGACGCGATCTTCGTCTACAAGGAGGCCCTCGAGGACTTCTGCGCCGACGAGGAGGAGCTCGCCGACGAGGTGCGCGTGACCGTCCTGCACGAGGTCGGCCACCACTTCGGCATGAGCGAGCACCAGCTGCACGAGCTGGGCTGGGGCTGAGTCGATTTCCGACGCCCCGGTGGTCGCCGTCGGCGCCCGCTGCGCGGACGCCGCTGCGGGCGGGCTTCCGGGCGCTTAAGCGCCGACGTCGCGCTCGGCGACGTCCCAGCGCACCATGTCCCACTGCCCGAAGGGGCGGCCGTCCGGCTCGAGGACGATGAAGCCGGTGTTGGGCAGCCGCGACTCGAAGGCCCAGTCGGCGTCGACGCCGGCGGCGTGGGCGGCCATCACCCGGCTGGCCCCGCCGTGGGAGACCATCGCGATGTCGCGCTCGGCGCCCTCCAGCTCGACGGCGATGGACTCGAGCACCGGGCGGGCGCGCCCCAGCACCGCGGCGGTGTCCTCGCCGTTGGGGAAGGCGGCCGCGGCGTCGTCGGCGAGCATGCGGTGCAGCACGGCCAGGTAGGAGGCGATGTTCTCAGAGCCTGCGATGCGCTCCATGTCGCCGGCGTAGATCTCCTGGACCCCCTGGCGCACGTCGAGGCGCAGCGTGCCGGGCTCGAGCCCGCGGGCCTCTTCGAAGGCGGCGCCGGCGAGCACCGCGGTCTGCTGGGCGCGCAGCGCGACCGAGCAGTACATGCGGGCCAGGCGCGCACCGCAGAAGGCGGCCAGTTCGCGGCCCGCGGCGGCGGCCTGGGTGCGGCCCAGTTCGCTGAGCTCGGCTCCCGGGGGCCGGGTGTCGATCACGCGGTGGATGTTCGAGGCGGTCTGGCCGTGGCGGACCAGGATGATGCGTCCGGTCATTTCTTCTCCTCGTCGGTGGCGTCGGTCGCGGCGTCGTCGGTCGCGGCGTCGTCGGTCGCAGCGTCGTCGGTCGCAGCGTCGGAGGGCGCGCCGCCGGCGGTGGTGTCGGTGACCGCCTCGCCGGCGCGCAGCGCGTCGACCCAGCGGGTGGCCGCGGCGATGCGCCCCAGGTCGGGCCCGCCGGCGGCGGCCTCGCGGCCGGGGTCGGTGCGGTCGGGCCAGGAGCCCAGGAAGGCGATGTGCTCGGCGCGCAGCCACAGCGCGCGCAGGGCCTCGCCGACCGGGGCGTCGTCGATGTGGCCGGCCATGTCGGCGTAAAAGACGTAGGTGCCCATCAGCTCGCGGGTGGGCCGCGAGGCGATGCGGGTCAGGTTCACGCCGCGCTGGGCGAACTCGCCGAGCGCGCCGACGAGCGTGCCCGGGGTGTTGGGCAGTCGGAAGGCCACCGAGGTGCGGTCGCGCCCGGTGCGCGCCGGCGGGCGGCCGGGCGGGCCGACGAGCACGAAGCGGGTGCTGGCTCCCTTGACGTCGGCGATGCCCTCGGCCAGGCGGTCCAGGCCGAAGAGGTCGGCGGCGCGGGCGGGCGCGGCGGCGGCGTCGACCTCGCCCTCGGCGACCATGCGCGCGGCCGCCCCGTTGGAGGCGCCGGGCACGAACTCCACGCCGGGGGCGTGGGCGGCCAGCCAGCCGCGCACCTGCTGGTAGCCGACCGGGTGGCTGGCCAGGCGGCGCACGTCGGCCAGCGCGGTGCCGGGCCGGGCCATGACGGTGAAGGCGATGTCGAGGTCGAGCTCGTCGTAGATCTGGACCTCGCCGGCGGCCAGGGCGTCGAAGGCCTGGGTGACCGGCCCGTCGACGGAGTTCTCGATGGCGATCACGCCGAAGGCGGCCCGCCCGGCGCGCACGGCGTCGAGGACCTCGGTCGGCGAGCCCAGCGGCAGGGTCTCGGGGGCGGTGTCCGCGGCCCCGGCGGTGCCGGGGAAGGCCCCGCGGGCGGCGAACTTCAGCACGGCGGCCTCGGTGAACGTGCCGGCCGGGCCGAGGTAGGCGACGGTGGACTGCATGTACGCCAGCATATCGCCCGGGGCCACCCCGTTAAGGAGCCTGCACGCCGGGCGAAACCGCGGAAACGCCCGTAGCCTGGGGACCGGACGCCGCGACGCGTCCACGAGGAGGACACGTGCAACCCGATGCCGAGGTGAAACCGGACGTCTACTGGGACGTCGGCGACCTCTCCTGCGGCCAACTGCTGGTCAAACTGAAGCTCGCCTTCCGCGACGAGTTCGCCCCCGGTGAGGTGCTGCACCTGACCGCCACCGGCGAGGGCATCTTCATCGACGTGACCGCCTGGTGCGGGCTGACGGGGAACACGCTGGTGTACTCCGACCCGCCGACCTTCATCATCCGGAAGAAAGAGGACTAAACCATGACCGCCACCGGCAAGTTCTGCGTCTCGATCACCCACGCCAAGGACGACACCGACAAGGCCACCGTCGGCTTCGTCGTCGCCAACGCCGCCGTCGGCTCCGACCAGGACACGATGGTCTTCCTGTCCACCGAGGGCGCCCGCCTGGCCGTCGCCGGCTACGCCGACGACATCCACGAGGAGGGCTTCGCCCCGATCAAGGAGCTCATCGACAACTTCGTCGCCGCCGGCGGCAAGCTCTACGTCTGCGCGCCCTGCATCAAGAAGCGCGGCTTCACCCAGGACGACCTGATCGAGGGCGCCACCGTGGTCGGCGGCGCCAAGCTGGTCGAGTTCCTGGCCGACGGCACCCCGTCGGTCAGCTACTAGTCCGCGGACGGCGCGCCATGGCCGAGTCCGTCCACCCCTACACCCCCGACGCCGGATTCAACGGCGGCGACCTCGACTGCGGCAACGGGCTGCTGCTGATGATCCGTCAGCACATCGACCCGCTCGAACCCGGTCAGCTGCTCGAGATCGTCTCGTATGAGTCCACCGTCGAGGTCGACCTACCCTCCTGGTGCAACCTGACCCACAACGACCTGGTCAACGTCCACTCCGACGTCGACTCAGAGGGGCGCAGGCGCTGGAGCTTCCTCGTCTGCAAGGGCGCGTTCACCCCGCCCGAGACTGCCGACGCCGCGCCTGCCGCGGCGTCGGAGGGCGCCGCGCCGTCGGCGCCCGACGGCGCAGCCGGGTTCTCGTTCCCGGACGCGTCGGCCACCGCGGGCGTCGGAAAGCGAAAGCGCAAGCGCAAGAAGGTGCAGATGGAGATCACCCAGCCGGTGGTCGAGCCCTTCATCCCGGAGACGCTTCCCGAGCCCGCACCGGCGCCGGCCGTCGAGCCGTTGTCGGTGGTCACGCAGGGTTCCTGGCCGCGGCCGCGGTGGCTGCTCTCCGCGCTGCACCAGCACCTCGAGGGCAGGCTGACCGACGAGGAGTTCGCCGAGACCGCCGACGACGCGGTGCGCCTGGTGCTCGCCGCGCAGGAGCGCGCGGGCGTGGACGTGGTCACCGACGGCGAGCAGCGCCGCGACAACTACTCCAGCTTCGTCGCCGGGCTGCTGCAGAACACGCAGCTGATCCCGGTGACGGACCTGCTGCCCTACGTCGACGACCCGGAGGAGTTCGGCCGGGAGCTGCGCGCGCTCGACGTGCCGGCCGACGAGGTTCGCCACCCGGCGGTCTTCGGGCCGCTGGGGCGCGACCGCCCGCTGGCCGCCCACGAGGTCGAGTTCGTGCAGTCGGTGACCGACACCCCGGTCAAGGCGTGCCTGCCGGGGCCGTACCTGCTCACGCGCACGATGTGGATGGAGTGCATCTCCGACCGCGCCTACGACGACCGCGAGTCCCTGGCCCGCGACGTGGTGCGCGTGCTGCGCGAGGAGATCGCGGACCTGATGGCCCGCGGCACCGCGCTGGTGCAGCTCGACGAGCCGGTGCTCACCGAGGTGCTCTACGGCACCGCCGGGGGCGGCGGGCGGACCTTCATGTGCGGCGCGCTCGGCGAACGCAAGGACTCCGGACCGGAGCTCGAGTTCGCCCGCGGCCTGCTGCGCGAGGCCACCGCCGGCTTCGACCCGCATCGGCTGTCGCTGCACGTGTGCCGCGGCAACTGGACGCCGGACGAGTCGGCGGCGCTCTCGGGCGACTTCGCCCCGCTGGTGCCGCTGTTCGCCGAGGTCAACGTGGGCAACCTGATCCTGGAGCTGTGCACGTCGCGCGCCGGTGAGCTCAGCGCGCTGCGCGGCATCCGCGACGACCAGCGCGTCGGCGTCGGCGTGGTCAACCAGAAGATCCCGGAGATCCCCGAGGTCGACGAGATCGTCTCCCGGGCGAGGGCCGCGATCGACGAGCTCGGCCGCGACCGGGTGCTGCTGACCACCGACTGCGGCTTCGCCACCTTCGCCGACAACCCGATCGTCAGCGCGAAGATCGCCGAGGGTCAGCTGGCCGCCATGGCCCGGGCCCGCGACGTGCTGCGCGGGTGACCGGCCCGGCGCCGGCCGGGTCCGCGCAGACCTGACCCGGCGCGGGGCTGAGGCGGTCCGGGGCGGACACCTATGCTTGCCCCCATGACCGCCCGCCCCTTCGCCGACCCCGGCTTCCACGGCCTGTTCACCTCCGGGACCACCGTCCCGGGGGTCGGCGCCGCCGTGCCCGGCGCCGACGCCGCGGCGGACGCCGAGCGGGCGCTGCGCGGCGTCGACAATTTCCTCTCCGCGCTCGAGGGCGTGGACCCGGCGGCGGCCGGCTTCACCCACCTCGACGCCGCGGCCGCCCGCGCGCAGGCGGAGTCGGCCCACGGCGACCTGGCCGGGCTGGTGGTGCCGGTCAAGGACCTCAACAACGTCGCCGGCATGCCCACCGGGCTGGGCTCGACGCTGCGTGTCCACCTCCCCGAGGCCGACGACCCGGTGGTGCGCATGCTGCGCCGCCGCGGCGCGGTGATCCCGGGCAAGACCACCACCTCCGAGCTGGGGCTGACCGCCTACTGCGAGCCCGTCGGCGGCGTCGCGCCGCACAACCCGCGGCTGCCCGGCTGCACGCCCGGCGGCTCCTCGGGAGGGGCCGCGGTGGCCGTGGCCCGCGGGATCGTTGAGGCCGCCCAGGGTTCCGACGGCGGCGGCTCCCTGCGCGTTCCCGCCGCCGCCTGCGGGCTCGTCGGCTTCAAGCCCGCCCACGACCGCCGCGACGGGCTGGCCGCCACCGGCTTTCTCACCCGCGACCTCGCGCTGACCGCCCGGCTGCACGGGCTGGAGCCCGCCGTCGGCCGGGTGCGCGTGGGGCTTTTGACCGAGCCGCTGTTCGCGCCGCACGCCGACGTGGACACCCGCTGGGAGCGCGGCACGCGCCTGGCCGCCGAGCGGCTGGCCGACGCCGGCCACGAGGTCGTCGAGGTCTCCCGCCCCGAGGACACCGACGAGGTCTTCGGTGTCTTCCGCGTGCTGCTGCTCTCCGGGGCCGCGCAGGCGACGGGCCCGGCCAGCCCCGTGGTCGCCGACCTGCACCACCGCGGACTCGCGCTGACCGACGCGCAGGTCACCGGCGCGGTGGCCCGGCGCGCGCGCATCGCCGGGCTCTACCGGCACGCCTGGGGCGTCGACGCCCTGCTCACCCCGACGCTGGCCTACGACCCGCCGGCGCTCGGCGCCTTCTCCCGGCTCGCCCCGGCCGACGACTTCGACGCCCAGACCGCCTGGACGCCGTGGGGCTCACTGTTCAACCTCACCGGCGGGGCGGCCGTCTCCGTGCCCGTCGACGCCGCCCGGCCGCTGCCCGCCTCGGTGCAGATCGGCTCGTTCACGCTTTCCGACGCCGCGGTGCTCGCCCTCGCCGCACAGGTGACGCCGTGAGCGCGGCGGGCGGCGTGGGCCCGCCTGCGGGCGCGGCGGGCTCCGCCGCCGGCGCCGTGGGGCGCCGGGTGCTGGTGCGCGAGCTGCTCATCGTGCTGACGGTGACCTTCGGCGCCTCGGCGGTGCGCGCGGTGCTGCGCCTGGTCGACGCCCTGCTCAAGCCGGAGGCGCTCAACGAGCAGTCCACCACGCTCTACTCCCCGCAGGCGCGTATCCCCTGGCTGGATCTCGGCCTGCAGCTGACCTCGGCGACGGTGCTGCTGGCCTGGGGCGCGCTCGCGCTCCACCTGCTGGCCGTGGTGCCGGGCCCGGCGCGCGCGGGCGGTGAGGCAAGGCCGGCGGGGCCGGGACCTGCGCCGGACGCCGGGCCGGTGCGCCGCGGCGTCGCCCGCGGTGACCTGCTGCACGGGGCGGGCCTGGCCGCGCTGATCGGGCTGCCGGGGCTGGTCTTCTACGTCGCGGCGGTCCACCTCGGCCTGTCTAAGGTCGTCGTGCCCACCGCCATGGACGTGCCGTGGCTGGAGGCCCCTGTACTCCTGGTCTGGTCGGCGGCCAACGCCTTCGGGGAAGAGGCCGTGGTGGTCGTCTGGCTGGTCACCCGGCTGCGCCACCTGGGTCTGCGCCCCGGCGGGGCGATCGCGGCCTCCGCGGTGCTGCGCGGGCTCTACCACCTCTACCAGGGGGTTTCGGCGGGCCTCGGCAACCTGGTCATGGGTGTGCTCTTCGCCTGGTACTTCCACCGCACCGGCCGGCGGTGGCCGCTGGTCATCGCCCACTTCCTCATCGACGCGGTGGCCTTCGTCGGCTACGCGCTGCTCGCCCGGGCCGGCTGGCTGGGCTTCCTGGGTATTCCCTCAGGCCTCGGATAGCCCCGCCCGCGGGGCCCCCGAGGCTGCGAGCGGCCTGCGGGGCAGCAGGAAAAGCGCTGCCCGCGACGCGGTTGTGGCGGGCCGGCCCTCCCCCGGGCGATATTGTGTCCCCATGGATCAACGGGGTACAGGAGATTCCGGCTGGCGGCGCGGCGAGGAGCCGAGCCGCCACGGCGGGCGTCACCGCAGCAACAGCGACCCGGACGCCGACCTGGGCGACGTCGTCTACGGCCAGGACGGGCGCGTGCTGCGCGACCGCTTCGGCCGACCCGTGCGCCGCCGCCCCGCCGCCGAACGCCGTGACCGCCCCGAGCGCCCCGATCGCTCCCGCGACACCCGCAAGGACCGCGAGCGGGAGCTGCGCGAGCGCGAGGCCCGGGCACGCCACGAGCAGCCCCGCGCCTTCGGCCGCCGCGACGACGTCAATCTGCGCAGCCGCGGCTACCGCCGCCCCGACGAGCGCACCCCGCGCGACCCGGACCGGCCGCGCCAGTACATCCCCACCCCCGAGGAACAGGCCCGCCGCGAGCGGGAGGACCGCTACGCCCGCCGCCAGGCCGACGCCTACCGCGCGCGGGAGCGCGCCGCCTACCGCGAGGTCGAGCCGGGCCCCGACCGGCCGCGCCCCCGGCGCCGACGTCCCGGGTACGCAGACGCGCAACCGAAGCGACGTCGTCAATTCCGGATGCCCCGCATGCCGCGCGTCGGCTGCGGCGGCTGCCTGGGCCGCATCCTGGCCGTGGTGCTCGTCCTCGCCGTGGTCACCACACTGTGGGCCGACACGCGTCTCAACCGCGTCGAGGCCAAGCCCGAGCAGCGCGTGGCCAACACGGCGGGCACGAACTGGCTGCTCGTCGGATCGGACTCGCGCCAGGGGCTCTCCGAGGAGGACATCGCGCGCCTGGGCACCGGCGGCGACGTCGGCGTGGGCCGCACCGACACGGTGATGCTGCTGCACATCCCCACCACGGGCAAGGCGAAGCTGATCTCGCTGCCGCGCGACTCGTACGTCTCCGTGCCCGGCTACGGAATGGACAAGCTCAACGCCTCGTTCACCTACGGCGGCCCGCAGCTGCTGACCGAGACCGTCGAGCAGGCCACGGGCCTGCGCATCGACCACTACGCCGAGATCGGCATGGGTGGCCTGGCCAACACCGTCGACGCCGTCGGCGGGGTGACCGTCTGCCCCGAGGAACCGATCACGGACCCGCTGGCCAACCTCGACATCGCCGCCGGCTGCCAGAGGGTCGACGGCGCCACCGCTCTGGGCTACGTGCGCACCCGCGCCACGGCCAATGGCGACCTGGACCGCGTGGCCCGCCAGCGCGAGTTCTTCGCCGCGCTGCTGGACAAGGTCACCTCGCCGGCCACGCTGATCAACCCGCTACGCTCGATCCCGATGCTCAACCGGGTCACCGGCTCCTTCACCGTCGGCGAGGGCGACCACGTCTGGCACCTCGCGCGCGTGGCGCTGGCGATGCGCGGCGTGGAGACCGAGACCGTGCCCGTGGGCGGCTTCGCCGACTACGACGTGGGCAACGTGGTGCTCTGGGACGAGGCGGGCGCCAACGCGCTGTTCGACTCGATCAGCTAGGCGGGCGGGGGTGCCCGCGGGACCGTCGGGCCGGGTCCGCGGGAACTGTTCCCCACCCCGTTGGCCGGGGCGGCGTGCGGGCCTCTAGCTTCTTTCCATGAAAGCCACAGACGGGCTCCCCGTCAGCCCCAGGCAGCACCCAGTAAAGGAACCCCGGCCATGGCCCACTACGACCTCTACGCCGTGCTCGGAGTGAGCCGCGGGTCCTCCTGCGACGAGCTCGCCGCGGAGATCACCCGCCGCCTGCAGACCGGGCGGGCCACCAACCCGGGCGGCGCCGACGAGCTGCGCGTCGCGCTGGCCGTCCTGGGCTCACCGGGCCGACGGGCCAGGTACGACGCCGTGCTCGACGACCCGGACGCGGCCCCGCTGACCCGCCGGGACATCAACGAACTGGCGTCCATGCCGGACCGCCCGGAACCGCAGCAGGACCGGTTCGAAGCACAGAGCGGGTTCGGACCGGTGGGTGGCGAGCCACAGCCCCAGGGCCGGTACAACCAGCAGGGTGCCCCGGGCGGCTGGGCCGGCGAAAGCGCGTCACAGGGAGGCTGGACCAACCAGTACACCGGCCCTCAGGTCCAGGGCGTGCAGACGCAGGGCTCATCGAAGACCGGGATCATCATCACCGCCGTGATCGGCGCGTTCGTGATCATCGCCGGCCTGGTCATCGCGCTCCTCGTGTTGGTCGTCGGCCGCGCGTCCGACGAGGCGGCGGACGAAGGCGACACCTCGGTCAGCGCCCCGGCGGAGAGCCCCACCGACTCCGGCGCGGCCGGTCCCGAGAGCGACTCCGCGGAGGCCTCCGGGGGCGCATCCGCCGACGGCCCGGACGAGGCCCCCGCGGGCGGGTCGGACCCGCGCGCGATGGCCGACGAGTTCATGGCACTCGACAACCGCGACGACCGCACCGCCTGGATCGAAGAGCACACGAACATGGACCTGGTGCACGAATTCGCCGGCGACCCCTCCGCCGACGCGATGTCCGCCCGGTCCTACGCCTCGATCCAGGCCGACGAGTACACCGCACTGGCCGACAGCGCCGGCGGCACCCCGACCATCGCCGCGGAATACCGCCTCTCCGAGAACGCCCTCAGCGACGCCGAGCTCGAAGCGGTAAGGAAGGAGTTCGGTGCCGACATCACCGACGCCTACCTGATCGAGTTCGAGGGCACCGGCGGCGAGGTGCCCGGAATCCTGTTCGCCGAGCACGGCGGTTCGTGGTACTTCCTGATCCTCGGCACCCCGTGACACACGCCCCGGCACGGCGCCGGCGACGCCCCTCGACCGGAAGACGCCGCCGGCCCGGCCCCGCGCAGGATGCGCGGACCGGGCCGGCGGTCGGTCTACCGGGTGCTTAGCCGATGGTGACCTGACGGGACTTGATGTTCTGCAGCTGCTTGCGCTCGTCGGCGGTCAGCCGGGCGTCGTTGTCGTACTCCGCCTCGATCGCGGTCTGGACGCGGGCGAGGTCCTCGCCGTAGGAGTCGGTGGCGCGCTCGGGGTCGAGGTCCCAGACGGGCACGACCAGGCCGTGGGTGCGGAAGACACCGGCGAACTTGGTCTCCTCCCCGAGCTTGAGCTCGCCGCGGGCGGCGATGCGCGCCAGCGCGGTGAGGACCTTGTCCTCCTCCTTCTCGGGGCGCATCCAGCGGATGTGGGCCTTGCCGGAGCCGGGGTTGACCCACCACACCGCGCCGGGCACGTCGGCGTCGATGCGCTCAGACGGCATGATCGTGGAGTTGGCCTGCTGGATGGCCTGGTTGACGGCCATGTCCGGGGTGACGCCCTCGGGCACCCACCAGGAGAAGTCGTCGTGGACGGTGATGTCCAGCTCGGCGTCCGGCGCGATCAGGTCGGTCAGCTGCGGCTGGGAGCCGTCGGCGGCGGTCGAGCCGAGGGCCTCGCCGCTGGCGGCGGTGCGCGCCCAGTTCAGGGCGTAGGCCAGGTCGCGGCCGGCGTTGTCGGTGCGCGACTGGACCTGGAGGGCCACCAGGGCCTCCTCGGCGTCACCCTCGCCGCGGACCACGGCCGCGCCGGCGCCGGGCAGCACGGTGACGATGCGCACGGGGCGCTCGGCACCGTCGACCGCCACGGTGGCGACGGCGGAGGGCACGAACATCTGCAGGGCGACGAGGTCGGCCTCGCAGGCCAGCCCGCCGAACGGGCGGGGGTCGCGGGCCAGCGCCTCGCGCTCGGCGGCGCGCTTGGCCAGCTTGGCCTGGCGGCGGCTCATGCCCTCGGGCAGGTTCTCGCGGTTCTTCTTCAACTTCTTCGACATGGGCACCAAGATACCGTGTGCCACCGCGCAGGCAGGGCGGACGCCCCGCTCAGTGCCGCCGGGTCAGTCGCGGCCGATGCTGCCCATCCCGGCGAGCATCCACATCGCCATCTCGGGCTCGTCGGTGACCAGCAGGTCCACGCCGTGGTTGGCGGCCCAGTTCATCTGCGTGACGTCGTTGACCGTCCACAGGTAGGTCGGCAGCAGCTTCGCGCCGATCAGCTTCGGGTGCTGGTGGGCGCGGATCAGCGAGAGCCCCATCACGTCGGGTCGGCCGATCTTCGGGTCGATCGGGTAGAGATAGCGCAGCACCGGCCGGCGCAGCACCACGCGCCCGATCTTCGGCAGCAGCCTGGCCATGCGCCCGATGGCGATCGGCGAGAAGGAGATGACGTGCATCCGCGGGTCCTCCGAGACGCCGTGGTAGCGCAGCACGTTGGCCACGGTCTCCTCGACCATCCGCCCGTAGCGCACCGGGTGCTTGAGCTCGATGTAGAGGTGCTTGGCCTCGTACTCCTTGACCATCTCGATCAGCTCGCCGAGGGTGAGGATCCGCTGCGGGTTCGTCTCGTCGCCCATGTTGAGCCCGCGCAGCTCGGCGAGCGTCTTGCCGGAGGTGCGTCCGGAGCCGTCGGTGCCGAAGTTGACCACCGGGTCGTGGAAGCACACGGCGTGGCCGTCGCGGCTGAGGCGGATGTCGGTCTCGACGCCGTGAATGGGCAGCTCAAGGGCTTTCTCGTAGGCCAGCCGCGTCAGTGGAGGGTACTTCCCGGCGTAGCCACGGTGCGCGATGATCTTCACACCCCCATCATGGCACCGTACGGCCGGTTTCGCCGACCGCCACCGCGCACTTGCCGACGCGTGCGTGCGCATCGCCGAGCGCGGGCCCCGGGAGCGTGGCGGAGCCATGCCGCCCGTCAGTGCTCCGGCTCGGGCACCCAGCTGTTGATGCGGCGCATGAGCATGCGGTTCTTGCGCTGGGAGCGGCCCAGCTTCGTGGACATCCGCGAGAGCACCTCGATGGCCTGGTTGATGTGCGGGCCTTTGTTGAGCATGACGGCCTCGGCGCGCAGCGCGAAGGCCGCGTCGGTGATCTCGGCGCGCGAGGGCAGCCCGTCCCTGGCCAGGTGCTCGAGGACCTGGGTGGCCATGATCGTGGGCACGTGCGCAGCCTCGGCGATGGCCATGATCAGCCCCGGCACCTCGGCCAGGCGCTCGAAGCCGAGCTCGACGGCCAGGTCGCCGCGGGCGATCATCACGCCGAAGTTCGCGTGCTGCATGCCGGCCAGCATGATGTCCGGCAGGCCCTCGTAGGCGGGCACGGTCTCGATCTTGAGCACCACGCCCAGCTCGCGGGCGCGCTCGGCGGCGGCCTCGTCGCCGGCCTCCTCGGCCTCGCGCACGATCGCGTGCAGCTCGGCGAGCACGGTGTCGACGTCCGCGCGGTCGCGGATGAAGGAGACATCGGCGATGTCGGCGTGGGCGGCGGTGAAGCGCAGCGCCGCCTTGTCCTCGTCGGTCAAGCTGGTCACGGGCAGGTCCGTGTCCGGCAGGTTGATGCCCTTGTAGGCGGCCAGGTTCGCCCCGCCGATCTTGGTGCGGGTGATCTCGAGGCGGACCTCGGTGAAGCCCCCGGCCTCCCCGTCCCCGCCCTCAGTGCCGGCGTTGGTCTCGCGGGCCACGCCCGCGATCACACCGTCGTCGAAGAGCACGCGGTCGCCGGGCCGGATGGCGCGCACCGCCTCCGGGAGGGTGCAGCCGATGCGCGGGACGTCCTGCTCGGCCGGGTCGACCGGGGCGGGGTTGTCGGTGAGGATCAGGGTGTCGCCGGTCTCGAGGCGCAGGCGCTGCTCGGTGGCCGGGATGCCGTGGGCGCGGGCCTTGACCCAGTCGTGCTCGAGGAGGGTGCCCTCGGCGATGTAGGCGTTCTGGCGGCCCTCGGCGAGCACCGCCGGGGTGCCCTCGCCGTCGGCGTCGGCGTGCACCTCGGAGACGGTGAAGTGACGCTTGGAGCCGCGGTTGTCGTGCAGGGTGATGCGGTCGCCGACGGCCATGCGCCCCAGCCACTCGGCGTCGACCTGCACGGGCAGCACCGGGCGCCCGTCGAGCTCCGGGGTGGCGGGCGCCGGGCGGTTGACCGGGCTCAGCCAGATGCGCGAGGGCGCGATGACCGTGCCGGTGGGCAGGCGCTTGACGCGGGCGCGGCCGACCTGCGGGCCGGGCACGATCGCGCCGGTGCGCAGCTTCGGGCCCGCCAGGTCCACGGCGATACGCACCTCGCGGCCGGCCTCCTCGGCGGCGCGGTGGACGTTGTCGACCATCCGCAGCCACACCGACTCGTCGTCGTGGGCGGCGTTGATGCGCACCAGTTCTGCACCGGTGGCGATGAAACCGCTGACGATCTCCGGGTCGTCGGCCGCCTCGGTCGGCAGGGTGACCATGATGCGCGAGTGCGTCTCGTCGAGCGCCGGGCCGAGCAGGCGGTCGGCGTGTTCGTCGAGGATCTCGTCGGCGCGGGCGAAGGCGTCGGCGATCTCGGAGTAGCGGTACTTGCGCGGCTCGTCGTTGAAGGCGCCGAGCGCCTGGCGGGCGGCGCGCAGCCGGCCCAGCACCGCCGGCTCGGTGGTCGACAGGCGGGTGGCGCCGAAGTCGGCGAGCCCGGCCTGCAGCGGGCGCAGGTCGTGGGTGCGCAGCTCCGCGTAGCGCAGCACGTTGAGCGCGCCGTCGCGGTGGGTGGGATGGACCTTCGCCAGCGCCTCGGCGTGGTCCTCGCCGACGTGCTCGACGGCCGCGATGAGGTCGTCGATGCGGTCGGTCAGCGAGCGCAGGTACTCCTGGTTCTCCGGGGCGTCCACGTGACTGCGGTCCTTCCCCGCCCGGTCCGGGCGGCATAGTGGGGTCTGACGTGGCTCATTGTGCATGCGTTCCGCGCACCCGGCATCTTTTGGCCTTCGTCGCGCAGCGGCGAAGGCCCCACGCCGCGCGGATGCACGACGTGGGGCCGACGGGGCGTCGTCAAGCGACGCGGGCGGGTTACTTGTCCTCGCCGAAGGTCTCGTCCATGACCTCACGCAGGACCTTGGCCGAGTGGGTGAAGCGCTCCATCTCGTGCTCGGAGAGCTCCAGCTCGACGACGCGACGGATGCCGCCGCGGTCGATGATGGCCGGGGTGCCGATGTAGATGTCCTCCTGGCCGTACTCGCCGTGCAGCAGCGCGGAGACCGGCAGGGCCACACCCTGGTTCTGGATGATGGCGCGGGTGATGCGGGCCAGGCCCATGCCGATGCCGTAGGAGGTCGAGCCCTTGGCGTCGATGATGTGGTACGCGGCGTCGCGGGTGTCCTCGAAGATCTTCTCGAGGCGCGGCTCCAGGTCGGCGTCCTTCTCCAGCATGCGGCGCATGGACACGCCGGCGATGGTGGCGGAGGACAGGACCGGCAGCTCGGTGTCGCCGTGCTCGCCGATGATGTAGGCGTGGATCGAGCTCGGGGCGGTCTCGTAGAGGTCGCCGAGCATGTAGCGGAAGCGGGCCGAGTCCAGGACGGTGCCGGAGCCGACGACGCGCTGCCACGGCAGGCCGGAGACCTTCCAGGTGGTGTAGGTCAGGATGTCGACCGGGTTGGCGGCGACCAGGAAGATGCCGTCGAAGCCGTTGGCCATGACGTCCTTGACGATGCCGGTGGTGATCTTGACGTTCTTGTCCACCAGCTGCAGGCGGGTCTCGCCCGGCTTCTGGGCGGCGCCGGCGCACAGCACGACCATGGCGGCGTCGCGGCAGTCCTCGTAGGTGCCCTTGGTCACGCGGGTGTGCGAGGCGGACCAGACGGCGCCGTGGTTGAGGTCCATGACGTTGCCCTCGAGCTTCTTCTCGTCGATGTCGATCATCGCGAGGTGGTCAACGGTGCCCTGGTTGACCAGCGCGTAGGCGTAGGCGACTCCGACGTCGCCGCAGCCGATGAGGACGACTTTGTTTCCGACGGTCTTGTTCATGGCGGCATCTCCCTGTTGCTTGGTTATCGCCGGGACGACCGCGGTTTCGGTGGAGTGCGGTGACTCCCGGCGGGCGGCCGCGTCGCGGCCGCTCGTTGTGCGTATGGGTTCTCGGGTCTTGGTGGCCCTGACGGTCCATCTGGCCCGGGCGCCGATCCCGTGGTCGGCGGCCCCGGCAACCGAGACCCATTATGCCCGAACATGTGGTTTCGCGCCCGTTTGGAGCCCGGAAAAATCCCGCACGGGCACGATTTGTGACTATTTTCACGCTTGACGACGCATGCCCGGCGCGCACACGGACCTTCTGCCAAGATTCACGGCATGGTGCACCGCCCCGCCGCGTCCCGTTCCCGCCGCGCCGAGGCCGCGCAGCGCCTGAGCGCCGCGACCCGCGCGGTCGCCTCCGCCGCCCGCAGCGCCCTCGGCTTCGGCGCGGGGCTCTTGCCCGGGGTGCGCTCGATGCCCGGCCAGGACCCCGACTCCGAGGGTCGGCCCACCGAGGCCGGCATCGTCGGCGCAGAGGTGGCCACCTGGCTGGCCCTGAGCCCCTCGCTCCTGCCGCGACCCTGGTGGGCCACGGCCACCAACCTCACCGCCGCCCAAGGCCTGGGGCACCTGACCGCCTCACTGGTGTGGTGGGCGCTGCGCCACGGCGGCGCGCGCCTGCCCCGCCCGCGCGGCTGGTCGCGGGTGCGCCCCACGGTGCTGGCCGCCGCGCACACCGGACTGACGGCCACGACGCTCGTGGCGCTGGGAGCCGCCCTGCGCCGCGGGCGCAGGCAGGCCGGCCTGGTGGGCATGCCCACCCCGCGCGGGCTCGCGCAACTGACCGCGGGCACCGTCGCCGGCACCGCCGGCTACGCCGCGCTGCTCCTGATCGGCGAGCTGACCCAGCAGGGCTTCGACCGCACCCGCGCCGGTCTGCACCGCGCCGTGCCCGTCGCCCCGCGCTGGGCCGCGGGACTGGGCGCGCTCGCCGCCGTCGCCGGGGCCTGGGTGCTCGTCGGCGACCGCGTGGTCGCCCGCCGCGTGCTCATCCGCATGGCGGAGCACGCCGAGTTCCTCGACCGCCAGACCTTCAGCGGGGTCACCCGCCCCTGGCGCGCCGAGCGCTCTGGCTCGCCCGTGTCCGCCGAGAGCTGGGAGTCGCTGGGCGCGGCCGGGCGGGCCAACACGTCCAACGGCCCGCGCGCCGCCGACATCACCGCCGTGACCGGCGTCGAGGCCAAGGAACCCGTGCGCGTCTTCGTCGGCCTGGCCGCCGTCGACGACGCCTCCCGCAGCGTCGGCGGGCCCGGTTCGAAGGAGAAGCTGCGCCGCGCGCTCGCCCCGCCGCCCGGCGGCGTGCAGGCCGCCGCCCGGCGCGCCGTCGCCGAGCTCGAGCGCACCGGCGGCCTCGACCGGCGGGTGCTGGTGCTGCACTGCTCGACGGGCACGGGCTGGATCCCGGACTGGTCGGTCGACGCCGTGGAGTTCCTCACCGCCGGTGACTGCGCGATGGCCTCCATGCAGTACACTTTCCTGCCCAGCCTGCTCAGCTACCTCAACGACGGCGCGCTGCCCCGCGCGGCCGCGGGGGCACTCTTCACCGAGGTGCGCCGCGCGCTGGCCGGGCGCGCCCCCGAGGACCGTCCGCGCGTCTTCGTCACCGGCGAGTCGCTGGGCGCCTACGGCACCGCCGACGCCTTCCGCGACCTCAACGAGCTGCTCGAGCTTGCCGACGGCGCGGTGCTCACCGGTGCGCCCACATTCACCCGTCTGACGCGCCGGCTCACGGAGGCCCGGCGCCGGGACACCCCCTGGCGCCTGCCCGTGGTCGGCGACGGTGAGCACGTGCGCTTCGTCGCCGACCCGAGCCACCTGCACCACGACTGGCGCGGCGACGACTACCCCAAGCCGTGGGCCCACCCCAGGGTCGTGGTGGCCCAGCACGCCTCCGACCCGATCTCCTGGTGGGGCCCGGCGCTCTTCCTGCGCCGACCGGACTGGCTGGCCGAGCCCGGCGCGCGCGGGCAGGAGGCCCCCGCCGCCCAGCGCCTCGACGTGCCCGTGCACACCCGCTGGGTGCCGTTGATCACCGGCTGGCAGGTCGCCGTCGACATGCTGACCTGTCTGCGCGCCCCCGGCGGCCACGGGCACAACTACCACGCCGAGTTCCTCGACTACTGGGCCGCGGTGCTCGACGACGCGGCCACCGTGGAGCTGACCGCCCCCCTGAAGGACCGGGCGGCGCGCTGGACGGCCGCCCACCAGCGGCGCGGCTAGAATCCGGGGGCATGCGAGCGATCCTCTTCGACCTCGACGGCACGCTGCTCGACCACGACGCCGCCGCGGCGGCCGCCTGCGTGGCTTGGGCCCGGGAGAACGACCTCGACGGCACCGACGAGCAGGTCATCTCGCGGTGGTCGGTGCTCGAGCGGCGCTGGTTCGCCGCCTACGAGCGCGGCGAGACCGACCACCTCGGTCAGCGCGTCGAGCGCGCCCGCGGCTTCCTCGGCCGCCCCGGGCTCACCCGCGACGAGGCGCTCGGACTCTACGCCCGCTACCTGGAGCTCTACCAGGAGAACTGGACGGCCTTCCCCGACGCGCACTCCTGCCTGGTGCGCGCGCTGAACTCGGGCAGACCCGTCGGCGTGCTCACCAACGGCCGCTCCGAGATGCAGGCCGCCAAGCTCGAGGCGACGGGGCTGGCGCTTCCCGGGCTGGTGCTGCTGGCCACGGTGGACGCCGGGGTGCCCAAGCCGGACCCGCGCGCCTTCACCGGGGCGCTCGAGCGCCTGGGACCCGAGGAGGGCGTGATGATCGGCGACAACCCGGTCACCGACGTGCGCGCCGCCGTCGACGCGGGGCTGAGCGCGGTGCTGCTCGACCGCAGCTGCGCGGGCGCGGGCCGCGACCGGGCCCGGCGCACGGGGCGTGCGGCCGAGACCGGCCACGACGACCTGCCCGCCGAGGCCTTCGTCATCGGCGACCTCGACGAGCTGACCTTCGCTAAGGCCTAGTTCGCGGGGCCGCAGGCCACGCCGGTGGCGTGCACCGGGCAGTAGCCGCCGGGGTTCTTCTCCAGGTACTGCTGGTGCTCGTCCTCGGCGAGGAAGAACTCGCCGGCCGGCGTCTCGGCCAGCGGCATGATCTCCGTGGTCACCGCGCCGAAGCCGGCGTCCGCCAGGCGCTCGCCGTAGGAGGCCACCAGACGGCGGGCGAGCGCGGCGTCGTCAATCGCGCTCTCACCCTCGGTGTAGATGACGGAACGGTACTGGGTGCCCACGTCGTTGCCCTGGCGGAAGCCCTGGGTGGGGTCGTGGGCCTCGAGCCCGGTGGCGAGCACCTGCTCGAGGGTGATGCGCTCGGGGTCGAAGACGACGCGCACGGCCTCGGCGTGGTTGGTGCGCCCGGTGCAGACCTCGCGGTAGGTGGGGTTGCGGGTCACCCCGCCGGCGTAGCCGACCGACGTCGAGACGACCCCCGGGGTCCGCCAGTAGAGTTTCTCGGCGCCCCAGAAGCAGCCGAGCCCGACGATCACGCTGCGCTGGCCGGGCTCCCACACACCGGTGATCGGCGTGCCCAGCACGGCGTGCGGGGCGGGCTCGGGCAGGACGGGGGCGTCGCCGCCGCGCAGGGCGTCGGCGGGGTCGACGAGCTCAGGGGTACGGGGAAACAGCCACGACATGCGCGCCAGGCTAGCACTGCGGACGGGCGCGCGGAGGCGGCGAAGTTAGCGATATTTGAAGTAATTAATCCAAGTTATTGAACCCTTGCACCGCCCACGGAAAGTCCTATCATGGGGCTCACGGCGCGCGGCGGACGTCACCGACGTCACGGCCGCGCCCCAGACAAAAGCAACCACGAAAGGACCGGTTAACCCATGGCTGTCTACGAGCTCCCCGATCTCCCCTACGACTACGACGCCCTCGAGCCGCACATCTCCGGCGAAATCATGCAGCTGCACCACGACAAGCACCACAAGACCTACGTCGACGGTGCCAACGCTGCGCTCGAGGCCCTGGAGAAGGCCCGCGAGGACGGCACGGACCAGAACACCGTGCGCGCCCTGTCCAAGAACCTGGCCTTCAACCTGGGCGGCCACACCAACCACTCCATCTTCTGGAAGAACCTGTCCCCGAACGGCGGCGGCGAGCCGACCGGCGAGCTGGCCGAGGCCATCAACCGCGACTTCGGCTCCTTCGAGAAGTTCAAGGACCACTTCTCCAACGCCGCGCTGTCCCTGCAGGGCTCCGGCTGGGCCGTCCTGGGCTACGACCACATCGGTGAGCGTCTCGTCATCGAGCAGATGACCGACCAGCAGGGCAACCTGTCGATCAACCTCACCCCGCTGCTCCTCCTCGACATGTGGGAGCACGCCTTCTACCTGCAGTACAAGAACGTCAAGGCCGACTACGTCAAGGCCGTCTGGAACGTCTTCAACTGGGACGACGTCGCCGAGCGCTACGCCGCGGCCACCAAGTAAGGCAGGCATTTAGGGCCTGATTCTTCAGGCCGCCCCGGAAACGGGACACGACCCCGCCGCGCACCACCGGGTGCGCCGGCGGGGTCTCGCTTTTTGTGGCGAGGTTGGCCGGGTGGCGGGGAGCCGGCGGCCGGGGCGCCGGGAATATTTAGCACTGTTGGAAACGTGTTAAACCGCGTCTAGGCTGGACACCATGCACAGCACGCACCCGCCGAAGGCCGCCGCCGAGACCTCCCCCACCCCCGGAATCGACCGCCCCGGCCTGCGTCGGGCGGTGCTCGACCAGGTCGGCAGGCCCGCGGCCGTCTGGCTGGCGGTGCTGGTGGTCGCGGGACTGGGCCACCCCTTCCTACCCGGCTACCGGTGGGTGCTCATTCACGCCTTCACCCTCGGCGTGCTGGGCAACTCGCTGCTGCTGTGGAGCGAGCGGCTCTCGGTGCGCTTCCTGCCCCGGCCCCGCCGCGGCGAGCGCACCGGCGGGCGGGAGCCCGGCGCGCCCCGGGCACGCACGGAGGCGACCCCGCGGCGGCGTGCCGCGCTGTTCAACCTCGGTGCAGCGGCCATGCTCGCCGCCGACCTCGCCGCCGAGGCCTGGGCGGAATCCTGGTCGCTGACCGTCTGCGGGGCGGGGCTGATCGCCGTGGCCGCCGTGGTCCAGGCCCTGGTCATCGCCGGGCGCCTGCGGCAGGCCCGCCGCTGCGGCAGGTCCCCGCGCACCGCCCCGGCGGTGGCAGGCTACGTGACCTCCTGGCTGCTGATGGCCTGCGGGGCCGCGGTGGGCGCGTTCATGTCCGCCGGACCCGACGGCCTGGTCAACCGGCTGCGCCCGGCGCACGTGTGCCTGATGGTCCTCGGCTTCGTGGGGCTGGCCGCCGCGGCCAGTCTGATCGTGCTCTTCCCGGCGCTGTGGCGGGTCAACAGGCTGCTGCGTCGCCCGTACCTGCTGCTCGGCGGGGTGACCGCCGGCTCGCTGCTGGCCGCGGTCGGGTTCGCGGCCGATCTCGCGCCGGTGGCGTGCGCGGGCCTGGTGCTCTACGCCGCCGGCTGGCTGGCGGGGCTCTCCGGCTGGCTGCCGGTCGCCCTGCGCGCGGGAAAGGCGAGCTACCCCTCGCTCTCGGCGACCTGTGCGGTGGTCTGGCTGGTGGTCATCGTGGCCTGGTACACCGTCGCGGTGGTCCGGGCCGGGGATGCGGCCGGGCCCGCCGCGCCGACCACCGCGCTGCTGGTGGCCTTCGGCGCGCAGCTGCTCTTCGGCACGCTCAGCCACCTGGTCCCCGTGGGGCTTCGCCACCGCGCCCCGGCGGGCACGGCCGTGGCCTCGGGCGGCGCGGTTTTCCGCGTCGTGTTGTTCAACCTCTCGTTCGCGGTGTGGCAGCTCGCCGAGAACTCCTGGCTGAAGGTGCTCGCCTCCTTCATCTGCGTCGGCGTGCTGGTCGCGGTGCCGGTGCTGCTGGTGCGCGCGGCGCGCGTGCAGCTCGCCGGGGAGGGCGCGGGGGACGGGGCCGGAGGTTCCGGCGACCGTGCCGACGGCGACTCCGGGACGTCCGGGGCCGCGGGCCAGGCCGGGCTGGCGGTGGCGCTCATCGCGCTGCTCATCGCCTGCTTCGGCGGGCTGAGCGGGGCTGCGGGCGCCGCCGGTCCGGGCGGCTCGGGCGGCTCGGGAGGGGCGTCGGCGCCCGCCGGTGACGCGGACGCGGTGCGGGTGGAGGTCACGGCCGGCGACATGGTCTTCTCCCCCGACATCGTGGAGGTCCCCGCAGGCTCCCACGTGATCCTCGAGCTGGTCAACGAGGACTCCACCGCCCACGACCTGGCCATGGCCAACGGGGCGCGCTCGGGCAGGCTGACCCCGGGCGAGTCGACGGAGGTCGACCTCGGCGTCGTGGAGGGCACGCTCGAGGGCTGGTGCACCATCGCCGGGCACCGCACCCGCGGCATGACGCTGACGGTGCGCGCCGTTTGAGCCGGCGTTCAGCCGTGGGCCGGTGCGCGCCGGCCCGGCAGCCGGTTCAGTTGTCGGCCTTGGCGCGGATGAGGTCGAGCACGACGACCCCGCCGATGACCGCGGCGCGCAACCAGGCCGGCAGCGCCGGGTCGATGTCGAGCCGGTAGCGCGAGTGGCCCAGGAAGGCGCGGCCCACGCCCGCCCACTCCCGGGTCACGCGCGCGGCCTGGCGCCCGTCGATCTCGAAGTTGAACTCGAAGCCGAGCACGTTGCCGGTCAGCTCCATGCTGTGCCCGCCGGCCAGCTCCATGCCGACGCGCGTGCGCAGGAAGCTCAGCTTGGTCTTGAGCTGGGCGAGCTCGTTGCCGTTGGGGTCGGCGAGGGTGAAGCGGTCGAAGCCGAACGAGATGACGTCGTCGACGAGCACGACCGGGGTGCCGTCCAGCTCGGAGACGGTCAGCTTGCGCGAGCCGAGGAAGGCGCGCGACAGCCCGGAGCCGCCGGTGATGATCTGGCCCACCGGGGTTCCCACGAGGTCCGTGACCTCGAAGTTGTTGCTCATGAACCCGGTGACCTGCTGGAACATCAGCGCGTTCTGCTCGAGCAGGCCGCCGCCGGGCCCGGGCTGACCCTGCAGCCCGGGCTGGTCGTGCGGGCTGTACTGCCCCTGGCCGTACTGGCCCGGCTGACCGGGGTCACCGTGCCGCTCCTGCCCGTACTGGTCCTGCGGCCCAGGCCGGCCCGGACCGTACTGCCCCGGATCACCCTGGTCGGCCTGCTCCCACCGGTTGCCCTCCTCCCAGCGGTTGCCGTCGGATCCGTTCGGTGTGCCCTGTGTCATGCGTCCGATCATCCCGCACCCGGGGCGTCGTCGCCAGCGGTGCCGACGACGAATCTGCGGAACTGGTCCACCGGCGGGGCGGGCCGGGTCTCGCGGCGCCACACCACGCCCAGATCGCGGTAGGCGGGCGGGTCCAGCGGGCGCAGCACCAGCCCGGTCGGCGCGAGGTAGGGGTCATCCATGGGCAGAAGGGCCACTCCGAGCCCCGCCGAGACCAGCCCGGTCACCGTGGTCAGCTCCATCGACTCGAAGACGAAGCGCGGCCGGAAGCCCGCCTGGGCTGCCAGCCGGTCGAGCAGGATGCGGGTGCCGTAGCCGGGCAGCATGCCGATGAACGGCTCCTCGGCGACCTCGCCCAGGGCCAGCGGGCGGCCCGCGGCACCGACGGCCAGCCGGTGCTCCTGCGGCAGCGCGAGGGCCAGGCGCTGGGCGCGCAGCGGGTGCCAGCGCAGCCGGTCGCGCAGCTCGGGGGCGGGTGCGGGTCCCACGAGCGCGACGTCGGCCGCCCCGCTGAGCACCCGGTCGACCAGGTGGCGCGCCGCGCCCTGGTGCAGCGCGATCTCGACGTTCGGGTGCGCCAGGCGGTAGCTGCGCAGCAGCCGCGGCACCAGCCAGGTGCCCAGGGAGTGCATGAAGTCCAGGCGCACGGTGCCGCGCTCGGGGTCCATCAGGCGGCGCACCAGGGCGGTGCCGCGCTCGATCTCGTGGCCGGCCCGGCGCGCGTGGTCGAGGAAGGCCTGCCCGCGCGCGTTGAGCGCGATGCGCCGGCCGTCGCGGTCGAAGAGTTCGGCGCCGACGTGCTCCTCGACGCGCCTGATCCGACGCGACAGCGTCGGCTGGGACACGCCCAACTGGGCGGCGACGTCCGTCAGCGACGCACGCTCGGCCACCGCGGCGTCGGCAAGCGCGAGGAACCCGGAGAGGTCGGTGAGCGTCACCTCGGACATGTCATTCACTTCCTGCATGGGTTAGCGCTGTTTCTGACATTTTACTCATGGGCGCGTGCCGGGCATGATGCTGCCATGGCCGCATCCAGGGACGAGCACGCACCGATTTCCGACGCCGCGCGCGACGCGGCGTCCCCGGCCACGCCCGAGGCGGGCGCGGACGTCGGCGACGGTGGCCTGCGCCACGGCACGACGGGCTACCGGCGCGCGACGCTGGCGATGCTGTGCGCGGGGCTGGCGACCTTCAACGCGCTGTACTCCACGCAGGCGATCCTGCCGACCTTCGTCAGCGAGCTGGGCATCGATGCCTCCACCGCCGCGCTGCTGGTCTCGGCGGCCACGGGCATGCTCGCCGTGTGCATCGTGCCGGCCTCGATCCTCTCCGAGCGCCTCGGGCGCGGGCCGGTGCTGATCACCTCGGCGGTACTGGCCTCGCTGCTCGGCCTGCTCATCCCCGCCTTCACGGACCCCGCGGTGCTCATCGCGCTGCGCGGCCTGCAGGGGGCGGTCATCGCCGGCGTGCCCGCGGTGGCGATGACCTGGCTGAGCGAGGAGATCGACGGCCGCGACCTGCCGCGGGCGATGGGCCTGTACATCGCCGGCAACACGGTCGGCGGGCTGACGGGGCGTCTGATCCCGGCCGGGGTGCTGGAGTTCTCCACGTGGCGCTGGGCGATGCTCACCGCCGCGCTGTGGGCCGTGGTCATGGCCGCGGCACTGTGGGCGCTGCTGCCCAAGCAGCGGTTCTTCCGGCCCAAGGAGATCCACGCGCGCTCCGAGCTGCGCGCGATGGTCGGCCACTGGTCCAACCCGCGTCTGGCGCTGCTGTTCCTGACCGCCTTCACGGGCATGGGCACGTTCGTCTCCCTGTACAACTTCATGGGGTTCCGCATGATCGACCGCTTCGGGCTCTCCGAGGCGCTCGTCGGCGCGGTGTTCCTGATGTATTTGTCGGGCACCTGGTCCTCGGCGCGCGCCGGCAACTACGCCTCACGCTTCGGCAAGGGCCCCGTCATGGCCGTCAGCGCGGCCTCCATGGTCGCGGGCGTCCTGCTCAGCGCGCTGCCGTGGCTGGCGGCGACGATCGCGGGCCTCTTCGTGTTCACCGCCGGGTTCTTCGCCATGCACTCGATCGCCTCGAGCTGGGTCGGAGCGATCGCCACCGAGAACCGCGCCGAGGCCTCGAGCATGTACCTGTTCTGCTACTACGTCGGCTCCTCGGTGATCGGCTGGGTCAGCGGCTTCATCTTCCTGAGCTTCGGCTGGTCCGGCCTGATCGCCTGGCTGACCCTGGGCTCGCTGCTGGTCACCACCGTGGCCGTGGTGCTGCTGCTCTGGCAGCGGCGGCACCCCGCCGAGGCGGCCTGACGGTACTCCCCCACCCGCCGCGGTCGCGGCAGCGTGCGAGTCATGCCCCGGACCGCGTGGATCCCCGGGTCGCGGTCGGAGACGGCGGGTAAGGTTGGGACGGAAACACCGCCCCGGCCCCTTTTTGACCCCGGGAAATTGACGCCGACTACCCGAAGGACTTCGTTCACCATGGGCATTCTCTCCTCCCTGCACAAGAGCCGCGTGCGCGCCACCGCCGAGATCAAGGCCGCCAAGAAGCGCGCGGCCAGTGAGGTCAAGGCCCGGCACAAGGCCGCCGAGCGCCGGGAGAAGCTCCTGGCCCGCCAGGAGAAGCAGCTGATCAAGGCCGAGCAGAAGGGGCTCAAGGCCCGGCGCAAGCACGAGAAGAAGATGGCGGAGAACCAGCTGGCCCAGATTAAGGCCGGCCGCTTCAGCAAGGACAAGGTCAAGCGCTGGGCCGGCGCCGCCCGCCTGCTGACCCCGCTGCTCATCCCGGTCGTCTACCGCGCCGTCACCGCCGGCCGCGAGCAGCTCGAGGCCCGCCGGGCGCGTCGCTACGGCGTCACCTCCGAGCAGCTGGCGCAGTTCTCCGGCTACGGCGCCTCGCTGAAGGCGCGCATCCAGGGCGTGCGCAACTCCGTCAAGGACGCCCCGCTGAAGTCCGGCTTCCGCGAGGACGTCAACAACCGCCTCGACGAGCTGGCCACCGCCGTGGACAACGCCGAGTACATGACGCCGGAGCAGCGCCGCCGCGCCCACGACGCCATCGGCCGCGACCTCGAGTCGCTGACCGACCAGGTGCACGCGAAGCTGGCCTGATTCACGCCCGCACCGCGAAGACGGCGCCCGCGTTCTGTTACGCAGAATGTCCCCTGTGACGGCCGGGGCGGGATTTTCCGCCCCGGCCTTTTTGTGATGCAATACCGCCTATTTCAAATTCCGGTGTATTGCCGAATGCCCACCAAACGTGCAAAATAAAAAACGATAGCGGAATTGGCGTTCCGGTCCTTACCCGTGGCCGATTCCGGAACATCCACGAAGACAATGGATTTATTGAGGTGAACCAATTGGCACGCAAGGAAGTCGTCCAGTACTTTGACGATCTCGATGACACTCCGTTGGACGAGAACACGATGAAAGTGATCCGTTTCAGCGTCAACGGCAATCACTACACCCTGGACCTCTCCCCTGAGCACGCGGAGGAGTTCCACAAGGTCCTCGAGCCCTACATCGAGAAGGCCACCCCGGTGCGCGCCGGCTCCAACAGCTCGAGCCGCCGCCGCAGCGGTGCGGCCCGCGGCTCGAAGGCCCGCGAGATCCGCAAGTGGGCCCAGGAGCAGGGCAAGAACGTCGCCGACCGCGGCAAGATCCCCTCCGAGATCATCGAGGCCTACAACGCCGCGCACTAAAACCGCGCGCATTAGTTAGACCCCGGCGCCGCGCCACCCGGCCAGCGCCACAACCACGTGAAAGCCCCGGTGCCGTTCCCCGAAAATAGAGAACGGCACCGGGGCTTCCGCGGCCTCTGACCCGGGCCACTAACTCAGGCCCTCACGCCACGAACTCAGGCCACCAACTCAGCGGTGCATAACCGAAGACAGGACTTAAATGACACCCTGTTCGCGGGCCTCGGCCACCGCCGAGGTGCGCGAGCGCACGCCGAGTTTGTCGTAGATGTGCACCAGGTGCGATTTCACGGTCGCCTCGGAGAGCATGAGCTCCTGGCCGATCTCGCGGTTGGAGTAGCCGGCGGCCACCAGCTTGAGCACCTCGAGCTCGCGCGGGGTCAGCGAGGAGCGCGGGGTGCGCACACGCGTCATCAGGCGGTCGGCGACCACCGGCGAGAGCGCGGAGTCGCCGTCGGCCGCAGAGCGCACCGCGGCGATCAGCTCGGCGGGCGGGGCGTCCTTGAGCAGGTAGCCCACGGCACCGGCCTCGATAGCGCCGAGGATGTCGGCGTCGGTGTCGTAGTTGGTCACCACGAGCACCTTCGGCGGGTGGCTCATCCGGGCCTTGATCTCGCGGGTGGCCTCGGCGCCGGTGGTCAGCTTGGTGCCCTCCACGCCGGCGCCGAAGCGCAGGTCCATCAGGATCACGTCGATGCCGCCGGCCTGGGCGGCGGAGATGGCCGCGTCGGCGGTGGCGACCTCCCCGATGACCTCGATGTCCTCCGCTCCGTCCAGGATGGCGCGCAGGCCCATCCGGACGATCTCGTGGTCATCGGCCAACAGCACTCGGATCACGCTTCGCGCCACGGCATCTCCTCACCTGTGTGATCGTCTGGGGCGGCCGGCCAGGCCGCACCCCGCGCCCGGGATCATTCCGGGCACGGGGGTACTTCTTTGGTTGAGTTTAGACACCCACCTTCAGTAGGCCAACCCCCGACCGGGGGAAGCCGGCGTCAGCCGCGCGCCCCGGCGCCGCCCGGCGCGCCGCCCGCCGCACCACCGGCGGCACCGTCGCCGGCGCCCGGCTCCTCCCCCTCGGCGACGGGCACGGACACCGAGATGGCGGTGCCGCTGCCCGGGCTGGACTCGACGGTCAGCGTCCCGCCGACCTCGGCGGCGCGCCGGCGCATGGCGTCGAGGCCCACATGCCCCAGTCCGGCCGGGCGCTCGGCGAGCGCCTCGGGGTCGAAGCCGTGGCCGTTGTCCACGACGTCGAGACGCGTCGCGTCGGGAAGGAAGCTCAGTGTGATGCGCGCGCGCGTGGCCCCGGAGTGCTTGACCACGTTGCCCACCGCGCCCTGGGCGACGCGCAGCAGCATCGCCTCGGCCTTCATCGGCAGCACGGCCGGATCGCCCTCGACGTCGACGTCGATGTCGATCTCGCCGCTGGCGCCGAAGCTGCGCGCCACCCGGCGCAGCGCGTCCTCGAGCGAGCCCTCCGAGAGGCTGGCCGGCTGCAGCGCGGCGATCATCGCGCGCGCCTCGGCGAGGTTGTCCTGGGCGCTCTGGCGCGCCTGGTCGATGCGCATGCGCACCGGCGCCTGGGCCTCCTCGTCGAGCCCGGTGGCCGCCAGGTCGCGCTCGGCGGCGTGCAGCAGCATCTGGATGCTGGACAGGCCCTGGGCGACGGTGTCGTGGATCTCGTGGGCGATGCGCTCGCGCTCGGCGACGATGCCGGCGGCGTGCTGGGTCTCGGCGAGCTCGTTGCGGGTGGCCATCAGCTCCTCGATCAGCTCGCTGCGCTCCCGCGAAACCTGCCACAGCTTCCGGTAGGCGACGTGGATGGCCACGACCACCAGCGCCGAGATGGCCGGGCCCACCACGCCGCCGAGGGTCAGCCCGTCGGGGATCTGGATCAGGATCGACATCAGGGTCGCGGCGACCACGGCGGCCACGCCGCGCCAGTCGTTGAAGACGGCCAGGTAGACGAAGAAGAGGCTCAGGATCAAATAGATCGAGACGTCGTTGACCGGCAGCATCAGCAGCCACACCACGCTCAGCGCGGTCACCCAGGCCCACTGGGCGAGCGCCGGCCAACGCGGCCAGTCGACGGTGCCGGAGAAGTAGACGAAGGTGAACGCTCCGCACAGCAGCAGGTTGAGCAGCGCGAGGTTGACCGGCATCTCGATGCTGGCGACCACCGAGAGGATCAGCACCACCGAGGTGAGGATGTACTGGCCGTTGCGCAGCCCCTCGCCCCCGGCAGCCTCGGGAGCGCGCCGCTCTAAGCTGGTGCTCATGCTCCGTAGCCTACCCAGGCGCCTGCCGCGCCTTTCCGCGTGCGTCGCACTCGGCGCCGTCGTCGCCCTCACCGCCTGCTCCGCGCAGGGCGGGCAAGAGATTGACGACGCCGCGCCCACCACCGCCGCGACCGACGTCGCCGTGGGCTCCGAGGGCGGCGCGGACGCCGCCGGCGCAGCGGCGCCGGACGGGCTGCCAGTGGCGGCGGACCCCGAGGTGCCCGACGGGCGCGACAACGGTGCCGCGTGCCCCTACCTCGACTCCGAGTGGGTGGCGCGCACCAACGGCCAAAAGGGCACCGGGCAGGGCATCGACGAGCGGTCCACCACCCCGGCCTGCGTGTTCTGGTCCTACGGAGAGGACCCGCAGCTGCAGGTCAGCGTGCGGCACATGGCCTCGCCGGAGGAGGCGACGGCCGTGGTCGACCGCGCCGCGCCGATCGAGAAGACGAACCCGGCCGAGGAGATCGACGGCTGGTCGGGCGGGCGCACCGGCGGTGAGCTCGTCGAGGCGCCGTGGGGTGCGCTCTACGCGGTGACCAAGGGGCCGACGGCCGTGGTCGTCTTCAGCGACCAGGCGCAGTCGGTCAAGGCCGAGGCGGTCGCCCGCGAGGTCATCGCCAACCTCGGGCTCTAGCCTCCGCGGTTCAGGAGACCGCGACGTCCTGGTAGGGCATCAGCGTGGAGCCCCACGGGAAGACGACCTCCATGAGCAGGAAGAACAGGCCGACCAGGATCGCCAGGGCCACCAGCGCCTTGATCGCCCTCGGGCCGGGGATGCGCTGCCACAGGTAGAGGATCATCGGTTCACTCACCTCCCTCGGGTGCGGTCTCGGCGGCCTCGTCGGGTGCCAGCTCGACGGGCTCCTCCGGTGCGGGCTCGGCCGCCGCGCCCGAGTCCCCCTCGGCCGCCGCGGGCTGCGGGGCGCCCGGCTTGGTCTCCACACCGGTGAGCATCCCGTGGATGATCATGCGCTCGGCGTTGGAGAACTGCGGGTGGCACGTC
Organism: Corynebacterium frankenforstense; assembly: GCF_030211955.1. Lineage (GTDB taxonomy): Bacteria > Actinomycetota > Actinomycetes > Mycobacteriales > Mycobacteriaceae > Corynebacterium > Corynebacterium frankenforstense_A. The sequence continues at coordinate 6,396 of NZ_JASODI010000004.1, read as the reverse complement.
GTCAGCGTGATCAGCGACTCCAGGCCGTCGCGCTCGACGGCGCCCGCGACGCCGGGCAGCGGCTCGAGCACCGAGGTGTCGGAGGGCGTGGTGATCTGGCGGCCGAAGATCCCCGCGTAGTCGCCGGCGGCGACCCGGTCAACCTGCCCGGGCGCCAGGCACGCCTCCGCCGCGGCCCGGCGCCCCTCGGGGTCGGCGTCCATGGGCAGCACCCGGTAGGTGAAGACGGCCTCGCGGGTCTCGACGACGAGCTCGTCGCTGATCTCCAGGCGGCCCAGGTCGTTGAAGGGCGCGCCCTTGCCCACCCGGTGTCCGGCGACGGCGAAGTTGCCCGGCTCGCCCGGCATCTGGGTGCTCGGGTAGCGGCCGGGGCCGGCCTTGAGCGCGGCGTCGTCGGTGCCCTCGACCACGGCGAAGCGGAAGTCGGAGCCGAAGGCGGGCACGGTCAGTCAGGCGAAGGCGTCGCCGGCCTCGGGCTGGATCACCCGCCGCGGGTTGTCGCGGGCGGCCACCCAGGCGTCGTCGAGGTGGGTGCCCTTGTCGTCCTGCAGGCGGCCGGACTCGAGGTTGGTCCAGAAGGACTCGTAGAAGGCGAAGAGCAGACACAGCGCACCGACGATGACGAGCAGCTCGCCGCGGACCTGCCGCACGCTCAACCTGGGGCGCTCCCGTGTCGCCTCCGGGGAGTTGTGGCGGCCACGTATCATAGGTGAATTGTACTCCACCGCCGCTCAGGGCAACCGCCCCGACTCTCGGGCCTGAAGGGAGGTCCCCCGCGTGCTCGACGCGTTCGCGTACCCGGTCTCCGGGATCATGAAGCTGTGGCATCTGCTGCTGCACTCGGTCCTCGGGCTCGACGGCTCGATCGCCTGGGTACTCTCCCTGGTCGGCCTGGTCATCACGGTGCGCGGGCTGATCACGCCGTTCTTCTGGTTCCAGTACAAGTCGGGCCGCACGATGGCGCTGATGATGCCGGAGCTGCGGCAGATCAACGAGGACCTCGGCGAGCGCACCGACCGCAGCGGCGCGGCCGAGCACCAGCGGCGCACCCGGGAGCTCTACGACCGCTACAACTACAAGCCGCTGGCCGGCTGCGTGCCGCCGCTGATCCAGATCCCGGCGTTCCTCGGCCTGTACCGCGTCATCGTGCGCATGGCCCGCCCGGAGGAGGGCATCGACGCCGAGCACTCCGGCATCGGGTTCCTCAACTCCGACGACGTCGCCTCCTTCCTGGAGACCACGGTGCGCGACGTGCCGCTGCCGGCCTACCGCACGATGGACCCGGCGCTGCTCTCCGAGCTCGGCACCACCAGCTCGGCGGTCGCCCACTTCGTGCTGCCGATCCTGGTGCTGGCCGTCTCGTTCACGACGTTGAACATGGGGCTATCGATCTTCCGCAACTTCGAGCAGTTCAACTGGGACTCGCGCTCGGCGATCGTGATGAACCGCTTCTTCATCGGCATGCTCATCCTGATGCCGCTGATGCTCTTCAACGCCGGCTGGAACGGGCCGCTGCCCGTGGCGATCGTGCTGTACTGGTTCGCCAACAACCTCTGGACGCTCAGCCAGCAGGCGATCATGTACTTCTTCCTGCAGACGCGCTACCCGATCACCGACGAGTTCCGCGCCTTCCGCAGGGAACGCCGCGGCGCGCACAAGGAGCGCAGCGCGGAGCGCCGGCGGACCAAGTGGCGCCGCCGCGGCAAGCGCGCACTGATGTTCGTCGCGCCGTGGAAGGCCCCGGCGCTGCACCGGGAGCTGCGCGCGGAGAAGAAGGCGCACAAGAAGGAGAAGGCCGAGCAGAAGGCCCTCAAGAAGGTCGCGGCCAAGGCGCGCGCCCAGGCCAAGGGCCGCGAGCGCAGCTTCATGCGCGCGCAGAAGCTGCAGGCCAAGAAGGGGCTGACGGCCGCCCGCCAGTGGGCCGGTCCCGAGAAGGACGCCACGCTGATCCCCTACGACAGCGAGAAGTTCCTCGCCATGCACGCGGCCGCGCTCGAGGCGGCGCGCAAGAAGCGCGAGGAGAAGGAGGCCCAGGCCAAGGCCGAGAACGACAAGGCCGAGGCAGAGGGCGCAAAGACCACCGGAGAAACGGAAGCGCCCGCCGAACCCGCGGCACCCGCGCAGAAGGGCGGCCGGCACCGCGTGAAGAAGAGCGCCCGGCGCACCGACCGCGCGCAGCGCGGGCGCCATCGCAGGCGCGGCTAGGGCGCGCCGACGCCGACCAGGACGGCGTCGGAAATTGAGCTCCGGCTAGATCGAGTAGTCGGCCGGGGGCGCGGAGAGCAGCTGGCGGGCCAGGTCGCGCGCAGTGCGCAGGGGTGCTACGTCGCGCAGCAGGCGGGCGCCGGCCAGGCCGCCGTCGAGGAAGATGAGCAGCTGGTTGGCCTGGGAGGCCGAGGGGTAGCCGTTCTTCTCGTCGAGAAGCGCGGTCAGCGTCTCCTGACACCAGCGGCGGTGCGCCATGACGGTGGCGACGATGAGCTTCTCGGAGTCCGTGTCGGGCCGCGGGTACTCGTTGGCGGCGTTCTGGAAGTGCGAGCCGCGGAAGTTCTCCTTCTCGCAGTCGTCGATGCACTGGTCGAAGAACGCGAGGATCTTGTCCTCCGGGTCCGTCATCTCCTTGGTGCGCTCGGCCCACGCCTCGCGCCAGTTCTTGTCGAGGTTCTCCAGGTACGCCACCACCAGCGCGTCCTTGGAACCGTAGAGCGAGTACAGCGACGCCTTGGCCACGTCGGCCTCGCGCAGGATGCGGTCGATGCCGATGACGCGGATGCCCTCGGTGGTGAACAGGTTGGTCGCGGAGGCCAACAGGCGCTCGCGTGGGCTCGGCCGCGAGCGGCGCCGGCCGGTCTTACGGCCCGTTCCCGTCGCCTTCTTCTTTTTCGTGGTGCTCGAGGTGGCCACCTGGCTGCTCGTCCTTTCGGGTGTGGTTTCCGTCGAATCCGTGCACCACCATACTAGACAAACCGGTACGTTCACTTCATTTGGTGGGGGCGGTCCACACCCGTGAGATTGACGACGTCGCGGGCTGCGGCCCCGGCGCGTCCGTGCGGCGGGGGTGGAAGTCGCGCGGGGCGCACGACCCGGGCGTCGCGCAGTCCGCACCGACCCCGCGCCACGAAAAACCCGCCGGGCTGGTGCCCGACGGGTTTCTGTCCCGAGGCGGAATGTAATTCCGCCGACGGTGCTACTTCTTCTTGGTGAAGAACTGGACGATCGACAGCAGGATGACCGCGCCCAGGAGGCAGGTCAGGAAGCTGAAGAACCAGCCCGCCGACTCGACGTCGAAGAAGAAGCCGAGCAGCCAGCCGCCGATGAGGCCGCCGACGACGCCGACGACGATGTTCAGCAGGAGGCCCTGCTGAGCGTCGGTGCCCTTGATCTTGGAGGCGATCCAGCCGGCGAGGCCACCGATGACGATCCAACCGATAATTCCGAGACCCAGCATGATGAGTATCCTTTGCTCTGAATTGTTTTATTACGTGTGCGATACATTGACCGCCCGCCCCAATGGTAAACGCCGCCGATCCCCGTTTCCAGGATCGACGGCGTTTGGCGCGATTAATTCATCGAACCGTTATACCGGCACGCTGAGCGCCTAGTGGGTGTCCGGGCGGACCACCATCATCGGGCAGGGCGCGGACTGCAGCAGGGCGCGCGAGGTGGAGCCGAGCAGCATACCCTTGAAGCCGCCGCGGCCGTGGGAGCCGACGACGAGCAGCTGGGCGCCCTCGGCGGCGTCGACCAGCGCGCGGATCGGGCGGTCGCGGGTGATCAGCTTCTTGACGTCGACCTTCGGGTACTTGGCCACGAGGTCGGCGAGGCGCTCGTCGAGGAGCTGCTGCTGCTCGCCCTCGATCTCCTCCCACTGCTGCTGGGCGGCCGAGAGGCCGGCCAGGGAGGCCTGGACCTGCATGTCCATCCAGGTGTGGACGGCCACGAGCTCGGCGCCGCGGGCCTCGGCCTCGGCGAAGGCGAATTCGGTGGCCTTCTGGGAGACCTCGGAGCCGTCCACGCCGACGACGACGGGGCCGTACTTGGTTGTCTCGTCGACGTTGTTGTCCTCACGGACGACCACGACCGGGCAGGAGGCGTGGGAGACGACAGCGGCGGAGACCGAACCCATCACCATGCCGGACAGGCCGCCGAGACCGCGGGAACCCATGACGATCATGGTCACGGACTTCGACATCTCGAGCAGCATGTCGATCGGGGAGCCCTCGGCGACGGTGTGGCCGATCTTGATGTCCGGGGCCGCCTGGTGGGCGATCTCGCGGGCCTCGTCGATCTTCTCCATGGTCTCGGCCTGGAGGTCGTCGAAGAGCTCCTGCGGCGGGACCATGCCCTCGGCGTAGAGGTACTGCGGCATCGTGTAGCTCGAGGCGAGGCGCAGCGGCACACCGCGCTTCATGGCGGTGTTCGCCGCCCAGCGGACCGCAACGTGCGAGGCCTTCGAGCCGTCGACGGCTACGACGATGATGTCTTCCTGAGGCATCTTGATCGACCTTTCTGTGAGTCGAATGGTTCTCGGTGTTGTCCCGGTCGCTCATCCGACGGAGACGACCGCGTCTCACACTTTCAGTCTACATTCCGGGGGTGACGGATGTTGTCGATGGCATTGCCCACACGGGGTAGCCCGAAGGAACCCCGTCACCACGGGGGATGCGGCCGGAGTCCTACTCCGGGATGACGACCTCGTGCGGGGCCTCGGAGTTCGCCGGGTAGAGGAACTCGTAGACGGCGGTCAGGAACCGGCCGATGACCTGGCCGAGGTCGGTGGAGAAGAACTCGACGATGGGGGTCAGAATTGCGTTAAGATCCATGCCGACAATGGTACTACACAGCGACGAACCTTATCCGGGCTCAACGGCCCGGGATCCGGCGACGCCGGGGAAGGACGGGCGTGCGACCCCCGGATCGACGCCCGCCTCCCTCCCCCGTCGCCGAAGGAGATCGGCGCCGTTGCCGCCGCGCGACGGGCTGACGGCGAGCCGGCTGCGCGTGCCCGAGGGCCGCACGGTGACCGCCTTCGAGCTGGTGAGTGCCGCGGTGCGCGGGCAGCGCCACCGCCACCCCCATGACGACGAGACGGCCGTGCGGGCGCGTTTCACTCGCGGCGAGGTGGTGCTTGCCGACGCCGCGCCGCTCGCCCCAGACAAGGAACTCACCGCGGGCACGGACGTGTGGTTCTACCGCATGCCCGCGCCCGAGGTACCCGTACCGGGCAAGCTGAAGGTCATCTACGCCGACGATGACGTCACGGTGGTGGACAAACCGCCGTTTCTGGCGACGATGCCGCGCGGCGCGTACGTGACCGAGACGCTGGTCGTGCGGCTCCGCCGGGCGACCGGCAACGAGGAGATCACGCCGGCGCACCGCCTGGACCGGGCGACCTCGGGTCTGGTGCTGTGCACCAACCACCGCGAGATCAGGGGCGCCTACCAGGGGCTCTTCGAGTCCGGACAGGTGTCCAAGACCTATGAGGCCGTGGCGCGCTTTGACGCGGGGCTTGCGGCACGACTGGGCGCCGGCCTGCCGGCCGCGCGCGAGGGCCCCGACGGTGGAATCGTGTTGTCCAGCCGCATCGAGAAGACCCGTGGGGTGCTGCAGGCCCGTGAGGTGCCCGGGGAGGTCAACGCCGTGACCGAACTGGAGTCGGTTGTCCCCTTCGCGGGAGACCACTCGATCGTCGACGGATCCTGTCGTCCCGAAACCTCCACCCGACCTCCTTGGGGCGTCTACCGCCTCCATCCGAGGACCGGAAAGACGCACCAGCTGCGGGTGCACATGAACTCCGCCGGCGTGCCGATCTGCAACGACCCGCTCTACCCCGAGATCCGCCCCGACGGCTGGGGCGAGTTCGACCGCCCGCTGATGCTGAAGTCGGTGGAGTTGTCGTTCACCGATCCCCTGAGCGGCAAGCCGCGGGTTTTCCGCACCGCAGGCTGGAATTAAAATCCGCCTCAAAAAACGAATGCGAAATAGCGCGCAATACCCCGGTTCACCATTGAAATCCAATCGGAGAAAATATGCGCATACGGAAAAGCACCCGTCACCGGTGATAACCGGCAACGGGTGCTTTCCTTATATGTTTTTGAGTTGTGGTGTCGGCGGTGACTTACTCTCCCACACCCTCCCGAGTGCAGTACCATCAGCGTAGGCGGGCTTAGCTTCCGGGTTCGGAATGGGACCGGGCGTTTCCCCACCACTATAACCACCGACACGACCAAAACCGGCGGGCCAAAATAACAGTGACCCGTGTGGCGTGTCAGATACCGGAGAGTGGGACGCGAACAACAACGAATCCTTCAGTTGTTGTGTTTGTGTTTGTTCGGCGGATTAGTACCGGTCACCTTACACACCTCACGATGCTTCCAGATCCGGCCTATCAACCCC
>NZ_JASODI010000049.1 GCF_030211955.1 Corynebacterium frankenforstense | reverse complement strand
ACGGCTGATGCAGGAACGCGAACATGAGTTATCTCTGGAGCGGGAGCGTCAGCCGGAAATCCAGGAGCGGACACTGGATGGCCCTTCGCTGGGATGGTGAAACCATGAAAAATGACGTGTTCAGTGGATTAAGGCGGGCTAATGTGGCCTGTAGCATCTGGTTGCATAGGTATTCATGCGGTTAAAATTTATCAGGTGCGATCGCGGCAGTTTTTCGGGTGGTTTGTTGCCATTTTTACCTGTCTGCTGCCGTGATCGCACCGAACGCGTTTTGGCGGTGCGTACAATGCGACGTTATGGTAAATGGAGCGGATTTTCAGGAAGGAGTGATACTAACAACTCGAACACTGTGCAAATAATGATTTTTTTAAAATATCGGTAACGATAATAAATTATTTCGTTTTACGCCGGTAATAAATATAATGTAGTTTCAGTATATAAAAAATATATGAGGTGTCTTGTGGGAGCTTTCATGA
>NZ_JASODI010000048.1 GCF_030211955.1 Corynebacterium frankenforstense | reverse complement strand
GACCACCAACGAAGAAGAAACAGCTGCCTAACTATGAGGTAGCTCCACTACGTGTCCACCATTTGCGGGCAACCCCATCTATTTGACGCTTGTTGGGATGTCGTTCTTTGGCTTTGAGTTTCGTTGTCGGAAAAGTGTGAGTTGATTGGTGGGAATATGGTTTGTTCCGCTCGCGTTGCAGTTGTAGGTCTTGGGTCAGTTGGGTCGTTCGCGCTCCGCTCGCTGGCAGGTCGGTGCGCCCGTGTCGTTGGTTTTGAAATGGCAGGCGTCGGTGGTGATAGATCGGCGGTTGGAGGAGATACTCGGCTTTTTCGAAGGGTCTACCGGGAAGGTCAGCATTTCCACGATCTAATCGAGGAGTCCTATGAGATATGGCGTGACCCCAACCTAACCTCGCCAGAGTGGGGTTGCCCGCAAATGGTGGACACGTAGTGGAGCTACCTCATAGTTAGGCAGCTGTTTCTTCTTCGTTGGTGGT
>NZ_JASODI010000047.1 GCF_030211955.1 Corynebacterium frankenforstense | reverse complement strand
GTCTTCGTCGTCGACGACGGACCCGAACAATCCGCGTGCACACCGGTCAGCCAGGCATTAAGACCCATCGTCGGATCATGCGCGGCGGTCTCCTCCCGCCGGCCTTCGGTGGCGTCCTTGACGGTGGTGATCATCGCCTCCCACCTGGTCTGCGCGGCAGGTGACAGCCAGCCGACACCCGGCATCCACATGGGTGCCTTGATCAGATCGCCTGCCTGGTAGACCCATTTGGTCACCGCGATGGTGATGTTGTCCATTAAAAGCCTGTAGAACGCCTCAGTCAGACTGATCCCCTCCGAGCGGACCTTTGTCTGCAGGGCACTGTTGAGGATGCTCGCCTGATCATCAGGCAAGGTCAGGTAGTACTCGGTCAACCCGGGAATCGAGTCGTTCGACTCGAAGATCCCGGGAACAGGTGCCGGTTTGCCTTCTTCGTCGAAGTCTCGGGGCAGGCGGACCTTAGGGTCGTAGAGGTTGACCAGTTCGTTGATCTTGTCGCTGATCTTCGCCGT
>NZ_JASODI010000046.1 GCF_030211955.1 Corynebacterium frankenforstense | reverse complement strand
GTGGACGCCGAGGCCTGTGGTGAGGCGTTCTCCAAGTTCCTTTCCGAGGGTGCGCCCGGGTCTGTTGTGCATGCGGTGGTCGGGGTGAGCCTGAATGAGGCGGTGCGTATCGAGGACGGCGACGGTGACGACATCGAGTTGGTTGCCTCGGACGGCTCGAGGATGACCGGCAGCGAGTTTGTGGACCGGCTGATCCGCCAGGTCGGCGCCACCCGGCCTGCTGCCCAGACCGCCGGAGAGTCAGACACCCAGCCCGACACAGGTGCTGCCGCCACCGTGGGCATGGGCGCCGATGGATCACGGCAGGGCGTCAACCCGGCAGGTGGGAACCTCGCCGGCGACGGGGCCGACCCCGCGGACGCAGACACCGCCGGCGCCTCGCTGGTTCCCGTCCCGGACGCGGACGAACTGACCGCGACTGACATGGCAGGCCCCTCAGACAGGGCCACCACAGAGGACGAGGATGCTCCGGATCTGGGGTTGTTCGCCGCGGAGATCCCCGACACGATCCCGGAGATGGTCTTCGACCAAAACTCGATGATCATGCTGGTCCACCCGCTTCAGGGCCCGAGCAACCTG
>NZ_JASODI010000045.1 GCF_030211955.1 Corynebacterium frankenforstense | reverse complement strand
GAAGCTCGGCCGGCGCCAGGCCCGCCGCAGGATCATCCGCCAGGCGACCACCAGGCGCCAACGTGTCACCGCCAAGAAGATCAAGACCGCACTACGGGTCCGCCAGGAAGCCCGCGACCAACGCGAAGCCGACCTACGCCTGACGCGGGCAAACCGTTGGCGCAACAACCAGGTCCCCGGCGGCCACATCCCACCTGCCGACGGCACCAACCCACCCAACTACTTCTCGAATACCGACCAGACCGACCCCGTGGCCGTGAAAAGCCGGCTCAAGCGCCGGCTGGACTACGAGATCTGGATGGACAACCAACCCCGCCGAGATGAGACCATCACCTCCTACTCGACACGCATGGCAGCCAGTACCGCTGTCAGCCGGTACACCATCAAAGACTCCTATGTGGCCTCACTGGGCGCCTTCATCGACAAACTGCCGCGTTTGAAGGCCCTGCAGGAGATGCTCTTCCACATCGAGGTCGCATCGCTTCGCACCATCGGCGCGGCCGTCATGGCCGTGGGGGACCCCGAGATACTGGCGAGAATCGATGAGGCCATCACCGACTTTCTCACCCCTACCGCACCCAGGCAGGCGTTTCCGAC
>NZ_JASODI010000044.1 GCF_030211955.1 Corynebacterium frankenforstense | reverse complement strand
TGGGGGTCTGGGGTTCTCCCCAGACGGTTTCCGGTAGCGCTCAAGGCGCTGCCGGAACCGTGGCGGCTCGGTTTTTTCTGGAGAACGGGGAGCAAAAACACGCAAAGGATTTTGAGGCGGCAAAAGAGCAATGCAGGATAGACAATCATGGTCAGAACGTTAACACGTAGCCCCTGATTGTCCGCCTGCCGCTAGCTCAATTTGAAAACATGGCCATGATTCGGCGCTGAATATCACCGTCTTTGTTGACCAGTGTTTTAGTGACAAACGCTGCATGGTTTTTCGTAGTGTTGTATCCCTTCCAGACTTCATGTGGATCGAGGGCATACGCACAAACCTTACCAGCAACGGGGATTCTAACTAATGCATTTTTTGATTCTAAGTAATTGAGCCACCGAATAATTGTGCTTCTGCTAACTCCAAGTTTTTCAGCTAGGAATTGCTGATCCGCAACGACAGCGCCACACGTAGGATCGATATGCTCCGCTAAAAATGAGTACAGCTTCAGTGCTGATATGCCTTGGCTATCCTTCAGCAGCTCTCGAACACGTTCCCAACCTTTTGGGGATACCTGTGTAAACCTTGAATTTTTCTTTGCTTCTTCGAGATCCTCGGTGTTTTTCTTTGCCTCATCTGAAAGTTGTTTCAGTCGTTTTTCTGAATCAATAAACATGATTTTTTCCCTCTGAAAATCCCATGCACTAACGTTGGTTTAAATCTAAGCCATCATGACACATCTGTGCAACACCTTGTTGCGTGTTGTCGCATCCAGGATGCGACAACGTTGTGTCATCCTGGATGCGACAGGTAAATAAAAAACACACTAAAAAAACAACCACTTACAAATCGGCGTAAAAGATCTATTCTAGGCAAGGGTGTTGCGTGCAACGCAACGCCCTTTGGGGGTGTCGGGGCGAAGCCCTGACCCAGTCACGTAACGATAGCGGAGTGTATACTG
>NZ_JASODI010000043.1 GCF_030211955.1 Corynebacterium frankenforstense | reverse complement strand
CTCATCCCCTCAGTTTTCAACCTAAGTGGGTGCGCGCCTCCACGACGTCTTACCGTCGCTTCACACTGGCCATGGGTAGATCACCCCGCTTCGGGTCCAGGACACGCCACTAAACGCCCATAAAAACTCGCTTTCGCTACGACTACCCCACCATCGGGTTAACCTCGCGACGTGCCGCTGACTCGCAGGCTCATTCTTCAAAAGGCACGCCATCACCCCCTAGAGGGCTCTGACGGCTTGACAGCGCACGGTTTCAGGAACTATTTCACTCCCCTCCCGGGGTACTTTTCACCATTCCCTCACGGTACTATCCACTATCGGTCACACTGGGTATTCAGGCTTACCGGGTGGTCCCGGCAGATTCACAGCAGATTCCACGAGCCCGCTGCTACTCGGGCAATAAAAACAAGACAGCGCGCATGGCATTCACGTACAGGACTCTCACCTACTCCGGTCGACCATTCCAAGCCAGTTCCGCTTACCACACACGTTCCATCCGCCGGCAGTTGCCACACCGACACGTCTTTAGCCCACAACCCCTGACACGCAACCCCGGCAACGGTCACACACGCGACAGGTTTAGCCAAAAATCCACTTTCGTTCGCCACTACTCACGGAATCACAATTGTTTTCTTCTCCAACGGGTACTGAGATGTTTCACTTCCCCGCCTTACCCCCACACCGGCTATACATTCACCGGCAGGTGACCGCCAACAACGACGGCCGGGTTTCCCCATTCGGACATCCTCGGATCAACGCTTAGTTGACAACTCCCCGAGGCTTAACGCAGCCTCACACGTCCTTCATCGGCCCAGCATGCCAAGGCATCCACCGTGCGCCACTAGACAAACACGAATCGAATAACCAAAAAGGCAAAAAATTCGAACAACAACAAGAAAAACAAGATGCTCGCGTCCACTCTCCAGTTCTCACACACCACACACAATGACAACCAGGCATCAGGACCACTCGTCCCGACCGGCGTCACCGTGCCGCACACGAACCACCAACACCACAGCCATGCTCTGGTGTGTGC
>NZ_JASODI010000042.1 GCF_030211955.1 Corynebacterium frankenforstense | reverse complement strand
TGAGGTTACCCTCGTTTAGTGGACACCCAACTTGTACGGATGTTGTGTCCGTAGGAGAGGATGTTCATTGTGAGCCAACAACGCAAGAAGTACACGCCGGAGTATCGGCGTGAAGCCGCGAATCTGGTGATTGAGTCGCAGCGCCCGATCGCCCATGTGGCCCGAGAGATCGGTGTCGCCCCGGGGCTTTTAGGCAAGTGGGTCAAAAATGAGCGGGAACGCCGAGGCTCTGCCGATGGGATGAGCGAGGCGGACCTTCGGGCCGAGAATGCGCGCTTGCGCCGTGAGCTGGCAGAGGCTCGGATGGACAACGAGTTTTTGTCAAAAGCGACAGCCTTCTTCGCTGCGAAGCAACGCGAGCAGAAAAGTTCGAACTAATGTGGCGAGAGAAGGCAAACTACAGCATTAAACGTATGGCACGCTTGTTGAAGGTGTCTCGATCTGGATACTACAAATGGGCCCATACGCAGCAGAAACGACTATCCGGCGACGATGATCGTGCAGCATTTTACGATGATGTTGACCGCAAGATTCACCGGATTTGGAAAGACTCCGATGAGGTTTATGGTGCTCCGCGCATTACCGCAGAACTTGCCGAGCGCTACCACATTGCGCTCAACCGTAAGACCGTGGCTAAACGGATGCGCATGATGGGCATTGAAGGGATTTCACCGCGCGCTTTCGTCCCGGTGACAACCATTCAAGCTAAGCGTAAGTCCACGCTTCCTGACCTGGTCAAGCGCATGTTTGATGCCGGTGAGCTCAATCGGGTGTGGACGTCGGATATTACCTACCTGCGCACCGGTGAAGGCTGGTTGTACTTGTGCGCGGTCCGTGATGGTCATTCCCGCAGGGTGCTGGGCTGGGCTATGGATAGTGTGCAAGATACTTCCCTGGTCGAGCGGGCCCTGCGGATGGCGTATACGCTGCGCGGTGACGTTCCTGATGGCCTGGTGTTTCACGCTGACCGTGGGGCACAGTTTACAAGCGAGCAGCTCTGGGACGTCTGCCGCGACCTGGGCATTGCTCAGTCCGTGGGGCGTACCGGGGTGTGCTTCGATAACGCGATGGCTGAATCGTTCTGGTCGACGCTGAAGACCGAATTTTACGACCGGCAACACTGGCCTACCCGTGATGCTGCACGCGCGGGTGTCG
>NZ_JASODI010000041.1 GCF_030211955.1 Corynebacterium frankenforstense | reverse complement strand
TTTTTTGTGGAGAGTTTGATCCTGGCTCAGGATGAACGCTGGCGGCGTGCTTAACACATGCAAGTCGAACGGAAAGGCCAGTGCTTGCACTGGTACTCGAGTGGCGAACGGGTGAGTAACACGTGGGTGATCTGCCCTCAACTCCGGGATAAGCCTGGGAAACTGGGTCTAATACTGGATAGGACCACATCGTAGGTGGTGTGGTGGAAAGCGTTTGTAGCGGTTGGGGATGAGCTCGCGGCCTATCAGCTTGTTGGTGGGGTAATGGCCTACCAAGGCGGCGACGGGTAGCCGGCCTGAGAGGGTGTACGGTCACATTGGGACTGAGATACGGCCCAGACTCCTACGGGAGGCAGCAGTGGGGAATATTGCACAATGGGCGCAAGCCTGATGCAGCGACGCCGCGTGGGGGATGACGGCCTTCGGGTTGTAAACCTCTTTCGACCGTGACGAAGCCTTTGGTGACGGTAGCGGTAGAAGAAGCACCGGCTAACTACGTGCCAGCAGCCGCGGTAATACGTAGGGTGCGAGCGTTGTCCGGATTTACTGGGCGTAAAGGGCTCGTAGGTGGTTTGTCGCGTCGTCTGTGAAATTCCGGGGCTCAACTCCGGGCGTGCAGGCGATACGGGCATAACTTGAGTACTGCAGGGGTAACTGGAATTCCTGGTGTAGCGGTGGAATGCGCAGATATCAGGAGGAACACCGATGGCGAAGGCAGGTTACTGGGCAGTTACTGACGCTGAGGAGCGAAAGCATGGGTAGCGAACAGGATTAGATACCCTGGTAGTCCATGCTGTCAACGGTGGGCGCTAGGTGTGAGACCCTTCCACGGGTTTTGTGCCGTAGCTAACGTTTTAAGCGCCCCGCCTGGGGAGTACGGCCGCAAGGCTAAAACTCAAAGGAATTGACGGGGGCCCGCACAAGCGGCGGAGCATGTGGATTAATTCGATGCAACGCGAAGAACCTTACCTGGGTTTGACATACACTGGATCGCCTCGGAGACGGGGTTTCCCTTTGTGGTCGGTGTACAGGTGGTGCATGGTTGTCGTCAGCTCGTGTCGTGAGATGTTGGGTTAAGTCCCGCAACGAGCGCAACCCTTGTCCTGTGTTGCCAGCACGTTGTGGTGGGGACTCACGGGAGACTGCCGGGGTGAACTCGGAGGAAGGTGGGGATGACGTCAAATCATCATGCCCCTTATGTCCAGGGCTTCACACATGCTACAATGGTCGGTACAACAGGT
>NZ_JASODI010000040.1 GCF_030211955.1 Corynebacterium frankenforstense | reverse complement strand
GTTCTGGTCGACGCTGAAGACCGAATTTTACGACCGGCAACACTGGCCTACCCGTGATGCTGCACGCGCGGGTGTCGCCCGCTGGATTGAAGTGGTCTACAACCGTCGACGGCGGCACTCCGCCCTCGGTATGGTCAGCCCCGTCGACTTCGAGCACCACATCACCCAGACCACCAACGAAGAAGAAACAGCTGCCTAACTATGAGGTAGCTCCACTACGTGTCCACCATTTGCGGGCAACCCCAACCTACGCCCCGCTGGTGGCCGGCATGTCCCGGATGAACTACCGCGTCTTCCTGCCGTTTTCCGTGTGCGGGGCGACGCTGTGGGGCGGCGGGGTCACGCTTCTGGGCGCGTGGCTGGGCCACTACGACTTCATCCGCGAGAACATCGAGCCGATCTTCCTGCTGATCGTCTTCGTCTCGATCCTGCCGGGCATCATCGGCGCGGCCAAGAAGTTCCTCGATGCCCGCCGTGCGGGTGCTGCGGCTGAGGCGCCGGAGGCCCCCGAGGCGGCGCCGGCGAGCTAGTCCCCGTCCGGGCGCCGTCCGGGCGCACGCGAAGGGCCCTGTCCGTTCCGCACGATGTGCGGTCCGGGCAGGGCCCTTCGGCGTTGTACTGCGGGGGCTAACCCGCCGGGTCCCGGCCCGGCTCACGGGGAGCCGGGCTCAGGTCGCGGCGCTTAGGCCTCCGGGTCGGTGGTGTCCTCGTCGGTGGCCTCCTCGGCCTCCGGGTCGGTCACCTCCTCCTCGGCGGCGGCGTCCTCGCCGTTGGCGTCCTCGGCCTCCGGCTGGGACGAGCCCTCGGACTCGTTCTCACCGGAGCCGATCGACTTCAGGTCGGAGGAGCCGGGGGAGCCGTAGCCGCCCTCCGGGGCACAGGCGTTCAGCATGATGCCGCCGATGGCCAGGCCGGCGAGCAGGAGGCCGATGCCGCCGACAGCGGCGCGGACCTCAGGACGGGCCATCTGAGCGTTGAACTCCTCGGCCATGCGGGCCAGCTCCGGGTTGAAGAGACCGGCCTCCTGCTGGAGGCGGGTGTTCAGCTCGCGGATCTGGGGCTCAATCTGAGCCTGCCACTGGGAGACACCGGGCAGGTTGACCTGGCCGGCCAGGCCCAGCGGGGCCAGGAGCAGCAGCGGGAGACCCAGGCCGACACCGGCGGCGATGCACTTGCCGATGTCAGCCGGCTCGGAGGAGCCGTTGTCACCAGGCTCGCCGTTGTCGTCAGAAGGCTTGCTGTTCGGATCCTTGGGATCAGAACCCTTCTCCTTCTCCTGCTCGTCGGTGTAACCGTCGTCGTCGTCATCCTCATCAGTGACGT
>NZ_JASODI010000003.1 GCF_030211955.1 Corynebacterium frankenforstense | reverse complement strand
GGCGCCTGCGCCGTCACCCGGGACACGGACGCCGCGGCAGGCGCGGCGTCGGAAAGCGACGTCGAAGGCAGCGACGACCTGCCTCTGACCACCTACCCGGACATCCACGCGCCCAAGCGGTTCGTCTCGCACGCACTCGGCTGGCGCGCCTGGCTCGAGCCGGTCGCCGAGCGGAAGCTGACCGAGGTCCAGATCGACTCGCTGATCAAGCCCGAGCGCGCCAAGCAGCCCTACTTCCGGCTGCTCGCCCGCGACCCCGAGGCGCTGCGGGCGCGCACCCTGACCGACCTGGACATCTTCTACAACACCGACGGCGGGCTCGGCCGCGCCGAGCGCGAGTTCGCCGCCGCCGTGACCAGCCGCTTCAACGGCTGCGTCTACTGCGCTTCCGTGCACGCCGGGCGCACGCTCGCCGAGTCCACCGGACGCGAGGACGACGTCGAGCGCCTGCTCGACGAGGGCCCCGGCGCCGAGGCCGGCTCCGCGACCTGGAACGCCGTGCGCGACGCGGCGGTGGCGCTCTCGGCCACGCCCGCCCGCTTCGACGCCTCGCACGTGCGCGCCCTCGAGTCCGCCGGCCTGAACCGGGCCTCGGTGCTCGACGTGATCAACGCGGTGGCCTTCTTCAACTGGGCCAACCGGCTCATGCTCGGCCTCGGCGAGCCCGAGGTGCCCCGCCGCTTCCCCTGAGGCACGGGATCGGAGCCGCCCCGCGCGCCGGGTGAGGGTCATCTGAGCTGCGGAGCACGGGTGCCCGCCCGCTAACCTGGCAGCCATGACTGAAGTGGACCGGGAGCGCGCGGGCTACGCGGCGATGGCGCGACGCGCCGCCGCGGCCGTGCTCGCGTGCTACTCGACGAGCTTCGGGGCCGCCACCCGCCTGCTGCCCGCCCGCCAGCGCGCCGACATCCGCGCCCTCTACGCGGTGGTGCGCATCGCCGACGAGATCGTCGACTCCGCCGCGGGGCTCGCCGGCTTCGACGCCGCGGCCACCCTCGACGCCTACGAGGCCGCCGTGCGCACCGCGGCCGACAAACCCTTCCACACTGACCCGGTGCTGCACGCCTTCGCCGCGACCGCCCGGCGCTGCCGCTTCACCGGCGAGCAGCTCACCGCCTTCTTCGCCGCCATGCGCGCCGACCTGCCCGGCGCGGCGGGGGAGCCTGGCGCGGCCGGCGCCCCGGCGACCTACACGCGCGCCGGGCTGGCCCGCTACATCCACGGCTCGGCCGAGGTGGTCGGCGAGATGTGCGTGCACGTCTTCCTCGCCGGCCCGCCGACCGGCCCGCGCGCGCAGGAGACCCTCGCCGGGGCGCGGCGGCTCGGCGCGGCCTTCCAGAAGGTCAACTTCCTGCGCGACCTGCGCCACGACCGCCACGCACTCGGGCGCGACTACGTGCCCTGGGTGACCGACGGGGCGTCGAAAAGCGAGTTCGTCGCCGAGATCCGCGCCGACCTCGACGCCGCACGCGCGAGCCTTCCCGAGCTGCCCGCGCGCGCCCGCCTGGCTGTCAGCGCGGCGATCGGGCTCTACGGCGAGCTGACCGACCGGCTGGACGCGGCGACCTGGGACGAGGTCACCGGCGGGCGCATCCGCGTGCCCGGCCCGGTCAAGGCGCGCGTGCTCGCGCGCACCCTGACGAAAAGGAGCTGAACCATGACGCAGACGGCACCCCATGCGGTGGTCATCGGTGCGGGCGTGGCGGGGCTGGCCACCGCCGCCCTGCTGGGCAGGGAGGGCTGGCGGGTCACCGTCTGCGAGCGCACCGACGCCCCCGGCGGGCGCATGGGCGAGCTCTCCGTCGACGGCTTCCGCTTCGAGACCGGCCCGAGCTGGTACCTCATGCCCGAGGTCTTCGAGCGCTTCTTCGCCCACTTCGGCACCAGCCCGGACGCCGAGTACGGCCTCGAGCGCCTCGACCCGGCCTACCGCGTCTACTCCTCGAACGGGCGCAGCCTGGACGTGCGCACCGGCCATGCCGTCGAGCTCTTCGATTCCGTCGACCCCGGCTCCGGGGCCCGGCTGCGCGCCTACCTCGACCAGGCGGCCGAGATCTACCGGATCGCCGAGGAGAAGTTCCTCTACACCACCTTCGCCCGGCCCGCCGACCTGGTGGACGCCGAGGTGCTGCGCCGCCTGCCGGAGCTGGCCCGGCTGCTGACCGAACCGCTGGCCAGCAAGGCCGCGCGCGTCACGCGCGACCCGCTGCTGCGCCAGGTCCTCGAGTACCCGGCGGTCTTCCTGGCCTCCCGCCCCGAGCGCATCCCCTCGCTGTACCACCTGATGAGCCACGCGGACCTCACCGCCGGGGTCGTCTACCCGCGCGGCGGATTCGCGGCGCTGGGCCGGGCGATGGTGCGCGTCGCCGAGGCTCGGGGCGTGCGGATCCGCACCGGCTGCGAGGTCACCGCGATCACCTCGACCGCCGGGCGCGCCGACGGGGTGCGCCTGGCCGACGGCTCGCGGATCGCCGCCGACGCCGTGATCAGCTGCGCTGACCTGCACCACACGGAGAACTCCCTGCTCCCGCGCGGAAAGCGCAGCTACCCGGAGCGCAGGTGGGCACGGCGCGACCCGGGCCCCGGCGTGGTGCTCGTGCTACTCGGCGTGCGCGGCGAGCTTCCGGGCCTGCTGCACCACACCCTCTTCTTCGACGCTGACTGGCGCGCGGACTTCGACGCCGTCTTCTCCGGGCCCGACGGGCGCCGCGACCTGCCGGCGGCGCGCTCGATGTACGTCTGCCGGGCCAGCGCCTCCGACCCGACGCTCGCCCCGGCCGGCTGCGAGAACCTCTTCATGCTGGTGCCCACCCCGGCCGACCCGGCGATCGGCCACGGCGACGCCTACGGTGCGGCCGAGTCGCCCACGGTGCGTGCGATTGCCGACGCCGCAGTGGCCCGGCTCGGCGCCCGCCTCGGCGTGGGTGACCTGGCCGGACGGGTGGTGGTGCGCCGCACGATCGGGCCGGCCGACTTCGCCGGGCGGTACCATGCGTGGCGCGGCTCGGCGCTGGGCCTGGCCCACACGTTGGGGCAGTCGGCGTTCCTGCGGGGGAGGAACGTCTCGGACAAGCTCGACGAGCTCTACTACGCGGGCGCGACCACGCTGCCCGGCGTCGGGGTTCCGATGTGCCTGATCTCCGCGGAGAATGTGCTGACCCGCATGCGCGAGCGCGGGGAGCGGGGCTTCGGCGGTCGCCCGGAGTAGGGGGCCGGGGCGCCCGGGGTGGGCGTGCGCCCCGGGGGTGGGGCGCCGCGCCGGGCGCTCGTGGGCGGTGTCAACTGTGGTGCGCACGAGATAAATCAGGCCATACTGATTCTCTGTTAGTATCAAATTATGAGCCCGGCTAGACCCCGAAAACAGCCCGCCTACCTGTGCATCGCAGACGAGGTGAGGTCCTGGATCGAGTCCGGTCAGTACGCCCCGGGCGAGCGGCTGCCGCACGAGCGCGCCATGGTCGAGCAGTTCGGCGTCGCGCGCATGACTGTGCGCCACGCTCTCGAGATCCTGGAGAACGAGGGGCTGATCGACCGGCGCCGTGGCCGCACCGGCGGCACCTTCGTCGCCCTGCGGCGGGAGCCCTAGCCCCGGCGGCAGCCTCGGCCCTTCACCTGCGACAGCACCCTCGCCTCCCACCTGCGATGTCCCCTCGGGGCCTCGCGACCGCGCCTGCAGTTTCCGCTTGGAGTCTCGCCACCTCACCTGCAGTTTTTCCTCGCCGTCCGCAGCGTCCCCTCCGCACCCAGCAAGGCCCCGCATAGCAAGGGCTCTTTTTGACCCAGCAAGGCCTCTGCTTGCTGGGTAGGGCCTTGCTGGGTCGAACATAGCTTTCTCGGGGGAGCGCCGTCGCACCTGGCGCAGCGGGGCCTTCGTCGGGCGGAACGCGGTCCCGCAGGTCGCAGTGTGACCGCCGGGGGACAGGTCGCAGCGTGACCGCCGGGGAGTCGAATGGCCGGGTCCCGAGGTGGGGAAGACCACTCATTGCTAAAATCCGGCTTATGTCGAACGCCACCCGCACCTGGACGTCCCGCCGTACCGGCGAGACGTACCCGGTCATCGAGCAGTTCGACCGCCGGCACCTGTGCGTGATGGTCGTCGGGATCAGCCTGGCCGGCGTGCTCGTCGTCGCCGCGAAGCGCACCCGGGGGATGAAGGCGAACAAGATCGCCCGGCAGCTCACCGCGCTGGTGCTCGGGGTGCTCAGCGTGACCTACCTGGCCGTGATCCTGCGTCGCGAGAACTTCGTCGCCGACGAGCTGGCACCCTTCCACGTCTCCGACTGGCTGCGCCTGATCGCTCCGGTCGCCCTGGGCACCGGCCAGGAGCACCTGACCGCGATCACCTACTACTGGGGCTTCCTGCTCAACCCGATGGCGCTGCTGACCCCCGACGCCGCGTGGGTGATGGACCGGCGCATCCAGGAGAGCGCCTACTGGCTCTTCCACTGGGCCGCCCTGATCATCCCCGCCGTGCTCACCTTCGGCTACGGCTTCCGGCCCACCTGGTCCGGCTACCGCTTCACCATGGCGTTCAGCGTGGTCTGGATGGCCGTCGCCGGGGCCGCCAACGTGCGCACCGGCGGCAACTACGGCTTCCTCGCGCGCAAGCCGCGGGGCCGTTCCATCATCGACATCTTCGGTCCGTGGCCCTACTACATCGGCGTCGAGTTTCTGCTCGTCGCGGTCGCGTGGGCCGGCATGACCTGGATCTGGGAGCGGCGCCCGGCCGGCGGGCTCAGCCGCCGCGGTCTCATGCGGCGCGCCTGAGCGGCGCCGTTGTTTTGTCGCCGATCGTCCAGCTCTATGCCGCCCGGTTTCCGGGGAGCCGCCCGAGGGCGTCGCGGATGACGTCGATGGCCGGGTAGCTTCCGTCGGAGCGTGCTGCGAGGTGCTCCTTACAGATGCGGACCAGGGGGACGCCCGTGTTCCGGATGTCCTTCTCCCGTCGGAGTTCGTCGTGGATCGCCCGGGCGGTCGGAATGCCGTACGCGCCGTGGTACTTGTCGTCGCCGTCGTACTCGACCCCGAGGACACCTTGAAGGCGCAGGTCAAGGTAACGCGGACCCATCGCGGTCATGACCTTAGACTGCAGCTCTATCTCCTCGGGGGCGACCAGACCCGACTCGACGATGATCGCCCGCAGCCGGGATTCGGCCGGCGAACCTGCGCCTTCACGGGCGAGGTCCACCGCGCGGTGCACGATCGACTTGTTCGGGTACCGGGCTGAGGTGAGCACCGCTTCGTTGAGTCGCCGGCGCGACCAGCTGGGGTCGTTGAGCACGAAGTCCATGGCCACGACACCGGCTATGGCCCCGTGGTAGCGGGCGATGTCCCGCAGGGTGCGTCCGACCGTGGTGAGTCGGACGCCTTTGACCACCACGACCTCGTGGTCCTCGAGGTGCGCCTGCCGGACGATGAGGTTTCTGCCTCGGCGATGTGTCGTGCTCGGCGGATGCCGCTTGCCGTACGTGATCTCGTGGGCGAACCGGAGATCGAGCACCGGGATGCCCCAGAAGACGGCCGCGGAGTTTCCGCACAGGGCGGCGCGGTCGAGAGTCAGCCCGAGTGCAGTCGCGTCGAGCGCGTTCCTGGTCCAGCGAGGCGATGAACGGTAGTGCTCGGCGTCCACCGCGATCTCGGGGCGGAGGCGGATAAGAGATCCGTCCCTGAGTGCCGCCCGCAGCTCAGAGTCCGAGGCTCGTTGCCGGCGGAGGTCGATCATTCCTTTGGTAGTCGTCAGGTGTGGTTTCATACCTGGGACTCTGGCAGGCAGGCAGGGAGCCCGTCGGGTACGGGGAGAGCGCTGTGGATGACCGGGCCGCGAGGATATGCGGTGACCCCTACCTGTGGAAGAAGCCGGGTGAGGAGTCGGTGGGGACGCTAGGGTTGAGAGTTTGGCAGTTGAACGGATGCGGTCCGAGGCTGGTCCACCGCGGCTTCACTGCGGTGGATCTGGCGGATCGACTGGGTCGCGGCCACCCCGAGCAGCCGCGAATCCAGCAAGGCCCCGTATAGCAAGGAGCGGCCTTGCTGGGTTCAGCAGAGCGCTTGCTATACGGGGCCTTGCTAGGTAGGCGACGGGAGAAGACAGCGGTGGCCGGGGAGCGCGCCTGAGCGGGGCCGTTCAGCCTCCCGGCCGACCCCGCGACCGGGGAGCGGGCCCCGAGCCCCGCCCCCGCGGACCTCCGCCGGTTACTCCCCGGCGGCCTCGGCGTCCACCTTGCGCAGGCGCAGCGTGCGCACCATGCGGTCGCGGTTCTCCGCCAGCAGGCGGTGCAGGCCGCCCGAGGTCTCGGCCAGCAGCGCGTCGGCGCGGCCCAGGTGCTCCTCGGTGACATCCCAGCGCGGGTAGAGCTCGAGGAGGGTGCGCTGGGCCATCTCGGGGGAGAACTCTTTCCAGATGCGCGGCGCGATCCGGAAGTACTCCTCGTTGAACTGCTGCAGCAGCTCACCGGGGTCGGCCCAGGTAAGCCCCTCGGTGGTGTGCCGGATGCCCAGGTTGGACAGCTCACCGGAGACGGCGGCGTCCCAGGCGGTGCGCTTGGCCTCGGCCGTGGGGATGGCGGCGCGGGCGCGCACCGCGGACATCGTGCCCGAGGCGGAGCGGTCCGCCGCGGCCAGCTCGGAGATCGCGGCCTCGGCGGACTCGGCGTCCTCGTACCGGCTGTGCGCGATCAGCGCGGTCAGCGCCAGCCAGCGCAGGTCCGCGTCAACGGTCAGGGCGCCGACGGTGGCACCCGGCTCGGCTGCCACAAGCTTGAGCAGGTAGGCCACCGCGGCGTCGGAGAGCGGCGCCCGGGTCAGCTCCTGGGCGAAGATGAGCGCGGCGTCAGGGTCCTCGCCGCGCGCGCCGGCGATGAGGGCGTCGCACAGCAGGTCGCGGCCCTCGGCCTCGGTCCAGGCGGGGTCGGCGTAGCGGTGCACGGCCGTGGTGGCCTGCGCGAGCACGCGCTCGACCACCGACAGCTGCGTCTCGGCGCCGACGGCCGAGGTGACCAGGCGGGCGAACTCGCGGGCCGGCATCTCGCCGGCGCGGGTCTCCTCCCAGGCGGCCGACCAGCACAGGGTGCGCGCCATCGGCGACTCGATGTCGCCGATGTGCTCGACGACGAAGGCACGCGAGGCCTCGTCGAGGCCCATCAGGCAGTAGGTCAGATCGTCGTCGTTGACCAGCACCAGGTCCGCGGCCTTCTCACCGACCAGCTCGGCCACCTCGGTGCGCTGGCCGGTGACGTCGACCTCGACGCGGCTGCGGCGGGTGACCTTGCCGTCCGCACCCAGGTCGTAGAGGCCCACGGCGATGCGGTGGGTGCGCAGCGTCTCGCCGGACTGGACCACCGCGAAGGCGGAGTAGGTGCCGTCGTCCGTCTCGAACTCGGGGGCCAGGCGGGAGATGCCGGTGGTCTTGAGCCACTGGCCGGCCCAGTCGGACAGGTCGCGCCCGGAGGCCTTCTCCAGCGAGTCGAGGAGATCCTCAAAGGTTGCGTTGTCCCACTGGTGGGCGGCGAAATGACGACGCACGCCCGCGAAGAAGTTCTCGCGACCCACGTAGGCCTGCAGCTGCTTGAGCACGCTGGCGCCCTTGGCGTAGGTGATGCCGTCGAAGTTCTGGTCGACGGTCTCGATGTCCGAGGCGTCCGTGGAGATCGGGTGCGTGGTCGGCAGCTGGTCCTGCTGGTAGGCCCAGGCCTTCTCGACGGCCGCGAAGGTCACCCACGCGGTGTCGTACTCCGTCTCCTCCGACTGCGACATCGCCGAGGACCAGGTGGCGAAGGACTCGTTGAGCCACAGGTCGTTCCACCAGCGCATGGTCACCAGGTCGCCGAACCACATGTGCGCCAGCTCGTGCAGGATCGTGTCCGCGCGGCGCTCGTAGCGGTAGTGGGTGGCCTTCGAGGTGAACACGTACTCGTCGCGGATGGTCACACACCCGGCGTTCTCCATCGCGCCGGCGTTGAATTCGGGGACGAAGACCTGGTCGTACTTGCCGTAGGGGTAGGCGTAGCCGAAGTTGCGGTGGTAGTAGTCGAAGCCCTGCTTCGTCTCGCGGAAGAGCTTGTCCGCGTCGACGTGCGCGGCGATCGAGGCGCGCGCGTAGATGCCCAGCGGCACCACCAGCTCGGTGTCCTCGCCCGGCTGGCCCTCCGGGGTCTCCGGGTGGTGGGTCAGGTGTCCGCGCCACTCGTCGGTGACCGCGACGTAGGGGCCCGCGCACACGGCGATCAGGTAGCTCGACAGCGGGTAGTCCACCTTCGAGCGGTGCACGGCCACGCCGGTGTCCTCGCGGGCCTCGGTGACCTGCTTCGCGTTGGCGATCACGGTCCAGCCCAGCGGGGTGGAGATGGTGAAGTCCCAGGTGGCCTTGAGGTCGGGCTGGTCGAAGCAGGCCATCATCCGCTTCGCGTCGGCGGTCTCGAACTGGGTGTAGAGGTAGGTCTGCCCGTCGGCCGGGTCGGTGAAGCGGTGCAGGCCCTCGCCGGTGCGCGAGTAGAGGCAGCGCGCGGTGACCTTCAGGGTGTGCTCGCCGGCGCTCAGTCCCGTCAGGGCCAGGCCCTTCTCCTCGTCGTAGGCGCCGTCGCGGAAGGAGACCGCCTCGGCGGTGATCTCCGCGGCGTCGAGTAGCACCTCGTCGACGCGGGCGGCGCGCAGGTCGATGAACGTGTCGCCGGGCTCGTCGACGGTGAAGCGCACGGTCGTCGTCGAGCCGAACTCCGCGTCGCCCTCGGCGGCGCGGCGCAGGCCCAGATCGACGTCGTAGTGGTTGACGGTGAGCATCCGCGCGCGGGACTCGGCCTCGGCGCGGGTGAGGTTGGTGGAGGTCATGGCATACACGGTAGTCACCGGCGGGGGCGCGCACGGGCCGTGGGCGCGGGAGTGCGGTTAGGCTGGCCCGCGAAGTCACCCGACAGAGAGGAATCACCCCATGACCCAGTCCGTCACCTTCTGGTTCGACGTCTCCTGCCCGTTCGCGTGGCAGACCTCCCGCTGGATGAAGGAGGTGGAGAAGGTCCGCGACATCGAGATCACCTGGCAGCCGATGAGCCTGTCCGTGCTCAACGACGGCCGCGACCTCGACCCGGAGTACATGAAGATGATGGAGGCCAATTGGGGCCCGGCCCGCGTCTTCGCCGCGGTGGCCACCGAGCATCCCGAGAAGGTCGACGAGCTCTACACCACCATGGGCGAGCTGGTGCACCCCGGTGGCCAGGGCGGCAAGAAGGGTTACGGCGCCTACAACGAGGTCATCGCCGAGGCACTGGCCAAGGTGGGCCTGTCCTCCGACTACCAGAAGGTCGCCGACACCGAGGACTGGGACGACGAGCTGCGCAAGTTCCACAACGCCGGCATCGAGTCCGTCGGCGACGAGGTGGGCACCCCGGTGATCAAGCTGGGCGAAAACGCCTTCTTCGGCCCCGTGATCACGCGTGTGCCCACCGGCGAGGAGGCCGGTGAGATTTTCGACGCCGCGGTGCGCCTGGCCCAGTACCCCTACTTCTTCGAGCTCAAGCGCTCGCGCATGGAGAACCCGCAGGTCTAGGAGGAGCGGGTTTCCGACTTTCCCCTCTGCCTGACGGGCGGGGGCGGGGCGGTAAAATATTCAGCCGAACGATGACCCGTCTCCCGGAGGATCCGTGTTCAGCACCTTCACCGTCACCCTCGTCATCGCCGTGCTCGCCGGTGGCCTGGCGTACTACAGCTGGGGTCGCTCGGCGACGCTCTCCCTGGCCGCCGGTGCGGTGTGCGTGGGTGTCTCCCTGATCGCGCTGCTGATGGCCGTGTTCATCAGCCTGGCGTGGTTCATGAAGCTGGTGCCGCTGGTGCTCCTGGCCGGCGGGGTGTGGCTGGTCTGGCGGGTGCTGGGCCGGCGCCGCGACCGGGAGGGCGCGCTGCGCTAGGCGCGGCGGCGATGGCCGTCCGACGGGGCGGCCCGGGGCGACAGGCCAGAAGCAGCAGGGGTGGCCGCGGGGGCGGAAAACAACACGGAGTCCAAAGCCGGTGTCGGGGCGGCTAGACTGCAGTGCATGCGCGTTTACCTTGGAGCAGACCACGCCGGATTCGACCTGAAGAACGCCGTGGCTGAGCACCTGAAGGCCGCCGGTCACGAGGTCATCGACTGCGGCGCCCACACCCTCGACCCCGCCGACGACTACCCCGCCTACTGCATCGAGGCGGCCAGCCGCACGGTCAACGACCCGGGCTCCCTGGGCATCGTGCTCGGCGGCTCCGGCAACGGCGAGCAGATCGCCGCGAACAAGGTTGAGGGTGCCCGCTGCGCCCTGACCTGGTCCGTCGAGACCGCCCAGCTGGCCCGCCAGCACAACAACGCCCAGCTGATGGGCATCGGCGGGCGCATGCACTCCGTCGAGGAGGCCCTCGAGATCGTCGACGCCTTTATCGGCGCCGAGTGGTCGAAGGAGGAGCGCCACCAGCGCCGCATCGACATCCTCTCCGAGTACGAGCGCACCGGGGTCGCCCCGGCGCTGCCCGAGGAGAAGTAGCCCCCGGGCCTCTGATTGGAGGCCTCCCTCTTAAGGCTCCATCTTGTTCGGGTCGCGTCCGACGCGCCCCTCCAGGCCGCGGTCGAGTGCGTCGACCGCGGCCATTTCCTCGTCCGTCAGCTCGAAGCCGAAGACGTCGATGTTGGCGCGGATGCGCTCGGGGTTCGAGGACTTCGGGAAGAGGACCCGCCCGTGCTGCAGGTGCCAGCGGATGACCGCCTGGCCGGCGCCGACGCCGTGGGCCTCGGCGACCCGGGTCACGGTCGGGTCCTCGAGCAGCGGGTACTTGCCCTGGCCGAGCGGGCCCCAGGCCTCGACGGCGATCTCGTGGTCGCGGCAGAACGCGACGTCGTCGCGGCGCTGGTAGGCCGGGTGCAGCTCGAGCTGGTCGACCACCGGCGGCACGGGGGAGTGGCGCAGCAGGTTGTCCAGGTGCTCGGGCAGGAAGTTCGACACCCCGATCGAGCGCACCAGCCCGGTCTCGCGCGCGGCGATGAAGCGGTCCCAGACCTTCAGGTAGAGGTCCTGGGCGGGGCAGGGCCAGTGGATGAGGTAGAGGTCGACGTAGTCGAGGCCGAGCTTCTCCAGCGACTCGGCCAGCGCCGCGTCCGGGTCGCCGTGGCGGTCGTTCCACAGCTTGGTGGTCACGAAGATCTCCTCGCGCGGGATGCCGCTGGCCGCGATCGCGCGGCCCACGCCCTCCTCGTTGCCGTAGAACCCGGCGGTGTCGATGTGCCGGTAGCCGGCCTGCAGCGCGAGGCCGACGACCTTCTCCGCGGTGTCGTTGTCGACCTTGTACGAGCCGAAGCCCAGCTGCGGGATCTCGTGTCCGTCGTTGAGGGTGATCGTGGGGACGTTGTCGCTCATGGGCCCAGTGTGCCAGAGGCGCCGCCTGGTGTGGGGCCGGGTGATTGACGACGTCCCGCCGCTCCCCGTCGGCGCGTCCGCGGGCGTCAGCCGAAGATGCCCATCAGCTCGTGGATGCACAGCGCGGCGAAGGCGATCAGGATGACCGACACGACGGTGTTGAGGAACCAGCCGTTGCGCCAGCGCGCGGGCACCCGGTCGGAGTTGAGCAGGATGAGCAGCGTGAGTGCGAGGAACGGCATGAACAGCGCGCCGAGTGCACCGTAGGCGATGATGATCGCGGTCGGCTTGCCCAGGATGAGCAGCAGCATCGGCGGGAAGGTCAGCCAGAACAGGTAGATCCGGTAGTATTTTCCGCCCGAGTGCGTGTCGGGGTGGCCCTCGGGCAGCCCGCGCAGGTGGCCGAGGTAGTCGGCGAACATCAGGGACACGCCGTTCCACACGCCGAGCACAGAGGAGAACGCGGCGGAGAGGAATCCGACCAGGTAGATCACCGACATCGCCTTGCCGTAGCGCTCCTCGAGCACCCCGGCCAGGTCGACCAGGCCCTGGTCGGAGTCGGAGACGGCGAGGTTGGCGCTGTAGAGCATGTCGGCGCCGATGAGCAGCATCGCGATGACGAAGATGCCGGTGACGATGTAGGAGACGGTGTTGTCGAGGCGCATCACGCGCATCCAGCCGGCGCCGCCCCAGCCCTTCTCGGAGAGCCAGTAGCCGTAGGCGGCCAGCGTGATCGTGCCGCCGATCCCGCCGGCCAGCGAGAGGACGTAGACGAAGGAGCCCTCGGGCACGGTGGGCACCAGGCCGGTGATGATCTCGGGCAGGTGACGGAACGTCAGCGTCGAGATACCCACGACGGTGACGAACATGACCCCGACGAGCACGGCGATGATCTTCTCGAAGAGCCGGTAGCGCCCGATCCACATCAGGGCGAAGCCGACCAGGCCGGAGATGATCGCCCACATGGTCAGCGAGGTGCCGGGGAAGAGCGCGCTGAGCGCCAGTCCGGTGCCGGACATGCCGGCGGCACCGTAGACGAAGCCCCAGATGATGATGTACGGCGCGAAGTACCACGTGGTCCAGCGGCCGATGGAGTGCCAGCCGTGGAAGAGGGTGTGCCCGGTCGCCAGGGTCCAGCGTCCGACGCCCTCGACCAGCACGATCTTCATCACCGTGCCGACGATGCACGCCCACAGCAGGGCGTAGCCGAAGCGCTGGCCCGCGACGAGGGTGGCCACCAGGTCGCCGGCCCCGACCGCGGTCGCCGCGGCGACCAGGCCCGGGCCGACGACGGTCCAGCTGCGCAGCGGCTTGCCGGCGGAGTCGTCCCCGACGGCGGTGGGCTGCCCCGCGCCCGCGGTGTCTGCCGGGCCCGTCCCGGTCATCTCGGTTCTGTCGTTGCTCACGGTCCTGACCTCCCTGACGGTGTTGGTTGCGGCGCGAAACAAGGTCAGCCTAACGGGTGAGGTAAATCACTTTCTGGGTTTTCGGTTGCTGAACCGGTTTAGGTGTCAGCGCATGCCGGGCGGGGTAATTGCCGACGTCCCGCCGCTCCCCGTCGGCGCGCCCCACCCCGTGCAGCACGAGACCCCCGGACTAACGTCCGGGGGTCGGTGGGGAAGTGGGAGATTAAGGAGGGGTGCAGGCTAGAAGTCGAAGCCGCCGAAGTCGAAGCCCCCGCCGTCGCCGCCGAAGTCGAACCCGCCGCCGTCGCCGCCGAAGAATCCGCCGTCACCGCCGAAGAAGCCGCCGCCGTCGCCGCCCGTGTCTCCACCCATGTCGCCGCCGTCGCCCATGTCCCCGGCGTCGCCCATGTCGCCGTCGGCGCCCTCCGCGCCGTCGGCCAGGCCGTCCTCGTAACCGGAGCCGTAGCCGTCCTCGAAGGCGTGGGCGGAGTAGCCCACGCCGGACATGCCGGAGAAGAGCGCGGAGAACATCATCACCGAGCCGGCGGTCCACAGGCCGGTGGCCATGGCCGGGGCCCACCACGGGGTCGAGTACCAGCCAGCCGGAACCGGGCGGCCCGCGACCTTGCCGCCGGGGTAGTAGTTCGGGGTGTCCGCGCTCGCCTCGGGCGAGGCCGTGATCTGCTGGCCGTCGTGCTCGATGGTGCGGCGCTCGGTGACCTTGCCGGCGGCGCGCTGGCCGGCCAGCGGCGGCAGCTCGGGGCCGGCGGGCAGGCCCATGATCTCGCGGGCCGCGTTGACGTAGTGCAGGCCCTCGAGCGCGGACTCGCGGGCGAGCTGCGCCTGCTTGACCGTCTCGGCCTGTCCGATGGCGGCCGAGGCGGCGTTGTAGCGCTCGGAGGCGTCGGCCAGCGCCTGGGTGGAGGCGGTGTCGTTGCCGGAGAGCGTCAGCACCTGCGAGCCGAGGCGCTCGATCCAGCGGCGGGCGTCGGCCTGCGCGTCGGCGAAGGAGGCACGCTCGCGGCCGATCTCCTTCTTCTTGTTCGACTGCGCCCAGATGGCGATCCCGGCGCCGATGACGATGAGGAGGAGCAGAAAGGACACTGAATGACCCACTTTCGTTGGCGGGGAAGGTTCTCGTCTGCTTCAACGCGCCGGGCCCGCGGAAAGTTCCGGCCGCGGCGCATGAATCGCCCCGGGAAGTGCACCCGGGCGGCATCGGCGACTGCGCGCGCACGAACGGGGCGTTTGTCCCGTCCGCGGCCTCTGCACTAGGCTGGCTGCCACTGGGAACGTCGTATAGTGGCTAATACCTCAGCCTTCCAAGCTGAAGACGCGGGTTCGATTCCCGTCGTTCCCTCCAGTTGACCGCCCCGCCGGCCGCCCTGAGCGTCGGCGGGGCGCAGTCGTCTCCTGGCCGTTTCCCGGCCCGCCCGCCCATGGCCCGCACCTCTCCGGTAGAGTGTCTCGCTTGTCAACGTCGCCCGCCCGGGCGGCGCCGCGTCCCCCGCGGCCTGGCCCCGGCGGGCGACCCCGGTGTGGGTCGCCCGCAGACCCCGCCGGTATGCTTGGCGAACGTCGCGGGGCGTGGCGCAGCTTGGTAGCGCACCTGCTTTGGGAGCAGGGGGTCGCAGGTTCAAATCCTGTCGCCCCGACGTAAGAAACATCGAGAAGAGACTTTCGCACCGATCCAGGAGAGTGACTCCGTGAAGAGTTCCGTCGAGAAGCTGAGCGACACCCGCGTCAAGCTCACCGTCAACGTTCCATTCGATGAGCTGAAGGGTGAGTTCGACAAGGCCTACCAGGCCATCGCCCAGCAGGTGACCATCCCGGGCTTCCGTCGTGGCAAGGCCCCGCGCCAGCTGATCGACGCCCGCTTCGGCCGTGGCCCGGTCCTCGAGCAGGTCGTCAACGACATGCTGCCGTCGCGCTACGAGCAGGCCGTCAAGGAGGCCGACGTCAAGCCGATCGGCCAGCCCGAGGTCGACATCACCGAGATCGAGGACGGCGACCACGTCGAGTTCACCGCCGAGGTCGACGTCCAGCCCGAGATCGAGGTCCCGGACTTCTCCGCCCTCGAGGTCACCGTCCCGGCCCTGGAGGTCTCCGACGAGGACGTCGACGAGGCCCTCGACGAGCTGCGCGGCCGCTTCTCTGAGCTGAAGAACACCAAGCGCAAGATGAAGACCGGCGACATCGCCGTCATCGACATCAAGGCCACCGTCGACGGCGAGGAGATCCCCGAGGCCGCCGCCGAGGGCATCAACTACGAGATCGGCAAGGGCGACCTCATCGACGGCCTGGACACCGCGCTGCGCGGCATGAAGACCGACGAGGACAACGAGTTCACCACCACCTTCAAGTCCGGCAAGTACGCCGACAAGGAGGCCACGGTCAACGTCCACGTCCAGCAGTCCAAGGAGCGCAAGCTGCCGGACCTGGACGAGGAGTTCGTCCAGATGGCCTCCGAGTTCGACACCGTCGACGAGCTGCGTGACGCCACCCGCAAGCAGGTCGAGGACTCCAAGAAGACCGGCCAGGCCGCCGCCATCCGCGACGAGACCCTGAAGAAGGTCCTCGCCGAGACCGAGTTTGAGCTGCCGCAGACCGTCGTCGACGCCCAGGTCGACGCCCAGCGTCACCAGCTGCTCGGCCAGCTGGCCCACGACGAGGCCGCCCTGAACTCCGTCCTCGAGGCGCAGGGCACCACCCGCGAGAAGTTCGACGCCGAGCAGCGCGAGAACGCCGAGGAGGCCGTGCGCACCCAGCTCTTCCTCGATGCCCTCGCCGAGCAGGAGCAGCCGGAGGTCTCCCAGCAGGAGCTCACCGAGCACATCATGTTCACGGCCCAGTCCTACGGCATGGACCCGAACGAGTTCGTCCAGCAGATCAGCCAGTCCGGCCAGATCGGCAACCTGTTCGCCGACGTCCGCCGCGGCAAGGCCCTGGCCGCCGCGATCTGCCGCGTGAAGGTGACCGACGACGCCGGCAACTCCGTCGACCCCGAGGAGTACTTCGGCGAGGAGGACGAGGACGAGGCGCAGAACGACGCCAAGGCCGAGTCCACCGAGACCACCGAGGCCGAGGACAAGTAACCTCCGCCTGACACGCCGCGAAGAAGGGGCCCGGGACCGCCCGGGCCCCTTTTTCCGTCCCCGACGACGCTGTCAGCGAACACGGCGGCATCCCGGGGGAGTGCGGCGGTAGCCTGGGACCCTGAATAAACGGACGAAGAAAAAGGAGAGACTGACTCTCATGAGCGAACGGACCACCATGGGCCCCGAGAACGCGGGCGTGAACCTGGGTGACTCGGTCTACGAGCGCCTCCTGCGGGAGCGCATCATCTTCCTGGGCAGCGAGGTCAACGACGAGATCGCCAACAAGCTGTGCGCGCAGATCCTCCTGCTCTCCGCGGAGGACCCGAACCGCGACATCTCGCTCTACATCAACTCGCCCGGCGGCTCCGTGACCGCCGGCATGGCCATCTACGACACGATGAAGTACTCGCCGTGTGACGTGGCCACCTACGGCATGGGTCTGGCCGCCTCGATGGGCCAGTTCCTGCTGACCGCCGGCACCCCCGGCAAGCGCTTCGCGCTGCCGCACGCGCGCATCCTGATGCACCAGCCCTCGGCCGGTGTGGGCGGCACCGCCGCGGACATCGCCATCCAGGCCGAGCAGTTCGCGCTGACCAAGAAGGAGATGGCCGAGCTGATCGCGGAGCACTCCGGTCAGTCTTACGAGCAGATCGTCAAGGACTCCGACCGTGACCGCTGGTTCACCGCCCAGGAGGCCAAGGACTATGGCCTGGTCGACCACGTCATCGAGACCGTCCAGGGCTCCGTGAGCAACTGAGCGGGAAGCAGATAGGAGAGGTAGAGAGAATGTTCAACCCGATTTCCGCCGGTGGCCTGCAGCTTCCCCAGTCGGGCCCGACCCCGGGCATGCAGATGCCGCAGTCGCGCTACGTCCTGCCGAGCTTCATCGAGCAGTCCGCCTACGGCACCAAGGAGACCAACCCCTACGCCAAGCTCTTCGAGGAGCGCATCATCTTCCTCGGCGTGCAGGTCGACGACACCTCGGCCAACGACATCATGGCGCAGCTGCTGGTCCTCGAGGGCATGGACCCGGACCGCGACATCACCATGTACATCAACTCGCCCGGCGGCTCCTTCACCGCCATGACGGCGATCTACGACACGATGCAGTACGTACGCCCCGACGTGCGCACCGTCTGCCTGGGCCAGGCGGCCTCGGCGGCGGCCGTGCTGCTGGCCGCGGGCACCAAGGGCAAGCGCGCCGCGCTGCCCAACGCCCGCGTGCTCATCCACCAGCCGGCCACCCAGGGCACCCAGGGGCAGGTCTCCGACCTGGAGATCCAGGCCGCCGAGATCGAGCGCATGCGCCGCCAGATGGAGGAGACGCTGGCCCGCCACACCGGCCGGACCCCGGAGCAGGTGCGCATCGACACCGACCGCGACAAGATCCTCACCGCCGAGGACGCCGTGGAGTACGGCATCATCGATGAGGTCTTCGGCTACCGCAAGCTGCACGACTAGTCGTCCAGCTCAGGCGGCCCCGGGGTGGGCCGCCGCAGGTGGAGCCGCGCAGCTTCGGCTGCGCGGCTTTTTCCGTGCGGATCAGACCGCGCGGCTCAGGCGTCGTGCCCGTTCCCGCGGGCGGGCAGGATCGCCTCGGGGGACTCCGGCAGGATCTGGCCGCCGTCGGCGACGATGACCTGGCCGGTGATGTAGCCGGCCTCGCGGCTGGCCAGGAAGCAGGCCACCGCGCCGATGTCGCGCGGGTCGCCCAGGCGCAGCACCGGCACCGCACGCGCCATCTGCGCGTTGTACTCCTCGCCCTGCGCCTTCAGTCCCTCCGTGGCGACGTTGCCCGGGGCCACCCCGTTGACGGTGATGCCGTCGCGGGCGACCTCGAGGGCCGCGCTGCGCATGAAGCCCTGCTGGGCGGCCTTGGTCGCCCCGTAGTGCGCCCAGCCGGGGTAGCCGGTGTGCGAGCCGGTGATCGAGGTCGTGATGACCACACGTCCGTAGCCGGCGGCGCGCATGTACGGCAGCACCTCCTGGACGGTGACGAAGGCGCCGCGGACGTTGACGTCGAAGATGTGGTTCCACTGCTCGTCGGTCATGGTCTCCAGGCTGGCCTGCGGGAAGATGCCCGCGTTCGAGCACAGGATCTGGATGCCGCCGAAGGTCTCGTTGACCTCGGCGAACAGCTCGTGGACCGCCTTTCGGTCGGTGACGTCGAGGCGGCGGGCGTGCGAGCCGGTCTCCTTCGCGGTGCGTTCGGCGGCCTCGAGGTCGAGGTCGGCGATGACGACGGTGGCCCCGGCCTCGCGCAGCATCCCCACGATCGCGCGACCGATGCCGGCGGCACCTCCGGTGACGACGGCGGTCTGGTCGGTCAGGTCGAACATGGCGGGCTCCTCGCGGTCGCCGCGGTCGACCTCCCCGGGTGGCAGGCCCGTCCCGCGGAATGATCACTCAATATCCATGCTAGCCACGCGGCGGGCGCGGTCTCCGGGAGTTCACCGGGAGGCCGCTGCAGCGTCACCGCGCGGCCACCGCGGCTTCGCACGCCTCAGGGACCCTGGCAGTTGTCTGTCCGCCGACCAGGAAGAGCCTTGTGATGACCTCCCGCCCGTCCCTCCGCACCGCCCGCACCACCCGCACCGGCGTCGCCCTGTGCACCTCCCTGGCCACCGGCATCGCCGGTCTGGCCACGGTGACCAACGCAGCGCCGGCGCATGCCGCGGTCGTCGCCAATCCCGTCACGCATTCCGCACCGGGCGCGGCCATCGGGCTCGAGCCCGTCGGCAGCCACGAGACCGGCGTCTTCGGTGAGTCCGCCGCCGAGATCGTCGCCCACCGCCCCGACAGCCAGCGCGTCATGGTGGTCAACGCGCAGTCCGGCAAGATCGACGTCCTCGACGTCTCCGAGCCCGCCGAGCCGAAGCTGCTGCACTCCGTCGACGGGGGCGCGGGCACCACCGTCAACTCCGTGGCCGTGCGCGCCGACGGCCTGGCCGCCGCCACCGTCGAGCCGGACGACAAGACCGAGCCGGGCTCGCTGATCTTCTTCGACGCCGCCGGCGACGGCGAGGAGCTCGGCCGGGTGGGCGTCGGGTCGCTCCCGGACATGGTCACCATCACCGCCGACGGCACCAGCGCCCTGGTCGCCAACGAGGGCGAGCCGGCGGAGGACTACTCCGTCGACCCGGAGGGCTCGGTCTCCGTCGTCGCGCTGCCCGAGGGCCTCGAGGCGCCCGCGCAGTCGGACGTGCGCACCGCGGGCTTCACCGCCTTCGAGGACTCGCTGCCCGAGGGCGTGCGCATCTTCGGGCCCGAGGAGGTCGACGGCGAGGAGTACACCACCACCGTCGCGCAGAACCTCGAGCCGGAGTACATCGCTACCGTCGACGGCACCGCGTACGTCACCCTCCAGGAGAACAACGCCGTGGCCGTCGTCGACATCGCCGCCGCGCAGGTCACCGACATCCTGCCGCTGGGCACCGTCGACCACTCCCAGCCGGGCAACGGGCTGGACGCCTCGGACCGCGACGAGAAGGTCAACATCGCCAACTGGCCGGTCAAGGGCCTGGTCCAGCCGGACTCCATCGGCGCCTACCAGGCCGGCGGCACCACCTACTTCGTCACCGCCAACGAGGGCGACGCCCGCGACTGGGACGCCTACTCCGAGGAGGCCCGCGTCAAGCACCTGGGCGACCCGGACGAGACCGACTACCTCGACCGCCCGCTGCCCGGCCTGTGCGAGGGCTTCGCCGGGCTCGACGCCGAGGGCATCGAGGACCTGCAGGAGGACGAGAACCTCGGCCGCCTCAACATCACGCTCGCCGACGGCCTGAGCGGGGACGGCTCCTGCTACGAGGAGCTCTACTCCTACGGCACCCGCGGCTTCTCCGTCTACTCCGCCGACGGCACCCGCGTCTTCGACTCGGGCGCCGAGTTCGAGGAGATTCTCGCCGACGTCGCGGAGCGCTCGCCGTTGGTGTTCAACTCCAACCACGAGGAGACCGCCTTCGACGACCGCTCCGACAACAAGGGCCCGGAGCCGGAGGGGCTCACCCTCGGCGAGATCAACGGGCGCACCTACGCCTTCATCGGGCTCGAGCGCGTCGGCGGCATCTTCGTCTACGACGTCACCGACCCGGCGGGCAGCCAGTTCGTCACCTACGTCAACAACCGCGACTTCTCGGTGGACCCGGACGAGACCGGCTCCGCCGAGGGCGCCGGTGACCTCGGCCCGGAGGGCCTGGCGTTCATCGCAGCCAAGGACTCGCCCAACGGCAGGCCCATGCTGGTGGTGGGCAACGAGGTCTCCGGGACCACCACGCTCTTCGAGATCACCGGTGAGGGCGTCGAGGACGGCGACGACTCCGACGACGCGGACGACGCGGACGGCGGCGACGGTGCCGACGGCTCCGCGGACAGCTCCTCGGAGGGCGACTTCATCGCGGGCTCGGCCCTCGGCTCCTCAGCCGGCACCGTCTTCGGCGTGCTGGCCGGTGTGCTCGGGCTGCTCGGCGTGCTCGGCCTGTTCGGCCAGCCGCTGCTCAACGCCATGGGTGACCGTTTCCCGCAGCTGCGCGCCCAGATCGAGCAGGCGCTACGGTAGCTCCCGCTAACGCAGGGCCGCGTCCCGGCCGGCCGCCAGCAGCGCGGCGAACTCCTCCTCCGGGACCATCGACCCGCCCGTGGACCAGGCGATGTGGGTGGCCCGGTCGAGGCGTTCCCCGTCCAGGCCGCGGGCGCGCAGGAAGTCCGCGTCGGCCTGCACCCGCCACGGGCCGGTGAGCCCCGCGGTCGCCGAGGGTTCCAGGCGCCAGCCCTCGGCGTCGTGTACGCGGGCGACCAGGCCGGTCAGCTCGGCGTCGTAGTGCGTGGCGAAGCCGTCGATGCGGCCGCCGACGACGCCGCGGACCAGGCTCGACATCCGTCCGACGGCGAGCCCGTCGGCGTCGGTGCGCCCGTCCAGGCCGATCTCGGCGACGCTGATCTTCTCGCGCAGGCCCGAGCGCTCGCCGAGGAAGACCGCCGGTGCGGCCACCGGTTCGTGCAGGACGCAGCACACGTCCGCTCCGAAGGTGCGGTAGAGCCCGTAGGCGATCCCGCCCGGGGCCCCGCCGACCCCGCAGGGCAGGTGCACCACGAGCGGGTGCTCGCGGTCGACGGGGATCTCGAGTGCGCGCAGCTGGCCGGCCAGCCGCCCGGCGGCCACGGCGTAGCCGGCGAAGAGCGAGAGCGAGGCCTCGTCGTCGACGAAGTGGGTGTCTTGTTGGTCTGCTGCCTGCTGGCGCCCGGCGGCCACGGCCGCGGAGAAGTCGCCGGCGTGCTCGACGACCTCGGCGCCGCGCTCGCGCAACAGCTTTTTCTTCCACCCCTTCGCGTCGCGGGACATGTGCACCACCGCGCGCAGGCCGAGCGCGGCGCCGACCAGCCCGATGGACAGGCCCAGGTTGCCTGTCGAGCCGACGGCGATTGTGTGCCCGGCCAGCGCCTTCTTGCCCGCGGGCATGCCGGCGTCCGAGGCGTCCAGGCCCGCGGCCTGGAGCACCTCCTCGGCGTACTCGAGCACCTCGTGGATGCCGCCGCGAGACTTCACCGACCCGGAGACCGGCAGCAGGTCGTCGCGCT
Source organism: Corynebacterium frankenforstense (assembly GCF_030211955.1). Lineage (GTDB taxonomy): Bacteria > Actinomycetota > Actinomycetes > Mycobacteriales > Mycobacteriaceae > Corynebacterium > Corynebacterium frankenforstense_A. Next base: position 179,210 of record NZ_JASODI010000003.1, on the reverse strand, counting down.
TGACCCAGAGCCGGCCGCGCAGCGGTGCACCCAGGTCGTCCTCGAGCGCGGCCTGCAGCGCGGGCGCGCACACCAGCGGCGACTCGAGGACGCCGCCGGTGGGCGCGGAGTCCGGGAAGGTCCGCGAGAACCAGCCGGCGAAGCGGGAGAAGCGGGCGCGCGCCCGGGCGATCCGGGCGTCGAGGGCGGCGTCGCCGGCCCAGCCCGGGGCCAGGGGCTGCGCGCGCAGCCAGGAGGTGGCCTCGGCGGCGGCGAGCCGGGCGATGACGGGGTCCATGCCCGCCATTGTGCCGGGATCAAGCCGGGTCCGGCGCACACCCGTCGTCTGAGACGAAGCATCAGCCCGCCGTGTCCGCTACACTGCGGTGACTCCCGTGTCCCGGATACCGCAGGCCTGCCGCCGAGGCCAGGAAGGACCATCTGATGCCGAGTTCGACGGCGCTGTTCGACCCCGGCCCGGGTGAGCCCCACCTCGGGCCCTTCACCCCGAGGCCGCTCGCCGACCTGCTGCCCGCAGGCCGGGGCCGCCGGGTCGTGCTGATCGACGGCCGCGGTGGCGCCGGGAAATCCACCCTGGCGGCAGCTCTCGCGGACGAGGCGACCCGCTCCGGCCGTCCGACGGCGGTCGTGGCCACCGACGACCTCGCCTGGCATCACTCGCGCTTCGGGTGGCACGACCTGCTGGTCACGCACATCATCGAACCGTTTCTCGCCGGCGACGCGGTGAACTACCGGCCGCCCGGCTGGGTCGCCGAGGGGCGTGGGGGATCGGTGCAGGTGCCCGCGGGACCCCGGTTGCTCATCGTCGAGGGCACCGGTGCGCTGACGGACGCGATCGCGCCGCTGGCGGACTTCAGCGTCTGGGTCACCGGCGACGTCGAGGAGCAGCGTCGCCGCGGTATCGCCCGCGAGGTCGACGCGGGCGTACGCGATCAGGACGCGGCCACCCGCTTCTGGGACGACTGGCAGACCGAGGAGCGCCCGTTCCTCGCGTCCCGGTGCCCCTGGGATCTCGCCGACCTCGCGGTGCTCGGCACCGTGGGCGAGACCCGCCCGCCGGCGGGCGGGGTGCTCGCCGCGGACGGAACCCGCGGCCGGCCCCGCGGCTAGCCGGCTGGACGGCTAGACGCGCGCCCCCGCGTGCGCCCGCACCCGTCCGAGGAACTCCGCGTGCACGGTCTCGTCCCCGGTCAGCTCGGGGTGGAAGGACACCCCGGTCACCGCGCCCGGGCGCACGCCGACCACGCGCCGGCGCCCCTCGGCGTCGACAAGCACCGAGCAGGCCTCGACGCCGTCGCCGAGGCGGATGACCTCGGGCGCACGGATGAAGGCCGCGGTCACGCTCGCCGCGCCGCCGCCGGCCGGCGTCCAGGGCAGCTCCGCCTCGGCGGAGTCGACCTGGGGGCCGAAGGCGTTGCGGCGCACGGTGACGTCGAGGAGTCCCAGGACCTGTTGGCCAGCGGCCGGGTCCCCGACCTCGGCGGAGAGCAGGATCAGACCCGCGCAGGTGCCCAGCACCGGAAGTCCCTCGCGCACGGCGGCGATCAGCGGCTCGCGCAGCCCGAAGATGCGCGTCAGCCGGTCGATCGTGGTCGACTCCCCGCCGGGCAGCACCAGGCCGTCCAGCCCCTCGAGGTCACCGGGCCGGCGCACCAGGCGCACCGTGGCGCCCAGCTTCTCCAGGAGCTCGGCGTGCTCGGCGACGCCGCCCTGCAGGGCGAGCACACCGACGGTCGGCGCGGCCTCCGCGCGACTCACCAGCCGCGCTCCGCCAGGCGGTGCGGGGCGGGCAGGTCGGCGACGTTGATGCCGACCATGGCCTCGCCCAGACCGCGGGAGACCTCGGCGATGACGTCCGGGTCGTCGTAGGCGGCGGTGGCCTTGACGATCGCGGCGGCGCGCTGGGCCGGGTTGCCGGACTTGAAGATGCCGGAGCCGACGAAGACGCCGTCGGCGCCGAGCTGCATCATCATCGCGGCGTCGGCCGGGGTGGCGATGCCGCCGGCGGTGAAGAGCACCACGGGCAGCTTGCCGGCCTGGGCGACCTCGCGGACCAGGTCGTAGGGGGCGGCCAGCTCCTTGGCGCGCACGTAGAGCTCGTCATCGCTGGCGCCGGCCAGCTGCGCGATCTCCTTGTTGATGGTGCGGATGTGCTTGGTGGCCTCGGAGACGTCGCCGGTGCCGGCCTCACCCTTGGAGCGGATCATCGCGGCACCCTCGGCGATGCGGCGCAGCGCCTCACCGAGGTTCGTCGCGCCGCAGACGAAGGGCACGGTGAACTTCTGCTTGTCGATGTGGTTGACGTAGTCGGCGGGGGAGAGGACCTCGGACTCGTCGATGTAGTCCACCTTGAGCGACTGCAGGACCTGTGCCTCGACGAAGTGGCCGATGCGCGCCTTGGCCATCACGGGGATGGACACGGCGTCGATGATGCCGTCGATCAGGTCCGGGTCGGACATGCGGGCCACGCCGCCCTGGGCGCGGATGTCGGCGGGGACGCGCTCGAGGGCCATGACGGCTACGGCGCCGGCATCCTCGGCGATCTTCGCCTGCTCCGGGGTGACCACGTCCATGATCACGCCGCCCTTGAGCATGTCGGCCAGGCCGCGCTTGACCAGCGGCGAGCCCTGGGTGGTGCCAGTTACATCGTTGTTATCAGACATGAGGACCATTCTGCGCCCGCGGGTGGTCCACTGAGAAGTCCAAAAACAAACCAGAAAAATAGACCACACGCCGGGTTCAATTTCCGACGCCGCGTGGGTCGCCGTGGAGCGCGCCCGGTACCGTCGCAGGTATGTCGCTCTTCTACCCCGCATCCGCCCTGGAACGGGTGCCCCGCGACGTCCGGGACGACACGGCGCTGGCCCTGGCCGTCGACCGGGTGGTCCGGGAGCTGTGTGCGCCGGATCCGTTCCTCCCCGAGCAGGTGCGCGTGCTCTTCATCCTCGGTGACAACACCCTGGCTGCGGCCGTGCGCGGCGGGGCGCGCCGGCTGGTCGAGGCGGGCATGCCCGTGGACGTCTGCGGCGCCGTGGCCGGTGAATGCCACGGTTTCCCGCCGGTCACCGGGGAGGGCTGGACCGAGGTCGGGGCGCGCGTGCTGGATTCCGAGCCCGTCGCGGTGGGCTACCGCCTGATCGTGGAGAACCTCGGACCCGGCCCGCTCAGCCCGGTGCAGGCCGACCTCTTCGACGACGCGCGCAGCCAGCGCACCCGGGTGCTCTCGGTGGGCACGCCCGCCGGCGTCGACCCGCACGAGGCCTCCGTGCCTGAGCCGGAGATGGTGCACAAGCGCGGTTTCGGCGAACCGGACGAGCCGATGGCCCACGGCGTCCTGGACCGCCACGTCACGGCCACGGTCACGCTCGCGGCCGGCCACCGCACCGCCGTGCACGTGCTCTCCCCGTACTGCGGCCAGGTGGTCGCGACCGCCGACTCCGGCCTCCCGCCCGGCCGGTGCCCCGGCGACACGGTGTTCCACTACCGGCGGGTGGCCGCCGGCGACGCCCCGCTGGAGCGCCCGCTCGACCTGCCGCCGGCGCCGCAGACCCTCGAGCGGCGGGCCGTGATGGCCGTGGCCGACACCGGGGCGCCCGGCCGGCTGCGGGCGCGCGCCGCGCTGTCCGCGGGGGCGGCCCGGGTGCACTGCCCCGAGGACGTCGAGGGCGCCGAACCGCCGGGCCCGGCCCCGCAGGCCGCCCCGGTGACCGTGCGCGGCGACGAGATCCGCACGGAGCACGGCGCCATCCTGCTCGAGCACGCGGAGCCCTCGGTCCGCACCTTCCGGGACGCGCTCGAGCGTGCCGACGCCGAGGACGCGGCCGTCGTCGTGCCCGGCCGGCGCGCGATCGTCGCCCTGCCCGGCGGGCGCGGCTCGGTCATCGACGCCAGCGTGCCCTGGGGCGAGCTGCCCGGCGGGCGCGACGTGCTCGCCGGCCTCGTCGCCGCGCGCGTGGCCGCCCACGACCCCGGCTACGACGACTACCTGGACGCCTACCCGCGCCTGCGGGACCACCTGGAGCGGGCCGGCGAGCTGCGCGGGCCGTACGCCCGGCCGGTGCTGGAGGCCGTGGGCCTCTACCAGCTGGCGGCGGGCCTGGCCGCCGACGGGCTGCCCACCACCGCCGGCGCCGTCGTCGACCACGTGCGCGCCGCGTGGCGGATCGCACGGGCCGGCGCCCGAGACCGCGGGGCACGGTACTGAGATGACCGCCGATCCCGCGCTCCCGGCGGGCACGCTGCCGGGCCGCATCGTCGAGGAGGTCCGCGCCCGCATCGCCGCCGGCTCCCTGCGTCCGGGTGACCGCCTGGACTCCACCCGCGTGGCCGCCGCGCGCCACGGCGTCTCGCGCGGCACGGTCGTGGCCGCCTACGAACAGCTCACCGGCGAGGGCTACCTGGTGACCTCACGCTCGGGCACGCGCGTCAACCCGCGCTTGCCGGACCTCTCGCTCACCTCGGTCCCCGGCGCCGCGCCGCGGGACGCCGCCGCGGACCCGCAGCCCGTCGCGGACCCCGCGCACGACGGGGACGACTTCTCCGCGGGCGCCCCGCCGTCCGGCCGCCGCACCGGCGCCGCGGCGCCGCTGCTGCTGACCCCCGGCGTGCCGGACACCGCGCCGCTGACCTCCACCGCGTGGCGCCGGGCCTGGCGCTCGGCCGCCGCCGACCCCTGCCTGGGCTACTCCGCGCCCGGCTCGCCGCGCCTGGTCGCCGCCATCGCCGAGCACGTCCGCCTCTCGCGCTCGATCGCCGCCGGCCACGTGGTGGTCACCGCCGGCGCGCGCGACGGCATGCGCCTGGTGCTCTCCGCGCTCGCCGCCCGAGGCGCCGACGATGCCCCGGCCGGCGCCCCGACGCGCCGGCTCACCGTGGCCGTGGAGAACCCCGGCTACCCCTCCCTGCGCGCCGTGCCCGAGCGCCTCGGCCACCGCGTCGTGCCCGTCGGGGTCAACGCCGGGGGAGTGGACCTTGCCGCCCTCGACACGCTGCGCCCGATTCCCGACGCCGTGCTGGTCACCCCCTCGCACCAGTACCCGCTGGGTGCGGCGATGTCGGCCGAGCGCCGCTTCGCGCTGCTGCGCTGGGCCGCGCGCGCCGGGGTCGTCGTCATCGAGGACGACTACGACTCCGAGCTGCGCTACGTCGGCGAGCCGCTGCCCGCCCTGGCCGGGCTGGACACCACCGGCAGCGTGGTCACCCTCGGGTCCTTCGCCAAGAGCCTGTCGCCGGGCCTCGGCCTGGGCTTCCTGGTGGTTCCCGAGCGGTTGCGCGCCGGGGTGCTTGCCGCGGCGAAGGCGGGCACGCCGGTCTCCGGGATCGTTCAGGACGCCGCGGCCAACTTCCTTATCGAGGGCGGCCTGCGCCGCCACACCGCCCGCATGCGCCGCGCCTACCGGCGCCGCCGCGACATCTTCGTCGACGTCTTTGCCGACTACCTCGACGCCCCGGGCGCGGCGACCGGCACGCCCGCCGACGCGACCGTCGGCACGGTCACCGCGCGTCCCATGGACGGCGGCCTGCACGCCGTGCTCCTCTTCGCCGGCGGCGGCGCGGGCGTGGAGTCCCGCGTGGTCACCGCCGCCCGCGCGGTCGGGCTCGGGGTGACGGCGCTGAGCGACTACTGGCGGCTCGCACCCGGCCAGGAGGGGATCGCCGGCGTGGTCGTCGGCATCGGCACGGGTAGTGAGGATCGGCTGTGCGCGGGGCTCAACCGCCTGCGCTCCTGCATCGAGGGCTGCGGGCTGCGCCCGGCCCGGTGACACCGGAATCGGTGACGTCAAACCGGTTGACGGTGGAGTGTGGCGTAGGCTACTCTCGGGCACCACTTACGAATAGCCATTCGTAATTGCAGTTCAGACCCGAAAAACCGAGGAGAACATCGTGACCGACGCGCAGACCGCCCCGCGTACCTTCGCCAAGGCCGAGGAGACCTACATCGTCTCGGCCGCGCGCAGCCCGATCGGCAGCTTCATGGGCTCGCTGTCGAAGTTCGCCCCGATCGAGCTCGGCGAGATCGTCGCCCGCGAGACGATCGCCCGCTCCGGCGCCCCGGCCGAGGCCTTCGACGCCTCCGTGGTCGCCAACGTGATCCCCACCCGTCCGCGCGACGTCTACTCCTCACGCGCCATCGCGCTGCAGGCCGGCCTGCCCGAGTCCGCCACCGCCCTCAACGTCAACCGGCTGTGCGGCTCCGGCGCCCAGGCGCTCGTCACCGCCGCCGGCCAGATGCACACCGGCGACAGCGAGCTCGCCTTCGTCGGCGGCGTGGAGGTCATGAGCCAGGCGCCCTACTCCGTCAATGGCATGCGCGCCGGCAAGCGCATGGGGGAGGGCCACCTCTCCGACTGGCTGACCGGCGGGCTGACCTGCCCGATGGGCAACGGCCACATGGGCTGCACCGCCGAAAACATCGCCGGCCGCTTCGGCATCTCCCGCGAGCGCCAGGACGAGTTCGCCCTGACCTCCCACCAGCGCGCCCGCGCCGCGATCACCGAGGGCCGCTTCGCCGAGCAGATCGTGCCGGTCACGGCGAAGTCCCGCAAGGGCGAGACCGTCTTCGACACCGACGAGCACCCCAAGGACACCTCGCTCGAGCAGCTGGCCAAGCTGCCCCCCGCCTTCCAGAAGGACGGCACCGTCACCGCCGGGAACGCCTCCGGCATCAACGACGCCGCCGCCGGCCTCGTGCTCGCCTCCGACAACGCGCTGTCCACCCACGACCTCGAGCCGCTGGCCCGGGTAGCCGGCTGGGGCATCGCCGGCGTCGACCCGGCCCACATGGGCCTCGGCCCCGTCTCCGCGGTGCCGAAGGCCCTGGCCAAGGCCGGCATCAGCCTCGACCAGGTCGACCTCATCGAGTCCAACGAGGCCTTCGCTGCCCAGGCCATCGCCGTCCAGGACGAGCTCGGCTTCGACCCGGAGAAGACCAACGTCGACGGCGGCGCCGTCGCCCTCGGCCACCCCATCGGCGCCTCCGGCGTCATCCTGACCGTCAAGCTGGTCCACCGCCTGCGCGCCACCGGCGGCCGCTTCGGCCTGGTCACCCTCTGCATCGGCGGCGGGCAGGGCATCGCCGTCGTCGTCGAGGCGCAGTAGCCCGGGCCCCGGACCCGCACCGCCCCGCCAGTCCACACCGACAGACTCAGGAGAACCGCAGTGAGCACCGACAACCAGCAGATCATCCGCACCGCCGCCGTCATCGGCGCCGGCTCCATGGGCTCCGGCATCGCCGCCCACCTGGCCAACGCCGGCGTCAACGTACACCTGCTCGACATCCCCGCCGACGAGGGCGACCGCGACGCCCGCGCCAGGGCCGGCGTCGAGCGCCAGGTCAAGCAGCGCGGCTTCATGGACCCCGAGTTCGCCGCCCGCGTCACCCCGGGCAACATCGAGGACCACCTCGACCGCCTCGGCGAGGCCGAGTGGATCGTCGAGGCCGTCTTCGAGGACCTCGACGTCAAGCACCAGACCTTCGCCAAGATCGCCGTCCACCGCGCCCCCGGCACCCCGGTCAGCTCGAACACCTCCACCATCCCGCTGGCCCAGCTGACCGAGGGCATGGACGCCGACCTGCTCGGCGACTTCGCCATCATCCACTTCTTCAACCCGCCGCGCGTGATGCGCCTCGTCGAGCTCGTCGCCGGCCCGCAGACCTCCGAGGGCACCGTCGAGCGCCTGCGCGCCATCGCCGAGCGCCAGCTGGGCAAGGTCGTCGTGGACTGCCGCGACACCCCCGGCTTCATCGCCAACCGCGTGGGCAACTTCTGGATGTCCGTCGGCGCCGCGCTCGCCCTCGACCGCGGGGTGCGCCCGGAGCTGGCCGACACCGTCTTCGGCAAGCCCTTCGGCGTGCCGCGCACCGGCATCTTCGGCCTCTTCGACTACGTCGGCCTGCAGCTGGTGCCCGCCATCTGGGGCAGCCTGCTCAAGGCCCTGCCGGAGTCCGACGCCTACCACCGCTTCGACATCTCGTCTTCGCCCGAGCTGAAGACTCTGCTGGACAAGGGGCTGACCGGGCGCACCGGGGAGAGCGGCTTCTACCGCGGCCGCGGCGAGGTCTACGACTTCGCCGCCGACGACTACCGCCCGATCGAGAAGCCGGACCCGGCCGCCGACCCGGCCGTCGGCGAGAAGACCGCCGCCGGGGTCATCGCCACCGACAGTGAGGCCGGCCGCTACGCCCGCGACGTCTACCTGCACACCCTGGCCTACTGCTGCGCGGTGGCCGACGAGATCGCCGACACCGTCGAGCACATCGACCTGGCCATCCAGCTCGGCTACGGCTGGAAGCGCGGCCCCTTCGCCCTGGCCGACGCCATCGGCCTGGACAACCTCGTCGACGCCTACGAGGCCTCCGCAGACTTCGAGACCGTCCCTGAGCTGCTGAGCAAGGCCGTCGCCGCCGGCGGCTTCTACCCGGCGGGCCCCACCGGCGAGACCGTCCTCGACGGCTCCGGGAAGACCGCCGCGCGTCTCGAGCGCGCCGGGGTGGTCACCGTCGCCGCGCTGACCGCCGACGCCGAGCGGATCGCCGGCAACGACAAGGCCGAGGTCTCCGCCCTGACCGGCGAGAACGAGGGCGTGGCCGTTTTGACCATCAACACCCCGATGAGCTCCTGCCACCCGGACGTGCTCGCCGTCTTCCGCGAGGTCGCCGGGCTCGACGGGGTGCGCGCCCTGGTCATCGCCGGCGACGACGAGCGCGTCTTCTCCGCCGGCGCGGACCTCGGCGTGCTCTCCGGGCTGGCCGCCGCCGGCGAGGAGGAGGCCTGCGCCGACCTCATGCGCGACGGCGTGCGCTCCCTGGAGGCCCTGCGCCGCGCGCCCTTCCCCGTCGTCGGTGCGGTGCGCGGCGTCGCCCTCGGCGGCGGGCTCGAGCTGCTGCTGCACACCGACGCCTCGGCCGTGCACGCCGAGACCCGCCTGGGCTTCCCCGAGCGCGAGGTCGGCCTCTTCCCGGCCTGGGGCGGCACCGCCCGCACCCTCGAGCGGGCCATCGACTCCGGCGCCGAGGACCCGCACGCCGCGGCCTTCGAGCTGATCATGTCCGCCAAGAAGATCCCGGGCGCCTTCCCGGCACGCGCCAAGGGCGTGTTGCGCCCGGCCGACCGGATCGTGCTCTCCTCCGACCACGTCATCGCCGAGGCCCTCGAGCTCGCCCGCGAGCTGGCCGGCCAGGACTACTCCGAGCCGGGCGTGCGCGACCTACCGCTGCGCCCGGCGGACGCCCCGGCGCTGGAGTGGACCGAGGGATCGGAGACGGACGCGCGCATCGGCCAGGCCGTCGCCGCCGTCTACACCGCCCGCGAGGGCGACCCGACGACCATCCCCGCCGACGAGCTGACCACGCGGGAGACCGCCGAGGCCGCGGCCGTGCTCGTGCTGCCCGCCAACGCGGAGCGCGCCGCGCACATGGCCAAGACCCGTCGGCCGCTCAAGAACTGACCGGCCCACCCCGACCACCCCGGTGGCGGCGGCGAGGTCCGCCGTCACCCCCGTCCCCGGTGGTGCCGACCGCGTCGGCGCCACCGCGAACTAGTCTGGAACACCATGGCAAACACGCGGCGCAGGGACCAGATCGCGCAGGCGGCGATGAAGCTCTTCGCCGAGCGCGGTTACCACGGCACCGGCATGGAGGACATCGCCCGCGAGTGCGGGATGCGCGCCTCCAGCCTCTACAACCACGTCGACTCCAAACAGCAGGTGCTCGCGGATCTGTGCGTCCACTGGATGGGCCGGCTGCTCGAGGTCCACGACGCCGCCGTCGCCGGCATCGGGGACCCGGCCGAGGCGCTGGCCGCCGCGATGCGCTCGCACGTGGTCTTCCACGCGCACAACGCCCGGGCGGTCAAGGTGGTCAACAACGAGATCAACAGCCTCGAGAAGGCCGACCGCGACACCGTGACCGGCCTGCGCCGCGACTACGTGGTGCGCTGGGAGAAGATCGTCGCCGCCGGCATCGAGCGCGGCGAGTTCCACGTCGAGGACCTCAAGATCACCGTCTACGCGCTGATCGACATGGGCATCGGCGTGGCCCTCTGGTTCGACCCCGCCGGGCGCCACCCGGCCGAGGACCTCGCCGAGCTCTACGCCACCGCCGCGCTGCGCCAGGTCGGCGCGGCCGTCCCGGCGGCCTAGACCCGGACTAGCCCTCGCTGTCCCAGCCCTCGCTCAGCCGCGTGCGCGCCACCTTCCCGGTGGCCGTGCGCGGCACGGCGTCGGCGACGTCGAAGCGCACCGGCACCTTGTAGTCCGCCAGCTCCGCGCCCACCCAGTCACGCAGCCGCGCCGAAAGCTCCGCGCCTGCCGGGTGCGACGCGGCGTCGGCAAGCACCACCACCGCCCGCGGCGCCTCGCCGCGCCCGGGGCGACGCCACGCGGCGACGGCGGCGTCGGCAAGCATCGGGTGCGCGCGCAGGCGCTCCTCGACCTCGGCGGGGGAGACGGAGAAGCCGTTGTGGTTGATGATCTCCTTGGCCCGGCCGATCACGGTGAGGTCCCGGCCGGTCATGCGGCCGGCGCGCACGGACCCCGCGCCGAGGCGGACGACGTCGCCGGTGCGCAGCCAGCCGTCGACGAGCGCCTCCGCCGTCGCCTCGGGCATGCCGAGGTAGCCGCAGGTCACCTGGGGCCCGCGCACCCACATCTCGCCGGCCTCGCCGGGGGAGAGCACCTCGTGGCCCGCGCGCATGACGCGCACGTCCGTGTCTTCCACGGGCGTGCCCAGCGTGGCGGGGTCGTCGACGCCGCGCACGTTGACGTGGGTGACGGGCGCGGCCTCGGTGAGCCCGTAGCCCTGGATGACCTCGCAGCCGAGCACCCCGGCGGCGCGCGCGGCCAGCTCGGCGCTGAGCGTGTCCGCGCCCGAGAGCACGACGCGCAGCGCGGAGAGGTCGACGCCTTCGGGCACGCCGTCGGCGGCCAGGCGCGCCAGGATCGCGGGTGCGACGTAGCTCCAGGCGACGTTGTGCTGCTGGTGCAGCCTCAGGAAGGTCGCGGGGTCGAAGCCGTCGAGGACGACGAGGTGGTTGCGGCGGTACAGCGTGGTGCACATCAGCACCGTGAGCCCGTAGACGTGCGCGAACGGCAGCGGCGCGGCGATCGGCCAGTCGCGCCGCATCCCGCACGCGTCGAGCGCGGCCGACATCTGCCGCACGTTCGCCACCAAGTTGGCGTGGGTGAGCACCACCGGTTTCGGCGTGCCCGTCGTCCCCGAGGAGAACGGCAGGCAGGCCGCGCCCTCGATTGCCGACGCCTCGTCGCACCCCGTGGCGGTCTCCGCGCCGTGGGCGGTGGTTGCGGTGGGCTGGCTGGCTGCGGTGGCCGCCGTGAGCTGTGCCGGGTCGAGTGCGGCTATGTGCAGGTCCCCGGCGGCGGCGCGCCCGGCGTCTGTGGTGGTCAGCAGCAGGCGGGCGTCGACGCGGTTCAGTTGGCCGGCGATCTCGGCGCGCGAGGCCTGGGCGCCGAGCGGGGTGACTGCGGCGCCGGCGGCCAGCGAGGCGAAGAAACCGACGATGAAGGGCAGGCCGTTCGGGGCGTTGAGCCCGACGACGGGGCGGGTTCGTGTATCGGTGCCTGTACCGGTGTCGGTTTCGGCGAGGCGGGCGGTGATCTCGGTGGCCGCGGCGTCGACGAGCGCGCGCAGTTCGCCGAAGGTGACGGTGCGCCCGTCGGTGGTGTCGGTGACGGCCGGGAGGTCGGCGTCCGCGGCGCTCAGGGGGCCCAGGACGAGGTGGGGGAGGGACTCGGTCACGAGCCCCCAGATTACGCCGGGGTTTTCGATTCCTCGGCATGCGAGTAGCGGTCCCGCAGCTGGTTCTTGCGGATCTTGCCGGAGGCGGTCCGCGGCAGGTGGTCGCTGAAGATGATCCGCTTCGGGATCTTGTACTTGGCCAGCCGGGTCCGGAGGTGCTCGATGATCTCGTCGGGTTCCACCTGGTGGCCGTGGCGGACCGTGACCACCGCCCACGGGACCTCGCCCCAGCGGTCGTCGGGGACACCGAAGACGGCGACGGAGGAGACCGAGTCCAGTAGCGCGATCTCCCGCTCCACCTGCGCCGGATAGACGTTCTCGCCGCCGGAGATGATCATGTCCTTGATGCGGTCGGAGATGTAGATGAAGCCGTCTTCGTCGAAGTAGCCCATGTCCCCGGTCGAGAACCAGGTGCCGTCGTTGGTCTGCTGGAAGGAGGACCGGTTAGCCTCCGGCCGGTTCCAGTAGGCCGAGATGACGTTCGGGCCCTGGAGCTGGATCTCACCCGCGGTGCCGGCGGGGACGGGGTTGCCGACCGGGTCGACGATCCTAACCTGGGTGTGGAAGACAGGCAGTCCGCTCGATCCCTTCTTGTCCAGGGAGAACTGGGCCGGCAGCGAGGTGGCGGCGGGGCCGGACTCCGTCATGCCGTAGCCCATGGTGAACCGGAGCCCCCGCTGCTCGAACGCGGAGAGAATGCGGTCCGGCACGGCCGAGCCGCCGACGGTGAGGTTGCGCAGTGAGCTCAGATCCGTGTTGTGCCAGTCGGGGTGGTCGGCCAGCATCTGGAAGGTGGTGGGCACCCCGGAGAGTGTGGTCGCCTTCCACTTTTCGACGAGCTTGAGCGCGCTGCCCGGCTCGAACTTCTCCTCGAGGACGACCGCACCGCCCTTGAGCAGGGTGGGCATGACGCCCATTCCGAGGGAGGCCACGTGGAAGATAGGGGAGACCATCAGGGCGACGTCGCTCGCGCCGTAGTCGAACTCGATGATGACGTTGATCGCGTTCCAGGTGATGTTGCCGTGCGTGATGATCGCACCCTTGGGATTGCCCGTCGTGCCCGAGGTGTACAGGATGATCGCGGCGTCCTCTAGGCTGACCTTTGTGGTCTGCCGGACGTTCCCGCCGTCGCAGATGAGCTGTTCGTACCCGGAGACGGAGGACTCCAGGCCCTGCGCGTCGACGGAGGGGTCGTCGCCGACGATGAAGATGCGCTCGACGTCGGAGTCGCGTGCCGCGTCGACAGCGAGGTCGGCCAGGCCCTCGGTGGCCACGAAGGTCCTCGACCGGGAGTCCACGAGCTGGAACTCCAGCTCTGGTGCGGCAAGCCGAGTGTTCAGCGGGACGAATACCGCGCCGACGGCGCCGCACGCGAAGAGGGTCTCCATGAACGCCGGGTGGTTTTCGCCGAGGAAGGCTACCCGGTCGCCCTGGTGCACACCCTGACGGGAGAGCGAGTCCGCCAACCGGTTGATACGCTCCTCGAGCTGCGTGTAAGTCAACGTGGCGTCGCCGTGGACGAGGGCGATGTTGTCGGGGGACTTGGCGGCGCGGCGCCGGATCCAGTCTCCGATTCCGTGGTTGATCATGATGCTCCTAGACGGGTAGTGGGGTCTGGGTCGTGCGGTGGGTCAGTGGCTGTGGGTGTGCAGGTTCACGTCCCTGCTCTCACCGGTGAGGTAGATGGCGACTGCGGAGATGATCGCCATGCCGGCGAGGAATCCGATCACCGGGGTCAGCGAGGTGCCGCCGGTACTCCCGTAGAGAGAGGCGAGGATGGTGGGCGTGAAGCCGGCGCCGATCAGCGTGGCGAACTGGTAGCCCAGCGAGGCACCGGTGTAGCGGGCGGAGGTGCCGAACTGCTCCGAGATGAAGGCCGCCAGCGGCCCGTAGACGGCGGCGTGGATCCCGAGGGCCAGCGTGAAGGCGACCAGGATCAGCCAGATGTTCTGCGTGCCCAGAAGGTTGAAGAACGGGAACAGGTACAGGACGAAGACGACGAGCCCGAGGAGGATGACGGGCCGGCGGCCGAACCGGTCCGAGAGGTGGCCGAAGAAGACGACCGCGGGGATCTGCAGGACGGAGGCGACTGCGAACGCGTAGAGCACGTGGGAGCGCTCGGCGCCCTGCTCCGCGGCGAAACTGACCGAGAATGTCGACAGCAGCACCTGCAGTGCGAATCCGGAGGCGGCGCCGAGCATGGTCAGCACCAGGGCGCGGGGGCGTCGGAGGACCTCGAACAGCGGGATCTTCGGACGGGACTGTTCGCCGGTCTCGGCCTTGGCTACGGCCGCCTGGAACACCGGCGACTCCGAGACCGCACGGCGGACGACGAGGCCCAGGATCAGCAGAACGAACGAGAGTAGGAACGGGATACGCCAGCCCCAGGCGAGGAACTCCTCCGGGGGGAGGACCGCGGCGAAGGTCCCGAGCACGAACGTGCCGAGAGCGGCTCCGGAGGGCGCTCCCGCGTTGGTGAAGGCGGCCGCGAAACCCCTGCGTCCGCTGCGGGAGTGCTCGAGCGCCATCAGAGCGGCGCCGCCCCACTCGCCGCCGACGGCGATACCCTGCGAGAAACGGAGGATCACCAGGATCACCGCTCCCATCGGGCCGATGGCGGAGGCGGGTGGGACGAGGCCGATGAGGGTGGAGGCGATGCCCATGATGAACATCGAGATCATGAGCATCTTCTTGCGGCCGACCCGGTCGCCGAAGTGCCCGAAGATCATCCCGCCGAGGGGGCGGGCGATGTAGCCGGCGGCGAATGTCCCGTAGGAGGCGATGGTGCCGGCGATAGGGTCGAGATTGGTGAAGAAGATGTGCGGGAAAACCAGCGCGGACGCCGAGGCGTAGAGCAGGAAGTCGTAGAACTCGATGGTTGATCCGAGGTAGCTCGACAGGATTACGCGCCGAGCCTCCCTGTCGTGCTTGACGCTGTCGGGGTCACGTCGGTTTCCGGCACCGGAGCGGTGCTCGACGGTGGCGGTGACGGCGGAGTCGACACTGCCCCGGGGAGTGGTTGGAGTCATCTCAGGTCCTTAGGTATGTGCTAGATCACATTGCCTAAGAAACCATAAAGCGTTGAAGTTGTCAACGGTTATCGAAGTGCAATTTTCTCCTGGAACATTGTCGTGATTCGGTTCGGAGGGGGGCTAGATGACGATCTTCATCAGGAGGGTTCGCAGCTGCTCGCGCTCGCGGGGCGTCAGCGTGTCGAGGGTGATGTCCTCTGAGGCGAGCGTTGTCTCGTGCGCGCGTCGGTAGAGGTCCATGCCGGCCTCGGTGGCGACGATGAGTCTCGAGCGCCGGTCGTTGGGGTCCGTCTCCCGGTTGATCAGTCCGCGGTCCTCGAGCTGATCCAGGATCGGCACCACCTGGCTGGGGTCGAGCTGCAGGAAAAAGGCCATTTCTCGCTGGGTGGGGCGCAGTCCCGAGGCGGCGATGGACAGGGCCGAGTACTGCCGCACCTTGAGCTTGAGAGGTTTGAGCATGGCGTTCGCCCGTGCGGATCCCCGGGCGCTGGTGCGGGCGAGGAGGAACTGGATCTCGTGTGCGAGCTCGGTTCCGAGGAAGCGTTCGGGGCCGGGGCGGCGGGTCTGGGTGTGCGTGCGCATCTGTGGCGGGGCCTTTCCTGGTGCAGGCGGGATCTGTCTCGATCCTACCGGCGGGCGGGTGGTGTGGAGGCGGGGGAACGTCCCTTGTGAGGGTCGTCCCGATCCGGGAGAAACTTTCCCAAAACGGTTGACAATCTTAACGGTTTTTGTTTGCATGTGATGTGAGCAACACGAACCCCAGAATATGAAGGAGGACCCAGTCATGTCTCTCTCCGGATCCAGTGTCATCGTCACCGGTGCCGGTGCGGGTCTCGGTAGGGCCTACGCGCTCGAGCTCGCCCGCCAGGGCGCCAAGGTCGTTGTGAACGACGTCAGCGAGGACGCCGCCGGCGCGGTGGTCGACGAGATCAGCTCTGCCGGCGGGGAGGCGGTCGCGGCGGTGGTCCCCGTGGGCGACTCCGCCGCCGCCGATCAGCTCGTCCAGACGGCCGTCGACAGCTTCGGGCGACTGGACGCGCTGGTGACCAACGCCGGCATCCTGCGGGACAAGTCCCTGCTGAAGATGACCGACGAGGACTTCGATGCGGTCATCCACGTGCACCTGCGCGGCACCTTCACCTGCGTGCGCGCCGCCTACAAGTACTTCAAGGAGAACGGTGTCGCCGGGCACATCGTCTGCATCGGCTCGCCGACGGGGCAGCGGGGCAACTTCGGGCAGACCAACTATGCGGCCGCCAAGGCCGGAATCGTCGGCATGGTCCGCACCTGGGCGCTCGAGATGAAGAAGGCGGGGGTCACCGTCAACGCCGTGATCCCCGTCGCGGCGACCGCCATGACCAAGACGGTCCCCTACTTCCGTGCCGCCGTCGAGGCGGACGAGCGCGGCGAGCCGATGCCGGACTTCTTCCGCAAGGACCTCGGTTTCGGGCCCGCGGACGACGTCGCCGGCGTCGTCGCCTTCCTGGCGTCCTCGGAGGCGGACGGCATCACCGGCCAGGTCCTCGGCGCCGGCGGTGACCGTCTGCAGGTGTGGAGCCACCCGCAGCCCGTCGCCGAGGAGTACCACGACGGTGGCTGGGACTTCTCGACCACGTCGGACCGCGGCAATGCCATCGTCAAGGAGAACCTCCAGGACGTGGGGGAGAAGTTCCCGGAGCTGCCTGACGAGCTGAAGCCGAAGGACTGAAGATCATGACGCGTACGAACGAAGGCGACGGCGTCGTGTACCGGTCGTCGGTGGACTTCGGGTCGATCGACGCCATCGACATGCACGTCCACCTCGAGGTCGACTCGTGCGGGCACAAGGCGCTGCCCGAGGACTTCTTCGAGGCCTCCGCCAAGTACTTCAAGACCGGTGAGCGCACTCCGTCGATCGACGCGATCGCCGAGATCTACCGCGAGCGCAACATGGCGGCGGTGGTGTTCACCATCGACGCACGAACACAGTTCGACCACGAGCCGAACTCGATCGACGACCTCGTCGAGGGCTGCGCCCGGCACAGCGACGTGCTGATCCCGTTCGGGTCGGTCGACCCCCGCACCGGTGCCGCAGCTCTGAAGGAGGCGCGCCGACAGGCGGAGGAGCTGGGGGTCCGCGGCTTCAAGTTCCACCCCTCGGTCCAGGGCTTCGACCCCTCCGACCGGGAGTTCTACCCGCTGTGGCGCGAGCTGGAGGAGATCGGGCTGCCGATCGTCTCGCACACCGGCCAGAACGGGATGGGCGCCGGGCTCCCCGGCGGCCGGGGCATCAAGCTGCGCTACTCGAACCCGCTGCTCCTCGACGACGTCGCGGCGGATTTCCCCGGACTGACCATCATCCTCGCGCACCCGTCCGTGCCTTGGCAGGACGAGGCGAACTCCATGGCGACCCACAAAGCCAACGTCTACATCGACCTGTCCGGCTGGTCGCCGAAGTACTTCCCGGAGTCCCTGGTCAAGCAGGCCTCCAGCGTACTCAAGCGGAAGCTCGTCTTCGGCACGGACTTCCCGCTGATCACCCCGGACAAGTGGCTCAAGGCGTTCGATTCGCTGCCCATCGACGACGCGGTGCGCCCCCTGATCATGAAGGCGAACGCCGTGCGGATCCTCGGTGAGCGGGACTCGGCGGGAGAGAGGAACGACCATGAGTGAGTTCGTGCTCGACTCGGACGTCCTCGGCTTCGCGGCCCACCTCACCGACGCCGAGCAGGCTGCGTTGACCCGTCTGCGCGAGACCCTGCGTGACGACGTCAAGCCCTGGCTCAACGACGCCTGGGACGAGGACCGCTTTCCCGGGGAGATCATCGAACCGCTGGAGGGGTTGCGTCTGATCGAACCGGAGGAACTGACGGGCGAAGGCCGGCAGCGGGAGCTGTTCACCGGGTTCCGCAGCTTCGAGCTGGCCCGGTGCGATGTCAACGTCGCCACGTTCTTCAACGCCCAGGCCGGACTCTTCCGGACGGCATGTCTCTACGGCGGGGGCGAGGAACAGGCCGAAAAACTCGGTCGCCAGGTGGCCGACTACGAGCTGCACGGTGTCTTCGCCCTGACCGAGCCGGACCACGGATCCGATGTAGCGGGCGGGCTGGCCACCTCGGCGCGCCGTCTCGATGACGGACGCTGGGAGATCAACGGCGCGAAGCGCTGGATCGGCGGCGCCTTCCTGGCGGACGTGCTCTGCACCTTCGCCCGGGACGAGGCCGACGGCCAGGTCAAGGCGTTCCTGGTGCCGCGTGAGGCCGACGGGGTGACGCTGACCAAGATCAAGCGCAAGGCCTCCCTGCGCATCATGCAGAACGCGGAGATCGCCTACACCGGCGTCGTCGTCGACGACGACGCCCGGCTCCGCAACGTCAACTCGTTCAAGGACGTCGCCGGGCTGTTGCGGCGCATGCGGGCCGACGTCTCCTGGATCGCCTGCGGGGCGACGGCCGGCGCCTACGAGGCCGCGGTCCGCTACGTCCGGCAGCGGGAACAGTTCGGGCGGCCGATCGGCAGCTTCCAGCTCATCCAGGAGAAGCTGGCGCGCACCCTCGGGCTGCTGACCTCCTCGCTGGCGATCTGCACCCGCCTCGCGCAACAGCAGGACGAGGGCGAGTACCGCGATGAGAACTCCTCGCTGGCCAAGATGGTGACCGCGGCCAACCTGCGGGAGGCGGTCGCGCTGGCGAGGGAGGTCTGCGGCGGCAACGGCATCACCCTGGACACCGACGTCGCCCGGTTCCACGCCGACGCGGAGGCGGTCTACTCCTACGAGGGCACACACGAGATCAACGCTCTGATCGTCGGACGACACATCACCGGCACCGGAGCCTTCGTCTAGGTGCCCGGGGCCAGAACAACCGAGAACCACAACAACCGAAACTGAGAGGACAAGAAGATGACTGACCCGAAGACCGTCGTTTCCTTCGAGGAGGCCAAGGAGCTGGCCGGCCGGGACCTCGGCTACTCCGAGTGGATCGAGATCACCCAGGAGCGCGTCAACACCTTCGCCGACGCCACCGAGGACCACCAGTGGATCCACGTCGACCCGGAGAAGGCGAAGGACGGGCCGTTCGGCGCGCCGATCGCGCACGGCTTCCTGACCCTGTCGCTGATCATTCCGATGTGGTCCGAGCTCTTTGACGTCGAAGGCGTGGGCACCAAGGTCAACTACGGCCTCGACAAGGTCCGCTTCACCTCGCCGGTCAAGGTGGGCAGCCGCGTGCGTCTCCATGCCGTGGTCCGGGAGGTTCAGGAGGTCAAGGGAGGCGGCCTGCACCTGGTCACCGACGGCACCATCGAGATCGAGGGGGAGGAGCGCCCCGGAGTCGTCGCGGTGTTCCTCTCGCGCTTCTACCAGTAGCGACACTCACTTCCGGAGCTTCAGGCCGGGATGCGGGCAGGGGTGACACCCGCCGTATCCCGGCCTCGACGCATCTCCGGGTCGGGCTGAACGGCACGCTCGGTGCCCGGGTGTCGGGGGCCGAAGCCTCAGGCGAGAGTGACTGGCGCCACGGAATTCGTGGCCCTAGCGGCCACCCCTAACTACCCCCTAGGGGGCGGGGTCGGGCGGGAAAGTGCAGGTGAAAAGGCTTTTGTGCAGGTCATCATGTTCGCATTGTGAACATTCGGACGCTGAGTGCACAATAGTTAGGGTGAGGTGTGGATCACTAAGAATGCTGAACGTGAAGAAAGGTGGAGGTCATGGACCAGCCCTACCTCAGCACTACCTCCGGTCTCTACGCTCCGTTGCGGTTCAGCGAGTACCGGACCACCATCCGCCGTAACCCCAACAACGATCTCCTGATCATCCCGGAGCGGATGGGGGAGATGACCGGCCCGCTCTTCGGCGAGCGCGACTTCGGGGAGATCGACAACGACATGACGCGGGCGAACGGCGGCGAAGCCATCGGCCAGCGCATCTACGTCCACGGTCGAGTCCTGGGCTTCGACGGAAAGCCCGTGCCCGACACGATCGTCGAGGCATGGCAGGCCAACGCCGCCGGCCGGTACCGGCACAAGAACGACTCCTGGCCCGCCCCGTTGGATCCCCACTTCAACGGCGTCGCGCGCACCATCACCGACGCCGACGGGCACTACCACTTCTGGACCGTCAAGCCGGGCAACTACCCGTGGGGTAACCACCACAATGCCTGGCGTCCGGCGCACATCCACTTCTCGCTCTACGGACGGCAGTTCGCCGAGCGGCTGGTCACCCAGATGTACTTCCCGGATGACCCGATGTTCTTCCAGGACCCGATCTACAACTCCGTGCCCAAGGGCGCCCGGGAGCGGATGATCTCGGTCTTCGACTACGACGAGACGCGAGACAACTACGCGCTCGGCTTCAAGTTCGACATCGTCCTCCGCGGCCGCGGTGCCACCCCCTTCGAGAACCGGGTGATCTAGCCCGGCAGGCCCGGGGCGGTCCGGCCCGCCCCACCCACGGACACACGCAATCTAGGAGACAGGCGACCCATGCACATCGACACCGGAAAGAACGGCGAACTCCGCTACGAGCAGTCGGACATCCGCGACCAGAACGAGACGACCTTCGGCATCACCCCCTCGCAGACCGTCGGACCGTACGTCCACATCGGGCTCACGCTCCCCGGCTCTGAGGAGATGGTGGAGGCCGGCACCGACGGTGCCGTCGACGTGACCTTCCAGGTCACCGACGGCGCCGGCGACCCCATCGCCGACGCGATGATCGAGGTCTGGCAGGCCGACGAACGCGGTATCTACAACTCCCCGCTCGACCCCGAGTGCGAGCGCCCCAGCGCGGAGGGCTTCCGCGGCCTCGGACGCGGAATGGTCGACGAGACCGGCACGGTCACGTTCCGGACCATCCTCCCGGGTGCCCGCGGCGATGAGGCCCCGCACCTCAACGTCGGCGTCTTCGCCCGCGGCATGCTCGAGCGCCTCTACACCCGCCTCTACTTCCCTCAGTTCGACGAGGCCAACGCGAAGGACCCGGTGCTCGGCATCGTCCCGGAGAGCCGACGCGGACTGCTCGTCGCCGAGAAGTCCGAGGGCGCCTACGTCATGCGCATCCAGATGCAGGAGGAGAACCCCGACCGCGAGACGCCGTTCTTCGCACTCGAAGGGGAAGAGCCGCAGGACGTGGGTGCGCAGTGGTCCGGGAACTGAGCAGGAACACCTATTCCGACCTCGCCGCCGGTGAGCCCGCCGCGCACCGGAAGCTGTCGGACGCCGCCTTCCTCGCGGCCCTGGTGACCTTCGAGCGGGAGCTCGCTCACGCGGCAGCGGAGGCGGGCTTGATCGTCACGGCTGAGGCGGAGCAGGGGATCCGGACCATCGACGGGGTCGAACTCGACCTCGACACCCTGAGCAGGGAGTCGGTCGCCGGGGCGAATCCCGCCATCCCGCTGGTGACCGCTCTCCGGGCGGTCGACCCGACCGGCATCCACGTCGGTGCGACGAGCCAGGACGCCATTGACACGGCGCTCATGATCTGCCTCCGTGACGCCGTCGCGGATCTCCTCGGCGACGTCGACCGGCTCGCCGGGGACCTCGCGGACCTGGCACGAGCCCACCGGGACACGCCGATGATCGCGCGCACCCTCGGACAACAGGCGACGCCGACCACCTTCGGTTGCGTGGCCGCGAACTGGTGGCAGGGGATCGACGCCGCCCGGACCTCGCTGTCCGACCTGGAGTTCCCGGTGCAGTACGCCGGCGCCTCCGGAAACCTCACGTCGGCCTTCCCCCACGGCATCGCGGTGCACGAGGCGCTCGCCGCCCGGACCGACCTGGCCTCGCGTCCGCTGGTGTGGCACACCGACCGTTCACCGGTGGTGCGCATCGCCGCGGCACTCGTCCAGCTCACCGGTGCCGTGTCCAAGATCGCCGGCGACATCGTCGCGCTCAGCGCCGGTGAGGTCGGAGAGGTCCGCGAACCGAGCCCGGGCGGGTCCTCGGCGATGCCGCACAAGGCCAACCCCGCAGCCTCCGTCGCAGCCCGCGGCTACGCCCTGCGGGCCCCCGGGCTCGCGGCCACCCTCTTCCAGTCCATGGACCAGCGCCACCAGCGTGCTGACGGGGCCTGGCACGCCGAATGGCAGACGGTGCGCGAACTGGCCGCCGTCTCTGCCTCGGCCCTGGCCCGGCTCGGGGCAGCGGTGGACGGACTGGCCGTCGACACCGGCCGCATGGCGGAGAACCTGGCGGCGTGCCCCACCGGGGACCAGAACCCCGGGCACGCCGCCGAGCTGGTGGACCTGATCGTGAACGAACCTGACAACGAAAGGAGGCTCTGATGAGCCCCGAAGGCACCGACATCCCGGACGACGACGCGTACCGCACCGGCCGTGAGGCCGCCTACGAGGCGGGCATGCGCATGCGTCGCCAAGTTCTCGGCGACGCCCACGTCGACCGTGCACTGACCCGCCAGAGCCCCGTGACCGAGAAGTTCCAGGACTTCATCACCCGCACCGCCTGGGGTGACATCTGGAACCGCGGCACCCTCGACGAGACCCAGCGCCGGCTGCTGACCATCGCGATTCTCACCGCCGTCGGCAACGACGGCGAACTCGACATGCACCTGCGCGCAGCCCTGCGCGCGGGGGTGTCCGCCGACACCTTGGGCGAGTTGCTCCTCCACACCGCCATCTACGCGGGTGTGCCCAACTCCAACCACGCCTTCAAGCTTCTCGACGCCGCCGTCAACGACGCCGAGTGAGCCTCCGCCGAACTCTGCACTGACTCCCGAGCGACCCCGTCGCAAAACCTCATGAAAGGAGGGCGCATCGTGCCCGTTCAGACTCCCGTCGTCATCATCGGTGCCGGTCCCGCCGGCCTGACGCTGTCCCACCTCCTCCATCTCCGCGGGGTGGAGTCCGTCGTCATCGAGTCCCGTTCCCGGGAGGACGTCGAGAACACCGTGCGCGCCGGGATCCTCGAGCAGGGCACGATGAACCTCATGCGCGAGACCGGCGTCGGCGACCGGATGGACCGCGAGGCCGACATCGACGAGGGCATCGACATCTCGATCGAGGGCAAGCGGACCCGTATCGCGCTCACCGAGCTGACCGGGCACAACGTGGCCGTCTACCCCCAGCACGAGTACCTCAAGGACTTCATCGCACGGCGCCTGGCCGATGACGGGACCATCCTGTTCGAGACCACCGTCGACGATGTCACCGGGACGGACGACGACTCAGTCCCGTCGCAGGTGCGCTACACCACCGCCGACGGTACGCAGGAGACGATCACCTGCGATTACGTCGTCGCGGCGGACGGGTCGAAGTCCCCGTACCGCGCCCGCGTGGTCGAGGCCACCGGTGGCGCGCGTTCCCGCCACGAATACCCCTACGCGTGGTTCGGCATCCTCGTCGACGGGCCCAAGACGCAGAAGGAGCTCATCTACGCGACCCACCCGGAGGGCTTCGCGCTCATCTCGACACGCACCGACGACATCCAGCGCTACTACCTGCAGTGCGACCCGAACGACGACCCGGAGAACTGGTCGGACGACCGGATCTGGGAGCAGCTGCACCTGCGCGTCGACTCCGAGGACCTCCAGGTCGCCGAGGGCCGGATCTTCGACAAGTCCGTGCTGCGCTTCCGCTCCGCGGTCACCGAGCCCATGCAGCACGGCCGCCTCTTCCTCGCCGGCGACGCCGCCCACACTGTGCCGCCGACGGGTGCGAAGGGCCTCAACCTCGCGGTTGCCGACGTCGCGGTGCTCGCCCCGGCGCTCGCCCGCGCCGTGAAGGACAAGGACGAGCGTCTCCTCGCGGACTACAGCTCGATCGCGCTGCCCCGCATCTGGCGTGCCCAGCACTTCTCCTACTGGATGTCCACCATGCTGCACGCCGCCCCCGGTGAGACCCGGTTCGAGGCGAACCGCCGCGTCGCTGAGCTGGACGCCGTCCTGCGCTCCGAGGCCGGCCGCCGCTACCACGCCGAGCAGTACGTCGGCGCCGACCTGCCCGTCTTCGACTGATTCAGCCCCCGCCGCGGCGCGTGCGTGCCGCGGCTCAGACCCTCAAGGAGAAAACATGGGAACGACCACCCGGCGCCGGGTCGCCGACCAGACCCCACGTCGCGCCATCTTCCCGGTGGTGGGCGTGCTGTGGATCGCCGCGATGTTCGACGGTTTCGACCTGGTCATCCTCGGAACGGTGCTGCCCTCGATGCTCGAGGACCCCGAGTGGCACCTCACCGCGGGCCAGGCCACCCAGATCACCACCGCCGGCCTGGTCGGCATGATGTTCGGTGCGATGACCGCAGGCTGGCTGACCGACCACTTCGGACGCAAGTGGGTCGTGATCTTCGCGGTGGCCAGCTTCTCGGCGCTGACCGTGCCGCTGGGATTCCACCCGTCCGTCACGGTCTTCATCGTGCTGCGTTTCATCGCCGGTGCGGGACTGGGCGGCTGCCTGCCCATCGGCATGGCGCTGCTCACCGAGTTCCGGGGCGGCGCGAAGGCCGGCTCGGCCTCCACGACCCTGATGACCGGCTACCACGTCGGCGCCGTGCTCACCGCTCTGCTCGGGCTCTGGATGCTGCAGGACCACGGCTGGCCGATCATGTTCATCATCGGCGGCGTCGCCGGTCTGGTGCTCGTCCCGTTCATGATCTGGCTCCTGCCGGAGTCTCCCCAGTACCTCATGGCCAAGGGACGCGAGGACGAGGCCCGCCGCATCGCCGCCCTCTACGACCTGCCGCTGAGCGACGACTTCGACCACGGGGCCGTCGAGGAGACCAAGGACACCAACTCCGTGGCCGCCCTCTTCACCCCGACCCTGCGCCGCAACACCGTCGCCATCTGGGGCGCCTCGTTCATGGGGCTGCTCCTCGTGTACGGCCTGAACACCTGGCTGCCGCAGATCATGCGCGCGGCCGACTACCCGATCGGCTCGTCGATCGGCTTCCTGCTGGTGCTCAACGTGGGCGCGGTGGTCGGACTGTGGATCGCCGGCGCCGTCGCGGACCGGTCCTCGCCCCGCGTGGTCTCGTTGATCTGGTTCACCGCCTCGGCGGTCTTCCTCGCGCTGCTCGCGGTGCGTATGCCGATGGTCGCCCTGTACGGTGCGGTCTTCATCACCGGCGTCTTCGTCTTCTCCTCCCAGGTCATGATCTACGCCTTCACTGCGGCCAATCACCCGGCCAAGGTCCGTGCCACCGCGATGGGTTTCTCCGCGGGCATCGGCCGACTCGGTGCGATCTCGGGCCCGTTGCTCGCCGGCACCCTGGCGGCGACCGGGCACGCCTACCCGTGGGGCTTCTTCGGCTTCGCCGCCGTCGGCGCGCTGGGTGCGGTGATCTTCTCCACCTCGCACACGCTGCGTAACAGCTCGCGTCCGGTCGCCCAGCAGGAGCCGGTGGCCGTCTGAGGCGTACTCACGCCTCCCGGGCCGCCCCCTTGAGCTCCGCCCTCCCGGCGACGCCCAGCTTCCGGTAGATGCGGGTCAGGTGGTACTCGACGGTCTTCACGGACACCGAGAGCTGGTGGGCGGCCTCCTGGTTGGTCGCCCCCGCGGTGACCAGCGCGACGATCTGATTCTCCTGCGGCGTCAACAGGTCGAATTCGATCCCGCCTCCGGAGTGCAGGCCGCGACGGTTGCCCAAAGCGCACGCCTCGACCATCGCGACCGCGCCTACGGAGGAGTAGACCTCGGCGGCTCTGCCGAGATGCTTCTCCGCCAGATTGCGCTTTCCGTTGCGCCGCAGGAGCAGCCCCGCCTGGAAGGCGACACGTGCCTCGTAGACAGGGATGGCCGCCGACCGGGCCAGATCCGCGGCGGACTCCAGTAGGTCCGTGCCCTCGGAGAGCGAGCCCTCCTGGATGAGGATCGCGGCGCGCGGGACCATGTTGCGCGCCCTCAGTGAGGGGATGTCTCCCTCCTGTGCTTCGTCCATGATCCGTGCGGCTGCGGTCACGCGCCCGGCGCGAACCAGGGACAGAGCGTAGATGTCCTCCCAGGCCCAGAATCCGAGCTTGTTGCTCGCCGTGTTGGTCAGTGTGGTCCTGAGCTGCTCGCCGGCACGGACGGTCGCAGGTAGATCGGCGACCGCCTCCGTGGCGGCCATCCTCGCCATCGCCCCGGGCAGACTCTGGATCAGGAAGGACTCCCCGGGGCTTCGCGCCTCCTCCAGGTATCCGCGGGCGAGTCGGTGTCTGCCGCGCATGGCGGCGATCTGAGCGCCTGTCCACGTCAGCATCGGGGTGAGAAGGCGTGTACCCATCAGGTTTCCGGCTGCGATGCCCTGGTCGACCACCTGGAGGGCCTCGTCCCAGTCCCCGAGGACGAAGTGGCACCGGGCGAGGACCGCCTTGGCCCACAACCCGAGCAGGGGCGATTGGAAGGGGCGCTCCAGGAGGGCGCGAGCTTCGGTGGGATCGTCGTGGGCGAGTGCCAGCCATCCGGAGCAGAGATGGTGAAGGTCGCCGTTGCCGGGGATGTCCGTGCGCGTGCCGCTGAGGACCGCTGTGCCGAAAGCGCGTAGCTCCGGGGCGGCACCGTCAACCAGCCCGGGGATGTCCCAGTCGGCCAGCGCGAAAAGCTGCCGGTGTCGCTCGCCGACTCCGGTGGCCAGGGCGTCGGCGGCCGCGACCCGCCGACCGGTGTAGGTGTGAATCAACGCCGCGTCGGGGTGGGCGGCGGTCAGCTCGCCAAGCTGGAGCACGGCCATCCCGAGGTCCCCGCGGGAGACGGAGTCCGTGACATCCTTCCCCGTGGCGGCGGGCTCGTCCCGGAGCCAGAAGTCGGCGTCGTGGGAGTCGATGTAGCGGTCCACCTCGGCGGGGTGGCCTCCGGTCGCGGCGCGAATGCTCAGCGCGCGGGAGACGGAGCAGCGGCCGGTTCGTGCGGCGACGTAGTCGTGGACCTCCGCGGTCGAGAGCGCGGGGAACCGGAACCTGTCCTCCTGGGAGACGATCGGGGGCACCGTGTCGGGGTACTCGGTGGTGCCGATCACGACGAGGGCCCCGGCGCCCTCCGCATGGCGTGTGAAGACCGCACGCTCAAGGTCGGAGAGTTCCTCCGGCAGGCACCGGTCCATTGATTCGACGACGACGACCAGGTCTCCGTCGGTCCGGGTGGCGTCCTCGATCCGGGGCAGTAGATCACCGTCCCCGAGTGCACGGGTCTCGGCGACCCGCCACCCGGTCGCGGTCGCCGCCGCGCGAGCTCCGTCTTTCGCACCGGGGCCGGAGACGCAGTAGAGCCCCGAGTAAGCCGACTCATCAGGTCGGTGGTGCTGCGGTGCCCCGGGCCCGTCGGACCTCGAGATGCGCTCGGCCAGGCGCTGCACGACCGCGCTGCGGTGGCGGTTCACCGCGGCGACCCGGTGGTTGAGATCGTGACGTGCATGGCTGAGCCCTCAAGCTGAGTGTGATTGCTGTTGCCGCTACCTTATCGTCGCTGTGTCCGACGATGCGTCGGGCCGGTGGCGAATTTCGGTGGTATTCAGCCGAGGAAGTTCCGCAGGGCCTCGGTGACCTCGTCCGGGGACTCGACGGTGGGCACGTGCGCGCCGGGCACCTCCACGGACTCGACCGGCCCGGAGACCAGACCCGCGATCTCCGCGAGGGCCGCGGGCGGGGTCGAGACGTCGTCGGAACCGGCCAGGGTGAGCACGGGGCAGGTGATCTCCGGCAGGACGCCGCGCGAGTCGAAGTCGGCGAGCACCCGGGCGTAGGCGGTGTAGCCGGCGCCGTCGGTGGCGGCGATCATGTCCCGCAGCCGGCCGGTGGTCGCGGCGTGGTCGCGGCGGAAGGTGGGGGTCACCCACAGGTCCAGCACGCCGTCGACCATGGGCGCCATGCCCTCGGCGGAGGTGAGCTCGGCGCGGGCGTTCCACTTCTCGGCGCCGCCGAAGGAGGTGGCCGTGCACAGGAACGCCGCGCGGCGCACCCGGGGTGAGCCGGCGGCCAGCGCCTGGGCGATCGCCCCGCCCAGGGAGAGCCCGACGACGTCGAAGTCCTCGACGCCGAGTCCGTCGAGGGTGGCCAGCACCTCGGCGGTCACCCCGGACATGTCGGTCGGGGCGCCGGCGGGCACGGGCGTGCCGCCGTGGCCGTGGTAGTTCAGCGCGATGACGCGGCGGTCGCGGGCCAGCGCGTCGAGCTGGGGGAGCCACATGTCCGGGTCCGAGGCGATCGAGCCGAGCAGGACGACCGGGGCCGTGGCTCCGTCGCGCCCGGTCTCGCCGGCGGTCGGGCCGTATTCGAGGTGTCGCAGCACCATGGTGTCTTCCTTCCTGTGGGGCTTTTCAGGTTTCAGGTGGTGCCGGTTCAGTTCCCGGCGTCGGCGGTCTCGTGCTCGAGCACGGCGGCCAGGCCCTGCCCGCCGCCGATGCACATGGTCACCAGCGCACGGTGGGCGTCGGTGCGCGCCATCTCGTGGCAGGCGGTGACCAGCATGCGCGCGCCGGTGGCGCCGACCGGGTGGCCGAGCGAGATGCCCGAGCCCAACGGGTTGAGCCTCGGGTCGTCGGCGCTCACGCCCCACTCGTCCAGGACCGCGAGGGCCTGGGCGGCGAAGGCCTCGTTGAGCTCGATGAGGTCGATGTCGTCCAGGGCCAGCCCGAGGCGGTCGAGGACCTTGGCGGTGGCCGGGACGGGGCCGATGCCCATCGTCTCGGGGGCGACGCCCGCCACGGCCCAGCCGCGCAGCGCGGCCGCGGGGGCAAGCCCCAGCTCCTCGGCGCGGGCCCGGGTGGTGACGACCATGGCCGCGGCGCCGTCGTTCTGCCCGGAGGCGTTGCCCGCCGTGACGGTGGCGGCCTCGTCGACCTTGCCGCGCACGGGGCGCAGCTTCGCCAGCTTCTCCGGGGTGCTGTCGGCGCGTGGGTGCTCGTCGCGGTCGACGACGACGGGGTCGCCCTTGCGCTGGGGGACGGTCACCGGCACGATCTCGGCGTCGAAGGTCCCGGCCTCCTGGGCGGCCACGGCGCGGCGGTGGCTCTCGGCGGCCAGCGCGTCCTGCAACTCGCGCGGGATGGAGTGCTCGGCGCGGAGGTTCTCCGCGGTCTCGATCATCCCGCCCGGGATCGGGTGGTTGCGCCCGCCGGCGGCCTCGCGGGCCTCGGCGAGCCGGTCGCGCAGCTCGAGGTCGCCGCCCTTGACGCCCCACCGGACGTCGGGGGAGACGGTGTATTCGGTGCGCGACATGCTCTCGGCGCCGCCGGCGATGATCAGGTCGGCCGCGCCGGTGGCCACGTGCGCCGCGGCGGTGGCGACCGCCTGCAGGCCGGAGCCGCAGCGCCGGTCGAGCTGCATGCCGGGGACCTTCTCGCCGAGGCCGGCGTCGAGGGCGACGACGCGGCCGAGGGCGGGGGCGGAGCCGTTGGGGGAGGACTGGCCGAGGATCAGGTCGTCAATGTCCTCCGGGGTGAGCCCGGTGCGCTCGAGGATCGCGCGGACCACGGTCGCGGCGAGGTCCTGGACGGGCACGTTCCTGAAGGCGCCGCCGTAGCGGCCCACGGGGGTGCGCAGCGGAGCGCAGAGGACGACGTCGTCGGGGCGGGGAGTGGCGGTGGAAGCGGTGGTGTCGGTCATCTCTTCTCCTGGATCTCGGGGTTCTCGGTCGTGCTGGGTCTTTTTCCGGGGGCGCTTCGCGCGGCCGGGTTCGGTCAGCTCCGCCCGGCCACGGCGACGTCGGCACTGATGGCGCGGGCTGCCTCGCGCAGCCTCGGGAGGAATCGGTTGTGCAGCTCGTCGAGGTCGCGGGTGGCGGTCTGCGTCGAGGCGTTGACGGCGGCGACCACGCGTCCATCGGCGTCCGTGACGGGCGCTGCCAGGGAGCGCAGGCCGGCCTCGAGCTCCTGGTTGACCAGGCTCCAGCCCTGGGCCCGCGCCTGGCCGATCTCCGCGATGAGCCGGTCGGTGTCGACCGTCGTGCGGCCGGTGATGCGGTGCGGCGGCTCGGCGGCCAGGAGCCGGGAGAGCTCGTCGTCGTCGAGCGCGCCGAGGAGCACGCGGCCCATCGAGGTGGCGTGGGCAGGAAAACGGGTGCCCACCGTGATGGAGACCGTCATGATCCGGCGGACCGGCACGCGGTTGACGTAGACGATCTCCGCGCCGTCGAGCACGGCCATCGAGCAGGACTCGTCGAGGTCCCGGGAGCAGGCCTCCAGGTGCGGCTGCGCGATGGCCGGCAGCCCGAGGCCGGACATGTAGCTGTAGCCGAGCTCGAGGATCTTGGGGGTGAGCCAGAACTCGGTGCCGTCGGTGGCGGCGTAGCCCAGGCCGACGAGGGTGTGCAGGAAACGACGGGCCGTGGCCCGTGCCAGCCCGGTGGCCTCGGCGACCTGGCTGAGCGTCTGCCGCGGCCGGGTCGCGTCGAAGGTGCGGATGACGGCCAGCCCCCGCACCAGTGACTGCACGGGCTGGGGCGCCGATTCGCCGGAAGTGCTGGTCATTGGTGGTTTCCTCCTCTGTCTGCCGATCGTCGCGGGGTGTCGGCGGGGGTGTCGCGGCGTTCGCAATGCGAACTCATGTGCATTGCGTGAACTTGAGTGTACACTCCGCCGCATGATCGACAAGACAGTTTCCTCACCACGTGACGCGGTGCACGACATCGACTCGGGTGCGGCGATCGCCGTCGGCGGTTTCGGTCTGGTGGGCATCCCGGCCCGCCTCATCGACGCGCTGCGCGAGCACCTCGCCGACACCGGCGCCGGTGACCTGACCGTCATCTCCAACAACCTGGGCACCGACGGCTTCGGCCTGGGCCTGCTGCTCGAGGACGGGCGCATCTCCCGCTCGATCGGCAGCTACATCGGCTCCAACCGCGAGTACGCCCGGCGCTACCTCGAGGGCGAGCTCTCCGTGGAGTTCACCCCGCAGGGCACCCTGGCCGAGCGCATGCGCGCGGGCGGTGCCGGCGTCCCGGCCTTCTACACCAAGGCCGGCGTGGGCACCCAGCTCGCCGACGGCGGGTTGCCCGTGCGCTACGCCTCCGACGGCGCGGTCGCGGAGACCTCCAGGCCGAAGGAGACCCGCGAGTTCAACGGCGAGCTCTACGTGCTGGAGGAGGCGATCACCGCCGACTTCGCCCTCGTGCACGCGGCCAAGGCCGACCGCTTCGGCAACCTCGTCTTCCACGAGACGGCCCGCAACTTCAACCCGGACGCCGCCCGCTGCGCGGCGGTGACCATCGTGCAGGTCGAGGAGCTCGTCGACGCCGTCGCGCCCGACGAGGTCCACGTGCCCGGCATCTACGTCGACCGGGTGGTCGTCGTCGGCCCGCAGGAGACCGGAATCGAGAACAGGACGGTGCGCAAGTGACCTGGAACCGCGAACAGATGGCTGCGCGTGCGGCCCGGGAGCTCGAGGACGGCCAGTACGTCAACCTCGGCATCGGCATCCCCACCCTGATCCCCGGCTTCATCGAGCCCGGGGTGGAGGTCGTCATCCACTCCGAGAACGGTGTGCTCGGCGTCGGCCCGTACCCGACCGAGGACGAGGTCGACCCCGAGCTGATCAACGCCGGCAAGGAGACGATCACCGTCAACCCCGGCGGCTCCTTCTTCGCCTCCTCCGACTCCTTCGGCATGATCCGCTCGAAGGCCATCGACGTCGCCGTGCTCGGTGCCATGGAGGTCTCCGCCCACGGCGACCTGGCCAACTGGATGGTCCCCGGCAAGATGGTCCGCGGCATGGGCGGGGCGATGGACCTGGTGCACGGCGCCAAGAAGGTCATCGTCGTCACCGACCACGTCACCAAGAAGGGCACCTCGAAGATCCTCGAGCGCTGCGTGCTGCCGCTGACCGGCTCGCGCTGCGTCGACATGATCATCAGCTCGCACGCCGTCTTCACCGTGGACCCGCTCGAGGGCCTGACCCTCGTCGAG
Organism: Corynebacterium frankenforstense; assembly: GCF_030211955.1. Classification (GTDB taxonomy): domain Bacteria; phylum Actinomycetota; class Actinomycetes; order Mycobacteriales; family Mycobacteriaceae; genus Corynebacterium; species Corynebacterium frankenforstense_A. Next base: position 147,614 of record NZ_JASODI010000003.1, on the reverse strand, counting down.
TGCGCCGACGGCGTGACCGTAGACGAGGTCCGCGAGCTCACCGACGCCTCCTTCGAGGTCGCCGAGGGTCTCGCCTGAGGCCGTCCACCCCCGCTCGGGAGGGCCGTCACGCCCCGTCGAACCGCCACGCGCTGCGCGTTCGAGGCCGGTGGCGAAGTGCCGCTAAAGTGGGGGTGAAGTCGCGGCGTGGGGGCGGTGTCCCCGCGCCGCGGATGACCCCTTTCCTCGACACGAAGTGAGACGTAGACCGGCTTATGGCACGCATGCAAGAAAGCGCCGACCTGCTCAAGTGCTCCTTCTGCGGCAAGACTCAGAAGCAGGTGCGCAAGCTCATCGCCGGCGGTGGTGTGTACATCTGCGACGAGTGCATTGAGCTGTGCAACGAGATCATCGAGGAGGAGATCGGTGCCGAGGCCGCGGCCGACGAGGAGAAGACCCCGCGCCTGCCCCGCCCCAGCGAGATCGCGAAGTTCCTCGACGAGTACGTCATCGGCCAGGACGAGGCCAAGCGCACCCTCGCGGTGGCCGTCTACAACCACTACAAGCGCATCCGCGAGGCCGACAAGGCCGCCAAGGCCGGGCGCTCCCTGCGCGACGATGACGACGACGTCGAGATCGCGAAGTCCAACATCCTCATGCTCGGGCCCACCGGCTCGGGCAAGACCTACCTCGCCCAGACCCTGGCGCGGCTTCTCGACGTCCCGTTCGCCATCGCCGACGCGACCAGCCTCACCGAGGCCGGCTACGTGGGCGAGGACGTGGAGAACATCCTGCTCAAGCTGCTGCAGGCCGCGGACTTCGACGTCCAGCGCGCCCAGCGCGGGATCATCTACATCGACGAGGTGGACAAGATCTCGCGGAAGTCGGAGAACCCCTCTATCACCCGCGACGTCTCCGGCGAGGGCGTGCAGCAGGCGCTGCTGAAGATCCTCGAGGGCACCGTGGCCTCGATCCCGCCGCAGGGCGGGCGCAAGCACCCCAACCAGGAGTTCATCCAGCTGGACACCTCGAACATCCTGTTCATCGTCGCCGGCGCCTTCGCCGGCCTGGACAAGGTGATCCAGGACCGCGTGGGCAAGAAGGGCCTCGGCTTCGGCGCCGAGATCGAGACCGCCTCCGAGCGCGAGTCCAAGGACATCTTCGCCGAGGTCCGGCCCGAGGACCTGGTCAAGTTCGGCCTGATCCCCGAGTTCATCGGCCGCCTGCCCGTCGTAGCCACCGTGCGCAACCTCGACCGCGAGTCGCTGGTCGCCGTGCTCACCCGCCCGAAGAACGCGCTGGTCAAGCAGTACCAGCGGCTGCTGGCGATGGACGACGTCGCGCTCGAGTTCACCGACGAGGCCCTCGAGGCGATCGCGGACAAGGCCCTCGAGCGCGGCACCGGAGCCCGCGGCCTGCGCGCGATCATGGAGGAGCTGCTGGTCCCGGTGATGTTCGAGATCCCGGACCGCGCCGACGCCGGGCGCGTGACCGTCACCGCCGAGATGGTACGCGGCGAGGTCGGCCTCGAGGTCGAGACCACCGCCGAGGAGCGCTCCGCCTAGCGGGTCGCCGCCGCACAGACCCCCGAAAGAATGAGACGGCCGTCGCACCCGCGACGGCCGTCTCATTCATTCATGTGTAAATGTCTTTGCCTGACCGCTACCCCCGTGCGACCGGCTTTCCGGCTCTCCCGCTGACGGCAGCTGGAGCGTCACCCGTAGATGACCGACGAGGAGGAGTCGTCCTCGCCGTAGATGGACGGGGTCGGGCCCGCGTCCTGCTCGCCGCCGGCCGGCGAGGCCGAGGAGTCGAGGTAGGACTCGTGGCCGTCGTCGGGGATGTTCGCGGTGAGGAAGGCCAGCACCACATCGACCGCCATGCGGTGGGTGCCGGTGATGTTGCGCTCGGTGGACAGGTCCGCGCCGTAGAGGTTCAGCGCCGTGGCCTGGTCGGTGACCCGGCGGGCGAGCAGCGCGAAGACGAGGAAGTAGACGTCGAAGGCCGAGATGCCCGGGCGGAAGGCGCCCGAGTCCTGGCCGAGCAGCAGCAGGCGGTCCAGGTTGAGCAGGACCGGGGTGTGGTCGACCAGGGGAGAGAGCTCCGAGAGGTTCAGCACGCGCTGGACGTTCTCCATCTGGATCATCTTCACGGCCTCGGGGTGGGCCAGGAACTGCTCGTGGAGGGCGTCGATGATGGTGCTCACTCCCTCGACGGGGATGGCGGAGTCGACGTGCATCGCCTCCTCGGCGGGCTGCAGCAGGCGCACCGCCTCCGTCAGCGCCGCCTGGTAGAGGCCGCGCTTGTCACCGAAGTAGTAGTGGATCATGCGCTTGGACATCCCCGCGTTGCGCGCGATGGTGTCCAGCTTGGCCTCGGAGAAGGGCAGGCGGGAGAAACGCTCGAGCGCGACCTCGATGACCCGGCCGGTGGACTGGTTGTCCCCGTGGCCGGCCGTCTCCCCGTCGACGGGCTTATCGGTACGCGGCTCGGGGCTGTCTGTGTCGCGGAATGCGTCTGATGCCATCGGGGCAGTCCACTTCCTTCCGGGCCGGGATCAATTCCGCCCGCTCGTGCGGGCCTCGGGTGCTGCGGTTCGTCTGACCCGCCACGACTGTGCCCACGTCAGGCCCGAAACGGAAATACGCGCGGGGGCAGTACCAACGGTGTCAACCAAGCCTCATACTAGGAAAACGGGACAGAATGGACTTCCCCACTACCAATTCGGGGGTGGTCGTCGGCGGTGTCCGGATGTGTGGTCTCAGGCTATTGTTGTTGGGGAGTACCGGCACATCCCACGGAAGAAGACTGAGAACCAGAAACAGACGGGCGTGCCCGGTACCGGACGCCTACCGAAAGGAATCCACACACTCATGACCAACCAGCCGAAGAAGATCGTAGTCACCGGCGCCGCCGGCAACATCGCCTACTCGCTGCTGTGGCGCATCGCCAACGGTGACGTCTACGGGCCCGACCAGCCGGTCGCCCTGTCCCTGCTCGAGATCCCGCAGGCCGTGGAGGCCACCCAGGGTGTGGCCATGGAGCTCAACGACTCCGCCTTCCCCCTGGTGAAGTCCATCGACATCACCGACGACGCCACGAAGGCCTTCGACGGCGCCAACGCCGCCTTCCTCGTCGGCGCGCAGCCGCGCGGCAAGGGCATGGAGCGCTCCGACCTGCTGGCCGCCAACGGCAAGATCTTCGGCCCGCAGGGCAAGGCCATCAACGCCGGCGCCGCGGACGACATCCGCGTCCTGGTCGTCGGCAACCCGGCCAACACCAACGCCCTGATCGCCCAGCACGCCGCCCCGGACGTGCCGGCCGAGCGCTTCACCGCCATGATGCGCCTCGACCACAACCGCTCCCTGTCCCAGCTGGCCGAGAAGATCGGCTGCGGCACCGAGGAGATCGAGAACGTCGTGGTGTGGGGCAACCACTCCTCCACGCAGTTCCCGGACATCACCTACGCCACCGTCGACGGCAAGCCGGTCTCCGAGCTGGTCGACCGGGACTGGTACCTCAACGAGTTCATCCCGCGCGTGGCCAAGCGCGGCGGCGAGATCATCCAGGTGCGTGGCAAGTCCTCGGCCGCCTCGGCCGCTTCCGCCGCCGTGGACCACATGCGCGACTGGATCCAGGGCACCCAGAAGTGGGTCACCTCCGCCTTCCCGTCCGACGGCTCCTACGGCATCGAGGAGGGCCTGGTCTTCGGCCAGCCCGTCACCTCCGAGAACGGCGAGTTCAAGCTCGTCGAGGGCCTGGAGCTCAACGACTTCCAGCGCGAGCGCATCGCCGCCGGCGTCGAGGAGCTCAAGTCCGAGCGCGAGGCCGTCGCCGACCTGCTCTAGTCCGGGCGCGGCACAGCCGCCCCGAGGCCGTGACCGGTCTCACCGCCGGTCCCGCACACGCCCCCGCAGGCACATCCCGCGGGGGGTGTGGCGTATCTGGACCCCCGCGCCCCGGGCGCGTCGGCGGGTCAGGGCCGACGACGCGGGATAGCCTTTGGGCCATGAGATTCGGGGTTGATTTCGGAACCACCCGCACCGTCGCCGCCGTCGTGGACCGCGGCAACTATCCCGTCGTCCCCGTCGTGGACCCGGCGGGAGACTCGCACGACTACCTGCCGTCGGTGGTCGCCCTCGACGGCGCCGGCGGGCTGCTCACCGGCTGGGAGGCCGTCTTCTCGGAGTCGACGGCCCAGGCCCGCTCCTTCAAGCGCCTGCTCGGCGGGGAGCACACCACCGAGCAGACCCCGGTGCGCATCGGCTCGACCACCCGCCCGCTCGGCGAGGTGCTCGCCGCCTTCGCCGCGGACGTCGTCGCCACGCTGCGCGCCCACCAGCGCTTCGCCGGCGAGCCGGAGGATGCCGCGCCCGAGATCATGCTCGGCGTGCCCGCCCACGCCGGCAGCGCGCAGCGGCTGCTGACCATCGACGCCTTCGCCCGCGCCGGCGCCGAGGTCATCGGCCTGGTCAACGAGCCCTCGGCGGCCGCCTTCGAGTACACCCACCGCCACGGCACCACGCTCAACAGCCGGCGCAGCTCCGTGATCGTCTACGACCTCGGCGGCGGCACCTTCGACGCCACCCTGCTGCGTATCGACGGCCGCGTCCACCACGTCGAGCACTCCCTCGGCGTCAACCGCCTCGGCGGCGACGACTTCGACGAGGCGCTGCTCGGGCGCGCCCTCGAGATCGCCGGCCGCGACGGCGACGCGATGGGCCGCCGCGTGCGCACCCGCCTGCTCGAGGAGGCGCGCACCGCCAAGGAGCAGATCAAGCCGCAGACCCGCCGCATCGTGCTCGACCTGGGGGAGGGCGACGACGAGGACGTCGCGGTGGTGCCCGTCAAGGACTTCTACGCCCGGGCCACCCCGCTGGTGGAGCGCACCCTCGAGGTACTCGCCCCGATCGTCGGCACCGACGAGACGCTCACGGACACCGACATCGCCGGCGTCTACCTCGTCGGCGGCGCCAGCGCGCTGCCCCTGGTGCCGCGCATGCTGCGCGAGCGCTTCGGCCGGCGTGTGCACCGCTCCCCGCTACCGACGGCCTCGACCGCGGTCGGCCTGGGCATCGCCGCCGACCCTGACTCCGACTACGCCCTGCGCGACCGCATGGCCCGCGGCATCGGCGTCTTCCGCGAGACCGACGCCGGCCGCGCGGTCAGCTTCGACCCGCTGGTCGCCCCCGGCCTGGAGGCCGACGAGGACGGCTTCGTGCGCGTGACCCGCCGCTACCGCGCCGCCCACAACGTCGGCGTCTTCCGCTACGTGGAGTACTCCGCCCTCGACGCCGAGCACGGCGCCCCCGGCGACCTGAGCCTCCTGGCCGAGGTCACCGTCCCCTTCGACCCGGCGCTCTCGGGTGCCGACACCGCGCAGCTCGCCCAGGTGCGCGTCGAACGGCGTGCGGACGGCCCCGGCCCCCTGGTCGAGGAGACGGTCACCGTCGACCCCGACGGCATCGCCACGGTGCGCATCGCCGTCGAGGGCGTCGACGGCGTGGTCGAGGCGACCGTCGGCCGCTAGCCCCGGGCCCCGCTCCCGGAGCCGGCTACTCCGCTCGGGCGGTCACGGCCCGGTGGTTGCCGCCGCGGCGGCCGGTGCGCCAATAGGCCACGGCCACGCCCAGGCAGACCACCATGATCGCGCCGATGGTCAGGTAGGCCACCGCGATCGCGTCCGACCAGGCGCGCACGGACTCGGCCGCGCCCGCCGCGGCGCCGTCCGCGCCGGCGGCCAGGGCGAAGAAGATGCCCGTCATCATCGCGTTGCCGATGGCGGTGGTGATGCGCTGCACCGTCTGGGTCACCCCGCCGGCCACGCCGCCCTGGGCCGGCGGGACGTCGAGCATCGCCTGGGTCTGGTTGACCGAGGCCATCATGCCCTGGCCGATGCCCTGCACGCCGAACCCGACGGCCATCCACCACACGGACCAGCCCTGCGGGACCATGAGGGCCGCGCCGGCGGCGAGGCTGACGCCGAGGGCCATCATGCCCACGGCGAAGACCTGCAGGCCGCGACCGTAGTTGATGGCGTACTTTCCGGACCACAGCGAGGAGACCGCCGAGGCCGCCGCGTTGGGCAGGCCGATGACGCCGGCCAGCAGCGCCGAGCGGCCCAGGCCCTGCTGCAGGTAGATCGCCACCAGCGCGAAGACCGAGGTGATGCCCAGAAACTGCAGGGCGGCCACGGCGTTGCAGTAGCTGAAGGAGCTCAGCGTGAACAGCCGCAGGTCCACCATCGGGTCCCCGCCGCGCGCGGCGTAGCGGCGCTCCCAGAGGACCCAGCAGACGCCGGTGAACAGGGCCGTCGGCAGCAGCAGCCATATCATCGGGTGGTTGCGGGTTACGAAGGGCAGCATGATCATCACGACCGTGAGCACGAGCAGCACGGTGCCCACCGGGTCCAGGTCGATGCGGCGGGCCACCAGGTGCGAGCCCTTGCCCGCGTCGCGGCGGCGCCGCTCCGCGCCGAAGGGCAGCCACAGCAGCGCCGCGACCACGCCGGCGACGCCCAGCGGCAGGTTGATCAGGAACGTCGAGCGCCAGCCGGTCTGGCCGCCGAGCAGCTGGATGAGCACGCCGGACATCACCGGGCCGAGCGCCACGGAGACCGAGATGACGAAGCCGAAGAGCGCGAAGGCCTTCGCGCGGGCCTGGCCGCGGAAGTACTGCTGGATGATGCCGGTGATCTGCGGGGAGAAGACGCCCGCGGCCAGCCCCTGCAGCACGCGCAGCACGTTGAGCACGCCGGCGTGGCTGACCAGGCCGCAGGCGGTGGAGGCCAGGGTGAACAACACCATGCCCACCGTGAACAGCTCCGCGCGCCCGATCAGGTCGCCCAGGCGCCCCGACGGCACGAGCGCGACACCGATGGCCAGCGCGTAGCCGGACAGGATCCACTGCAGCTCCGTGGAGGTCGCCCCCGTGGCCGTGGCGATCGAGCTGAGTGCGACGTTGACGGAGCTGACCTGGATCAGCGACATCGCCAGCGCGATCAGCGGCACCACGAGCATGAGGTTGCGGTTGTACCGCCGCGATGTGCCCACCACGCTGACCCACTTCGGGTCGTGCTTGGCCACCGCCGGCAGATGAGCACCCGGGTTCTGTGCCTTGTTTTCTTCCCTCTTCATCGACGATTCAGTCACGAGGAGCCACCCTACCCCCGTTACGGGTGGGCGCCGCGCGTGGTGAAGTCACCTGTGGTATTTACGTGACCCCGCCCGCGCCGCACGTGCGCAGTGGCAGGGGTCATGCGCGAGCGTCGTCAATCACGGGCCACACGCACACGCGCGGCGGCGCCGACCGGCGCGTTAACGCGCGCACCCGGCCGCTATGATGGGTCGCTGTGACTGACCAGAACGCCGCACACACCGACAACCGCGCCGACCTGCTGCCCAAGAGCTGGGACCCCAAGGAGCACGAGGGCGAGCTCTACCAGCGCTGGCAGGACCGCGGTTACTTCCACGCCGACCCAGCCAGCGACAAGCCGGCGTTCTCCATCGTGCTGCCGCCGCCGAACGTCACCGGCCAGCTGCACATGGGCCACGCGCTGGACCACACCCTCATGGACGGTCTGGCCCGCCGCAAGCGCATGCAGGGCTTTGAGGTGCTCTGGCTGCCCGGCATGGACCACGCCGGCATCGCCACCCAGTCCAAGGTCGAGGGAATGCTCGCCGAGACCGAGGGCAAGACCCGCCACGACTACACCCGCGAGGAGTTCGTGGAGAAGGTCTGGGAGTGGAAGGAGCAGTACGGCGGGCGCATCCTCAGGCAGATGCGCGCCATCGGCGACTCCGTCGACTGGGAGCGCGAGCGCTTCACCCTCGACGACGGCCTGTCGCGCGCCGTGCAGACCATCTTCAAGGAGCTCTACGACCGCGGCATGATCTACCGGGCCAACCGCCTGGTCAACTGGTCGCCGGAGCTGCGCACCGCCGTCAGCGACATCGAGGTCACCTACAAGGACGTCGAGGGCGAGCTGGTCAGCTTCCGCTACGGTTCGCTCAACGACGCCGAGCCGCACATCATCGTCGCCACCACGCGTATCGAGACGATGCTCGGCGACGTCGCCGTCGCGGTCCACCCCGACGACGAGCGCTACACCGACATGGTCGGCCAGACCTTCCCGCACCCCTTCCGCGACGACCTGACGCTGACCGTCATCGCCGACGACTACGTCGACCCCGAGTTCGGCACCGGCGCCGTAAAGATCACCCCGGCCCACGACCCGAACGACTACGCGATGGGCCTGCGCCACGACCTGCCCATGCCGCAGGTCATCGACGAGGACGGCAAGATCAACGGCACCGGCACCCGCTTCGACGGGCTGGCCCGCGAGGAGGCCCGCGACGCGATCCGTGAGGCGCTGCGCGAGCAGGGGCGCATCGTCAAGGAGGTCCGCCCCTACGTCCACTCCGTCGGCCACTCCGAGCGCTCCGGCGAGCCGATCGAGCCGCGCCTGTCGCTGCAGTGGTTCGTCAAGGTCGACGAGTTGGCCAAGATGGCCGGCGACGCGGTGCGCTCCGGCGACACCACCATCCACCCGAAGAACCTCGAGCCGCGCTACTTCGACTGGGTCGACGACATGCACGACTGGACGATCTCGCGCCAGCTGTGGTGGGGCCACCGCATCCCGATCTGGTACGGCCCGGCCGACGCCGAGGGCAACCGCGAGATGGTCTGCTGCGGCCCCGACGACACCCCGCCGGAGGGCTGGGAGCAGGACCCGGACGTCCTGGACACCTGGTTCTCCTCCGCGCTGTGGCCGTTCTCCACGATGGGCTGGCCGGACTCCACCCCGGAGCTGGCCAAGTTCTACCCGACCTCCGTGCTGGTCACCGCCTACGACATCCTGTTCTTCTGGGTGGCGCGCATGATGATGTTCGGCACCTTCGCCGCCAAGATCACCCCGGAGATCCTCGGCGAGGGCACCGAGGGGCGCCCGCAGATCCCGTTCACCGACCTCTTCCTGCACGGCCTGGTCCGTGACGAGAAGGGCCGCAAGATGTCGAAGTCGCTGGGCAACGGCATCGACCCGATGGACTGGGTCGAGCGCTACGGCGCCGACGCCCTGCGCTTCACCCTGGCCCGCGGCGCCAACCCCGGCGTCGACCTGCCGGTGGGCGAGGACCACGCGCAGAGCTCGCGCAACTTCGCCACCAAGCTCTTCAACGCCGCGCGCTTCGCCCTGATGAACGGCGCGCACGTCGACCTGCTGCCGGACCGCGACGTGCTCACCGACGCCGACCGCTGGATCCTCGACCGCCTCGAGGAGGTCCGCGGCCGCGTCGACGCCTACTTCGACGACTACCAGTTCGCCAAGGCCAACGAGGAGCTCTACCACTTCGCCTGGGACGAGTTCTGCGACTGGTACCTCGAGATCGCCAAGACCCAGATCCCGCGCGACGGCGCCAACGTCGTCGGCGAGAACACCAAGATCGTCCTGGGCCGCGTCCTCGACGTGCTGCTGCGCCTGCTGCACCCGGCCATGCCGTTCGTCACCGAGGTGCTCTGGACCGCGCTGACCGGCGAGGAGTCGCTGATGAAGGCCTCCTGGCCGGGCGTGGCCGACACCAACGGCGGTGCGACCACCGACGAGGTCGCCGCCCGCCGCATCGCCGACGCGCAGACCCTGATCACCGAGATCCGCCGCTTCCGCTCCGACCAAGGTGTCAAGCCCTCCCAGAAGGTGCCCGCCCGCCTCGACTTCGCGGCGGCCGACCTGGTCGACCAGGAGGACCTGATCCGCTCCCTGGCCCGCGTCGAGGCCCCGGGCGAGGACTTCGACGCCTCCGCCTCGGTTGAGGTGCGCCTCAACCAGGCCACCGTCGAGGTTGCGCTGGACACCTCCGGCACCGTCGACAAGGCCGCCGAGCGCAAGCGCCTGGAGAAGGAGCTGGCCAAGGCCGAGAAGGAGCTCGAGACCACGGCCAAGAAGCTCAACAACCCCAACTTCGTGGACAAGGCCCCCGAGAAGGTGGTCAACGGCATCCGCGAGCGCCGCGTGATCGCCGAGGAGGAGGTCGCCCGCATCCGTCAGCGTCTGGAGGCGATGAACTGATGGCAGACGACGGTTCGATTGACGACGCCGCGTCGGGCTCGACGCCCGGCGCCGCGGGCGCCCGTGAGCGCAGCGACGCCGAGCTCGCCGAGGCGATGCTCGCCGGCGAGGCGCTGACCGCCGAGGAGCTGCACCGCCTGGAGAAGGCCGAGGAGAACCTCGGCGCCGGGGCCGACGCCTCGGCCGGCGTGCACCTCGACGAGACGGGCCTGAGCCTGCCGATCGACATGGCCGAGGAGGCCGGTCCCGCCGAGGACGTCGCCATCGAGGAACCCGTCACCGAGGAGGACCTCGCCGCCCTGGCCGAGGTCGAGGCCGAGCTGAACCAGCGCTGGCCCGAGACCAAGATCGACCCGACCCTCGAGCGCGTCGAGGCCCTGATGGATCTGCTGGGCTCGCCCCAGAACGCCTACCCGGTCATCCTCGTCGCCGGCACCAACGGCAAGACCTCCGTGGTGCGCATGGTCGAGTCGCTGCTGCGCGCCTTCCACCGGCGCACCGGGCGCACCACCAGCCCGCACCTGCAGCAGGTCACCGAGCGCATCGCCATCGACGGTGTGCCCGTGCACCCGCGCCGCTACGTCGAGACCTGGCGGGAGATCCGGCCCTACGTCGAGATGGTCGACGAGCGCTTCGGCGTGCCGATGAGCAAGTTCGAGGTGCTCACCGCCATGGCCTACGCCGCCTTCGCGGACGCGCCGGTGGACGTCGGCGTCGTCGAGGTCGGCATGGGCGGGCGCTGGGACGCCACCAACGTCGTCTCCGCCCAGGTCGCCGTCGTCATGCCCGTCGGCCTGGACCACACCGAGTACCTCGGCGACACCGTCGGCGAGATCGCCGGGGAGAAGGCTGGGATCATCAAGTCCCGCTGGGACACCGACGACCTGCTGACCCCGCCGGACAACATCGCGATCCTCGCCGAGCAGGAGCCCGAGGCGATGGAGGTGCTGCTGCGCCGCACCGTGGAGGTCGACGCCGCCGTGGCCCGCGCGGGCGTGGAGTTCGGCGTGGAGTCCGCCGGCGTGGCCGTCGGCGGGCAGACCCTGACCATCCGGGGCCTGGCCGGCGAGTACACCGACATCTTCCTGCCGCTCTCGGGCGAGCACCAGACCCGCAACGCCGCGGTCGCCCTGGCCGCCGTCGAGGCGTTCTTCGGCGCCGGGGCCGGCCGCCAGCTCGACCAGGACACGGTGCGTCGCGGCTTCGCCCCGGTCACCTCGCCGGGCCGCCTCGAGCGGGTGCGCTCGACGCCGACGACCTTCATCGACGCCGCCCACAACCCGCACGGTGCGCGTGCCCTGGGCGCGGCGCTCGAGCGCGACTTCGACTTCCGTCGCCTCATCGGCGTGGTCGGCATCCTGGCGGACAAGGACGTCCGCGGGATCCTCACCGAGCTCGAGCCGCACCTCAGCGAGATCGTGTGCACGGCCAACACCTCGCCGCGCGCGCTGAACGCCGAGTCGCTGGCGGAGATCGCCCGCGAGATCTTCGGCGAGGAGCGCGTGCACGTCGCCGCCGCCCTTCCCGGGGCGGTAGAGTTGGCCTTCGAACTGGCCGAGGACGCCGACATGCAGTCCGGCTCCGGCGTCATCGTCACCGGCTCGGTGGTCACCGCCGGTGAGGCCCGCACCCTCTTCGGAAAGGAACCCGCGTGAGCGACAGGCCCGCGAACGAGACCGCCGGGGTCGAGTACGGCCCGCTGGGGCCCGGACACGCCCCGGAGAAGGACCCGCTCAAGGGCCTGCGCGGCGTGATGGCCGGCACCCTGGTCATGGAGGCGATCAGCTTCGCGCTGGTGCTCACCGTCATCCTGCGCGTCGACGGGGGCGCCTACTGGACCACCGTCAACTGGGTCTCGGTGACGGTGCTCTCGCTGGCCTTCCTGGTGCTGGCCTTCCTGCAGCGCTACAGCTGGGCGACGACGGCGGTCGTGGTGCTGCAGGTCGTCGCCCTGGCGGGCTTCCTCATCCACCCGTCGATGGGCATCGTCGCGCTGCTGTTCATCGCCGTGTGGGCCTACATCCTCTACCTGCGCTCCAACCTCATCGAGCGCATGCGGCGGGGGCTGTTGACCACCCAGCACATGTAGACGCGGCACCCGCGCCGAGGTCCCGCACGCGGAACTGTACCCCCGGTCACCAACCGGGAGTTATTCTTTTGCCGGGCGACAGTCTCCTCCGTCAGCCGCCCGCATCAGAGACCACGGCGAGAGGACGGCGGGACCATGTCGGCCGAGAACGAATTCCGCGGACCCGACGGCGGGGCCCCGGCCACTGAGGGGCAGCCCGGCGGGCCCGGCGCCGGCGTCATCGCCGTGCTGGCGGTCGGCGTCGTCGCGGTGCTCGCGATCGTCGGGGTCCTCGGCTGGGTCAGCTGGAGCCGCTTCAACGTCGGCGCCCCCGAGACCACGGCGCCCACCAGCTCGCCGCTGATCTGGGTCTCGCCGTCTTCGGCGCTGTCTTCGACGACGTCGACCTCGGCGACGGCGACGTTCTCGCCGGAGCGCACGACCGAGACCACGGCACCGACCACGACGCTCCACGCGCAGGACCTGCCCGAGTACGACGCGGAGCTGCAGTACCTCGACGACAAGTGGGAGCACTACCGGGCGCTGGCGGCCTCCGGGGAGCTGTGGCTCTACGCCCCGACGGGCAGACCGTCGACGAGACCTACAACCGGGCGTTCTACTACCTGCTCACGGACAAACACAGCGCCAGGTACTTCTGGGACATCGAGGGGTCGAGCCTCGAGGAGGTCCGGGAGAAGGTGGGGGAGAAGCGTGAGGAGATCGACGAACTCGAGCAGCGTTTTCTGGCGCGCGAGCCGCTGGACTCCACGGTGCACATCGGCTTCGAGGACGGCACCGAGTTCTACTCCGACGGCACCTACTCCGGCGAGCAGGGCGGGCGCTGACCACCTGCCCGGCCGGAGGGCGCGCTAGACCAGGCCCAGGCGGGCGAGGAACTCGCGGGTGCGCGCGTCGATGTCGGCCAGGGTGCCGGGGTGGCCGAGCACGGCGGCGATCGCGCCGATCAGGCCGAACAGGGTGATCCCGCCGAGCACGCCGGCGGCGATGATGCCGCCCTCGGAGGAACCCGAGGAACCGGAGGAGCCGTCGGCGCCCGGCTCACCGGGCTTGCCCGGCTTGTCGTCGCCACCCTGGTCGCCCCCGTCGCCCCCGTCGCCGTTGTCGCCGGGCTCACCCGGCTCCTCGGGCTCGTCCGAGTGGTCGAGGGTGAACTCGTCGACGAGCGAGCTGTCCTCGACGTTGCGGGTGGTCACCTTCAGCGTGTCGTCGTCGACCTCGATGTTGGTGTAGTCGGGGGTGTAGTCCTGGTCCCACCAGGCGGTCGACTCGTGCGGCAGGCCCTGCTCGGCGGCCTCCTCGCGGGTGATGCCCTTGTGGCGGTCGGAGCGGGTCGGGCCGGCCAGGTCGTAGAACTTCGAGCCGCTCGAGGAGCTGCCGGTCAGGTAGAGCGTCTGGCCCTCCTCGGGGTGCAGCCTGTCACCAGGGCCGGCGGCCTCCTCCGGGACGACCGGCTCCAAACCCTCCATCAGGTGGGTGCGGGTGTGGATGTGGTCGTGCCCGCTGAGCACCAGGTCCACCCCGAGCTCGGAGAGCACCGGCGCGTAGGCCTCGCGCTGGGCGGTGACGTCCGAGTCGAAGTAGTGGTAGGCCTGGCTGAACGGCGCGTGGTGGTAGGTCACGATGACCCAGTCCTTGTCGGCGCCGTGCTCGGTGACGGTCTCGCGCAGGTAGTTGACGTTGTTCTGGATCTGCTGGGCGCCCGTCACGTTCGAATCGAGGGCGACGACGAGCGCGTTGTTGTGCTCGAAGTAGTAGTTGCGCGCCGAGCCCGGGGCCCGGTTGGGCATGTTGAACTGCTCGTCGAAGAGCTGCGGGGCGAAGACCTCGTGGTTGCCCATGATCGTCGCGGACGGCAGGCTGCGCAGCTGCTCCGGGCTGTGGAACTCGTCGTACTCGTCGAAGCTGAACACGTTGACCTGGTCGCCGCCGGAGAGCAGCCAGGAGGCGTCCGGGTGCGCGGAGGTCATCGTGTCCACGGTGGTGCGCCACTGCTCGCCGTCGGCGGCGGCGTCGCCGCTCGCGCCGATCTGCGGGTCGCCGACGTAGAGGAAGTTCCAGGCGCCGTCGAAGGACTCGGTTGTGTATTCGGCCGGCTCGCTCCAGCCGGAGGCCTCGCTGCCGACGCGGTAGGTGTAGGCGGTGTCGGGCTTCAGGCCGGTGACGGTGGCCGTGCGCGACTGGCCCACGCGCGAGTTCAGCTTCTGCTCGGCGGGGACCTGCTCGGCGGACTCGAGGTCCTCGCCGGCCGGGGCGATCTGGACGTACTCGGTGCCCGTGGCGGAGCTGCGCCAGGACAGGTTCAGGCTGGTCTCGTCGGGGCCGGGGGTGATCATCAGGTCCGCGGCGCGGTGGGTGATCCCGCCGGCGCGCTCCTGGGCGTCGGCGGGGACGACGGCGAGGCCGAGGGCGAGGGCGAGGGCGGTGACGCCGGCGGTCGCGTGGCGCTTCGGGGAAGAAATGAGAGTCATGTTCAGCAGGAGATCACGCCGGGGTTACCGCAGGGTTAAGCCCCGACGAATTCTTGTGAGGCACCTGTGAGGTTCCCACCAATCCGGGGGACCGCACGGGTCCGGGCGCGCCTCCGGGTGCGGCGGGTCAGGGGGTGCTCCGGTAGGGTGTCGGCCATGACTGAACGCACCCTCATCCTCATCAAGCCCGACGGCGTCCAGCGCGGCCTCGTCGGCGAGATCATCTCCCGTATCGAGGCCAAGGGCCTCAAGCTGGCCGCCCTCGACCTGCGCGTGACCGACCGCGAGACGGCCGAGAAGCACTACGAGGAGCACAAGGACAAGCCGTTCTTCGGCGAGCTGGTCGACTTCATCACCTCCGCGCCGCTGATCGCCGGCGTGGTCGAGGGCGAGCGCGCCATCGAGGCGTGGCGTCAGCTGGCCGGCGGCACCGACCCGGTCTCCAAGGCCGCCCCGGGCACCATCCGCGGCGACTTCGGCCTGTCCGTGGCCGAGAACGTCGTCCACGGCTCGGACTCCCCGGAGTCCGCCGAGCGCGAGATCGGCATCTGGTTCCCGAACCTCTGATCCGCACCTGAACCGCCCCCGCCTGACGCGGGGGCGTTTTTCATGCCCTGCACGCCGTCATGTCTGCTGCGCCGTCACGCCCTGCGCACCGTCAGGCACTGGTTGGCCCGGCCGACCGGGCCGTGGACGTCGTGCAGCACCGAGCTGGTCAGCCCCACCCCGTCTGGGCCCAGGAGACCGTCGTGTCCAGCCCCGTCCACTCCGGGTCCGGGCGGCGGAAGAGGTGCACGGTCAGGTCCACGTTCGGGAAGGCCCACTCGCCGGGCTCACCGCGCGGCGCGACACCGTTGGCCGCGTCGACGCGGGCGATGAACTCGGCGACGTCGTGGCTTTTCTCCCCGGCAACCAGCGTGTTCGGGGAGGTGATCCACGTCGTCGAGGCCCCGGGGCGCGGCGTGGAGACCTGCCGGGAGACGATCTGGGCGATGAACCCGCCCGGCCAGGTCGCCGTCATGTCGCGTTCCTCTCCCACGTGCGGCGGCTCGATCGCCGCCTCCTCGACCCCGGCGCCCGTGCTCGAGTCGAAGGCCGCCAGGTACCAGGCCCGTGCGGTGAGCACCGGCCGGCCCCCGCTGGTCATCGTCGCCTGCACCAGCTCGATGGTGCGCCCGGGGCGGAGAACCTCGACGTCGACCCCGAAGCCGGTGAACGGCAGGCGCCCGAGGATGTCGAAGCTCACCCGCGCGAGCTGGTCCGGCGCGCCGTCGCGCCGCGCGTTCTCCATCTCGTGGACGAGCAGCCCGGCCAGCGGGGCGAAGTGGTGGTCCTCGTCGGACCAGGCGCCACCGGCGTGCGCGGTCGGCTCGAAGGTGCGCGCGCCGGTGCGCACGAAGAACGATTCGTCTGCCATGCCCCGAGCCTATGGGGCGCAAACAGGTCCATGTGTGCTTTCGCCCACAATTTCCGACGCCCCGGTGGTCGACGTCGGCGCGTCAGCGCCCCTCGTGCAGCGCGTGCAGCGTGTGCGCGCCGGTGCGCGTCAGCTCGACGAACACCTCGGCGCGCCGGTCGCCGGCGTCGATGTCCGACGTCGCGACGAGCCCCTCGCCGCGCAGCGCCCGCAGGGCGGGGGCCAGCGCCTCCGCGGAGTCCTCCTCGGCGATCCCGAGGGCCCGGCCGAGCAGCCAGGTGCGCACGCGGATGCCGTCGACCGCGCCGAGGCGCACCAGGGTGCCGAGCACGTCGAGGTGCGCCTCGGCCGCGCGCAGGCGGGCGTCGGTGACGTCGGCGATGTCGCTGGCGGCGACGATGGCCTGCAGCCGGCGCTTCCCCGCCCGGCTCTTGCGGCGGTAGCCGGTGCGCAGCGCGAGGGCGGCGGCCGCCCCGGAGGCCACGCCCAGGCCCGCGGCGGGTACCCACAGCGGCAGGTCGAGCGCGCCGACGGGCACCAGCTGGCCGACGGCGGGGCCGAGCAGGGTGACCGCGGCGGGCAGCAGGAACGCCTTGCCGTTGAAGTCGGTGGGGGCCAGCGTCTTGACGTCGTAGCCCTCGCCGTCGGCGAGGGCCTTCGGCTCGGTCAGGTAGACGGCGATGAGCATCACGGCGAGCACGCTGAACGCCACCACCGAGGCCCCGAGGTGCATCGCGGCCGTGGACACCCCGGCGCCGACGGCGAAGATCGAGGTCACCGCAGCCGAGGGGGCGAGCGCCTGCGGCAGGGCCGGGGGAGTGCCGGGTGTGCGGTGGGCGGGCTCGTTGTTCATCGTCGCCAGGGTAGCGCCGGGGATCACGGCGCGCACCGGGCCGCGCCCCGCGGCCAAACGCCGGGGCGTGTGTCAGAATGGTGGGCGAGGCGGGTGTGCCCCGCCGCACGCGGGGCACGGCCCCGCCACACAGACTCATAAACAACCCGCCCACGGTCGGCCCTCCCCTGCAGAGGAGACGCCCGGGCCGGGGTCCCGCGTCCCGAGCGGCGGCGGCGGTCCAGGTGGACCGTCTGCGCCCGGGGCGGGGCCCCGCGGACCCGCGCGCCGAGCGACCGTCAGAGCACAAGGAGACATTCCCGTGGCCAAGAGCCCGAAGAAGAAAACTGAAGAAGCCGTGGACACCGCGGAAAACCAGGCCCCGGAGCAGACCGGGGAGAAGAAGTCGGCCGGCACCCGTCGCGGTGCGACCAAGCGCACCCGCAAGCGCTCCGTGAAGCGCCCCGCCGGCGAGGCCGCCGAGACGACCGCCGCCGAGTCCGCGCCCACCACCGAGGAGGCCGCGGGAACCGCGGAGGCCGAGAAGCCGGCGAAGAAGACCCGACGCAAGGCCACCCGCACGACCACGAAGAAGGCCTCGAAGTCGAAGGCCGGGAAGGACGTCCCGAAGAAGGGCGCGAGGAAGTCGTCGAAGAAGGCCGCCGAGACCGTGTCGGTCCCGGAGGCCAACGCGACGCTGGCCGCGCGCCTGGACCGCTCGCAGCTGGGGGAAAAGACCCGCGTCCACGCCCTGGCCAAGATGATCGGGCTCTCCTCGCGTGAGCTCGTCGCCGCCCTGGCCGAGCTGGGTCTGAAGAAGGTCGCCCAGTCCTCGCTCTTCCGCGAGGAGGCCGACCGCGTCCTCGACGCGGTCGCCGCCGCTGCGCCCGCAGCCGAGGAGTCCGCGAAGGACGAGAAGGCTGAAAAGGCTGAAAAGACCGAGGAGCCCAAGAAGGCCAAGCGGACCCGGAGGACCAAGCGGACCAGGAAGGCCGGCAAGCCTGAGGCCGCCGAGGAGAAGGCCGAGGACCAGGCTGCCGACTCCGGGAAGACCGAGGCCGCCGCCGATGCCGCAGACACTTCCGCCGCCTCCGACGCCGAGAGCACCGACGGCCGGGACGACGCCGAGCTGGCGAACATCCGCGTCCAGGTGGAGAACAACGTCGCCAACGAGATCAACCAGATCGAGCGCAAGGTCGACGACGAGCTCAAGGACAAGGCCACCGCCCGCGACGCGGACTCGCCGGTCTTCCTCTCCCCGGGCGAGGAGGCGGACATCTCCGACGACTCGGACAACAACTCCGCCGACAACGACCCCGACTCGGACTCCGAGGACAACACCGAGGACAACGCCGGCCAGGACGACGACGCCCCGCGTTCCCGCCGCTCCTCGCGCCGTCGCCGCGGCCGCCGCGGCACCGGCCGCGGTCGCGGGCGCCGTGCGACGTCGGCAAGCGACGACGGCCACGACGACGCCGTCACGGACGCGGACGCCCACGCCCCGCACGCGGAGAGCGCCGTCGAGCACGCGCTCGACGAGTCCGAGGGCGAGCTGCCCGACGAGCCGGTGGCGCTGAAGGGATCCACCCGGCTGGAGGCGAAGCGCCGCCGCCGCAGCGAGCGCCGCGAGGAGGCCCGCCAGCGCCGCCACGTGCTCACCGAGGAGGAGTTCCTGGCCCGGCGCGAGTCCGTCAAGCGCGAGATGGTCGTGCGCGAGCGCACCCGCAGCGACCACCCGGGCACCGTGGTGCAGGTCGGCGTGCTCGAGGACGAGATGCTCGTCGAGCACTTCGTGACCTCGGAGACGCAGTCGACGATCATCGGCAACCTCTACCTGGGCCGTGTGCAGAACGTGCTGCCGAGCATGGAGGCCGCCTTCATCGACATCGGACAGGGCCGCAACGGCGTGCTCTACGCCAGCGAGGTCGACTGGCGCTCCGCGGGCCTCGGCGGGCGTTCGCGCCGCATCGAGCAGGCGCTGAAGTCCGGCGACCAGATCGTCGTCCAGGTCACCAAGGACCCGGTCGGCCACAAGGGCGCGCGCCTGACCACCCAGATCTCGCTGGCCGGCCGCTTCCTGGTCTACGTGCCGGGCGGGCGCAGCGCGGGCATCTCCCGCAAGCTGCCCGTGCCCGAGCGCAAGCGCCTCAAGCAGATTCTGCGCCACGTCATGCCCGAGCACGGCGGCGCGATCATCCGCACCGCCGCGGAGAACGTGCCCGAGGAGGCCATCGCCGCCGACGTGCGCCGCCTGCACCGTCAGTGGGAGGACATCCAGGAGGCCGCCAAGCGGGAGAAGAATTCGAAGGGCTCACGCCCGGTGACCCTCTACGAGGAGCCGGACATGCTGGTCAAGGTGGTCCGCGACCTCTTCAACGAGGACTTCACCCGTCTGATCGTCGACGGCGAGCGCTCCTGGAACACCGTGCAGAACTACGTGCACTCGGTGGCCCCGGACCTCGAGGACCGCCTCGAGCGCTTCGACCGCCGCGAGCACGGCAACCGCGACGCCTTCGAGGTGCACCGCATCGACGAGCAGCTGCAGAAGGCGCTCGGCCGCGTGGTCTTCCTGCCCTCCGGCGGCTCGCTGGTCATCGACCGCACCGAGGCGATGACCGTCATCGACGTCAACACCGGCCGCTTCACCGGCTCCGGCGGCAACCTCGAGGAGACGGTCACCCGCAACAACCTCGAGGCCGCCGAGGAGATCGTCCGCCAGCTGCGCCTGCGCGACATCGGCGGCATGATCGTCGTCGACTTCATCGACATGGTGCTGCCGGAGAACCGCGACCTGGTGCTGCGCCGCCTGACCGAGGCGCTCGGCCGCGACCGCACGCGCCACCAGGTCTCCGAGGTCACCTCGCTGGGCCTGGTCCAGCTGACCCGCAAGCGCCTGGGCACCGGCCTGCTGGAGACCTTCTCCACGCGCTGCGAGTGCTGCGACGGCCGCGGCATCATCCTGCACGAGGACCCGGTCGAGGAGGACGAGAAGGCGCGCCGCCACGAGGAGCGCGACCGTCGCCGCCGCCACGACCGCGACAAGGGCCAGGGCTCCGGCGACTCGCACCGTAAGGACTCCAAGGAGAAGGACTCCAAGGAGATTGACGACGCCGCGCACGAGGGACGACCGTCGCGCCGGCGCCGTGGGCGCGGCGCGGGGCGTGCCTCCGACGAGGAGCTCGAGAAGCTGGCCGCCAGCGTCGTGGCCGGCGGCGACGAGGCCCCCGAGGAGGACTCGCGGGATTCGCACGAGGAGCGCGAGGGCCGCGGTTCGCGGGCCCGTCGCGGCCGGCGCGGCCGCCGTGGGCGCGGTCGGGGCCGGGGCCGGGGCCGCGAGCGTTCCGGCGAGGACCGGAACGAGGAGCGCGGTGACGCGGGCGTCGAGGAGATCACCCGCATCGTCGACCACGCCCTGAGCCAGGCCGACGCCGAGGACCCGGACGAGCCCTCGGGCGCGGACTACGAATCCGCCCTCGAGGAGTTCGAGAAGTCCCCGCGCCGCAAGCGCCGCACCCGCGGCAACTCGCGTTCGGACCACCGGCCGCGCCGGGAGGACTTCGAGAAGAAGACCGAGCCGGAGCACCGCGAGCCCGAGTACGACGCCGGGCGCGACTCGGATGCCGACTCCGACGCCGGGGACTCCGCCGCGGAGACCGCGAAGTCCACGGAGACGACGGTCGTCCGCGGGCGTCGTGGCCGCCGCAGTCGCCGGGCCGTGCGCCGCACCACGCGCCGCACCGGGCGCGAGCCGGAGCACAAGACCGAGCCGAAGCGGAAGGCCGAACCGGCCCGCGGGGAGGCCCGCCGGGACTCCGGCGCGCAGCACGGACGGCGCCGCGGGCGCCGGCGCGCGACGCGTCGACGCGGCTAGCCGGGGCGTATCCCGGGCGGAACGTGGTTTGTCTTTTCGCGTGTGCCTGGGGTAGCCTTTGACAGTCGCTGCTCCGGACGGGCTTTTCGGCCCCGCGCGGGTTTTCCGCGCCCTTCGCACGGGAGGGTCCGGCGCACCAGAACCACATCATGTACCAGTCAGGCCCGTCGACGGGATCCTGAACCGAGATTCGAGATTTTTAAAGGGGTAGCCCGCCTATGTACGCGATCGTCAAGACCGGCGGCAAGCAGTACAAGGTCGCTGAAGGTGACCTCGTCAAGGTCGAGAAGATCGAGGGTGAGCCGGGCGCGGCCGTGGCTCTCTCCCCGGTTCTGCTCGTCGACGGCGCCGACGTCAAGGCCAAGGCCTCCGAGCTCGAGGGTGTCAGCGTTGACGCCGAGATCGTCGAGCAGACCAAGGGCCCGAAGGTCAAGACCATGAAGTACAAGAACAAGACCGGTTACAAGCGCCGCGTCGGTCACCGCCAGAAGCTGACCGTCCTCAAGATCAACTCCATCAAGTAAGACGCCCAGAGCGCGCAAACTTTCCCGCGAAGGAGGGAATTCCACATGGCACACAAGAAGGGTGCTTCCAGCTCCAGCAACGGCCGTGACTCCAACGCCAAGCGCCTCGGCGTCAAGCGTTTCGGCGGCCAGCTCGTCAACACCGGCGAGATCCTCGTCCGCCAGCGCGGCACCAAGTTCCACCCCGGTGAGAACGTCGGCCGCGGCGGCGACGACACGCTCTTCGCCCTGAAGGCCGGCGAGGTGCGCTTCTCCACCAAGCGCAACCGTCGCGTGGTCAACGTCGACGAGGTGTCCCTCGAGGCCGCCCCGGAGGCCGAGGCCACTGAGGCCGCGACCGCGTAACACCCGGTCCACCTACACCGCAGAGCGCGGGTCCGCCTTCACCGGGCGGGCCCGCGCTCTTCTGTAGGCTCGCGTGCGTCACCTGCAGGCGAGTCGCCCGAGAGAACCAGGAGAGTCCCACCATGGCCCGTTTCGTCGACCGCGTCGTGCTGCACCTGACCGCCGGCGACGGCGGCCACGGGGCGGCGTCGACCCACCGCGAGAAGTTCAAGCCGCTCGGCGGCCCCGACGGCGGCAACGGCGGCCACGGCGGCGACATCCTGCTGGAGGTCTCCGAGCGCGTGCACACGCTGCTCGACTTCCACTTCCGCCCGCACATCAAGGCCGAGCGCGGCGCCAACGGCGCTGGCGACCACCGCAACGGTGCCCGCGGCGAGGACCTCGTCCTCCTGGTGCCGGTGGGCACCGTCGTGACCACCGAGGACGGCGAGCAGCTGGCGGACCTGACCGAGCCGGGCACCCGCTTCATGGCCGCCGAGGGCGGCTACGGCGGCCTGGGCAACGCGGCGCTGGCCTCCGCCAAGCGCAAGGCCCCCGGCTTCGCGCTCAAGGGCGAGCCCGGCGAGCAGCGCGACCTCGTCCTGGAGCTGAAGTCCGTCGCCGACGTCGGCCTGATCGGCTTCCCCTCCTCGGGCAAGTCCTCGCTGATCTCCGTGCTCTCCGCGGCCCGGCCCAAGATCGGCGACTACCCCTTCACCACGCTGCAGCCGAACCTCGGCGTGGTCAACGTCGACCACGACACCTTCACCGTCGCCGACGTGCCCGGCCTGATCCCGGGTGCGAGCGAGGGCAAGGGCCTCGGCCTGGACTTCCTGCGCCACATCGAGCGCACCGCCGTGCTCGTCCACGTCGTCGACACCGCCACCCTCGAGCCCGGCCGCGACCCGGTCAGCGACATCGAGGCCCTCGAGAACGAGCTGGCCAACTACCACTCGGCGCTGGCCGCCGACTCCGGCCTGGGCGACCTGGCCGAGCGCCCGCGCGTGATCGTACTCAACAAGGCCGACGCCCCCGAGGCCGAGGAGCTCGCCGAGTTCGTCCTGCCGGAGCTTCAGGAGCGCTTCGGCTGGCCCGTCTTCATCATCTCGGCCGTGGCGCACCGCGGCCTGGAGCCGCTGAAGTACAAGCTGCTGGAAATTGTCGACGCCGCCCGCGCCGAGCGCGCGGCGCGCGAGAGCGCGCGCCCGCACGTGGAGGCGCAGGTGCTGCGCCCGCGCGCCGTCGACAAGAAGGGCCGCGGCGAGTACGAGGTCGTGCCCGACCCGGAGGAGCCGGGTGCCTTCCTCGTGCTCGGCGACCGCCCGGAGCGCT
The DNA here is from genome assembly GCF_030211955.1 of Corynebacterium frankenforstense. Lineage (GTDB taxonomy): Bacteria > Actinomycetota > Actinomycetes > Mycobacteriales > Mycobacteriaceae > Corynebacterium > Corynebacterium frankenforstense_A. The sequence continues at coordinate 124,712 of NZ_JASODI010000003.1, read as the reverse complement.
GGATCATGCAGACCGACTTCGAGAACGACGAGGCCGTCGGCTACCTGGCCGACCGTCTGGCGCGCGCCGGCGTGGAGGACGCGCTGCGCGAGGCCGGCGCCGTCGAGGGCGCGACGGTGACCATCGGCGGCATCAGCTTCGACTGGGAGCCGCTGACCGGCGCCGGGGTGGACCCGACGGACTCCGCGCGCGGCACCGACGCCCGCCTGAGCCGCACCACGCGCCGCTCGGCCGCCGAGCGCAAGCGCGCCTCCCAGGCCCGCCGCGGCCTGATCGACGAGTACCAGTACGACGAGAACGAGACCGCCGACCGCGAGCGCTGGCAGGGCTAACTAGCATGTTCACCCATGAGTGAAACGTCGGATGTGCGCGCCCGCATCGCCGCGGCGCGCCACGTGGTGGTCAAGTTCGGCTCCTCCTCGCTCACCGGGCCCGACCACCTGGTCGACACCGCCCGCATCGACCGCTTCGTCGACGCCCTGCACGACCGCATGGCCCGCGGCGGCGACGTCACCGTCGTCTCCTCGGGTGCCGTGGCCGCCGGCATGGGCCCGCTGGGCCTCGACACCCGGCCGGCCGACCTGGCGACCAAGCAGGCCGTCGCCGCCGTCGGCCAGGTCCACCTGGTCAATGCCTGGTCCGCCAGCTTCGCCCGCTACGGGGGCACCGCCGCGCAGGTGCTGCTCACCTCCGGCGACGCGGGGCGGCGCGACCGCGCCCGCAACGCCCAGCGCACGCTGGGCCGGCTGCGCCGGCTCGGCACGGTGCCCGTCATCAATGAAAATGACACGGTGGCCACCAGCGAGTTCCGCTTCGGCGACAACGACCGGCTGGCCGCGATCGTCGCCAATCTCACCAAGGCCGACGCGCTGATCCTGCTCAGCGACGTCGACGGCCTCTACGACCGCAACCCCGCCGACCCGGGCGCGCGCTTCGTGCCCGAGGTGCGCACCGGCCACGACCTCAACGGCGTCGTCGCCGGCGCCGGGGGAGCGGTGGGCACCGGCGGGATGGCCTCCAAGGTCTCCGCCGCGCGCCTGGCCACCCGCGGCGGCGTGCCGGTGCTGCTGACCTCGGCGGGAAACATCGCGGACGCCCTGGGCGCCGCGGGCGTGGGTACCGTCTTCCACCCGCGCCCCGAGCGCGCGCTGTCCGCCTGGAAGTTCTGGGCCCTCTACGCGGCCGACGCCGAGGGCACCCTCGTGCTCGATCGCGGCGCCGTCGACGCCGTCACCGCCGGCGGCACCTCGCTCTTGCCGGTGGGCATCACGGCCGCCGAGGGCGAGTTCTCCCGCGGCGACATCGTCGACATCCTCGGCCCCGACGGCCAGGTCGTCGGCCGCGGCGAGGTCAACTACGACGCCCCCGTGCTGCGCGGCATGCTCGGCCTGCACGGCGGCGAGCTGCCGCCCGCCCGCCGCCGGCCCGTCGTGCACGCCGACTACCTGTCCAACTTCGCCTCCCGGCTCTAGTTAGTCTGGGCGGCATGAAGTTCACCATGCTGCCCGCCGTCTGGCCCGAACCCGTCGCCGAACTCGAGGCGGCCGGCCACGAATACGCCCGCGACCTCGACGAGGCCGAGTTCCTCGTCTGGTCCGGCGGCGCAAACGGCTTCCCGCGCCTGCCCGAGTCGGTCGGCTTCGTCCAGTACGTCTTCGCCGGCGTGGAGCACCTCATCGGCGCCGGTGTGATCGACGGCTCGGTGCGCTGGGCCAACGCCGGCGGCGTCTACGCCCGCCCCGTCGCCGAGACCGCCCTGGCGCTGCTGCTCTCCCAGCTGCACCAGCACAAGGCCGCCGCACTCGCGGCCTCCTTCGACGCGCGCTGGGACCTCGACGCCGCCCAGGGCTGGCTCTTCCGCGGGCCCACCGTCGCCCTCGTCGGCGCCGGCGGCATCGCCCGGGCGCTGATGGAGCTACTCGAGCCCTTCGGCTGCCGCATCATCGCCGTCAACAACTCCGGGCGCGAGGTGCCCGGCGCCGACGAGACGCTGGCGGCCGCCGAGGCCTACACCGACGGAGAGTTCTGGTCGCGCGCCGACGCCGTCGTGCTCTCCGCGCCCCTGACCGGGTCGACCCGCGGCCTCGTCGACGCCGCCGTGCTGCGCTGCATGAAGGACTCCGCGGTGCTGGTCAACGTCGGCCGCGGCCCGCTCGTGGACACCGACGCCCTGGCCGCGGCCCTGCGCGACGGCGAGATCGCCGGCGCCGGGCTCGACGTCACCGACCCGGAGCCGCTGCCGGACGGCCACCCGCTGTGGGCGCTGCCCAACTGCACCATCTCCCCGCACATCGCCGCCACCGACCGGGTGGCGCGCCACCTGATCGGCCCGCAGATCGTGGCCAACGCCGCCGCCTTCGCCGCCGGGGAGACCATGCCTACCGAGGTCGACGTCGAGGCGGGATACTGAGAGCCATGAAATACGTCATGCTGCCCGAGCCCTGGGAGGAGACCGAGGCGGACCTCGCCGCCGCCGGTCACGAGCGCGTAGAGGACCTCGACCAGGCGGACTTCCTGCTCTACACCGGCTACTGGGACGCCTTCCCGGAGCTGCCCGCCAACATCAGGTTCGTCCAGACCGCCTTCGCCGGCCTCGACGCGCTGGTGAGAAACGGCCAGCTCGACCCGAAGGTGCGCTGGGCCAACGCGGCCGGCTGGTACGCCGACAGCGTGGCCGAGTCGACCCTCGGCCTGCTCCTCGGCGTGCTGCACGAGCACAAGCTGGCCACCCAGGCCGGCTCCTTCGACGTCGTGCCGCGCATCCAGGCCCGCTCCCGCTTCCTCTTCCACGAGATGACCGTGACCGTCCTCGGCGCCGGCGGCATCGGCGAGCGCCTCATCGAGATGCTCGAGCCGTTCCACACCCACGTCATCGCCGTCAACACCTCCGGGCGCGAGGTCCCCGACGCCCACGAGACGGTGGCGCTCTCTGAGGCCGGCGACGCCGTGTGGGGCCGCACCGACGTGCTGGTCAACCTGCTGCCGCTCACGGACGCCACCCGCGGCGTCGTCGACGCCGACCTGCTGGCCGCCCTCAAGGCCGGCTGCATCGTGGTCAACACCGGCCGCGGCGGCACCGTCGACACCGACGCCCTGGTCGCCGCGCTCGCCTCCGGTCACCTGGGTGGGGCGGGCCTGGACGTCACCGACCCGGAGCCGCTGCCCGAGGACCATCCGCTGTGGGCGATGGACAACGTGCTGATCACCCCGCACACCGCGAACACGCTGCCCAACATGCACCGGGTCACCGGCCCGCGCACCCTGGAGAACATCGCCGCCTTCGAGGCCGGCGAGCGCATGCCCACCGAGGTCGACGTCGCCGCCCAGTACTGAGCCCGCCCGGCGCCGCGCCGCACTACACTCGTGGGCCATGACCGCCGACCAGACCCACGACGAGACCCCCGAGCGCCGCCGCGAACGCGAGGAGGTGCTCGCCGCCGCCCGCGCCGCGCGCGCCGTCGCCCCCGCGATCGCCCGGCTGAGCAGCGACGAGAAGAACGCCGCGCTGCACGCCGCCGCCGACGCCCTCGAGGTGCGCACCGACGAGGTCCTCGCCGCCAACGCCGCCGACGTCGAGGCCGGCCGTGCCGCCGGGATGAACGAGTCGCTGATCGACCGCCTCAGCCTCGACGCCGCCCGGGTCTCCGGCATGGCCGTCGGCCTCCGCCAGGTCGCCGCGCTCACCGATCCCGTCGGCGAGGTCCTCGGCGGGCACGTGATGGGCAACGGCATCCGCATGCGCCGCGTGCGCGTGCCCCTTGGCGTGATGGGCATGGTCTACGAGGCCCGCCCCAACGTCACCGTCGACGCCTTCGGGCTCGCCCTCAAGGCCGGCAACGTCGCGCTCCTGCGCGGCTCGCGCTCGGCCCGGCGCTCCAACGAGGCCCTGGTCGCCGTGCTGCGCGACGCCCTCGAGGCCTCCGGCCTGCCCCGCGAGGCCGTCCACCTGCTGCCGTGCGAGTCCCACGGCTCCGTGCGCGACCTGGTCACCGCCCGCGGGCTCGTCGACGTCGTCATCCCGCGCGGCGGCGCGAAGCTCATCGAGACCGTCGTGCTGGGTGCCACGGTGCCCGCCATCGAGACCGGCACCGGCAACTGCCACGTCTACGTCGACGCCTCCGCCGACCTCGAGCAGGCCATCGCCATCGTGCTCAACGGCAAGACGCGCCGGCCGTCGGTGTGCAACGCCACCGAGACCGTCCTGCTCGACTCCTCGCTTGATGACGCCGCGCAGCTCGCCGTGGTGCGCGCCCTCCAGGAGGCGGGGGTCACCGTGCACGGCGACGTCGACCAGCTCGCCGCCTTCGGCGCCCGCGACCTCGTCGCCGCCGACGAGCACGACTGGGGCGAGGAGTACCTGTCGATGGACATCGCCTGCGCCGTCGTCGACGGCGTGGACGGGGCCATCGCGCACATCGCGCGCTGGACCACGGGGCACACCGAGGCCGTCTGCGCCGAGTCGCGCCGGGTCTGCGAGCGCTTCACCGCTGAGGTCGACGCCGCGGCCGTCATGGTCAACGCCTCGACGGCCTTCACCGACGGCGAGCAGTACGACATGGGCGCCGAGATCGGCATCTCCACCCAGAAGCTGCACGCCCGCGGCCCCATGGCCCTGCCGGAGCTGACCAGCACCAAGTGGATCCTCGAGGGGGACGGCCAGACCCGGCCCTGATCTGATGAACCTCGCCGCCACCGCCAGAAGAGCTGCCCTCGCCGCCGCCAGCGCGCTGGTCCTCGCCGGGACCGTCGCTCCCGTGGCCGACGCCGCCGCGCCCACGCCTGCTGCGCCCGCGCCCGAGACCTGCCGCGACGTCGCGGTCGTCGCCGCCCGCGGCACGGACCAGACCGACCCCGACTTCGGCGACGAGGGGGAGACCCTGCGCGGGCTGCTCGACCTCGCCGAAGCCCGCCACCCGGGACTCTCCTCGCGTGCCGAGCTCATTGCGCTCGACCGCGAGGTCTACCCGGCCACCCTGGGCCTGCCGCAGCTGGCCGAGGAGGGCGAGCAGCTCAGCCCCGCAGACACGGCACGGCGCGCCCTCGAGGTGATCCCGGAGCTCGGCCAGGTCCACGCCACCGACCCGCGCGCGACGATCGAGGCGCTGCCCGGCCACCTCGAGCGCCGCGAGGCCGAGACCGGCTGCCGGCCCGACTACGTGCTGCTCGGCTACTCGCAGGGCGCGACGGTGCTCACCGGCCTGGAGGCCCGCCTGCACGCGCAGGGCCGGTTGCGCGGGGTGATCTACCTCGGCGACCCGCACGCGCCCCGCGGAGCCCTGCGCGGGCTGCCGGAGCTCATGGGCACCCCGCGCGTGCCCGCCGGCGAGGTCGAGCGCGTGGAGTACTGCCTGCCCAAGGACTTCAGCTGCGACTTCTCCGCGGAGGCCGCCGCGCTCGCCCTGGGCGACGGCGGCGGCCCGCACGACACCTACTTCACCGGCCGCCCGGAGCACGCCCCGCGCGAGGCGGAGGTCGCCGACGCCCTGGCACGCATGGTCGACGGAAACGTATAGTTCCGTTCCATGACTAGCCCGAACGGCGCAGCGCGCCAGCGTGTCGGCATCATGGGCGGCACCTTCGACCCGATCCACCACGGCCACCTCGTCGCCGCCAGCGAGGTCGCCCACCGCTTCGCGCTGGACAAGGTCATCTTCGTGCCCACGGGCAATCCGTGGCAGAAGGCGGACCGTCAGGTCTCCGACGCCGAGGACCGCTACCTGATGACGGTCATCGCCACCGCCTCGAACCCGCGGTTCTCCGTCAGCCGCGTCGACATCGACCGCGGCGGGCCCACCTACACCGTGGACACCCTGACGGACCTGCGCGCTCAGTTCCCGGACGCCGAGCTGTTCTTCATCACCGGCGCGGACGCCATGCGCTCGATCGTCACCTGGCACGACTGGGAGTCCATGCTCGACCTCGCCCACTTCATCGGAGTCACCCGCCCCGGCTACGAGCTCGACGAGGCCGTCGTGCCCGAGGTGCACCGCGAGCACGTCTCCCTGGTCGACGTGCCGGCCCTGGCGATCTCCTCGACCGACTGCCGCGAGCGCGCCGCCGCGGGTGCCCCGGTCTGGTACCTGGTGCCCGACGGGGTGGTGCAGTACATCGCCAAGCGCCGGCTCTATTCGACCGCCGGCGAGGACCGTCTGACCAGCCCGCATTCGCGGCGCCAGTGACGACGTGCAAAGATCGGGGTGAACAACCCTATCCCTAGACAAGAGGAACTGAGTGACTGTCTCCGAGGAATCCCGTCGGCTCGCGTCCGTGGCGGCACTGGCCGCCGACGACAAGCAGGCCGAGAACACCGCCGTCATCGACGTCTCCGACGTCCTGGCCATCAGCGACGCCTTCGTGATCGCCTCCGCCGGCAATGAGCCCCAGGTGCGCGCGATCGTCGAGGCCGTCGAGGACGCGATGTCCGAGGCCGGCGCCGAGCCGCTGCGCCGCGAGGGAAACCGCGAGTACCTCTGGGTCCTCCTCGACTACGGCGGAGTCGTCGTGCACGTCCAGCGCACCGCGGAGCGCGAGTTCTACGGCCTGGACCGCCTCTACCGCGACTGCCCGCTCATCGAGGTCGAGGGCCTCGAGCCGCCCGAGCGCCCCGGCCGCTGGGCCGACGAGGTCGACCCGAAGGACGCCGAGTCCGTCGAGGACCTGCCGCTGGCCGCCGAGGCCCCCGGCGTGGGCTTCTAGCCGGAAGCCTTCCATGGGCAGGCGACTGATCATGGTCCGCCACGGGCAGACCACCTACAACGCGACCCGGCGGATGCAGGGCCATATCGACACCGAGCTCTCCGAGACCGGCCGCGGGCAGGCGCGCCGGGCCGCCGAGCTGCTACGCGGCGCGGGCATCAGGCGGATCCTCTCCTCCGACCTGGAGCGCGCGGCCACCACGGCCGAGGCGATCGGCGAGGTGCTCGGCCTCGAGGTGCGCCGCGACGCCCGCCTGCGCGAGACCCACCTGGGCGAGTGGCAGGGCCGCACCGGCGCCGAGGTCGACGCCGAGCTGCCCGGCGCGCGCGCCCACTGGCGCCACGACGCCTCCTGGGCCCCGCCCGGCGGCGAGTCGCGCCTGGACGTCGCCCGCCGCGCCCGCCCCGTCATCGACGAGGAGATGGCCGCCTGGCCGGAGTGGGAGGATTCCGCGCTGCTCGTCGTCGCGCACGGCGGGGCGATCTCCGCGCTGACCTCGGACCTGCTCGGCTTCGCGGTGGACCAGTACCCGCTGCTTTCGGGCCTGGGCAACGGCTGCTGGGTGCAGCTGACCGCCCGCCCGCGCTACCGCCCGGAGGAACCCGCCGCCGGCGCCGCATTCACCCCGGAGACCGTCGGGGACGCCCAGTGGTACCTCGACGGCTGGAACCTCGGTTCCACCGGCGCGGTCGAGGGCAACGTCGACATGGGGGAGGGGAGCGCCCGGTGAGCGTGCGCATCGTCACCGACTCCTCGGCCGGACTGCCCCCGGGCGTGGCCGAGGAGCTCGGCATCACCGTCATCGACCTGCACGTGATGAGCACCGACGAGGGCGCCTCCACCGCGGGCCTGTCCTCGCTGGAGCTGTGCGCGGCCTACGCCCGCCAGCTCGAGCGCGGCGGCGACGACGGCGTGGTGGCTCTGCACCTGTCCAAGGAGCTCAGCTCCACGTGGTCCTCGGCGGTGGCCGCCGCGGCCATCTTCGACGACGCGGTGCGCGTGGTCGACACCGGCGCGGTCGGCATGGCCGTCGGCGCCGCGGCGATGGCCGCCGCCCGCCTCGCCCAGGACGGCGCGGGCCTCGACGAGTGCTACGCGCTGGCCGTCGACATCCTCGACCGTTCGGCGACGTGGGTCTACCTGCACCGCCTCGACGAGCTGCGCCGTTCGGGCCGCATCTCGACGGCCACGGCGGTGCTCTCCACGGCGCTGGCCAGCAAGCCGATCATGCGCATCGAGGACGGCAAGATCGAGCTGGCAGCCAAGACGCGCACCCAGACCAAGGCCTTCAGCAGGCTCGTCGAGCTCATCCTCGAGGGCGCCGAGGGCGAGCCCGTCTTCGTCGCCATCCAGGAGAACGAGGCCCGCGAGTCCGGCCGTCGCCTCTCCGAGATGCTCGAGGAGGTCCTCCCCGAGGGTTCCACGGTGATGATGGTCGAGCTCAGCGACGTCCTCGCCGTCCACGCCGGCCCCGGCTCGCTGGGCGTCAGCGTCGTCTACTCCAACCACCTGAAGGATCTCGACCTCGGCCTGTGAGCTTGTGGATGGACCCGCACCATCCACAGCCGCGCTCCGCCCGCACGCCGCGGGACCGTCCGGCCGCCTAGCGTCACGGCCATGAAGTCCGTCGCAGACCGCCTCGGCGAGCTGGCCCGGCCCACCGGCGAGGAAGACCTGATGCGCGTCGCCTACCCGGCCCCGCGCCTACGCGTCACCGCCCGCCAGGGCGCGCTCGTCGCCGCCGTCCTCGCCGTAGCCGTCGTCGTCTGGTTGATCGTCTCCTCCGGCCCCGAGAAAGAGATTTCCGACGCCGCGCCCGCCTCCGGTGTGCCCGTCCCACCCCTCTCCGCCACGGCTGCCCCCGGCGAAGCCGGGAGCAGCGGCGAACTGGTGGTCTCCGTGGTCGGCCACGTGCCCCGCCCGGGTCTCGTCACCCTGCCGCCCGGGGCACGTGCCGCCGACGCGCTCGAGGCCGCCGGCGCGCTCGAGGGCGTGGATCCCCGGGCGGTCAACCTCGCCCAGCGCCTGACCGACGGCGAGCAGCTCGTCGTCCCCGCCCCGGGCGAGCCGGTCCCGGAGCCGGCGCCGGCGCCCGGTCCCTCCGGTGGGTCGGGTGGCGGCTCGGGCGGCGGAGGTGCCGTCTCGCTCAACTCCGCGGACGCCGCCGAGCTGACCACCCTCCAGGGCGTCGGCGAGGTCACCGCCGCCGCCATCGTCGAGCACCGCGAGTCCATCGGCGGGTTCACCTCCATCGACCAGCTCACCGAGGTCCGCGGCATCGGCCCGGCCAAGCTCGAGGCGCTGCGCGACCAGGTCACGCTGTGAGCGAGCTGCGCCTGGCCCCGGCGGCCCTCCTGGCCTGGGCGGTCGCCCTCGCCATCCTCACGGCCACCTGGTGGCCCGCCCTCCTCATCACCGCCCTGACCGCCGGTGCCGCCTGGTACCTGCGCGCGCCGGGCCAGGCGATACTCGTGGCCGCCGCCGGTGCCGCGCAGACCGTGGTCACCGCCGTGAGCGCCGCGCGCGCCGCGGTGCGCCCGCCCGCCGAGGTCACCGGCACGCTGGCCGCCCCGGCCCGCCAGATTGACGCCGGGCTCTGGCTGCTGCGCATCCGGGTGCCCGACCGCCCCGCCCCGCTACCGGTCTTCCTGCGCGACGAGGAGCTTTCCCACCTGCCCGCCGGCACCCCGGTCACCGCGGACGTGCGCTGGCGGGCCGACGAGTCGCCCGGCCTGGCCGGCTACACCGGCACCGCAGGCTCCCTCGAGACCGGCGAGCCCACCGGCCACGCCGGCTGGGTCGCCGGGGTCCGCGCGGCGCTGCGCGCCGCCTCCGATGCCCACGTGGGCGAGTCCTCCCGCGGGCTGGTGCCCGGCATGGTCTTAGGCGACACCTCGCTGATGACCCCGGCCGAGGAGCAGGCTTACATCGACACCGGCCTGACCCACCTGACCGCCGTCTCCGGGGCCAACGTCACCGTCGTCACCGCCGCGGCCTTCCTCGTCGTGCGCCTTGTCGGCCTGGGCCCGCGTGTGCAGGTCGGCGCCGCCTTGGCCGCGCTCGTCGTCTTCGTGGCCCTCGTCGGCACCGAACCGTCCGTCCTGCGTGCCGCGGTCACCGGCTCGGTCGGCCTCCTCGCCGTCATCGGCTCCGCGCGCCTGGAGCCCGCCCACGGGCTCTGCCTGGCCGTCCTCGTCCTGCTGCTCGTCGACCCGGGGCTGGCCGCGCAGTGGGGCTTCGCGCTCTCGGTGGCCGCCACCGCCGGCATCGTCGCCGTCTTCCCCGCCCTCTACCGCGCGCTGGCCCGCCCCTGGCTGCCCGACGCCCTGACCCGCGCGGCGTGCGTGGCGCTGGCCGCCGACGTGGTGACCATGCCGCTGATCGCCGGGATGGCCGGGCGCGTCTCGCTGGTCTCCGTGGTCGCCAACGTGCTCGTCGCCCCCGCCGTGGCCCCGGTGACCGTCCTCGGGCTTATCGCCGCCGGGCTCGCCGTCCTGCCCGGCGGCCTCGAGGCCGTCCCGCTTGTCCTGCTCGAGCCGTGCACCTGGTGGATCCACCGCGTCGCCGTGGCGCTGGCCGAGCTGCCCCTGGCCACCGTTGCCGCAGGCCCCCTGTGGGTGGTCGTCTGCTACGGGTGGGTCGTCTTCGTACTCCTGACCCGGCGCCGCGGAGGGGGTGTGGCACGATGGTGGCCATGGACGAGCAGGTGCACCTGATCCTGGGACCGGAGACGTTCCTGGCCGAACGCGCGCGGGAGGCGATCATCGGGCAGATCCGCGGCGGGCGCGAGGGGATCACGGTCACCGACATGCGCGCCGGGGACGTCACCGCCGCCGAGCTGCTCGGGGTGCTCTCCCCGTCGCTCTTCGGTGACGACCGCATCGTGGTCCTCCACGACGCCGACAGGGCCGGCGACGAGGCCGCCGAGCAGATCCTGAAGGCCGCCGTCGACCCCGGCCCCGGCATCTACCTCGTCGTCGAGCACACCGGCAAGGGCCGCACGAAGAAGATGGCCCAGAAGCTCGCCAAGATCGCCCACGTCTGGCCCGCCGACGAGATCAAGCAGCGCGATCTGCACAGCTGGGTTAACCGCGAGTTCCGCGAGCACGACGCCCAGGTCGCCCCCGACGTCGTGCGCGCCGTCCTCGAGGGTGTGGGCTCCGACCCGCGCGAGCTGGCCATCGCCGTCGAGCAGCTCGTCGAGGACGCCGACGGGCCCGTGACCACCGCCGTGGTGCGCGCCTACTACGCCGGGGTCGCCGAGGTCTCCAACTTCGACATCGCCGACTGGGCCGTCTCCGGCCAGACCTCCCGCGCCGTGGCGGCCGTGCGCCGCGCCCTCCAGCTCGGCGAGAACCCCGTGACCATCGCCTCGGCGCTGAGCAACAAGGTCGGCATGATCGCCCGCCTGTACTCCACGCGGGGCCGGGCCGACGAGACCGCCCTGGCCCGCGAGCTCGGCGCCCACCCCTTCGTGATCAAGAAGACGCTGCCCGTGGCCCGCCGCTGGTCCGGAAAGGCCGTCTCGCGCGCCGTGATCCTCATGGCCGAGCTCGACGCGGAGGTCAAGGGTCAGGGCGGCCAGGCCGAGTACGCCGTGGAGAACGCCGTGCGCCGCGTCGCCCGGCTGGCCGGTTAAAGTGTCTGCCATGACCAACCCCGAGCTCCCCGAAGACGTCCAGGAACTGGCCGGCCGCCTGTTCGACATGGCCCGCGAGGGCGACGAGACGCTCCTGGTTTACGTCGACAAGGGCGTGCCCGTCGACCTGGCCAACCAGGACGGCAACACCTTCCTCATGCTCGCCGCCTACGCGGGCCAGGTCGCACTCGTGCGCGCGCTCGTGGAACGCGGCGCGGACGTCGACAAGCTCAACGACCGCGGCCAGGCGCCGCTGGCCGGCGCCATCTTCAAGAAGGAGGACGACGTCGTCGACGCACTCCTCGACGCCGGTGCGTCGGCCACCGCGGGCACTCCCAGCCCCGTCGACACCGCGCGCATGTTCGGCCGCGAGGACCTCCTGGACCGATTGAGGTGACCTGGGCCCAGTTCGCCTCGGCGATGCTGCTCAACCTGCTCGGCGTCGCCTCGCCGGGTCCGGACATCCTGCTGACCACGCGGCTGGCCACCCGCTCGCGCGCCCACGCCTACCGCGCCGTCGCCGGCGTGCAGACCGGTGCGCTGATCTGGATCACGGCCACCGTCCTCGGCGCCGCCGCGCTCTTCAGCGCCTACCCGGCCGCCGTCGGCGTCATCGAGCTCGTCGGCGGCGTCTTCCTGGTGCTCATGGGCCGCGGCATGGCTGCCTCCGGGCCGCGCCAGCGCCGCGAGCCGCCGGCGGACGCCGAGGCCGCCGCGGCCGCCCTGGGCACACCCTGGTCGGCCTGGCGCACCGGGCTGGCGACCAACCTGTCGAACCCGAAGATCGTGCTCTTCCTCGCCGCGATCGTCGGCCCGCTGCTGCCGCCGGATCCCTCCCTCGGCGAGGCCGCGCTGCTCGTGCTGGCCCTCTGGCTGCCCTCGATCGCCTACTTCTGGCTGTTGGCCACCGTCGTCTCCACCGAGGCGGTGCGCCGCCGGCTGCTCGGCGCGGGCGCGTGGATCGACATCGGCGCCGGCGTGATCTTCCTGCTCATCGGCGCCGTCCTCGCCTGGCGTGGTGCAGTCGCGCTCTTCTAGCCGCGGGGGAGGGGCCGGGAGCCGACCCGGGTGCAGGCACGAAAAAACCGCCGACGTTACGTCGGCGGTCTCTTGCGGCTCTGGCGAGCGTTAGGCCAGCTTGTTCAGGGCGCGGGCCATGTTGGACTTCTTGTTCGCCGCGTTGTTGCGGTGGAAGACGCCCTTGGTCACGGCCTTGTCCAGGGTGCGCGACGCGACGCGCAGCTGGGCCTCGGCGGCGGACTTGTCGCCGGCCTCGACGGCCTCGCGGAACTTGCGGATCTCGGTGCGGGCCGCGGAGCGGACCGCCTTGTTGCGCTGACGACGCTTCTCGTTCGTCAGGACGCGCTTCTTCTGCTGCTTGATGTTCGCCATGGGACTACCTCTTTGACGTCGAAATGGTTCTGGACGCGTTCCGGGAGCGTGTCCGCTCCGGGCACCGGCCGTTCGGGCGAACCCAAGGTCCTGAACACCTCATCCGGTCGGCGCAACCGCACCCGTGGCGCGGTCAACCTGGGGAATGCTAGCAGCGCGCGGGGCAGATCCCCAAAACGCGGGCCCCTGCCGGCTCAGCTCCAGCCGTAGCGGGAGCGCAGCTTCGCGGCGATGCGGTCGAAGCGCCCACGCGGCAGGAAGATGCCCTGGCGGCGGATGCCCAGCTCGGAGACCTCGAGGACCCGGTCCAGGCGCACCCAGCAGGAGCGCCCGGAGGGGTCGAAGTCGCCGGTGCCGATGCCCAGCCAGCGGTCGTCCTCGGCGTGCTCGGGGTTCGGGGAGATGAGAAGCCCCAGTACCGTGTTGCGGTTGTGGCCGACGACCAGGATCGCCCGCTCGCGCAGCGGGGCGTCTGCGCCGTCGGAGGGCGCCCAGATGAAGACGACCTCGCCCGGCTCGGCCTGCCCGTCCATGCCGGGCGCGTAGTAGAGGGCCCGGGCCACGGAGTCGGTGGTGTGCACGCGCACGGCCTCCTGCGCGCGGTCGCGGTAGTCCTCGCGGGTGCCGCGTCCCAGGCGGGCGTTGATGCGGGCCAGCCCGGCCTCGATGGGCGGGGCGTCGGGAAGTACGCGGCGCAGCAGCCGCCCGAGGCGGGTGCGGGCTGGTGGTTTGGGCATCGGCGGTTCTTCGCGTGCGTTCCGGGGCTGGTTCTGTCGACGACCTGGGCGTACTCGCCGTCACATCGGTCGACGTCACCGCTTAGCTTATACCCGCATGTTGGGTAGAGTGGGGCAGGTTCAGCGAAGAAAGGTGACCGAAGCGCACATGTCCACGAATTTCGCCGAGGAGACGTTCACGGACCTGTCCCGGATCCGGAACTTCTGCATCATCGCGCACATCGACCACGGCAAGTCGACGCTGGCCGACCGCATCCTTCAGCTGTCCGGCATCGTCGCCGCCCGCGACATGCGCGACCAGTACCTCGACAACATGGACATCGAGCGCGAACGTGGCATCACCATCAAGGCGCAGAACGTGCGCCTGCCATGGGTGCCGCGCAGCGGGCCGGAGAAGAGCGAGCAGATCGTCCTGCAGATGATCGACACCCCCGGCCACGTCGACTTCACCTACGAGGTCTCCCGCGCGCTCGCCGCCTGTGAGGGTGCGATCCTGCTGGTCGACGCCGCGCAGGGCATCGAGGCGCAGACCCTGGCCAACCTCTACATGGCCATGGAGAAGGACCTGGAGATCATCCCGGTCCTCAACAAGATCGACCTGCCGGCCGCCGAGCCGGACAAGTACGCCCTCGAGATCGCCGGCATCATCGGCTGCGAGCCCGAGGACGTGCTGCGCGTCTCCGGCAAGACCGGCGAGGGCGTGGCCGAGCTTCTCGACGCCGTGTGCGAGCACGTCCCCGCGCCGCACACCGACGCGCCCGCTGACGCCCCGGCGCGCGCGATGATCTTCGACTCCGTCTACGACACCTACCGGGGCGTGGTCACCTACGTGCGCATGATCGACGGCACCCTCAAGCCGCGCCAGAAGGCGCGCATGATGGCCACCGGCGCCGACCACGAGCTGCTCGAGATCGGCATCGTCTCGCCGACGCCGAAGGCCTGCAAGGGGCTCGGCCCCGGCGAGGTGGGCTACCTGATCACCGGCGCCAAGGACGTCCGTGAGACCAAGGTCGGCGACACCGTCACCTGGGCCGCCAAGGGCGCCGAGGAGCCGCTGCAGGGCTACCAGGACCCCTCACCGATGGTCTACTCCGGGCTCTTCCCGATCTCCCAGGAGGACTTCCCGGCCCTGCGTGATGCGCTGGAGAAGTTGCAGCTCAACGACGCCTCGCTCATCTACGAGCCCGAGACCTCCGTGGCGCTGGGCTTCGGCTTCCGCGTCGGCTTCCTCGGCCTGCTGCACATGGAGATCACTCGTGCCCGCCTGGAGCGCGAGTTCGACCTGGACCTGATCTCCACCGCCCCGAGCGTGACCTACCGCGTCGTCGACGAGGCCGGCGCCGAGCACGTCGTGCACAACCCCTCCGACTGGCCCGGCGGCAAGCTGCGCGAGGTCTACGAGCCGATCGTCGACATGACGATCATCGTGCCCAGTGACTTCGTCGGCCCGACCATGGAGCTGTGCCAGTCGCGCCGCGGCGACATGAAGAACATGTCCTACCTGTCCGAGGACCGCGTCGAGCTGCGCTACATCATGCCGCTCGGCGAGATCATCTTCGACTTCTTCGACATGCTCAAGTCCCGCACCCGCGGCTACGCCTCCCTCAACTACGAGGAGGCTGGCGAGCAGGAGGCCGACCTGGTCAAGGTCGACATCCTGCTGCAGGGCGACCCGGTCGACGCGTTCAGCGCGATCGTGCACCGCGACGCCGCCCAGTGGTACGGCAACAAGATGACCAAGAAGCTCAAGGAGCTCATCCCGCGCCAGCAGTTCGAGGTGCCCGTCCAGGCCGCCATCGGCTCGAAGATCATCGCGCGCGAGAACATCCGCGCGGTGCGCAAGGACGTGCTCTCCAAGTGCTACGGCGGCGACATCTCGCGTAAGCGCAAGCTGCTCGAGAAGCAGAAGGCCGGCAAGAAGCGCATGAAGGCCATCGGCTCGGTGACCGTGCCGCAGGAGGCCTTCGTCGCCGCGCTGTCCACCGGCGACGAGAAGTAGGGGTCAGCGCGCGTCCGAGATGCGCCTCCCCGGCCGCGCCGGCAGGTCCTCTGCGGCGATCCGGTCGATCGTCCGCCGCATCAGCGCCTCCAGCGGGCCGCGTTCGAAGCGGCGCCGCCACAGCGGGCAGCCCACCACCGCGACCAGCACCGATCCGGCCAGCCACAAGGGGTGACCGTTCTGCGCGGGCACCGCGATCTCGCCGGGGGCCTGCCCGGTCTGCTCGGTGTAGGCCTCCTCGAAGAGCCGCGACTCGTAGGCGCTCCAGTCCTCCCAGTCGTCCAGCCGGGAGACCTCCTCGCGGAACTCGTCGAAGTCCTTGCCGCCGTAGGGGGAGTAAGGCTCGGAGGAGTAGGGGACCGCGTCGGCGACCTCGGGCCGGTCGAAGATCCCGCTCAGTGGGACGGTCGCGGTCACCACGTGAAGCACGTAGACCGTCAGCGCCATCGCACCCACCGCGCGCAGCGGGAAGACCGCCCGGCGCGGCGCAGGCGCGCGGCAGATCCACAGGCACAGCCCCGTCAGCGCGGCCGCCACGCCGCACGAGTAGAGCACGTCGAGCACCCCGCCGGAGTGACCGACCGGGGAGAGGTACGCCTCCACCACGCCCGTGCTCACCCCGAGCTCTCCTGGGCCCACCAGGTGCCGGTGCACCAGCCCGGCCACCCCGAGTGCGGCACCCAGTAGCGCGGTGCCCACCGCCCACTCACGCGCGGCGAAGAACACCCGGTGCAGCAGCATGCCGAAGACCCCGTAGGCCAGCCAGGCCAGCGGCGGGTAGCCACCGGAAAAGCCCGTGACCACGGCCGCCAGCCCGCTGAAGAGCGTCAGCCCCACGAAGGTCAGCGCGAGCGCCCAGGTGCGCCAGCGGGTCAGCGGGCCCAGCAGCACGTAGATCGCGCCCACGGGCACCAGCACGATGAGGATCGTCGTCGGCAAGAAGCCGAGCACCACGCCGGCGGCCATCAGCAGCAGGCCGCGCACCAGCGCCCGGAAGCGGGCCCGGGCGACGGCCGGCCCGCCCTCCGCGTCGGCGCGCGTGTTCATCAGGGACAGCGAGCAGCCGGCCAGCACAGCGAACATCGCCGAGGGGAAGCCGTCGGTGGCCGTCTCGATCCAGCCGCCCTTGGGCCCCAGGTGCGCGACCATCATGCCGAGCACCGCCAGCCCGCGGGCCAGGTCCAGCCCGGTCAGACGGGGTCGGCTCACGGGAGCCCTCCCGCAGGCACGATCTTCACCTCGACCCCGCCCATGAGCGCCAGGCCGGTCACGCGCACCACCGGGGCGTCGTCGGGCAGCTCCCACTGGTGCACCCGCACCCGCCGGTCGGTGGAGACCTCGAAGCCGCCGAGCACGCCCGCGCCGTCGCAGACCACGCGCACGCCCTCGGGCACGAAGACGTCGATGCCGCCGCAGATCGCGATGGCCGTGATCGTGGTCGAGTGGCTCTCCAGGCGCGCGTCGCTCAGGTCGAGCTCGGTGCCGCCCAGGATCGCCAGCGAGAGGTGGGCCTCCCCGCAGGTCCAGCGCTTCATCTCGGTGCCGCCGAGGATACCCAGCGAGAACCCGCTGGCGTTCTGCACCGAGTGCCCGACCTGGTCGCGCGCATGCGCGACGGCGTCGTGCACCCGGTCGGGCTCGTCACGTCGGGCACGCGCCACGGGCGCCTCGGGCGCGACGTCGTCAAGCAGGCCGTCCAGCTCGTCGGCGAAGCGGGCGTTGAAGGCGGCGGCGGAGCGCTCCTCGAACTCCTCGACGGTCAGCTGGCCGCGGCTCATGGCCTCGGCGAGGAGATCGGAGGTGCGCTGCCGTTCGGCGTCGGTCGCGCGGCGCCGCGGGGTCTTCTCGATCATGCCTTTGAGCTTACGGCCTGGGGCGCATGAGTGCCGCTCACTCGCGGCGTTCGTCGCCCTCCGGGTAGGCCGAGGGGTGCTCGGCGTCGGGGGAGCCGTCGCCCCACTCGCCCGAGGTGTAGTCGTAGCCGACGTCGCGGCCCTCCTCGTCGGTGCGGCGGTACCACTGCGTGTAGTCCTCCGAGGTGGAGTCGAAGGCCGCGCCGGCGCCCATGCCCTTCTCGGAGCGGCGCACGGCGAGCTCGAAGTCGTCGCCGTACTCGGCGAGGCCGCGGTAGACCGCGTTCTTGACCGCCGCGGCGCCGTAGCTGCGGCGCAGCGCCGCCGGGTCGGTCGAGAGATCCTTGATGAAGGCGACCACGAGCGCCAGCAGCACCACCGAGAACGGCAGCGCGATGAGGATGGTCAGCGACTGCAGGCCGGACAGGGCGTCCTCGCCGCCGGTGAGCAGCATGACCACGGCGATGCCCATCATCGCCAGGCCCCAGAAGACCACGACCAGCTTCTTCGGGGCCGTGTCGCCCTGCGAGGAGAGCGTGCCCATGACCACCGACGCCGAGTCCGCGGAGGTGATGAAGAAGACCGCGAGGACGAAGATGAGCATGAACGGGGTCAGCTGCGCCAGCGGCAGGGTGTCGAAGAGCGCGAAGAGCACCTGCTCCGGGGTCGCCGAGCCGTCGAAGCCGGCCACTCCCTCGCGGGAGAGCGTGATCGCTGCGCCGCCGAAGACGGTGAAGGCCAGCGCCAGGATCAGGCTGGGCACCGCGAGGGTGACCACGGCGAACTCGCGCAGCGTGCGCCCGCGGGAGATGCGCGCGATGAACATGCCGACGAACGGCGTCCAGGCGATCCACCAGGCCCAGTAGAAGGAGGTCCAGCCGGACTGGAAGTCGATGGTCTCCTCGCCCCAGGACAGCGACTTGCCCAGCATGGCGGGCAGCTCCTGGAAGTAGGTCAGGATGCCCGAGGGGATGAGGTTGAGCAGGAAGAGCGTCGGGCCCGCGAGGAAGACGAAGGCGACCAGCGCGAGGGTCAGCGTGATGTTCGTGTTGGACAGGTAGCGGATGCCGCGCGAGACGCCCGAGACCGCTGAGAGGATGAACCCGCAGGTCAGCACCGTGATAATCGCGATCAGCGCGTTGTTTCCCAGGGGGCCGGCGCCGGAGACGATCTCGACGCCCTGGCCGATCTGGATCGCGGAGAGCCCCAGCGTGGCGGCCGTGCCGAAGACGGTCGCGAAGATCGCGAGCATGTCGATGACGCGCCCCAGCACCCCGTTGGCGCGCGGGCCCAGCAGCGAGCGGAACGCCGAGGAGAGCAGGGCCGGGCGCCCGCGCCGGTAGGAGGAGTAGGCCAGCGCGCCGCCGACCAGCGCGTAGAGCGCCCAGGCGGCCACGGCCCAGTGGAAGTGCGACTGCGCCATCGCCTGGTGCAGCGCCTCGGGGGTCTCCGGGTCGACGGTGTGCGGCGGCGGGGTCAGGTAGTAGGACAGCGGCTCGGAGGGGCCGAAGAAGAAGATGCCCACGCCGATGCCGGCGCCGAACATCATGGCCACCCAGGAGAAGCGGCTGAACTCGGGTTCCTCGTCGTCGGTGCCCAGCCGGATGCGCCCGAAGCGCGAGCAGGCGAGGTAGACCGTCGCGCCGATGCCGACCATCATCACGACGTTGAGCAGCCAGGACGCGTTGACCATCGCCCAGGAGAAGGCGGTGTCGGCCGTGGCGGCCACGCTGTCGGGGCTGATGATGCCCCAGGCGATGAACGCGACGATCAGCGCGGCGGTCACGCTGAAGACGAAGCGGTCCACGCCGAAGCTGTTGCGCTGGTCGTCGACGCTGATGCCGGGCACCAGCCCGGGGTGGATGTCGTGCGGGTAGATGCCGACGGAGGTCGAGCGGGTCTGGGAGAGCAGCCGGTGGACGAGCTTGCGCTCGTGCACCTCGGGCCGGCTCTTGCGGGGTTGTTCGGGCACCGGGGACGGTCCCTTCCTCGCCCCCGGGGCCCCGGCGTCGCCCCCGCTTGACGACGCCCGCGCGCCGCGCCGTCGGCGCGTCTGCGTGCGGTCGTGCGGTGCTGCGGGGAAAAGACGCGGTGCGCTGCGCGGGCGGTGGAGTACAGGTACCCGGCTGATTATGCCTGCCCGCGGCGGTGGGCCCGAATGTCGCACACATCACGGCCCCCGAACGTGGGGGAGCGACGGCAACGATGACGCCGCCCATCAGAACGGCGGGGGAGCCAGGGGGTCGTAGCCCAGCCCCGCGTTGCGGCGGTGCCGGGCGGCCTCGGCCGCCGCGCGCCGGCGGGTGGCCTTCTCGGCGCGGTACTCGCCGACCGAGCGGGCGAAGCGCGCGCCCTTCGGGCTGAGCGGGCCCTCCGGCACGCTGACCGTCCAGTGTCCCTCGTCGGTCCACCACACGGTGATCCCGGTCGACGGGTCCGCCAGGTAGCGCACGTGTCCCTCGGTCTTGAGATTGTGCCAGCGCTGGGAGAGCCGCGAGAGGTTGTCCAGCGCCGTCGGCCCGCCTGTCTCGTGCGGGACGCGGTGCTCGATCTGGGTGCCCTCGGTCTCGGTGGTCGAGCTCGGCGCGGCGCAGCTGTCGTGCACCCCGGCCGTCCAGGCCTTCAGCCCGGCCGTCGCGTCGTGGGCCTGGGTCTCCTCGAGCCGGCCCTCGTCCAGGTCGCGGTAGGTGGTGATCATGGACCGCCAGCGCTTGTCGGCGTCCTCGTTGAGCCAGCCGGCACCCGGCATCCACACCGGGGCGTTCTCGATGTCCTTGGCCGTGTAGAGGTTCATCGCCACGCTGACCTTGCCCGACTTGGCGAGCAGCTCGTGGAACGCGGTCGCCCGCGAGCAGTCGTAATGGAAGGCGTAGGCGTCCACCTTCTTCATCAGCAGCTGGCCCATGTCCTTGGGCAGCGTCAGGTAGAACTCCGTGACCCCGGGCTTGCGGTCGTCGATGCCGAAGGCGCCGGGGGCCACCGGGTCCTCGTCGACCATGGTGTCGTCGTCGAGGAAGACCTCGGGGTCGAACAGGTTGATCAGCTCGTTGATCTTCTTGGTGATCTGCCTGGTCGTCGGGATCGACTGCCGGGGCGCGGTGGGCGTCAGGAAGTCCGTGATGCCCGCGTCGATCCGTGCGAGCGCCTCGGGGGAGTCGATGATGCTCACGCGCTCGCCGATCTTGCGCAGGCTGACCATCGAGACGTGCGCGAGCATCTCCTGCAGCGCGACGAGCCTCGGCAGCTTCTCCCTGAGGCTGCCCAGGCCGGGGATGTAGGAGTCCTTGATGGTGAAGTGGCTCTCGCCGGTGGCCGCGGACATCCGGGCGGCGTAGTTCTCCAGCTGCTCGTCCGGGCCCGGCAGGTTGTCCATCCATATCCGCCACACGGCACGGCGGGCCTCGCGACCGGCCAGGGCGATCGGGTCGGTGACGTCCGTGTGCGAGTAGAAGAAGGCCGGGTTCGAGCCGTCCGCCGGCGGCACGTGGCCGTCCACGATCAGCTTCGGCGGCGGTGGCGCGGTGGCGTCTCTCACACGTGCGGTGGAACTGGTGTTTGGGTCTTGTGCGGGCTTTTCCTGAGCGTCTCTGCGTCCGGTCATGGTCGTTCTCCACTCCCCGAGAAATGGCGTTGAACTGCGGTGATGCTGGACTTTCCGGTTACGCTGAGCAGTGTATAGGAGGGGCGCGACAGGACGGGTTCACGTGTACGAATAAGGGGCAGGGGAGGGGGAAGTAAACTGCTGCACCGCTGCGTGTGCCAACCGTGGAACCCGTCAACCCTGGGCGCGGTCCCGCGAAACAGCAAAGTACTTCGCCGGGTCAGTCCCCCTCAATTGGCGACGCCCCCGCGCCCCGCCCGGGCTGCGTCCCTCCCCGTCCGTCGGGTCCCCGTCCCGGGGCGGCTGTGCCGCCCCGCTCACGCGCCGGACGCCCCATGTGCCAGACCTCCCACGTATGCGCGCGCCGGCGACCGGCGGGACGTCGTCAATTGAAGGGGGTCAGTCGCCGCTGGCGTGCACGCGGCGGGAGAGCTCGGTGATCTCGTCGAGGGTGAGCTCGCGGGCGTCGTTGCGCGTGCAGTGGTCGAGCAGCGCGTAGCCGGCCTGCTGGATGGCCACGTGGCGCGACTACTCCTTCTCGACGGCCTCGGGGGTGTCGTTGACCAGGGTCTGCGCGGCGCGGCGCTCGGAGGGCAGCTCGTACTGCAGGTCGCGGCGCTCGGCCAGCGCCCCGGCAGGCTCGGTGGTCAGCAGCGCGCCGAGCAGCGAGCCCATCGCCTTGTGGCAGCGCCCGACCAGGCGGGCGTGGTGGCGCGGCTCGGTGTCGGGAAGCCAGAACCACAGCATCAGCAGCGCGAAGGTCACCGCGAGGGCGACCTCCGTGGTGCGCGAGACGACCACCGATCCCAGCGCCGCCGTGCCCGCGCCGTCCATGAGCAGCGCCAGCGGGGTGGTGAAGATGACGCAGAAGGCGTAGTTGCGCACCACGAAGATCTCCGCGAAGAACTGACAGACCGCCAGCACCGCCAGCAGCGACCAGCCCGCCACGCCGGTCGCCTGCAGCAGGGCGAAGAAGGCGATGCCCGCCACGGAGCCGACGAGGCGCTGCACGCCGCGGATCGTGCCCGGCACGCGCGAGCGACCCCACTGCAGGGTCAGCAGCACGCTGACCACGGCCCAGTCCGGGCGGTCCAGCTGCAGGGCCAGGCCGATCGCACCGGCCAGCAGCGAGGCGAGCGCGACCTTCGTCGCCGTCATCGTCGCGTGCGAGTAGGGGTGGATCGAGCGGTAGATGCGGTAGGCGACCGTCGGGCGCGCGTGCGGGATCGCGGTGCGCTCGAGGTCGACGTAGACCGGGGAGTCCTCCATCTCCTCGGACTGCTCGGTGCCGGCGAAGCGGGAGTCGAGACCCGCCAGGCGGCGGTTCGCGGCGACGGTGCGGCGCGCCAGCTCGGAGCGGGCGGGGTCGATGACGTGGCCGCCGCGGACCACACCGGCGTCGGAGAGGCTGACCCAGGCGGTCTGCAGGGCGGACTCGGCCTGGTGCTTCTTGGCCACCGCCGGGCGCGGGGCCTTCGCGAACTCGGCGACGGTGCGCTCGAGGGTCTCCACGGCCTGGCTCTCCGGGCGGTGGCGGTGGATGAGCGCCGGGGCCATGCCGATGACCATGGCGGAGCAGGCGCCGACCAGGGACCACGCGCCGACCTCGACGGGGTTGAGGCCGAGGCGGGCGACCATCGTCGCGCCGCCGCCGACCATGACGATGAAGAAGGAGCCCGGCGGCGGCAGGCGCAGCGCGTTCTGCACGAAGGCGCCGATCGTGGCGATCAGCGCGGTGAAGATCGCCGGCAGCGCGAGCCACCAGTGCGTCGCACCGGCGGAGAGGTGGCTGAAGGCCACGGAGCCGACGAACGCGCCGGAGACCGAGGCCAGCGCGATCAGCCCGCCGGCGACGGCCATGACGCGCCAGCGCGTGCGGTAGGGGTGGCCCTCGCCGTAGATGACGGTGAAGCCGCCGGCGGCGATGAGCAGCATCTCGTTGTCCAAGCCGAGCAGCAACGCCGCCGCGCCCGGCAGGGCGAGGGCGGCGCGCAGCGCGCCGGGCCAGCGCGGGCCCGGGGTGGAGGAGGAGGTCAGCAGCGTCCACGGATCGGGGCGGGCGGGCATCGGCTCCGGGGGTTCGGGCTCGGGTGAGACGGGGGCGCGGGACCGGCGGCCACGGACGGTCTCCTCCTTCATTCTTCGGTTGTGTTCGAACCGGCAAACCTTCTCGCCGTCCGCGGACTTCCGCCCCGGATGTTATGTGGAGCATAGACTGCATTGTCTGGAATCACTAGACAAAGACGTCCGCACCGGGCTAGGATCCCGGACGTTCCCTGAACGCGGCCCCGACCCGGAGCCGCGAGCAAGATCCCCAGAGGAGAACCCATGATCGTCACCGGCCTGGCGCTCGGCGCCGTGCTCGGCATCGTCATGCAGCGCGGGCGCTTCTGCGTCACCGGCATGCTGCGTGACCTCTTCCTGCAGCGCTCCTGGCGCACGCTCGTCGCGCTGTTCATCGTCATCGCCGTCCACGCCGTCGGCATCGCCGCGCTGACCAGCGCCGGCGTCATCGCGCCTGAGGCGACCACCTTCAAGCCCGCCGCGGTGATCATCGGCGGCTTCATCTTCGGGATGGCCATCGTGCTCGCCGGCGGCTGCGCCTCGGGCACCTGGTACCGCTCGGGCGAGGGCCTGGTCGGCTCGTGGATCGCGCTGGTCATGTACTGCCTGTCCGCCGCCGCGATGAAGACCGGCGCGCTGAGCGGCCTCAACGAGTTCCTGCGCTCCTGGGACACCGGCTGGACCGACCTGCCGAGCACCTTCGGCGTCTCGCTGTGGTGGTTCGCCGTCCCGTTCGCCCTGTTCACCGGCTGGGCCGCCAACCGCTTCCTGCAGCGGGAGGCCGCCGCGCCGAAGGTCGCCAGCCTCGGCGGGCCGCGCTGGAGGCGTCCGCTGCACGTCTACGCCGCCGCGGTGGCCGTCGGCGTGCTCGGCGTGATCGCCTGGCCGCTCTCCGCGGCCACCGGCCGCAACGACGGCCTCGGCATCACCACCCCGAGCGCCAACCTGGCCAACTGGACGGTCACCGGAAACCCGCAGCGCATGGACTGGGGCGTGATGCTGGTGCTCGGCATCCTCGTCGGCTCCTACCTCGCGGCGCGCGCGACCGGCGAGTTCCGCGTCCGCCTGCCCGACGCCACCCAGGCGGTGCGCTCCGTGGTCGGCGGCGCCGGCATGGGCGTGGGCGCCTCGCTGGCCGGCGGCTGCACCGTGGGCAACGGCATGGTCCAGACCTCCCTGTTCAGCTACCAGGGCTGGGTCGCGCTGCTGTTCATCGCGCTCGGCGTGGGCGTGGCCGCCAAGCTGTGGCTCAAGCCCGCAGCGGCACCCACCTCCGCCGAGGACGAGGTGCTTGACGAAGCCCCGCCGCACGGCGTCGCCGAGTCCCTCACCGTCGGCGCGCCGCGGCGCGTTGCCGGCGCGGGCGACGGCACGGCCGTCGCCGGCAACTTCCAGGTCGCCACCGGGCTGGTCACGGTGGCCGGCGAGAAGAAGGCCAAGGCCCGCGCGATCGGGCGGGGCCGCTACTTTCTCGACCAGATGGGGGCGGTGTGCCCGTTCCCCCTGATCGAGACCAAGGACGCGCTCGACTCGCTGGACGCCGGCGAGGAGCTGGTCATCGACTTCGACTGCACCCAGGGCACGGAGACGATCCCGCGATGGGCCGCCGAGAACGGCCACGAGGTCACCGACTTCCGCGCCAAGGGCGACGCGGGCTGGCAGATCACGATCCGGAAGTAGCGTTCACCCGGGGTTCACGCCACCGCAACGTCGGCTTCCTACAGTGCATGCGCGACGTCGTCAATCACAAGGAGCATGCACCGTGTCCGCACTAAATCGCCGGGGGTTTCTCACCGGCGCCGGGATCCTGGCCGCCGGACTGGGGATGGGCACCGCCCACGCCCAGTCCTCGTCCGGACGGGAGACCGGCTCGTCCGGGTCCTCGGGGACTGAGGGCGCGCCGGTGGCGGCGGACCTGCGCTTCCGCCCGGACGGCAAGTTCCGCGTGGTGCAGTTCAACGACACCCAGGACTCCCACCTGACCGACCGGCGCACCATCGAGTTCATGGGGCTCGTCCTCGACCGTGAGCGGCCCGACTTCGCGCTGATCAACGGCGACGTGATCGCCTCCGGGCCGACCACGGACGAGCAGGTCTACCAGGCGCTCAACAACGTGGTGCGCCCGATGGAGGACCGCTCGGTGCCGTGGGCGATCACCTTCGGCAACCATGACGAGGACCCCAACGAGGAGCCCGGGGTCAACGTGAGCAAGCCGGACATGGTCGACTTCGTGCGCCGCTACCGGCACAACCTCAACTCGCCGGCCGAGACCGGCGGCTACGGCAACTCGAACGTCCACCTCGTCATCGGTGACTCGGCCGCCGGCGACCCGCGCTTCGCGCTGTGGCTGCTGGACTCGGGCTCCTACCTGCCCGACGAGGTCGCCGGCCAGTCCAAGGAGGACCTGCCGGGCTACGACTACATCCGCCCGCAGCAGATCGAGTGGTACCGCGGGGAGTCGCTGCGTACCGAGCGGGCCTGCGGGCATCGGGTCGACTCGCTGATGTTCTTCCACATCCCGACCTTCGAGCACCGCGACATGTGGTTCGGCGGGCCGGGCAAGGACGGGCTGGTCGCCCACGGGCGTGCCGAGCGCCGCCACGGCATCGAGGGCGTCAAGAAGGAGGACGTCTACCACGGCTCCTTCAACTCCGGCATCTACTCGGCCGTCGTGGAGCGCGGGGACGTGCGCGGCATCTACTGCGGGCACGACCACATCAACTCGTTCCGGGGCAATTTCTTCGGCGTGGAGCTGGGCTACTGCCCGGGCACCGGGTTCGGCACCTACGGGCTGATGGACGGCACCTGGGCGATGCACACCATGCGCGGGGCGCGCGTCTTCGACCTCGACGAGAACGCCGACGGGGTCTACACGGGCACCCGGCTCGTCTTCGCCAAGGACCTCGGCGTCGACATGAACCCGGCCGGCCAGCCCATCGAGGAGCCCGAGGCGTTCCCGGACTACGTGCGCTAGGGCGCGCGGGCCCGGGACCTGCGGCTAGAGCTCCCGGGTCTCCACGCGCATGCCGATGGTCGCCGACTGGCCCGGGGCCAGGGCGAAGCCGCGCAGGCGGGTGCCCAGGCGGGCCGGCTCGACGCAGACGAAGCGGCGCCAGCCGTCGGCGTCCAGGTCGCCGGGGGCGTCGGCCTCGCCGGGGTTCCACACCACGGTGTGGTCCGCGCCCTGGTCGAAGACGGCGATCTCGCGGCCGCCCGCCCGGTCGATGATGCGGGTCGGGCCGCCGACGGCGGCGTGCGGCTCGCGGGAGTCGACCAGCGTGCCGTCGAACTCGTAGGTGCGCCCGTCGGCGCGGGCGACCAGGACCTGCGTGACGTCGGAGACCGCGAAGTAGGGGTGCAGCGCCAGCTGGACCGGCTGGGTGGTGATAACCGCGGTTGAGCACGTCGAGGCCCACACTCAGCGAGTCGGCGGCGGCGCGCACGGTGAGCACGAGGCGCAGGCCGCGCCAGGTCACCCAGGCGTCGTAGCCGTCCTCGTGCAGCTCGTGGTCCCACTGACGGCGCCGGGCCCAGCCGTGGGCGGGCTCGCGGCCTGCGATCAGGTCGTTGAACCACGGGGCGATGACGGGCACGCCGCCGCGGATCGAGGAGCCGGGGGAGTAGTCGGCGTCGGCGGAGAGGAAGAACAGCTCGCCGGTGGCCGAGTCGGCGGACAGCAGGTGCGCGCCGTGGTCGGTGAAGGTGACGGGGCCGGCGACCTGGGCGTCGGCGGCCCCGGGGATCTCGGGGCGGGGGAAGGGCTGGGTCATGCGACCCAGCCTAACCGGCCCCGCCCAGCCGAACTCACGGCAGCGGCGGGTCAGTCCACCGGCGCCGGGGGCGGGGTGGGCGCGCCGGCCGGCGGCGCGATCTTGGGGTAGTTCGCCGAGGTACCGGCAGCCGCACCGTCGGCGTCGGCGCCCGAGGAGGCCGCGGCGGGGGCCGCCGAGCCCGGCTTCTCGCGCCAGGGCGTCGGATCCCAGTCGCCCTCTACCAGCTTCTTCTGGCTGAACAGGCCGAGGCCGAAGACGGCCGCGCCGACCAGCACGATGAGCACCAGGCCGGCCACGCCGCCGACGTTGCCGGCGGAGCCGATCAGGATGCCGAACCAGCCGAAGTCGGCGTCGCCGAAGGTGGTGTTCTCGGAGCCGAAGGCGCCGAGCACGCCGAGCAGGAAGGCCGGCAGGAAGGTGATCAGCAGGCCGTTGGCGAAGGCGCCGGCGGCGGCACCGCGGCGCCCGCCGGTGGCGTTGCCGTAGACGCCGGCCGCGCCGCCGGTGAAGAAGTGCGGCACGAGGCCGGGCAGGATCAGCGCGGCGCCGAAGGCCGGGTTGAGCCACAGGGAGAGCACCGCGAGGCCGACCAGGCCGCCGAGGAAGGAGGAGATGAAGCCGATGAGCACGGCGTTCTGCGCGTAGGGGAAGACGATCGGGGCGTCGAGCGCCGGGATCGCACCGGGCACGACCTTGGCGGCGATGCCCTGGAAGGCGGGCACTAGCTCGCCGAGGATGGTGCGCACGCCGAAGAGGATCACGGCGACGGCCACGCCGAACTGCAGGCCCTCGGTGAAGGACTGCATGATGAAGTTGCCCGGGCCGCTCGCCCCGTCGGGGAAGGCGGCGTAGGCGGCCTCGGTGCCCTGGCGGGCCATGGACAGGAATGCCAGCACGATGTACATCAGCGACATCGACAGGGCGGTGGCGACCATCGAGTCGCGCAGGAAGCGCAGGCCGTCGGGAAGCTCGAGCTCCTCGGTGGAGCGGCTCTCGTGCCTGCCGCGCCCGCCGACGAGCTTGCCCACGGAGCCGGAGAGCAGGTAGCCGGCGGTGCCGAAGTGGCCGATGGCCACCGAGTCGTCGCCGGCGATGCGCCGGGTCCACGGGTGGGCGATGGCGGGCAGCGAGACCATCAGGACGCCCAGCAGCACGGCGCCGAGGGCGATGACCAGCCAGTCGTCGTAGCCGGCGGTGATCAGGATGATCGCGAGTATCGTCGCCATGAACAGCACGTGGTGGCCGGTCAGGAAGACGTAGCTGAGCGGGGTGAAGCGGGCGAGCAGCAGGGAGACGGCGAAGCCGAGGATCATCACCCAGGCGACCTGGGAGCCGTACTGCTGCTGGGCGATGCCGGCGATGGCCTCGTTGGTGGGCACCACGCCCTGGGCGCCGAGCGCGCCCTGGATCATCACGCCGAGCGGCTCGAGGGTGGCGGAGACGAGCGTGGCGCCGGCGCCGATGAGCAGGAAGCCGAGCGTGGCCTTGATGGCCCCGCCGATGACCTGGCCGACGGAGCGGCGCATGGCCGCCAGGCCGACGGCGGTGATGATGCCGATGAGGAACGCCGGCACCGAGAGGATCTCGTTGACGAGGAATTGGGGGATGGCGATCAGCCAGTCCATGTGCAGGCTCCTTGCCTAGATGTCGTAGAGCTCGCGCAGCGCGGCGTCGATCTCGGTGGTGGAGGTGAAGTCCTCGATGACGTGGACGGGTATGCCCACGTCGCCGAGGGTGCGGGCGATCTCGCCGGAGGTCAGCACGAGGTCGGCCTCCTTGGCCTTGCCCTTCGCGGAGATGGTGTCGGTGGCCTCGACGGTGATAAAGGGCGCCCAGCCCCAGCGGTCGAGCACGTCCTCGAGGGTGTTCTTCAGGAAGAGCGAGGTACCCAGCCCGTTGCCGCAGACGGTGAGGATCTTGTTGTGGGTGTTGTGCTCCTGTTTGCTTGACGACGCCGCGCCTGCCGCGGCGTCGAGCGCCTCGCGCAGCTCGGCGGGGGTGCGCGCGGCGTCGAGCGCCGCGCGGCGTCGGGAATTGCCCAGCAACTTCGCCAACTGGGCCATGGCGGTGGTGTGCGCCTTGTCGTCGGTGGCGGCGAGCGCCACGACGAGGCCCACGGGGTCGTTCTTGGCGTGGCCGAACTCGACGGGCTCGGCCAGGCTCAGCCAGGCGATGCCGGTGCGGTGGACGGCCGCGGAGGGGCGGGCGTGGGCGAAGGCGAAGCCGGGGGAGATGACGATGTAGGGGCCGTGTTCCTCGAGGCCGGCGATCATGGCGTCGGTGTAGGCGGGCTCGGCGACGCCGGCGGCGCCGAGGAGGTCCCCGGCCTGGCGCAGGGCGTCGTGCCAGTCCTTCGCGCGGGTGTCGAGGGCTAGTGTGATCCATACAGTGGGAAGACGTTCTCACATCTTGATACATCGGAAGGAAGGCGAATACCGTGACCCAGACGAACCTGGACACCCGCGCGACCGACAACCGCAGTGCACGAATTGTTGTGACCGGCTTCCCGATTTTCATTCTCCTCGGTACCGCCATCGCCTTCTTCTTCCCCAAGCCCTTCATTCCGCTGACCGACCACATCACCGCGTTCCTGATCGTGATCATGTTCTCGATGGGCCTGACGCTGACGCTGCCCGACTTCAAGGTCGTGGTCACCCGTCCGGCGCCCGTGTTCATCGGCGTGGTCGCCCAGTTCGCGATCATGCCGCTGCTGGCCGTCGGCGTGGCCAAGGTGCTGCGCCTCGACCCGGGCATCGCGGTCGGCCTGCTGATGCTGGGCTCGGTGCCCGGCGGCACCTCCTCGAACGTCATCGCCTACCTGGCGAAGGGCGACGTGGCCGTCTCCGTGGCCATGACCAGTGTCTCCACGCTGGTCTCGCCGGTCATGACCCCGATCCTGATGCTGCTGCTCTCCGGCACCCGCACCGACGTCGACCCGGGCGCGATGGCGCTCAGCCTGGTCGAGACCGTGCTCGCACCCGTCGTCGGCGGCCTGATCGTGCGCGCCGTGGCCAACGACCTGGTCGACCGCATCCTGCCGGTCCTGCCGGTGGTCTCCATCGTCTTCATCGGCGGCGTCGTCTTCGGCACCGTCGGCGCGAACGCGGAGCGGCTGGCCAGCATCGGCGCCGGCGTCTTCATCGCTGTGCTGCTCCACAACGCGCTGGGCTACCTGCTGGGCTACCTGACCGGCAAGGTCTTCCGCCTGCCGGAGACGGTCAACCGCACCCTGGCCGCCGAGATCGGCACCCAGTCGGCCGGCCTGGCCTCGGGCATGTCCGCCCGGTTCTTCGCGTCCGAGGCCGCGCTGCCCGGCGCGGTCGCGGCGGTGCTGCACAACATCACCGGCGCGATCTACGCGGCGTTCATGCGGCGCCGCCCCCTGCCGGAGGCCTAAGATCCGGAGGCATGGAGCACCACCGGAACCACGGTGCGCACCGGCTCGGAGCTGAGCCGGACTCCGCGCACGACGAGGACCTGGACGCACTCGAGGAGACCTTCGAGGTGCCCGAGGAGCACGTGCTCGACTTCGCCGAGCTGCCCCGCTGGTACGCGGGCTGACCGGCGCCGGCGCGCGGGGCCCTGCCGTCCCGGCCCGGCGCGCGGTGTCCACGGGACGGCCCCGGAGAAGGGATCCCAGATGACCACCCCGGAGATGTCCACCCCGGCGAAGGTGCCGGCAGGCCAGGCCGCCGTGCTGGTGGCGGTGCTGATGACCGCCGTCTTCGCCTTCCAGCTCAACGCCTCCATGCTCTCGCCGGCGCTGGCGACGATGGAGACGGAGCTCAACGCCACCGCCGCCCAGATCGGCCTGACCCAGACCGCGTTCTTCACCGCGGCCGCGCTGTTCTCCCTCTTCCTGCCCCGCTGGGCGGACCTCATCGGCCGGCGCCGCGTGCTGGTCGGGATGATGGCCGTGATGCTGGTCGGCTGCGTGCTCGCCGCGCTCGCCCCGAACGTCACGGTCCTCTTCATCGCCCGCGTCATCCAGGGCGTGGCGGGCCCGACGGTGCCGATGGCGCTGATCATGCTGCGCGTCCAGGTGCCCGAGGAAGGCCAGTACGCCTTGCTGATGGCCATCATCACCTCCGTCAACGGCGGCATCGCCGGCGTCGACGCCCTCGCCGGCGGCTGGTTGGCCTCCCACCTCGGCTTCCGCTCGATCTTCTGGGTGATGGCCGCCTTCGCCGCCGCCGGCGCGATCGCCGTGCGGCTGCGCACCCGCGAGTCCACCGCGATCGAGACCCCGCCGATGGACTGGGCGGGCGTGCTGCCCGCCGTCATCGCGCTGGCCGCCCTGCTGACCGCCTTCAACGAGGCGGGCAAGCTGGCCGCGGCCAACTGGTTCCTCGTCGCGGTGCTCGTCATCGTCGGCGCGGCCGGCGCCGTGGTCTTCTGGAACGTGGAGAAGAAGGTCGCCCACCCGCTGGTGCCCGTGCACTACCTGCGCCAGCGGCGCACCTGGGCGCTCTTGACCACCACGCTGCTGACCATGACCGGTGTCTTCGCCGTGATGAACGGCCTGATCCCGAACCTGGGCCAGGACGCCAACGTCGGCGCCGGCATGGACGCCGACTCCGTGTCCTGGGTGACGCTGACCCCCTACGCGATCGCGGGCCTGGTCTTCGGGCCGGTCGCCGGCGCGCTGGCCGCGAAGTTCGGCTACCGCCTCATCCTCCAGGTCGGCCTGGTCGGCACCGTCGCCGGCCTCTTCCTCGGGGTGTGGGTCGTCGGGGTCACCGCCCCCTGGACGCTGCTGCTGGTCTCCGTGTTCGTCGGCGTGACGTACGCCGGCATCTCCAACATCATGCTCAACGGCCTGGGCATCGTGCTCAGCCCCGCGGACAACCCGGGCTACCTGCCGGGCATGAACGCCGCGGCCTTCAACCTCGGCGCGGGCCTGTCCTTCGCTGTCCTCTTCGCCGTGCTCACGGCGCTCTCGGAGACCGGCGCCGACGGCACCACCGCCGCCACGGCGGCCGGCTACTCCGGCGGCATCCTCACCGGCGCGGTGATCCTGGTCGCCGCGCTGCTGACCTCCTTCCTCATCCCGCGGCCGGAGTCGCTGACCGACAACGCGGCCGCCGCGGAACTCGACTGACCCCCGCCTGAACCGGAACCGAAACAGAAAGGGAAAAGACCATGACCCGCAAGATCATCCTCGACTGCGACCCCGGCCACGACGACGCGGTGGCCATTCTCCTGGCCGCCGGCAACCCGGAGATCGAGCTGCTCGGCGTGACCACCGTCGGCGGCAACCAGACCCTGCAGAAGGTCACCTACAACGCCCGCCAGGTCATGACCGTCGCCGGGATCACCGACGTGCCGCTGCACGCCGGCGCGACCCGCCCCCTCGTCCACGAGGTCGAGGTCGCCGGGGACATCCACGGCGAGACCGGCATGGAGATCCACGGCTTCGAGCTGCCCGAGCCGCAGATCGAGGTCGCCGACGGCCACGCCGTGAACTACATCATCGACACGATCATGTCCGAGGAGCCCGGCACCGTGACCCTGGTGCCCACCGGCCCGCTGACCAACATCGCCCTGGCCGCCCGCCTCGAGCCGCGCATCGTCGAGCGCGTGCGCGAGGTCGTGCTCATGGGCGGCGGCTACCACACCGGAAACTGGTCGGCGACCGCCGAGTTCAACATCAAGGTCGACCCGGAGGCTGCGCACGTGGTCTTCAACGAGCCGTGGCCGGTGGTCATGGTCGGTCTGGACCTGACGCACCAGGCGCTGGCCACGCGCGACGTCGAAAATCGCTTCCGGGAGCTGGGCACCGACGTCGGCGACTTCGTCGTCGGCCTCTTCGGCTTCTTCCGAGAGTCCTACAGGGAGGCGCAGGGCTTCGACGACCCGCCGGTCCACGACCCGTGCACCGTGGCGTACCTGATCGACCCGAGCATCGTCCAGACGCAGAAGATGCCCATCGACGTCGAGCTGCGCGGCGAGCTGACCGTCGGCATGACGGTCGCGGATCTGCGCGCGCCGGCGCCGGCCGACTGCCACACCTCCGCGGCGGTCAAGCTCGACCACGGGCGCTTCTGGGACCTCGTCGTCGACGCGGTCAAGGCGCTCTGAGGATCTAGAACATCGCGTAGATGACCGCGCTGATGGCCACCAGGCCCGCCACCACGACGAAGACGTTGGAGGCGTGCCTGCGGTAGGGCGCCAGCGCGGGCACCTTGCGGATCGCGTACATCGGCATCAGGTAGAGCAGCGCGGCGATGACGGGCCCGGAGAGCGTCTCGATCAGGTCGAGCACGCCCGGATTGAGCACCGCCGCCAGCCACGTGGTCAGGAAGATGAACGCGTAGACGCCCAGCTGCAGCCCGCGCTCGGGCAGGGGACGATTGACGACGCCGCGCACGATGCTCGCCGCGCCCTCACTTGCGCCGAGCACGTGGCCGAAGTACGAGGAGACGATCGCGGCGATCGCGATGACCGGCGCCAGGTGGGTCAGCACGGGGTTGTCGAAGACGTTGGCCAGGTGCGAGAGCACCGGCAGGTTCGCCTCGCGGGCGTCGGCCAGCCCGTCGGCGCCGAGCGCGAGCGAGCAGGACCACACGAAGAACATCGTGAAGACGGTCAGCAGGGTGGCGGTGACCGCGAGCACGACGCTGGCGCGCCGGGCGGCGTTCCCGCCGTGGGTGCGCTGCATGGCCAGCGAGAACTGCGAGATGGCCGGCGAGTGGTTGAAGGAGAAGACCAGCACCGGGATGACCAGCCAGATCGCGCCGACGGTGGCCCACACCCAGGGCGAGGGCGCGCCGAAGAAGCCCTCGAGGTTCCAGGAGGGCACCAGGTACAGCGAGATCGCGCCGAGCAGGAAGATCAGCGGGTAGACCAGCACCTGGGTCACGGCGAGCATGAGCTTCTGGCCGAAGACCATCACCAGGGTCATCGAGCCGACGAGCAGGCCGGAAAGCAGCACGCGGTTGATCTGCGGACCGCCGAGCTGGTTGACGATCAGGCTGTCGACGGTGTTGGTGATGCTCACCCCGTAGATGAGCACGATCGGGTAGATCGCCGCGAAGTACAGGACGCTGACCACCCAGCCGGCGGTGTTGCCGAAGTAGTCGCTGGCGACGACGGTGATGTCCTCGCCCTTGCGCGGGGAGACGCAGACCATGCGCGCGAGCGCGCGGTGCGAGAAGTAGGTCATCGGCCCGATCAGGAGGGTCGCGATGATCAGCGGCCACACGCCGGACGCGCCGGCGTTGATCGGCAGGAAGAGGATGCCGGCGCCGACGGCGGTGCCGAACAGGGAGATCGCCCAGCTGGCGTCGATCCGCCGGGTGTGGGTGGGGGTGGCAGCGGTCATGGAGGGCCTCGGGACGGGGACAGTGCGTGGGCCGACATCCCAGCCCGGGTGTGTCGACCGTGACAATGCTAGCGAGCGGGTGTCCCGCCCCGATAACCGCGCCGGTCAGGGGTGCGCCGCTCTAGACCTCCGGCAGGGCGTCGCCGACGCGCGGGTAGGAGGCCTGCGCGCCGCGCCCGGTGGCGGCGAAGGCACCCACCCGGGCCGCGTAGCGCGCGGCGTCGCGAATCGTGTCGCCGGCCACCAGGCGGGCGACGTAGGCGCCCGCGAAGGCGTCACCGGCGCCGACGGTGTCCACCGCCTCGATCTTCGGGGTGGGGATCGCCGTGGTGCCCTCGGCGTCGGCGACCATCGCGCCGGCCGCACCGAGCGTGAGCACCACGGAGTTGAAGCCCACCTCGAGCAGCGCGGCGGCCAGGTGCTCCGGGTCCTCGGAGTCGATGCCCGCGCCCAGCTGGTCGAGGATGAGGCCGGCCTCGTGCTCGTTGGCCATCAGGGGGTCGGCGGCCAGCAGCGCGCCGCGGTCGACCTCGATGACCGGGGCCAGGTTGACCACCACGCGCACGCCCGCTTCCCGGGCGACGGCGACGGCCGCGGCGAAGCCCTCGGCGGGGATCTCGCCCTGCAGCAGCACGACCTCGGCGCCGGCGATCAGGTCGCGGGCCTTCTCGACCGCGGCGGCGTCGACGGTGCCGTTTGCGCCGGCGACGACGAGGATCGTGTTCTCGCCGGCGGCGTCGACGGTGATGACGGCCAGGCCGGTCGTCTCGTCGGTCTCGGCGACGGCGGCGAGGTCCACCCCGGCGTCGCGCAGCAGCTCGGTGGCCGGGCCGGCGTAGGCGTCGCGGCCGACGGCGCCGACCATCGCGACCTCGGCGCCGAGGCGGGCGGCGGCGACGGCCTGGTTGGCGCCCTTGCCGCCGGCGGTGATCCCGCCGCCGGTGGCCATCAGCGTCTCGCCGGGCTGCGGGTGGCGGGCGACGCGGGTGTTGAGGTCCGCGTTGATCGATCCGACGACGACGATCTTGCTCATGGATGCTCCTTCGTAGGGGTCCGTTGCGAACCAGCCTAGCGCCGGTGCGGGGCCTCAGGCGTGGGCGTGCGCCTCCGCTCCCGGGCTGTGGCCGCGGCCGCGGGCGCGCTGGATTCCCCAGACGATCCCGGCCACCGCCGAGCCGACGATGAAGCCGGCGACGGCGGAGCAGGCGGTGTCGATCAGCCAGCTCAGCGCGCCGATGTCGGTGAGCCCGGCGAGGTGGACGGCCAGCTCGTGCGGGGCGTGCCAGCCGAACTCGGCCACGCCGACGACGAGGATGTGCCCGCCGACCCAGAGCATCGCGAAGGTGCCCACCACGGAGAGCACGGTCATGATCTTCGGCATCGCGTGGACCATGCCGCGGCCGAGAGCGGCGAGCGCGCCGTCGGACTCGCGGTCGAGGTGCGCGCCGACGTCGTCCATCTTGACCAGCAGCGCCACGACGCCGTAGACGCCGCCGGTGACCAGCAGTGCGACGACGATGAGCACGGCCGCGCGCATCCACAGCGGCTCGTCGGCGACCTCGTTGAGGGAGATGACCATGATCTCCGCGGACAGGATCAGGTCGGTGCGGATGGCCGCCTTGACCACGTCGTCCTCGCTGCGGCCGCCCTCGTCGTGGTGGCTGGCCGCGCCGTGGCCCTTGCCCAGCAGGTACTCCCAGATCTTCTCCGCGCCCTCGAAGGCGAGGTAGGTGCCGCCGCACATCAGGATCGGGGTCAGCGCCCAGGGCGCGATCCAGCTGAGCAGGAGGGCGATCGGCAGGATGATGACGATCTTGTTGACCAGGGAGCCCTTGGTGATCCGCCAGATCATCGGCAGCTCGCGCGCCGGCGAGGCGCCCTTGAGGTAGCCCGGGGTCACCGCGGTGTCGTCGACGACGACGGCCGCCGCGCGGGAACTGGTCTTGCCCGCCGCCGCGGCGACGTCGTCGGCCTGGGCCGCGGCGTTGCGCGCGATGACGGAGATGTCGTCGAGGAGGGCTGCGAGTCCGCCGGCCACGGTGCGACCACCTTTCCGTTTCGGGGTCACCCGCGGCGCGCGGGCGATGATTACCCCACCACGATATGGCACGAGCGCGACCGGCGCGCGGTCAGCCGTCCCGGCCGATGACCTACCCGAGGATGCGGTTGTCGATCAGGCGGGTGCCGCCCACGCGGACCGCGCCGAGGGCGAGGGGGCCCTCGGGGTCGGCGGTGAAGGTCGCCGGGTCGACGACCTCGAGGTAGTCCAGCTCCACGCCCTCGGCGGCGGCCAGCTCGGCGCGCGCGGTCTCCAGGTCGGTGCCCTCCGCGATCGCCTCGAGGGCGCGCGGCAGGGCCAGCGCCCGGGAGCGGGCCTCAGGGGAGAGGTGCTGGTTGCGGCTGGACTCGGCCAGGCCGTCGGCGGCGCGCACGATCGGCACCGCGCGGACCTCCGGGCCCAGGTTCAGGTCGGCGACCATGCGGCGCACGATCATCAGCTGCTGGGCGTCCTTCTGGCCGAAGTAGGCGCGCGTCGGCCGCACCAGGCTGATCAGCTTGGTCACCACGGTGGCCACGCCGTCGAAGTGGCCCGGACGCCAGGCGCCCTCGAGCACCTCGCCCATCCGGCCGGTGCGCACCCACACCTCGGGCACGCCCTGCGGGTACATCGCCTCCGGCTCGGGGGCGAAGATGACGTCGACGCCCTTGTCGGAGAGGAAGGCGGCGTCCTTGTCGACGTCGTGCGGGTAGTTGCGGTAGTCGTCGCAGTCGCCGAGGTCGGTGAACTGCAGCGGGTTGACGAAGATGCTGACGACGACGTGGTCGTTCTCCTCGGCGGCCTTCGCCACGAGCGAGGCGTGGCCCGAGTGCAGGGCACCCATGGTGGGCACCAGGCCCACGGTGCCGTCCAGCTCGGCGAGCGCGGCGTGCAGCTCCTCGGGGGTACGGGTGACGACGGGGCTCACTTGTTCTGCTCCTTGGAATCCTCGAAGCTCTCGGCGGCGGCCGGGAAGGTGCCGGCCTCCACCTCGTCGGCGTAGGTGCGTGCGGCGGCGAGGAGGTCCTCGCCGAGCTGCGCGAAGCGGCGCACGAAGCGCGGGGCGCGCCCGCGCCCCAGGCCGAAGGCGTCGGTCCAGACCAGGATCTGGCCGTCGCAGCCGGCGCCGGCGCCGATGCCGATGGTCGGGATGGCCACCTCGGCGGTCACCCGGGCGGCGAGCTCGGCGGGCACCATCTCCAGCACCACGGCGCACGCACCCGCCTCGGTGACCGCCGCGGCGTCGGCAAGCAGACGCTCGGCAGCGTCGCCGCGCCCCTGCACGACGTGGCCACCGAGGGCGTGCTCGGACTGCGGGGTGTAGCCGATGTGGGCGACGACGGGGATGCCGGCGTCGACGATGCGGCGGATGGTCGGGGCCATCTCGACGCCGCCCTCGATCTTGACGGCGGCGACGCCGGTCTCCTTCATCAGGCGCACCGAGGAGGCGACCGCCTGGGCGTCGGACTCCTCGTAGCTGCCGAAGGGCAGGTCGCAGACGACGAATGCGCGCTTCGCGGCGCCGGCGACGGCGCGCGCCATGGTGATCATCTCCTCGAGCGTGATCCCCAGCGTGGAGTCCTGGCCGAGCACGACGTTGGCCGCCGAGTCCCCGACGAGGAGCAGGTCGATGCCCGCCTCGTCGAAGATGGCGGCCGTCAGGGCGTCATAACTGGTCAGGGCCGTGATCTTGGTGCCCTGGGCCTTGGCCTGGGCGAGATGGCGGGTGCGCACCCGTCGAGCATCAATACCGTGCATGTCACGGAATTATAGAGCGCGGGCCCGCCCGCCGGGCCAGGTAGTACGGGGTTCAGGCGTACGGGGTTCAGTCCAGCTCGGTGAACTTACGGTCCCAGGAGGAGCGCACCGGGTTGGCGTCGGCGAGCAGCATGTCGAAGCGGTCGCCGGCGATCTCGACGATCTGGCTGAGTGCGACGCGGTGCTCCTGCTCGTCGGAGTTGGCCAGGCGGCGCACGCCGTCGCGCACGACGTCGTCGACGCTGTCGGTGGTGTCCAGGAGCGCGACGAAGGGCATGTGGAAGCGCTCGCGGTACTCGGCGGAGATGCGGCGCAGGCGCTCGGCGTCGACGTCGTCGATGTCGCCCAGGGCCAGCGAGCCGCGGTCGCGGGAGATCTGCGCGGCCTCGTCGTCGTCCACGAGCAGCAGCTCGGCCATGTCCGGGTAGTCGTGGATGAGCTCCTCGCGGCGGGCCGGGTCGGCGGAGAGCACGGCGACCTGGACGGCCTCGCGCAGCGTGTCCACGGACTCGAAGGGGCGCGACTCCCAGGTGACTTCGAGTGGCCAGACGCGGTTGTTGAACAGCGGCTTGAAGGCCTCGACGAACTCCTCGCGGCTGAACTCGTTGACCTCCGCGAGCGAGTGGCCGCGGGCGACCTCGCCGCCGGACTGGTTGCCGACGTGGAAGAAGAGCAGGTTGAGCAGGATCGCGGTGATCGCGCCGGTGGACATGCCCGAGGAGAAGAAGGTCTGCGCCCAGGCGGGCAGGACCTCGGCGACGTCCGGGCGGAAGGTGATGAGCATGGCCAGGCCGAGGGCGGTGGTCACGATCACCGAGTTGCGGTTGTCCGACATGTCGGCCTTGCCGATGGTCTGCATGCCGACCCAGGCGACGTTGGCGAAGAGCATCAGCGACGCCGCGCCGAGCACCGGGGCGGGGATCGAGGCGACCACGGCTCCGGCCTTGGGCAGCAGGCCGAGGACGATCATGAAGCCGGCCGCGGCGGCGGCCACCCAGCGCGACTTCACGCCGGTGATGCGTACCAGGC
The DNA here is from genome assembly GCF_030211955.1 of Corynebacterium frankenforstense. Taxonomy (GTDB): domain Bacteria; phylum Actinomycetota; class Actinomycetes; order Mycobacteriales; family Mycobacteriaceae; genus Corynebacterium; species Corynebacterium frankenforstense_A. The sequence continues at coordinate 85,809 of NZ_JASODI010000003.1, read as the reverse complement.
CGACGTTCTGCGCGAAGCAGGTGTACGGGAAGGAGTTGAGCACGCCGCCGAGGGTGGTGGAGATGCCGTCGGCGCGGATGGCGCGGGCGACGTCCTCGCGCCGGGTGCGCCGGCCGACGATCTCGCCGGTGGCGAAGACGTCGCCGGTGGTCTCCACCATGGTGATGATCATGACGATGATCAGGGCCAGGCAGGCCATCAGGTCGAAGCGGGGGACACCGAAGTAGAACGGGGTGGTGATGCCGAAGACGCTCGCGTCGCCGACGGCGTCCAGGTTCGCGTCGCCGAGGATCAGGGCGACGACGGTGCCGGTGACCAGGCCGATGAGGATGGACAGGGTGCCCAGGAAGCCGCGCAGGAAGCGCTGGGCGAGCACGATGATCAGCAGGGTGCCGAAGGCGTAGGCCAGGTCGCGGCCGGCGGGGGTGCCCTCGGCGTAGTTGACGAAGTCGTTGGTCGAGACGGCCAGCAGCGAGGTGCCCATCACCAGCAGCACGGTGCCGGTGACCACGGGCGGGAAGTACTTGAGCAGCCGGGCGAAGACCGGGGTGACCAGGAAGGTGAAGACGCCGGCGACGATGACGGCGCCGTAGATGGTCGGCAGCGCGGCGGTGCCGCCCGCGCCGTCCGTGGCGCCGAGGCCGACCGCGATGATCGGGGCGACGGCCGTGGTGGTCACGCCCTGGACGATGGGCAGGCGCACGCCGACGTGCCTGCCGACGCCCACCGACTGGATGATCGTCGCCAGGCCGCAGGTCAAAAGGTCCGCGTTGATCAGGTGGACGGTGGTGGCCGTGTCCAGCTTCAGCGAGGACGCGATGAGCAGCGGCACGATCACGGCGCCGGCGTAGAAGGCGAGGACGTGCTGCAGGCCCAGGGCCGCGAGCTTGGGCGGGGTGGGCACCCGGTCGACGGGGTGCACTGGGGTGTCGGTCGCGGTGGTCACGGGGGTTTCAGTTCTCCTGGCCTGGGGCGTGGGCGCGAGGCGCTCACGGTTGTCTGGCAGTTACCTGGACATTCTCGCCCCGGCGGTGGGCGGGGGCAAAAACCCCGTGACAGGGGTGGTCGTAGGGACGCCGCGTAGTAGATGTAGCACGTAACATGCTAACGTGACCGGCACCACGTTTTCAGACGAACATGAGGAGCAACGATGGGTATCCTCGCCCTTTTGGTCTTCATCGCGGTCACGGTGGTGCTCAATGTCGGCTTCAAACGCGACATCGCCGAGTCACTGCTCGCCGCCCTGTTGGCCATCTCGTTATTCGGCGGCACTGACGCACCCCGCCTGCTGTGGGACAGCGTGGTCGAGGCCGCCCAGTCCGAGGTCACCTTCGCCGGTATGGCCTTCGTCTTCATGGGGATCATCGTCCAGTCCACGGGACTGATCGACCGGCTGATCTCCATCCTCAACTCGATCTTCGGCCGCCTGCGCGGCGGTGCGGCCTACGTCTCGACGCTCGGCTCCGCGATGATCGGCCTGATCGCCGGCAACACCGCGGGCAACGCCGCCACCGTCGGCTCGGTGACCATCCCCTGGATGAAGCAGACCGGCTGGTCCAAGGAACGCGCGGCCACGCTGCTGGCCGGCAACTCCGGACTGGGGGTGGCGCTGCCGCCGAACTCCACGATGTTCATCATCCTCGCCCTGCCCGCCGCGGCCGGGGCGACCGCCTCGTCGACGTATGTCGCCCTGGCCTGTGCCGGCGGCTGGGCCGTTCTCTACCGCATGCTGCTGGTCTTCGCGTGGACGCGCATGGACAAGGTGCCTGCCACCCCGAAGTCCGACCGCTCCTCCTTCGCCGACGCCATGCGCGCCGGGTGGCGCTCGCCGCTGATCTTCATCGGCATCATCATCCCGGTCGTGCTGACCATCGGCCCGCTGGCCGAGTGGCTCAAGTCTGACGCCCGCATCGGCGGCGACGGCGTGAAGGCCATCTCCATCATCGTGTGGGTGCCGATCCTGATCACCATCATCGCGCTGCTCGAGGGCGCCAACCGCATCCGGCAGAACAACGCCCACTTCCGTGTCCAGCTGCTTCGCGACGCCCCGCAGTTCGCCACCGTGGGTATCTCGCTGTTCTCCGCCCTGGCCGCGGCCAAGGTGATGGAGTCGCTCGACGTGGGCCCGCAGCTCTCCGGCTGGCTGGACTCGCTGGACCTGCCGCGCGCGCTCATGGTCGCCCTGGTCTGCGCCCTGGTCATCGTCGTGGCCACCCCGCTGTCCTCGACGGCGACGGCCGCCGCGATCGGCGCGCCCGCGGTGGCCGCGCTGACCGCCGTCGGCGCCGACCCGACGCTGGCGATCATCGTCGTGCTGCTGTGCACCTCCACCGAGGGCGCCTCTCCGCCCGTCGGCGCGCCGATCTACCTCTCGGCGGCCATCGCGGAGGCGAACCCGACGAAGATGTTCGTCCCGCTCATCGTCTACTTCGTGGTGCCGATGCTCCTGCTGGCCTGGATCGCCGGCATGGGCTGGCTGCCGGTCTACATCCCCGGCTGACGGGGTTGACCGGGAGGCCGCGGTGCTCCGGCGGCGCGGCCCGGGAAACAGAGACAGACACAGAAACCAGAGACAGAGAGAATCTGAGAGGACTGCATCGTGAGCAAGTTGTTTCTCGGCGTGAAGACCCTGTTCTTCTTCTTCCTCGCGGCCTTCCTGCTGCTGGGCGCCGTGATCGTGCTCGGTCAGCTCGTCGGGGTGTTCTTCGGCTCCGGGTCCGTGGTCGTCGGGCTCTCCGAGGGACTCGGCCCCTGGGCTTTCGCGGCCTCGACCCTGTGTGCGCTGTGCGCCTTCGGCCTGAAGTACCAGCCGGAGCACCGCCGCCTGCGCAGCCCGGGCGACGTCGACCCGGAGGGCTAGAACCGCCCGGGGTGGGGGTCCCGGGGATCAGAGGCCCGCGGCGTAGCGCGACCAGATCTCGGTCGCGCGCGTCGTGTCATCGCCCAGCGCCTGGTGGAGCAGGAGCTTGCCGGTGGTGGTCAGGTGCTCGCGCATCGTCGCCCGCGCGGCCTCCGCGTCGCCGTCGCGGATCGCGTCGAGGACGGGGCGGTGCTCGTCGAGGATGTCGGCGAGCGTGCGCGAGGAGCCGGCCGTGCTCGAACCGAGGATCCTGGTGTGGGTGCGTAGCGTCTCCACCAGCGCACCGCCGCGGTGCGAGCCGCCCATGTCCATGATCAGGGCGTGCAGCTTGCGGTCCTCGGCGAAGAACTCGTCCTCGAGTGTGCCGGGGTCCTCCGCCTTGCCGGCCTCGTCCGCCGCCGCGAGCGCGGCCATGTGGGCGACCAGGTCATCGGCCTCGGCCAGCTGCTCGGGGGTGCGCGAGAGCGCGGCCCGGTAGGCGGCGAAGGGCTCGATGCCCAGGCGCAGCCCGAAGATCTCCGCGACGTCCTCGGGGCGGGTCTCCACCACACGGAAGCCGCGGTTGCGGGTGAACTTCACCAGCCCGGCCTCCGCGAGCCGCAGCAGGGCGTCGCGGACGGGGGAGCGGGAGACCCCGAGTTCGGCGGAGAGCTGGTAGACGCTGTACCAGGTGTCCGGGGACATCGACCCGTCGACGATCTTGTCGCGGACGGTGTCCATCACCTGTTCGGTCAGGGTGCTCGGCGTCTGCATGACCCCATTATGCACGGGGTATGGGCGGTAGCGTGTAACATGTTGCCGGAACGGAGCATCCGAGGCAGGCGCCAGAGGAAGGGATTCATGCCGCACCAGACCACCCCGAAGACCACGCCCGGAGAAACCCTGCGGTTCCACCGCGTCGACCCCGCCGTCTACGGCGCGGGTCCGCGCACGGGGCTGCGCACCGACATGACCACCCGCGTGGCCTACTCCTCGGACGCCGGGCTCTTCCGCCGCATCCCCGCCGCCGTCGCCGAGCCGCACGGCGTCGAGGACCTGCGCGACGTGCTGGCCGTGGCCCGCGAGCGCGGCTGGTCGGTGACCGGCCGCGGCGGCGGCTCCTCGGTCGCGGCCAACGCGATCGGCGAGGGCGTCGTCGTCGACACTTCGGCGCACTTCAACCGCATCCTCGAGCTCGACGCGGAGGCGCGCACCGCCGTCGTCGAGCCGGGCGTGGTCTGCGACGCCCTGCGCCGCGCCGCCGCGCCCCACGGCTTGACCTACGGGCCCGACCCCTCGACCCACTCGCGCTGCACCATCGGCGGCATGGTGGCCAACAACGCCTGCGGCTCCCACTCGGTGGCGTGGGGCACCGCCGCCGACAACCTCATCTCCCTGGAGCTGATGCTCGCCGACGGCCGCACCGTCACCGTCGGGCCCGAGGGCTGCTCCGACGAGACCATCGACGCCAGGCTGCGGGCCCTCTACGCCGACAACGCCGAGTTGATCGACACCGAGCTGGGTCGCTTCCCGCGCCAGGTCTCCGGCTACGGGCTGCACCACCTCGCCGAGAACCCCGCCCGCGCGATCGCCGGCTCCGAGGGCACCCTCGGCGTGATCACGAAGATGAAGGTCCGGCTCGTGCCGGTGCCGAAGGTCCGCGCGCTGGCCGTGCTGGCCTTCGAGACCGTCTACGACGCCGCGGCCGCCGCCCCCGTGCTGCGCCAGCCCGGCGTGGCCACCATCGAGGGCATGGGCGGCGACCTGCTGGCCGCGCTGCGCTCCAAGCAGGGCCAGGCCCACGCCGGCGAGAACCTGCCCGGCGAGCGCAAGGGCCTGGCCGCCGGCGGGTGGCTCTACTGCGAGACCGGCGGTGAGACCGTCGAGGAGGCCGTCGCCGCCGCCGAGAAGGTCGCCGGCAGCGTGGCCACCATCGACCACGTCGTCGTCAGCGACCCGACCGAGATGCGCAGGCTGTGGCGCATCCGCGAGTCCTCGGCCGGCACCGTCACCAGGCTTCCCGACGGAGGCGAGGCCTGGCCCAACTGGGAGGACTCCGCGGTGCCGCCGGAGAACCTCGCCGAGTACCTGCGCGGCCTCTACGCCCTGATGGACCGCTACCACCTGCGTGGCATCCCCTTCGGCCACTTCGGCGAGGGCTGCGTCCACGTGCGCATCGGCTTCGACTTCACCACCCCCGCGGGAGTCGCCGCCTTCCGCGACTTCATGCGCGAGGCCGCGCAGCTGGTCTCCTCCTTCGGTGGCTCGCTCTCCGGCGAGCACGGCGACGGCCGTGCACGCTCCAGCCTGCTGCCGGAGATGTACTCGCAGGAGATGCTCGACCTCTTCGCCGAGTTCAAGGCGATCTTCGACCCCGAGAGCGTGTGCAACCCCGGCGTGCTTGTCGACCCCGACGAGGTCACCGACGGGCTGCGCATGGACCCCGCCCAGCGCAACCTCGACATCACCCCGGTGCACCGCTTCACCTCCGACAAGGGCGACTTCCTCTCCGCGATCAACCGCTGCGTCGGTGTGTCCGCCTGCCGATCCGAGGACGACGCGATGTGCCCGTCCTTCCAGATCACGGGCGACGAGGTCCACTCGACCCGCGGGCGTGCGCGCCTGCTCGCCGAGATGTACCGCGGCGAGGCCCTGCCCGACGGCGTGCGCTCCAAGGAGGTCGAGGAGGCGCTTGACCTGTGCCTGTCCTGCAAGGCGTGCGCCTCCGAGTGCCCCGTCAACGTTGACATGGCCACCTACAAGGCCGAGTTCCTCCACCACCACTACCGCCACCGCATCCGGCCCATGGCCCACTACCTGATGGGCTGGCTGCCGGTGCTCGGCGCGGTGGCCCACCGCATCCCCCTGGTGCCGCGCGTGGTCGACTGGGCCATGCACGCCCCGGTCGTCTCCAAGCTCATGGCGCGCGCCAGCGGCCTGGACACCACCCGCCCGCTGATCCACTTCGCCCACGAAAACCTGCAACGGTGGCAGCGACGGCGGGCGGACGCGGCGTCGTCAAGCGAAGAGCGCGAGACGGTGGTGCTGTGGCCGGACTCCTTCAACAACCAGCTCGGTACCGTGCCGGCGCAGGCGGCGGTGCGCGTGCTCGAGGCGCTCGGCTTCAACGTCATCGTCCCCGACGGCTTCGTGTGCTGTGGGCTGACCTGGCACTCGACCGGGCAGCTGACCATGGCCAAGAAGGTCCTCGAGCACAGCGCCGAAGCCCTCGAGCCCTACCTGGACCGGGGCCTGACCGTCGTCGGCGTGGAGCCGTCCTGCACGGTCATGCTCGAGCACGAGTCCACCGAGCTGTCGGCCTCGCCGCAGATCGCGCGGCTGGCGCGGCAGACCCGATCCTTCGCCCAGACCGTCGCCCCGCGCATCCGTGAGCTCGTCGCCGACGGCACGCTCGACGTCTCCGGGCTGCCGGCCGTGAGCGCCCTGACGCAGGTGCACTGCCACGAGCGCTCCCTGGGCGACCCGCAGGAGACCGCCGACGTGCTCGCCGCGCTCGGCGTCGAGCAGGAGACGATCTCGACCGGCTGCTGCGGGCTCGCCGGCAACTGGGGCTTCGAGAAGGGCCACGGCGAGCTGTCCATGGCCCTCGGCGAGCGCGAGCTCTTCCCCCGCGTGCGCGAGGCCGCCGCGGCGGACACCACCGTCATCGCCGACGGCTTCTCCTGCCGCACCCAGATCGAGCAGGGCACCGGGGTGCGCGCCCGGCACATCGCCGAGGTGCTCCTCGAGATCCTCGGGCAGGCCGGCTTGGCGAGGGAGCGCGGATGACAAGTGTCCTGACCGGCTTCGGCGTCGTCCTCGTCGTCATGGCGTTGGGCTGGGTGCTCGCGCGCACCGGGACGCTGGGGCCGCAGGGACAGCGGGCGCTGGCCGCCTTCGTCTACGCGATCGCGACCCCCGCGCTGCTCTTCGACAAGCTCATCCACACCGACCCCGCCGAGGTCTTCTCCACCCACCTCGCCGTCGCCGCGATCTCCGCGCTGGCCGTGGGCGCCTGCTTCGGGCTCTTCGCCCGCTGGGTCTTCGGCTTCCGCCGCGACGAGGCCGTCATCGCCGGGCTCGGCTCCTCCTACGCCAACGCCGGCAACCTCGGCGTGCCGCTGGCCGCCTACGTGCTCGGCGACGCCGCCGCGGTGGTGCCCGTGATGCTCTTCCAGATCGCCTTCTACGCCCCGGTCACGCTGACGGCCATCGACCTGATGCACGAGCCCGGCGCGAAGTGGTGGCGCAACGTCGTCGTGGCCTTCAAGAACCCGATGCTGCTCGCCGCGGTCGTCGGCATCGTCTTCGCCGCCGGTGGCCTGCCGGTGCCCACCCTGATCGAGGAGCCCGTCGGCATGCTCGCCGGGGCCTCGGTGCCGCTCGCGCTGGTCGTCTTCGGCATGTCGCTCTACGGCCACTGGCCGCGCCCGGGCGCACCCGTGGTCTGCGCGGCGGTGGCCAAGACCGTCATCCAGCCCGTGGTCGCCGGGCTGATCGGCGCGCTGGTCTTCGGCATGACCGGGTCGGCCCTGCAGACCGCGGTGCTGCTCGGGGCGCTGCCGACCGCGCAGAACGTCTACACCTACGCGCTGCGCTTCCGCGTCGGCGAGGACTTCGCGCGCGACACCGGGGTGGTCTCGACCGCGCTGGCCGTGCCCGTGATCATGCTCGCCGGCGTGCTGCTTGCCTGAGGGCGGCGCGCCGAACACGGCGCCCGGGAGCGTGCGGAAACGTGCCGTCGGACCGAAAACTTCTCGCTGGGGCGGCGACGGCTATGCTCGACAACGCTAATGTGAGCCCGCACGGGCCCGTCGAACGGAAGCTGACACATGCCTCCCACCCCCGACACTGAACACTCGCGGCAACGAGACGAGCAGTCGGGGCGCGCCCGTGAACGCGCCGCCGCATCCTCCCGCCCGCTGGCTCGGCTGCAGTCCGACCCGGTCGTCTTCCTCGGCGCCGTCGGATTCGTCGTCGCCTTCGTGGCGGTGACCATCATCGCCGGCGACTCCGCCCGCGACGTCTTCTCCGTGGCCTCCGACTGGCTGCTGGAGAACCTCGGCTGGATGTACATCGGCGGCATCTCCGCCGCGTTCATCTTCCTGGTCTGCATCGCGCTCTCGCGCTACGGGCGCGTCAAGCTCGGCGACGACGAGGACGAGCCCGAGCACAGCTTCCCGGTGTGGTTCTCCATGCTCTTCGCTGCCGGCCTCGGCGCGGTGCTGATGTTCTGGGGTGTGGCCGAGCCGCTCAACCACGCCTACAACGTGCCGATGGCGGACGCCGAGTCGATGAGCGAGGACGCCATCCGCGAGGCGTTCGTGTTCACCTACTACCACTTCGCCCTGCACATGTGGGTCATCTTCGTGCTGCCGGGCCTGGCGCTGGGCTACTTCATCTACAAGCGCAAGCTGCCCCCGCGCCTGTCCTCGGTGTTCTCCCCGCTGCTGGGCGGCAAGATCTACGGCCTGCCTGGCAAGCTCATCGACGTGCTCGCCATCGTGGGCACCACCTTCGGCATCGCCGTCTCCGTCGGCCTGGGCACCCTGCAGATCAACTCAGGCATGCACCAGCTGTGGGGCGTGCCGGAGATCTCCTGGATGCAGCTGCTCATCGTCGTGACCATCACAGCGATCGGCTGCGTGTCCGTGGCCACCGGCCTGGAGCGCGGCGTCAAGATCCTCAGCAACGTCAACATCGGCGCCGCGATGGCGCTGATGGCCTTCGTGCTGCTGGCCGGGCCGACGCTGACCCTGATCAAGTTCCTCGTCGAGTCCTTCGGCCTGTACGTCACCGGGCTTCCGGAGGTCATGTTCTGGACCGACTCCTTCAACGACAACCCCGGCTGGCAGGGCAAGTGGACGGTCTTCTACTGGGCCTGGACGATCTGCTGGTCGCCCTTCGCCGGCATGTTCATCGCCCGCATCTCCCGCGGTCGCACGGTGCGCGAGTACATCTTCGGCGCGCTGGCCGTGCCCTCGCTGTTCTCCGTGATCTGGTTCGGCATCTTCGGCCGCGCCGGCATCGAGCTGGAGAACAGCGACCCGGGCGTGCTCACCCAGCCGGTCGTCGAGGAGGGCAACGTGCCCGCCGCGCTGTTCAACCTGCTCGACGCCTACCCGCTGACCGGTGTGGTCAGCGCGTTCGCCGTGGCGATCATCGCGGTCTTCTTCATCACCTCGATCGACTCGGCGGCGATGGTCAACGACATGATCGCCAGCGGCGCCGAGGACAAGACCCCCACCTGGTACCGGGTGATGTGGGGCGCGCTGATCGGCGCGGTGGCCGCCGCGCTGCTGGTCATCTCCCCGGAGTCCGGCATCGAGGCGGTGCAGGAGGTCGCCATCATCGTGGCCCTGCCGTTCTTCCTGACCGACTTCGTGATGATGTACGCCTTGGTCAAGGGCATGATCGACGACGCCGCGTCGGTGCGGCGCGTGCGCACCCGCCGGTGGGAGGTCACCGACAGCGCCGAGAAGCTCGAGGAGCACGAGGCGCGCCCGGCGCCCGGCTATGACGAGGAGGGCAACGCCCTGGAGCGGCCCGTCCTTGAGCGCGACGAGGAGGGCCACTACCTCGTCGACGGCGAGGTCTTCGGCGCCGCCGAGGACGAGGACTTCGAGACGGGCGAGGACTACCGCCTCATCGAGCAGTCCCGCCCGCGCTCGGCCGAGGAGTGGGACGACTAGTCCCCGGGGCTAGAGCTCCCAGGCCCCGGCGAGGATCTCCATGGCCCGGTCGGTCTTCTCGCCGGTCGGCGACTGCAGGGAGATCATCAGCTCGTCGGCCTGCGCGAGCTCGGTGAACTCGCCGAGGTAGCGGCGCACCTCCGCGCCGTCGCCGACGGCGGTGAACTGCAGCATCGAGATGATCTGCTGGCCGGACGGCGAGTTGACCAGAGCATCGAGGTTCTCCTCGCTGATGTGGCGCCCGGCGGGCCCGCGGGTGGCCATGGTGCGCACGCGGGCGCGGGCGACCTGCTCGAAGTCGGCGCGCGCCTCGTCGACGGTGTCGGCGGCGGTGACGTTGACCGCGGCGATGACGTAGGGCTCGGGGTAGCGCTCGGAGGGCTGGTAGTTCTGCCGGTAGTAGCTGGTCGCCTGTGTGAGGTGGCGCGGCGCGAAGTGCGAGGCGAAGGAGTAAGGCAGGCCCATCTTCGCCGCCAGCGTCGCGCCGAACATCGACGAGCCCAGGATGTAGAGCGGCACGTTCGTGCCAGCGCCCGGCATCGCCTGCACGCCCGGGATCAACGAGTCGCCGGAGAGGTAGGCGGCCAGCTCCGCGACGTCGTCGGGGAAGTGCTCCGCGGCGCGCGGGTCGCGGCGCAGGGCGCGGCCCAGCGTGTTCTGGTCGGTGCCCGGGGCCCGGCCCAGCCCCAGGTCGATGCGGTCGGGGTACATCTCGGCGAGCATGCCGAACTGCTCGGCGACGACGTAGGGGGAGTGGTTGGGCAGCATCACGCCGCCGGCGCCGAGGCGGATCTTCTCCGTCTGCGCGCCGACGTGCGCGATGAGCACCGCGGGCGCCGAGGAGCTGATGGTGCTCATGTTGTGGTGCTCGGCGTACCAGATGCGCGAGTAGCCCAGCCTCTCGGCCTCCTGGGCCAGCCGCACCGAGCGGGCGATGGACTCGCCGGGGCGCTCGCCGTCGTGGATGGTGCAGAAGTCGATGAGGGACAGCGGGACGTTCATGGGAACCTTTCGCTCACGGGTGACAGGAGTCTCTGGCCCGTGCAACGCGAAAGCGGCCGGGATTAGTCCCGGCCGCCATTCGATTTCCGACGCCGCGTGCGTGGCGGCGTGGCGCGTCAGCGCGCGTTACTTCGCCGCGACGCCGGCCTCCTCGGCCTGCTCCTCTTCCTCCATGGCCTGGACCAGGGCGGACTTGGGCTGCGGGTGGTCGGTGGTGAAGTCCAGGATCACGCCGACGAGGAAGGCGACGGCCACGGGCAGGACCCAGCCCAGGGTCAGGTCCTGCATCGGGGCCCAGTCGACGACCGGGGAGAACGAGGTGACCCCCAGCTCGATGGCGACGGTGACCGCGGACCAGATCACGGCGACCCACAGGGCCAGGCGGAAGGTCCAGTAGAAGGAGGTCTTCTTGCGCACCAGCGGTTCGATCAGGGTGATCAGGATCAGGGTGATCGCCGGCGGGTAGATGAAGGAGACGACCGGGGCGGCGATGGCCAGCACGGTCTCCAGGCCCATGGTGGCCATGCCGAAGGACATCACGGCGAAGAGGACGGCCCAGACCTTGTAGGTCACGCCCGGCAGCAGCAGGGCGAAGAACTCGCTGGTGGCGGCGATCAGGCCGACGGCGGTGGTCATGCAGGCCAGCAGGACGATCAGGCCGAAGATGATCTGGCCGGCCATGCCCATGGTCAGGTTGGAGGCACCGGCGAGTAGCTCGGCGCCGTCGGCGTACTTCTCGCCGTCCGGGATGATGGTGCCGATGAAGCCCAGGCCCAGGTAGATCAGGGCGAGCAGGACGCCGGCGCCGATGCCGCACCAGATGGTGCCGCGCACGCGGGAGGCACCCTCGGGGATGTCGCTGTAGCGCAGCGCGGAGATGACGACGATGCCGAAGGCCAGGCCGGCGATGGAGTCCATCGTCAGGTAGCCCTGCAGCAGGCCGGCGGCCATCGGGTTCTCGGCGTAGTCCTCGGCGGGCGCGCCCGGGGTGCCGTCGAACTTGGTCACGGCGATGACGATGAGCACGACCAGCAGGATCAGCAGCGCCGGGGTGAGGAACTTGCCCAGCTTGTTGACGATGGAGGTCGGGTTGTAGGCCAGCGCCAGCGCGATGCCGAAGAAGATGAAGTTGAACACGCCCGAGGCCAGCGTCGAGTCCCAGCCGGTCAGCGGCTGGATGGCGGTGGAGAAGCTCACCGCGCCGGTACGGGGCAGCGCGTAGAAGGCGCCGATGGACAGGTAAGCCAGGACCGGGAAGACGAGGCCGAAGATGTAGCCGCCGCGCGAGGCGAGGTCGCGCATGTTCGCGCCCGAGATGGCGATGGCGATGATCGCGAGGACGGGCAGGGCCACGCCGGCGATGAGGAAGCCGATCATGGCGGGTGCGAAGCTCTCGCCGGCCTGGAGGCCGAGCATCGGCGGGAAGATCAGGTTGCCGGCGCCGAAGTACATCGAGAAGAGCATGAACGACGTCGCGATGAACACGCCGAAGGTCATGCCCTTCGCCGTGCCCTTGAGGGCCGGGGCAGTGTTGCTCATGTGCGGTCCCTGTGCTTTCTATGGGGGTTTTCCTGTCGAATAGGGACCTACAATACGACGTGACCCGGGCGACAACATAACTTCGCCCACTGATAATTCCTTTCGCACCCCCGGCGGGGTGGTCCATTACCATCGGGGTCATGGCTGCTGACTCGAAGGGGACCGCTGCGGGCGCCCGCGGCACCCGCCCGACCGTCCATCTGGTTAACTCGCGTGCGGAGCTGCGGGAATTCATCGCGCTGCCCGGCCGCCTGGAGGGCTGGTCCACGTACGACGTTCCCGTGCGCGCCGACGAGATCACCAAGTGGTACCGGGGCCGCTCGGTGCTGCCGGGCGTGCGCCTGTGGCTGGCCCGCGACCGCACCGGCGCCGCCGTCGGGCGCATGGTCACCCACCAGTCGGCGCTGCTCAACGGGCGGCTCTCGCGCGGGCCCGAGGCCCTCGGCGAGCACGTGCGCGCCCAGCTCTTCGGCGCCTTCGTCGCCGCCGACCAGGTGGTGGCCCGCGCCCTGATCCGCCAGGTCACCCGGATGGCCCACGGCGTCGGCGCGACCCACGTCTTTGGGCCGTGCACCCTGCTGCCCAACATGGGCGGCGGCGTGCTGCGCTCCGGCTTCGACCGCCCGGCGTTCCTGACCGGCGCGTGGAACCCGGACTGGCTGCCGCAGGTCCTCGAGGAGGAGGGCTACAACGCCTGGCACGTCACCGACACCTGGCGTATCGACGTCTCGAAGATCCCCGCCGAGCGCGCCGTGCGCCCCACCGAGTCCGACTGGCGCGCCAAGGGCCTGCGCCTTCGCCGGCCCGGCCGCTTCCGCGTGCGCGCCGAGACGCTGGACCTGCTGTGGGTGCTCAACGACTCCTACGGCCACCTGCCGTACTTCACCAAGCTCTCCCGGGAGTACCTCGGCGAGAAGCTGGCGGGTCTCGAGCCGCTGCTCGACCCGAACCTGCTGGTGATGGCCGACGACGCCTTCGACGGGCGCACCGTCAGCTTCAGCCTGGCCATGCCGGACCCCTCGGTGCTGCTGCGCGCCTCCGACGGGCGCATCGACCACCGCTCGACGGCCCGACTGGTGCGCGCCAAGCTGCGCGGGGAGGCCCGCGACGCGGTGCTCATCGCGCAGGCGACCCACCCGGACGCGCAGCTGGGCGGCGCGCTCAACCTGGTCACCCGGGAGCTCTACGCCTCGCTGCGCGAGGGCGGCTACGACCAGCTGCACATCGGGCGCATCAGCCGCGACAACCCGGGCGCGGCCGCGGTGCTCTCCAAAGCCGGCGGTCACCCCGAGCAGGAGACGGCGTTCTACATCCGGGAGCTGCCCAACGAGCACTGGGACCCGGAGAGCGAGGACGACGAGGACGACGTCCTCGGGTTCTTCTAGGGCCTGGGCCCAGGGGCCCGGGCCGGGCGAGTAGGGCCTAGGAGCAGGCGGCGACGCCGCGGGCGATGCGCTCGACGGCCTCTTCGAGGTTCGCGCGGGACGTCGCGAAGTTCAGCCGCGCGTGGCCCGGCCCGCCGGTGCCGAAGGCGCGGCCGTCGTTGAGCGCGACCTTGCCGTGGCGCACGAGCAGGCCCGCCGGGTCCTGGGAGATCGGGGTGTCGCGGAAGTCCAGCCACATCAGGTAGGTCGCCTGCGGGCGGTGGACCTTCAGCCCCGGCACGGCCTCGGGCAGGGCCTCGACCAGCCAGTCGCGCTGCTCGCGCAGGTGGGCGACCTCCTCGTCGAGGAAGTCGCGCCCGGCGTCGTAACAGGCCTCGGCGGCGAAGATACCCAGGGTGCCCACGCCGTCCTTGGCCACGCCGGTCATGGTGTGCCAGGCGTGCCGGTCGGCCGGGTTGGTCAGGATCATCTGGGCGCACTTCAGGCCCGCGATGTTCCACGCCTTGCTCGTGGCGGTGACGGTCACGCAGACCTTCGCGGCGGTCTCGGACAGTCCGGCGGCGACGACGTGCTCACCGTCGTAGACCAGCGGGGCGTGGATCTCGTCGACGAGCAGGCGGGCGTCGTAGCGGTCGGCCAGGGCGACCAGCTCGGTGAGGAACTCCTCGGAGAGGGTGTAGCCCAGCGGGTTGTTCGGCGCGCAGACCAGCATGGAGCCGGCGCCGTTGCGGAAGGCCTCCTCGACGTCGGCCAGGTCGATGCCGCCGTAGGCGCCGACCTCGACCTTCTCGCGCCCGGCGGTGACCGGGATCTGCAGGAAGGGCGGGTAGGCCGGCACGGGCACCACGACCGCGGAGCCGGGCCGGGTCATGTACTCGACGGCCAGCAGCAGGCCGCGCACCACGTCGGCCACCGGCACCACGTGCCCGGGGTCCGGGCGCCAGCCGAAGCGCCAGTCGTAGAAGTCCGCCAGCGCTTCGCCGAGGCGGTGGTGGGCGGGGGTGTAGCCGAGGGACTCCGCCTCGACGCGTTCGCGGATGACCCGCTTGACCGGCTCGCAGGTGGCGAAGTCGGACTCCGCGATCCACGCCGGCAGCACGTCGTCGGGATACTGGGTCCACTTGCGGGTCTGGCGGGCGCGCAGCTCGCCGATCTCGGGAACATGCATGCCTGGCAGTCTAACCGCGTTCCGGTGACCGGTGTCCGCGGCCCCGGGGAGAGGCGGCGGCCTAGTCGGTCTCCCCGTCGTACTCCGCGGCCTCGCCGGTTTTTCCGGCCTCCCCGGCGTCCTCGTCCTCCTCGTCGTGGCGGCCGGTGCCGATGCCGAACTCGCGCAGGCGGGCGCGGTCGGCGGCGGAGTCGGAGGCGGTCATCGCCAGCAGCTGGGCGTAGATGCCGCCGGAGCGGGCGAGCCCGGCCGGGGAGCCGACCTCGTCGACGCGGCCCTCGTCGAGGGTGACCAGGGTGTCCACCCCGGCGATCGTGGACAGGCGGTGGGCGATGACCAGCGTGGTGCGCTCGTGCATGAGCTCCTCGAGGCCGGCCTGCACGGCGCGCTCGGAGGCGTTGTCCAGCGCGGAGGTTGCCTCGTCGAGGACGAGGACCGGCGCGTCCTTGAGCATCGCGCGGGCGATGGCGATGCGCTGCTTCTGCCCGCCGGAAAGACGCAGGCCGCGCTCGCCGATGACGGTGTCGTAGCCGTCGTCGAAGGCGGTGATGAAGCCGTGGGCGTGCGCGCGCCGGGCCACCGCCTCGATCTCGGCGTCGGAGGCGTCCGGCCGGCCGTAGGCGATGTTCTCCCGGATGGTCCCGGAGAACAGGTTCGGCTCCTGGAAGACCACGCCCACCGAGGCGCGCAGCTCGGCCGCGGAGAGCCCGGAGACGTCGTGGCCGCCGACGGTGACCCGTCCCGAGTCCGCGCGGTAGAGGCCCAGCAGAAGGTTCACGATGGTCGACTTGCCGCCGCCGGAGGCGCCGACCAGGCCGATGCGCTCGCCCGGGGCGGCGCAGAAGGTCACGTCCCGCAGCACGGGGGAGCCCTCCTCGTAGGAGAACCACACGTCCTCGAAGCCGACGGCCGCGCCGTCGGCCGGGGCCGGGGCGGCGGTGGGCGCGACGTCGAGAAGCGGTACCCCGGAGGCGGAGGCCGCCGCGACGAGCTGGCGCTCGGCGGTGGGCTCGACGGGCTCGGACATGACGTTGAAGTAGTCGCGGGAGCCGGCGACGGCGCGCTGGGCGGCGTCGACGATCCAGCTCATCATGAACACCGGCTGCTTGGCCATGTTGACCATCTGCAGCAGCATGACCATGTCGCCCAGCGAGAAGTGCCCGTGCAGGGTGCGCAGGAACAGCGTCAGGTAGATGCCCAGGAAGATCACGTTCATCGCCGCCCCGCGCAGCGAGTCCATGCGGTGCCAGAAGGACGACTGCGTGCGGGTGAGCTTGACGGTGCGGTCGAAGCGCTCGGCGAAGGAGCGCAGCTCGCGGGGCTCGGCGTCGAAGGACTTGGTCACCTTGACCTGGCCGACGACCTCTGCGAAGCGGCCGCCGGCGACGTCGATCTCGTGGTTCTTGTCGGCCTCGATGCGCTGCCAGCGGCGGCTGGTCAGGGCCGTCAGCCACATGTAGACGGGGAACAGCGCGGCGAGCATGAGCGCCAGTGGCCAGTAGTAGACCGCCGAGACGGTCAGCACCGCGGCCACGGTGATCAGGGTGGGGAAGAAGTTGTTGGCGAAGGACTGCAGGAACTGCGTCACCGAGGCGATCGAGCGGTCCAGCCGGGCAATGACGGTGCCGGTGCGCTGGGTGTCGAAGTAGCGCTGCGGCAGGGTCAGCAGCTTGGCGAAGTACCGGGTGGAGAGCACCTGGCGCATGCGGGCGGCCATCACGTCGCCGATGTAGCCGCCGACGTTGGTGGCCAGGGTGCGCGCCAGGTCCACGCCGAAGAGCGCGACGGCCAGCCAGACGATGGTGGTCACGACGGTGCGCGTGACGTCGCCGTCGTCGGAGAGCGCGCCGACGATGGTGTCGGTGGCCTCGCGCAGCAGGAACGGCGAGACCAGCGAGAGCGCGGCGGTGACCACCGAGGTGATGAAGACCCCGAGGTAGAACGGCCACAGCGCGCCGGTGCTGCGGATGATGCGGGTCAGTGCGTGCACGGTTGCTCGGTGCCTCCCTGGGGACGGACGGGTCGGGGGTGAATGCCCACGGATACAGACATACCCAGGGTGCAACGCACCGGCGCGCCGTCCTAATCCCGCGGCCCGCTAGAATCGGCTGAGATCCCGGACACCAGGCAGGAAGGTAGCGAGACCGTGGCGAACCAGACGATCGCGGGCACACTGCGCAGGGCGGCGGCAGCCGCGGTGGTGGTGCTCGTCGGCACGGGCCTGGCGGCCTGCGGCGAGGAGGACACCGCGCAGAAGGAGGGCCTGGAGGTCACCACCAGCCAGACCCCGGACTTCGTGCCCGAGGAGGCGGCCCAGAAGCGGGTCGACGCCACCGAGGACAACGTCGAGGACCCCGGCCTGCACCTGCGCTACACGCTGCAGGGCACCGTCTCCGGCCAGGCCGGCGGCTCGATCATCACCGTCGAGGTGGAAAACCTCAACGACGTGCCCGTGCCCCCGGACGCGCTGGCCAAGCCCGCCCTCGAGCTCTCGGACGGCTCCACGGCCGACCTGATGGACGCCGAGGCCGCCGGCGTGGCCGGCCAGGACGGCCTCGACCGCCCGCTGGGCGCCGGGGCGACGACCAACCTGCGCTACCCGTTCAACGTCTCGCCGGGCAGCCTCTCCTCGGCGACGTTCACCCTGGGCAACGTCGTCTTCGAGGGGCAGCTGTGAGCGAGGAGCTCGTCGTCCTCGCCGACGCGGCGGGCAACCCCGCAGGCACGGCGCTGAAGTCCGAGGTGCACACGACCGACACCCCGCTGCACTTCGCGTTCTCCGCCTGGCTGCTCGACCCGGACGGCTGCGTGCTGCTGACCCGGCGCGCGTTGAGCAAGAAGACCTGGCCGGGCGTGTGGACCAACAGCTTCTGCGGCCACCCCGGCCCCGGGGAGGAGACCGCCGACGCGGTGCTGCGCCGCGCATCAGAGGAGCTCGGCCTCTCGCCAGAGCGCCTGGGCGCCCCGCAGCTGGTGCTGCCGGACTTCCGCTACCGCGCCGTCGACTCCTCGGGCCTGGTGGAAAACGAGATCTGCCCGGTCTTCACCCTCACCGTCGACGACGCCGCGGCCCCCGCCCCGCGCCCCGAGGAGGTCGACTCCATGGCGTGGCTTTCCGCCGGCGACGTCGTACGCGCGGCCGAGGCCGCGCCGATGGCCTTCTCCGAGTGGATGGTCGACGAGCTTTCCGACGCCCGCCTGCGCCGCGCCCTGGGTGCGTGACACCCGGCGCCCGGGGGTGGGCGCCTGTGGGACTCAGAGCCAGCGCGGGCGCTGGAAGGCCAGGCGCACCGCGCGCAGCGGGTCGCTGACCTCGGTGCGCCGCCCCGAGTCCCGGTAGATGCGCACCGCTTTGCGCTCGGGGCGCCGCTGGGCCGGCCAGCCCGGCTCGCCGGTGCGCGCAAAGTCGAGCAGAAGGCCCAGCAGGTGATCGCCGTGGGCCTCGGGCCCGCCCTGCGGTCCGGTGCCCGGCCCGAAGATCAGCGGCAGGTCGTCGCAGTGCACCGCCGGCTGCTCCTTCGTGCCCGTCAGCTCCATCACCCAGACGGGGCCTGCGGCGTGCTCGGCGGTCTCAGCGACCCAGCGCCGGATCATCGCGTCGCCGGCCAGCCGGGACAGCGGGCGATCGGGGTCGGTCTCGGCGACGGCGTCGAGGTAGCTGCCCGCCGGGACCTGCAGGCCGAAGAGCGCGTGGGCCACGCGCACCGCGAACCCGCCCAGGCCCGCCCGGTCGATCCGCGCGGTGGTGGACTCGTTGTAGAGCTCGTCGCGGGTGCAGCTGACCAGCACAGGCACCTCCGCCAGCTCGTGGGCGTCGAAGGGGGCGGGGCCCAGTGCGAGGTCATGGAAGTAGCGCGAGCGGAACCGGCGCATGCCGCGGGCCAGCGCGCGCGGGTGCCGCTCGAGGCGCCGGGTGAAGTGGCGCCGGGTCACCGGGGTGCCCTGGATGCGGCGCAGTGTGCCCTTGCGCTTGTCGAAGGGCACCCGCGGGAAGGCCGGGGAGAGCGCCCAGACGCGCTGGAATAGGCCCTGGTAGTGGTCGGTGCGCGTCAGCCACAGGCAGATGCCGGCGCCTGCGGAGTGCCCGGCCAGCGTGATGTTGCCCGGGTCGCCGCCGAAGTGCTCGATCTCGCGCGCCAGCCACTTCAGGGCGGTCAGGCAGTCGTCGATGCCGCGGTAGCGGTTCGGCTCGTCGTCGTGGAAGCGCACGAAGCCCTGCGCGTCGAGGCGGTAGTCGACCGAGACCCCGATGATCCCGCGGCGGGCGAGGATGCCCATGTCGAAGTCCTCGTGGGAGCCCTCGTGGTAGGCCCCGCCGTGGATGAAGACGACCACCGGCAGGTCCGAGCCGTAGTGCGCGCTCTCGGGGGCGGCCAGGGTCAGCGCGACGGCCTCGGGACGCGGCCGGCGCGCGTCGACCTCGGCGGGCTGCTCGGGCGCCTTGGGCAGCTCCTCGGCCGGGCCGAAGGGCTCGGGGAAGCGGCAGTAGGGCACCGAGTGGAAGACGCGCGCGCCGTCCTCCACTGTGCCGGTGTAGCGGGCCCGGGGGCTCTTGATGGTGGTGTCCACGGCGCTACCCGAGGATCCCGGTGACGGCGGCCCGCGGGATGCCGGCCCAGCCGGGCCGGTTGTTGGCCTCGTAGGCGACCTCGTAGAGGGCCTTGTCCAGTACGTAGGCGTCCAGCCAGCCGGCGGGCACCTTTTGCGCGTCGAGCGGGCCGTAGCCCTCGAGGAGTGCCTCGGTGGCCTCGGCGGCCCAGCGGGCCGGGTCGGCGGGGCCGGGCCGGCCCGAGTAGGCGTTGAAGTGCGCGGCGTAGTCGATCGAGCGGATCAGCCCGGCCAGATCGCGCGCCGGGCTGTCCGGCAGGCGGCGCTCGGCCAGCGGGCGGGCCGGCTCGCCCTCGAAGTCGAGCAGCACGTAGCGCTCGCGGGTGAAGAGCACCTGGCCCAGGTGCAGGTCGCCGTGCACGCGCTGGGCGACACCGGTGGTGCCGGAAAGCCGCGAGTAGCGCCGGCGGGCCTCCTCGGCGACCTCGGCGAGTTCGGGGGCCTGGTCGACCAGCGAGTCCAGGCGGGCGTTCAGGCGCCCGGCCAGCTCGTCGCCGTCAAGATCGGTGGTGCCGAAGGCCCCGGCGAGCGCCTCGTGGACCTCGCGGGTGGCCGCGCCCAGCAGCCGGGCGCGCCCGGTGAAGGAGTCTCCCGCGCCGGCGACGTCGACGGCGTCGAGCCAGCCGTCGCGCGAGCCCGCGATGAACTCCTGGACCACGGCCAGCGCGTGGGTCTCGCCGTCGATGACGGCGTCGACCCAGGCGTGCAGGCGCGGCACGGCCGGCACTTCGCCGATGCCGGAGAGCAGCTCGATCTCCGGGTTGAGCCCGGGGGCGAGCTTGCGGAAGAACTTCACCGCCACCTTCGGGCCGGTCTCATCGGAGTAGACCAGCGTCGAGTTGGACTGCTCCTGGCCGAGCGCGCGGCCGTGCAGGCCGGAAAGCACCGAGGCGTCGCCGTGCAACTGGCCCAGCGGCGCGCGGCCGCCCGCCAGGGCGGCGCCCAACGCATCGGCGTGCTCGCCCAGGACGTCGTGGCCCGCGGCGTCGACAAGCATCTGGTAGCGTTCGGTCACCTCACCGTGCCGGGCGACGACCACCGCGGCACGCACGCCGTCGAAGTCGGCGGCGTGCTCGACGCGCGCGGCGTCGACACCCGCGGTCTTGGCGCCGTAGAAGCGCTCGGCGGCCAGCCCCGCGGCCAGCTCGGACTCGAAGCTCATGCGCGCTCCTCGAGCTCGAACCAGAAGAAGCCGTGCGGGGCGAGCGTGACCGTGAACGGGTGGTCGGTGATGCGCGGGAAGTCCGCGCCGCCGGAGAGCTCGCGGGGCACGCGCCCGGCGAACTCGCTCAGGTCCAGCTCGACGGCCTGCGGGACCGCGGAGAGGTTGTTGACGCACAGCAGCGTCTCGTCGTGGTAGCGGCGCACGAAGCTGAGCACGGCCTCGTTGGTGGTCTCCAGGGCTCGGAAGTCGCCGAGGCCGAAGGCCGGGTACTGTTGGCGGATGTGCACGTAGCTGCGCACCCACTGCAGCAGGGAGTTCGACTTCTTCATCTGGTTGTCCACGTTGACCGTGGCGTAACCGTACTGGTCGTTCTGGACCACCGGCAGGTAGAGCCGCTCGGGCTCGGCGGTGGAGAAGCCGCCGTTGCGGTCCGAGGACCACTGCATCGGCGTGCGCACGCCGTCGCGGTCGGCCAGCCAGATGTTGTCGCCCATGCCGATCTCATCGCCGTAGTAGAGCACCGGCGAGCCCGGCAGGGAGAGCAGCAGCGCGTGCAGCAGCTCGAGCTGGTTGCGGTCGCCCTCGAGCAGCGGGGCCAGCCGGCGGCGGATACCCACGTTGGACTTCATCCGCGGGTCGCGCGCGTACTCGCCGTACATGTAGGCGCGCTCCTCCTCGGTGACCATCTCGAGGGTCAGCTCGTCGTGGTTGCGCAGGAAGATGCCCCACTGCGCGGAGCTGGGAATCGCCGGGGTCTCGGCGAGGATGTCCTTGATGGGGGCGGCCTTGGCCTGGCGCACGGCCATGAAGATGCGCGGCATGACCGGGAAGTGGAAGGCCATGTGGAACTCGTCGCCCTCCGGGCCGTCGCCGAAGTACTCGACGACGTCCTCGGGCATCTGGTTGGCTTCGGCCAGCAGCACCCGGCCGGGATACTCGGCGTCGACCATGGCGCGCACGCGCTTGAGGAAGGCGTGGGTCTCCGGCAGGTTCTCGCCGTTGGTGCCCTCGCGCTCGAAGAGGTAGGGCACCGCGTCCAGGCGGAAGCCGTCGAGGCCGAGGTCCAGCCAGAAGCGCATGACGTCGAGCATCGCCTCCTGGACCTCGGGGTTGTCGTAGTTGAGGTCCGGCTGGTGGGAGAAGAAGCGGTGCCAGAAGTACTGCCCGCGCACCGGGTCCCAGGTCCAGTTGGACTCCTCGGTGTCGATGAAGATGATGCGCGCGTCCGGGTAGCGCTCCGGGTCGTCGGACCAGACGTAGAAGTCGCCGTAGGGGCCGTCCGGGTTGGCGCGCGACTCCTGGAACCAGGCGTGGGTGTCGCTGGTGTGGTTGACCGCCAGGTCCGTGATCACGCGGATGCCGCGCTGGTGGGCGGCGTCGACGAGCTCGACGAAGTCGTCGACGGTGCCGAACTCGGGCAGGATCTCGCGGTAGTTGCGGATGTCGTAGCCGCCGTCGCGCAGCGGGGAGTCGTAGAAGGGCGGCAGCCAGATGCAGTCCACGCCGAGCCACTTGATGTAGTCCAGCTTGGCGGTCATGCCCTTGAGCGTGCCGGAGCCGGTGCCCTCCGGGTCGTAGAACGCGCGCACGAGCACCTCGTAGAAGACGGCGGTCTTGTACCACTCGGGGTCCTTGCGCTCCCAGGGCGCCTCACCGGGCGCCGGCGCCGGGGTGTCGTAGTCGCGGGACTCGTGCTCGACGAGGTAGCCCTCGTCGTCCACCGGCGGGCGGGCGGCCGACGCGGCGGGGGCGGGGGAGCCCTCGGCGACGGCCCCGGCCACGGTGGTGGCGGGGCGTTCGGCGTCGGGGCCGGGGGTGAATCGGCCGACGTATCCGGGATCGATGTCCTCAGTGGGGCGGTTGCTCATGGGCACCAGGGTAGAAGCACGGCCGGGGTCGTGTCACAGATCCGCGAACCGGGGGCGGCTAGACTGTCGCGGTGTGACCGCCGTGTATGACTGGCTCGCGCAGACCCTGGTCTCCGCGCCCATCGCCGTGCAGCTGTTCGCGCTGCTGGTGGTGGTGCTGCCCGCGTGTGCGGTGGCGGCGATCGTGCTTTTGCGCGCGATCGACGTCGCGGCCGTCGGTTTCCGACGCCGCGGTGGTTCCACGGGGACGGGTGCCCCCGGGCGCGACGAGGAAGGACGTGAGTGATGGTGGACGGCAACCCCGAACAGCTGCGCAAGGAGGACCAGGCGCGGCCGCGCGGTAAGCGCCGCTACCCGCAGTCCCTGGTGACCAAGGCGCTGGTGCTGCTGCTCGTGATCGTCGTCGTGGCCTGGCTGTTCTCCCTCTTCTAAGAGTGCGGCGCGTCAGCGCCGCACCGCGTCAGCGCCGCACCGCGTCAGCTTCGCGCCGCCGCGGCGGCGATGCGGCGGAACATGGGGTTCGCGGGCAGATCCTCGATGAGGACGGGGTCGCCCGCGCCGTCGCACAGCGGCAGGCGCCAGTTGGGGTAGAGGTCGCCGGTGGTGCCCGGCTGGTTCTGGGTGCGCCGGTCGCCCACCATGTCGACGAGCTGGGTGCAGGTCAGCGCCGAGGCAGTGCCCGCGATGAAGCGGGTCAGCGCCTCGATCAGCGCCGCCGCGTCGCCGCGCTCGTCGCGCAGCCGCCCGGCGAACTCGCCGGGGTCGCCCTCGAAGCAGCCGGCCTCGCGCACCGCGTCGAGCACCCGGTTCTGCCAGGCGAGGTCCTCGGCGTGCTCGGCCTCGGCGGGGCGCAGCAGCAGGCCCAGCTCGTCGCGCAGGTCGATGTGCACGCCCTCGAGGTAGGCCGCCGTCGGCGGCAGGTCGTGGGTGCCCACCGAGGCCAGCGCCAGGCGCCGGTAGTGCTCGCGGGCCAGGGGGCCGCCGCCCTCGGGCTCGCCCTCGAACCAGAGCACCGAGGTGCCCAGCACGCCGCGGTAGGCCAGGGCCTCCTGGACCCAGCGCTCGAAGGTGCCCAGGTCCTCGCCGATGACCACGGCGTCGGCGCGCTCGGCCTCGAGTGCGAGAATGCCGAGCATGGCCTCGAAGTCGTAGCGGACGTAGGTGCCGTCGGCCGGGCGCTTGCCGCGCGGGATCCAGAACAGGCGGAACAGGCCGAGCACGTGGTCGACGCGGATGCCGCCAGCGTGGCGCAGCACGGTGCGCAGCATGTCGCGCCAGGGCGCGTAGCCGGCCTCGGCGAGGCGCTCGGGGTGCCACGGCGGCTGGGACCAGTCCTGGCCCTGCTGGTTGTAGCCGTCCGGGGGAGCGCCCACGGAGGCCGCGGGCGCCAGCACGTCGGCGAGCACCGCGGCGTCGGCACCCCCGGGGTGCGTGCCCACGGCGAGGTCGGCGACCACGCCGACGGACATGCCCGCGGCCTTGGCGCGGGCCTGGGCGGCGGCCAGCTGCTCGTCGCAGAGGAACTGCAGCCACATGTGGAAGTCGACGGTGTCGCGGTACTCCTCCTCGCCGGGCTCGTCCATCGCGTGCGCACCGCGCGCGTCGGCCCGCGCGGGATCGAACTCGCGGTCGGCGCACCAGCGGGCGAAGTCGACCAAGCCCTCTCCCTCGCGGGCGACGAAGTCGCGGAAGGCCGCGCCGCGCTCGGCGGTGGGCTCCAGGGCATGCAGCTCGCGCAAGACGGCGAGCTTGGCCTCGTAGACGGGGTTGCGCTCGAGGATGTCGGCGGTGGTGTCGGCGGCCTGGAACTCCTCGGCGATCTCCTCGACGTCGGCACGCAGCTCGGCGTCGAGCTGCTCGAACTCGGGGACGTCCTCGACGCGTAGGTAGATCGGGTTGACGTAACGGCGGGTGGTCGGCAGGTAGGGCGAGTTCTCGACCGGCGGCACGGGCTCGGCCGCGTGCAGCGGGTTGACCAGCAGGTAGTCGAAGCCCTCGGCGGCGACTGTCTCGGCCAGCGCCCCGAGGTCGGCGAAGTCGCCGATGCCCCAGGACCGCCGCGAGCGCACCGAGTACAGCTGCGCCATCACGCCGGCGCGCGGGTGCTCGACCAGCTCGGTCGCGCCGGTCAGGCGCTCCGGGGTGACCACGAGGGTGGCCTCGGCGGTCAGCTCGCCCTGCCCGCCGGCGGTCAGGTGCAGGCGGTGCCAGCCCTGCGGCAGGTCGGCGGGGACCTCGAAGCTGGCCTCGCCCCAGACGGTGCCGTCGACCTCGCGCGGCGGGGTCCAGTTGTCCCGCTGAGCGGCGGGGCGCCGTGAGCCGTCCCCGAGCTCGACGGTGACCTCGGCCGGCCAGCCGTCGGGCACGTGCACGGGGAAGACGTAGGGGTAGCCCTCGGTGGCCACGACCGTCGGCGGCAACGGGCGGGAGGCCAGCTCGTCGCGGCGGCGCTCCAGGGCGGCAGCCGGGTCCGCCGTGTCCACGCCCATCGCGGCGAGGAGGTCGGTCAGTGTCGCCTCCCCGGCGACGACGTGCTCGCCGCCGCTGCCCTCGTAGGTGGTGGCGATGCCGTAGGAGTCGGCCAGCTCGTGCAAGAGGTCCCGGGAAGTCACGACGCCCATTCTGACATGCAGATGTGTCACCTGTCCCGGCGTGGGGGAGCTGCGGGGGGGGGCGCGAATGGTGTGAACTGATGCACTGAATTTCGCACATGTGTGCCGCGGCTCACGTATGTTCGGGGAACAAGCCGCAGAAAGCGCCTCCCCGCGATGCGGTACATTGTGAGGGAACCTTCATGTTTCCGTCCTGTTTCGCCGTCGCGGGGGTACCCCGTACATGCACCCCAGAGCGATGGAGCGAGGAAAGTGAGCACCACTGTGACCGAGGCCGACCAGCCGACCACCCGGGACGACCACAACCCCGACGCCGCGCCCGCGGCGTCCGCGGGGCGTGAGTTCTCCACCCCGGCCGAATTCGAGGTCGGGCCGAACGAGACCGTCCTGACCGCCTTCATCGACCAGGTGCGCGACCGTCCCTACGGCATCAGCTTCCTGCGGCCGCACAACTACGAGTGGGTCAACGTCACCTCCGAGGAGTTCCTCGAGGAGATCTTCGAGGTGGCCAAGGGGCTCATCGCCAACGGCGTCGAGCCCGGCGACCGCGTGATCCTGCTGGCGGCCACCCGCTACGAGTGGTCGCTCATGGACTTCGCCATCTCGGCCGCCGGCGCGGTGCTCGTGCCGATCTACCCGTCCTCCTCGGCCGCCCAGATCCAGTGGATCGTCGAGGACTCCGGCGCCGTCTTCGCCGTCACCGAGACCGGCGAGCACACCGACATGATGCGCAACCTCGTCCTCGACTCCGAGGGCAACCCGCGCCTGGTCGGCTCGCCGACCCAGCTGCGCCGCATCGTGGAGATCAACTCCTCCGGCGTGGACACCCTCAAGTTCGAGGGCCGCGGCCTCGACGACGCCGTGGTCTGGGAGCGCATCGAGAACACCCGCTCCTCGGACGTGGCCTCGATCGTCTACACCTCCGGCACCACCGGCCGGCCCAAGGGCTGCGTGCAGACCCACTACAACTGGCTGTCCCAGGTTCGCGCGCTGCTGACCAACCCGATCGCCGCCAACGCCGTGGCCCCGGGTAAGTCCGTGCTGACCTACCTGCCGCTGGCCCACGTGCTCGCGCGCGCGGTCTCGCTGGCCTGCGTGGTCGTCGGCTGCCTGCAGTCGCACTGGCCGGACACCCGCACCCTGCAGGTGCAGCTGGCCCGCTTCCGGCCGAACCTGCTGCTCGGTGTGCCGCGCGTCTTCGAGAAGGTGCGCAACGCCGCCGCCTCCCAGGCCGCGGAGAAGGGCCCCGTCGGCCGCGCGATCTTCGCCCGCGCCGAGCAGGCCGCCATCGAGTACTCCAAGGCCATGGACACCCCGGGCGGCCCCAACCGCTACCAGGAGGCCCAGCACCGCCTGTACCACAAGCTCGTCTACAAGAAGATCCACGAGGCCGTCGGCGGCCGCGTGGAGTACTGCATCACCGGCGGCTCGCCGATGGGCAGCGAGCTGCTGCACTTCTACCGCGGCATCGGCCTCGGCGTCTTCGAGGGCTACGGCCTGACCGAGACCTGCGCGGCCGCCTCCGTCGACTTCGAGGACCAGAAGATCGGCTCCGTGGGCCGCCCGCTCGGCGGCGGCTCGGTGAAGATCAACGACATCGGCGAGATCCTCTTCAAGGGCCCCTGGGTCTTCAAGGAGTACTGGAAGAACCCGGAGGCGACCGAGAAGTCCTTCGAGGACGGCTGGTACAACACCGGCGACCTCGGCGAGATCGACGAGGACGGCTACATCTTCATCACCGGCCGCAAGAAGGACCTCATCGTCACCGCCGGGGGCAAGAACGTCTCCCCGGGGCCGCTCGAGGACATGCTGCGCTCCCACCCGCTGATCAGCCAGGCGCTCGTGGTCGGCGACGGCAAGCCCTTCATCGGCGTGCTGCTCACCCTCGACGACGAGGAGCTGGGCCGCTGGAAGATGGACCACAACATCCCCGAGCACCGCTCGGTGCGCGAGGTGGCCACCGACCCGGGCCTGCGCGCGGAGATCCAGGACGCCATCAACCAGGCGAACCTGACCGTCTCCCACGCGGAGGGCATCAAGAAGTTCCACATCCTCGACCGTGACCTGACCGAGGAGCAGAACGAGCTGACCCCGACGCTGAAGGTCAAGCGCAACGTGGTCACCGAGCGCTACGCGGACGCGATCGACAAGATCTACCGCCGCTAACTCTGGGGCGAGGCGTCAGCCTCGCGCCGCGGCGTGAGCCGCGCGGCGCCCGCCGCGCGCCCGGCGCGCCGTCCGGAATTTCCCCGCGGACTGCCATAGAGTCTATGGCTGTCGGCAGAAGTCTCAAGGAGAACTTCAAGGTTAGAGTTCCCACGCGGGGACGGCGGGGGATCCCGTCGGAAAGGAGCACCGAGGTAGTCATGCAGCGTTTCGCGGCGGAGCTGCGCCACCGCGAGCTCACCCAGGAGCTCTACGACATCGGTGACGAGGTCGCCTCCTACATCGAGAACCTCGCCGAGGCCGTGGCGGACTTCGACGTGGAGCTCGTCCACGACTGCCTCGCCGAGTTCGACATCATCGCCGGCGAGGGCCGCGCGGACTCCCGCGTCGTCCTCGGCGAACTGGTCGGCCTGCGCCAGGCGCTGACCTCCGGGGTGCGCTCCGGGACCCTGAGCGTCTTCAACCGCCCGGCCGCCGCGCCGGCCGCGGACGGCCCCGGCCAGCTCACCGCCGCCGACCTGCTCGCCGGCCACCCGCTGACCGGCCCCGTGGTCGTCGCCGAGCTGGCCGCCGCCCTGGACGGGCGCACCACCGCGACCACCGACCACCTGGCCGCCCTCGTCGAGCACCTGCTGGAGCGCACTGACACCGTCGCCCGCGACCTCGACTCCTTCAGCTACCCGCACTTTTTGGCCCGCCTGGCCGCCGACGTGCACGCCGCCGTCGAGGGCTGGTGCGCCACCGTCGCCGAGGCCTACCCGGCCTACGCCCGCGCCCGCCGCGGCAGCCACCCGGCGGCCTTCCTGGCCGAGCGCGCCCGCATCGACGCCGTGGTCGCCCGCGTGGCCGCCCGCCGTCGCGCCGCCTCCGGCACCGGGGGAGCGGCCGGATAGACTGGCCGGGCCATGCGCCAGTCACCCGCCGAGACCTTCACCCTGCCCGAGACCGCCACGCCCGAGGCGCGCGCGGAGTTCGCCGCCGTACCCTTCGGCGTCTACGTCCACGTGCCGTTCTGCGCCACGCGCTGCGGCTACTGCGACTTCAACACCTACACCCCCGGTGAACTGGGCACCTCGGCCTCTCCGGGCAGCTACCTCGACGCCCTGGCCGTCGAACTCGAGCGCGCCGCCGAGCTGATGGAGCGCCGCGGTCAGCTGCGCGCCGCCGACACCGTCTTCGTCGGCGGAGGCACCCCCAGCATGCTCGGGGCCGCGGGGCTGACCCGGCTTATCGACGCCGTGCGCGGCTCCTTCGGCCTGGCCCCCGACGCCGAGGTGACCACCGAGTCCAACCCGGAGTCGACCTCCCCGGAGTTCTTCGCCGGGGTGCGTGCAGCAGGCTTCACCCGCGTGTCGCTGGGCATGCAGTCGGCCGCCGGCCACGTCCTTCAGGTCCTGCAGCGCCGCCACACCCCGGGCCGGCCGGTCGCCGCCGCCCGCGAGGCGCGCGCGGCCGGCTTCGAGCACGTCAACCTCGACATGATCTACGGCACGCCTACCGAGACCGACGACGACGTGCGCGCCACCCTCGACGCCGTCCTCGACGCCGGGGTCGACCACGTCTCCGCCTACTCCCTGATCGTCGAGGAGGGCACCGCCATGGCGCGCAAGGTGCGCCGCGGCGAGCTGCCCGCCCCGGACGAGGACGTGCTCGCCGCCCGCTACGAGCTCATCGACGCCCGCCTGCGGGAGGCCGGCCTGCACTGGTACGAGGTGTCCAACTGGGCCCGCCCGGGCGGGGAGTGCCGGCACAACGAGATCTACTGGGTCGACGGCAACTGGTGGGGCGCGGGCCCCGGGGCGCACTCGCACGTGGCGGACACCCGCTTCCACAACGTCAAGCACCCGGCCACCTACGCCCGTGCGGTGGCCGAAGGCGGCCTGCCGCTGGCCGGCGGGGAAATGCTGACCAGGCAAGACCGCCACACCGAGCGCATCATGCTCGGCCTGCGCCTGGCCCGGGGCATCCCGCGCGAGTGGCTCTCGGGGCGCGCCGACGTCGCCGTCGCCGACTTCACCGCCCGCGGGCTCCTCGAGACCGTCGACGGACGCCTGCGCGTCACCGACGCCGGGCGCCTGCTCGCCGACGGCATCGTCACCGACCTGCTCATCGCCGAGGAGGACTGAACCGGGCGGGTAGACTCCGGGGTGCGAAAGGACGGCGCAGGCCGTCAACGAGAGCAAGAGACGTAGAGCGAGAGGAGGCGCGGCAGGGATGGCCCGATCCACCGACGACCGCCGCCGCGAGGTGCTGCGCGCCGTCGTGGCCGACTACATCGCCTCGCAGGAGCCCGTCGGCTCCAAGACGCTGCTGGAACGCCACAAGCTGGACGTCTCCTCGGCCACGATCCGAAACGACATGGCCGTCCTCGAGTCTGAGGGCTACATCCAGCAGCAGCACGCCAGCTCCGGGCGCATCCCCACCGAGAAGGGCTACCGCCAGTTCGTCGACCAGCTGCACAACGTCAAGCCGCTGTCCGGACCCGAGCGCAAGGCCATCTCCTCCTTCCTGGAGCAGGGCGTGGATCTCGAGGACGTGCTGCGCCGCTCGGTGCAGCTGCTCAGCCAGCTGACCCGCCAGGCCGCGATGGTCCAGCTGCCCACCCTGACCGTCTCGCGCGTCAAGCACTGCGAGGTCGTCGCACTCAGCCAGGTGCGCCTGCTGCTCGTGCTCATCACGGACACCGGGCGCGTCGACCAGCGCAACGTCGAGCTCGACGCCCCCGTCGACGACGAGGACGTCGCCAGGCTCCGCGACCTGCTCAACTCCGCCCTCGTCGGCTACACCCTCACCGAGGCCTCCGCGCGGCTCGGCCACCTGGCCGCCGAGGCGCCGGCCGACGTGCGCCAGGCCGTCATCCGCGCCTCCACGGTGCTCATCGAGACCCTCGTCGAGCAGCCCAACGACCGCATCATCCTCGCCGGCACCGCGAACCTCTCGCGCATGGCCGGGGCCGTCTCCAACACGCTGCCCGTGGTCCTCGACGCCCTCGAGGAACAGGTGGTCATCCTGCGGCTGCTGGCCAACGTGCCCGACCTGGGCAACGTCAGCGTGCTCATCGGCGACGAGATCGAGAACGAGGAGCTGCGCGGCGCCTCCGTGGTCACCGCCGGCTACGGCGCGGAGGGCGCGACCCTCGGCGGGCTCGGCGTGGTGGGCCCGACCTACATGGACTACACGGGCACCATCGCCCGGGTGGCCGCGGTCGCGCGCTACGTCTCGCGCGTCCTCACCGGTGAGTGAGCCCGGCTTGCTAGTACACTTGCCAGTCTGATCGACCGGTGCAGTCACACCGGCACGTTTGTACCCGTTTCTCGTAAAGGATCTGTTGCAACTGTGGCCCGCGATTACTACGCCATTCTGGGGGTGGACAAGTCCGCCTCGGACAAAGAGATCAAGAAGGCCTACCGGAGGCTCGCCCGCAAGTACCACCCGGACGTGAACCCCTCCGAGGAGGCCGCGGAGAAGTTCCGCGAGATCTCCGTGGCGCACGAGGTGCTCACGGACCCGGACAAGCGCCGCATCGTCGACATGGGCGGCGACCCCATGGAGCAGGGCCAGGCGGGCGCCGGGGGCGGCTTCGGCGGCTTCGGCGCCGGGGGCGGCCTCGGCGACATCTTCGAGGCCTTCTTCGGCCAGGGCGGCACCCGCGGCCCGCGCTCGCGCGTCCAGCCGGGCAACGACGCCCTGCTGCGCACCGTGATCACCCTCGAGGAGGCCTACTCCGGCCTGCGCAAGGAGGTCACCGTCGACACCGCCGTGCTCTGCAACCGTTGCGAGGGCACCGGCTCGGTCTCCAAGGCCAAGCCCGTCACCTGTGACCAGTGCGGCGGCGCCGGCGAGATCCAGGAGATGCAGCGCTCCTTCCTGGGCAACGTGATGACCTCCCGGCCCTGCCCGAAGTGCTCCGGCTTCGGCGAGGTCATCGAGGACCCCTGCCCGAAGTGCGACGGCGGCGGGCGTGTGCGGGCACGCCGCGACATCACCGTCAACATCCCGGCCGGCATCGCCGACGGCATGCGCATCCGCATGGCCGGCGCCGGCGAGGTCGGCCACGGCGGCGGCCCGGCCGGCGACCTCTACGTCGAGGTCGCCACCAAGCGCCACCCTGTCTTCACCCGCGACGGCGACGACCTGGACTTCACCGTGCGCGTGCCCATGGTCGACGCCGCCCTGGGCTGCTCGGTCACCGTCACCGGCCTGGACGGCGATGACGTCGCCATCGACGTAGCCGCCGGCACCCAGCCCGGCGAGCGCGTGCGCGTCGAGGGCCGCGGCATGCCGCGGCTGCGCAGCGACGGCCACGGCGAAATGCTCGCCCACATCGACGTCGTCGTGCCCACCGAGGTCGACGACCAGACCCGCGACCTGCTCGAGCAGGTCCGCGGCCGCCTGCGCGAATCCGCGCGCGTGACCCAGGAGGGCGACGGCGAGGAGTCCTTCTTCGACCGCCTGCGCAGCCGCTTCCGCCGCTAGGAGACCGCCCGTGTCGCTGCCCGTCTTCCTCCTCGACGCCCCGATTCCCGGCGAGCCGCCGCGCACCGTCGAGCTGACCGGCCCCGAGGGCCGCCACGCCGTCACGGTCAAGCGCATCACCCCCGGCGAGCACGTCGAGCTCGTCGACGGCGCGGGGGTCCGGCTGCGCGCGCTCGTCACCGCCGTGCACGGCAAAGACCGGCTGGTCTGCGACGTCGAGGAGGCCGGCGTCGACCCGGTGCCCGCCCCCGAGGTCACGGTGGTACAGGCGATCCCGAAGTCCCCGCACGCCGACCTCGCCGTCGACCTGCTCACCCAGGCCGGCGCCGACCGGATCGTCGCCTGGGAGGCCGACCGCTGCGTGGCGCGCTGGGGAGGCAAGCCAGGCAAGGCCGAGAAGGCCCTGGCCAAGTGGACCGACCGCGCCCGGGAGGCGGGCAAGCAGGCGCGTCGCGCGCGCCTGCCGCACATCACCGGACCGGTGGACACGCACGCACTCGTCGGCAATCTCTCTGAGGTGGGGGAGGGCACCGTCGTGGCCGTGCTGCACGAGTCCGCCACCCGCCCGTTGCGGGATCTTCCGCTTGCGAGCGCGGCGCGCGTGGTGCTGGTGGTGGGCCCCGAGGGCGGCATCGGCGACGACGAGCTGGACAGGCTGCGCCAGGCCGGCGCGCAGCCGGTGCGCCTGGGCCCGGAGGTGGCGCGCGCGTCCTCGGCCGGGGCCCTGGCCCTCGCGGCCGTCGGGGCGCTGACCGGCCGCTGGTAACATCAGCCCGTGTGACAGCACCTGATAACCCGCAGAAACCCAAGCCCGCCCGCACGCCGGTGGTCACCGGCACCGTCCGCCTCGACGAGGCGGTCGCCGCGCAGGTCGTCGGCCCGGGGGACGCGAACCTGCGTGTGCTGGCCAACCTCATCGACTGCGACGTCTTCGCCCGCGGCGGCGAGGTCGCCCTGACCGGCCCCGGCCACGAGGTGCAACGGGCCAAGCGCGCCATCGCGGAGCTGGCCTCGCACGCCGGGCGCGGGCAGGCCGTCACGCCCGACACCGTGCGCCACACCGTCCGCCTGGTCACCGCCGAGTCCCCGGAGTCCGTCGCCGCGATGGTCGGCTCGGACATCGTCTCCCGGCGCGGCAAGACCATCCGGCCCAAGACCATGGGCCAGAAGGACTACGTCGACGCCATCGACGAGAATACGGTGGTCTTCGGCATCGGTCCGGCCGGCACCGGCAAGACCTACCTGGCCATGGCCAAGGCCGTCCAGGCGCTCAAGGCCCGCCAGGTCTCCCGCATCATCCTGACCCGCCCGGCCGTCGAGGCCGGCGAGAAGCTGGGCTTTCTGCCCGGCACCCTCGGCGAGAAGATCGACCCGTACCTGCGCCCGCTGCACGACGCCCTGCGCGACATGGTGGACCCGGAGTCCATCCCCAAGCTCATGGAGTCCGGCGTGGTCGAGGTCGCCCCGCTGGCCTACATGCGCGGGCGCACCCTCAACGACGCCTTCGTCATCCTCGACGAGGCGCAGAACACCACCGCCGAGCAGATGAAGATGTTCCTCACCCGCCTCGGCTTCGGCTCCAAGATGGTGGTCACCGGCGACATCACGCAGGTCGACCTGCCCGGCGGCAAGGCCTCCGGCCTGCGCCAGGTCCGCCGCATCCTGCGCGGGGTGCCGGACATCCACTTCGCGGAGCTGTCCGCCGACGACGTCGTGCGCCACGCCCTTGTCGGGCGCATCGTCGACGCCTACGACCGATTCGACCAGGACCGCCAGGAGCGCCCGGCACGCGGCGCGGGGCGGAAGGAGAACTGACCAATGGCCATCGAGGTCTTCAACGAGTCCGGCTACCCCGGCGTCAACGAGGAGATGCTCATCGACGTGATCTCCTTCGCGCTCGGCGAGCTCGACGTCCACCCGGAGGCCGAGGCGAGCATCTACCTCGTCGACCAGGACACCATCGCGGACCTGCACGTGCGCTGGCTCGACCTGGAGGGGCCCACCGACGTGATGAGCTTCCCCATGGACGGGCCCACCCCGGGTGCCGTCGGCGGGCGGCCGGACGCGGACGCGCCCGGGCCGACCATGCTCGGCGACATCGTGCTGTGCCCCGAGTTCGCCAAGCGCCAGGCCGACGTCGCAGGCCACGGCCTCGACCACGAGCTGGCGCTCTTGACCGTCCACGGCTGCCTGCACCTGCTCGGCTACGACCACGCCACCGCCGACGAGGAGCGCGAGATGTTCGCCCTCCAGAACGAGCTTCTGGCCGACTGGTACGACGACGCCGAGCGCCGCGGGGCGAAGTTCCCGCCCAAGCCGACCGGCGCGGCCGCCTTCCCGAGTGCGGCCGACCGCGAGGAGCTCGACCGCAAGGTCCCCGGCGGCGGCGTGCCGCCGATCGCCGAGCCGCGCCCCTGCGACGACGGGGCGGACGGGGAGGCCTAGCCGGTGAGCCTGCTCATCTCCGCGGCCGTCACCGTCCTGGCGCTGCTGCTCTCCGGCCTGCTGGGCACCACCGAGTCGGCGCTGGAGAGCATCTCGCGCGCCCGCGTCGAGCAGCTCGTCGAGGACGAGCGCCCCGGCGCGTACAAGCTGCTGCGCGTGCTCGACCGCCGCGCCGAGCACATCAACATCCTGGTGCTTCTGGGCACCGTCCTGGACGCCACCGCCGCCGTCTTCGCCGCAGCGCTCGCGCTCGGCGTGATCGACTCGGCCGGCTGGGCGCTGACCACGGCGATCCTCGCGGTCTCGCTGATCAGCTTCGTCGTCGTCGGCGTCTTCTCCCGCACCGTCGGGCGCAAGAACCCCTACTCGGTCTGCCTGCGCACCGCCGTGGTGCTCAGCGCCGTGCACAAGATCCTGGGACCCTTCTCCCGCCTGCTGATCCGCCTGGGCAACCTGCTGGCCCCGGGCCGCGGCTTCCGCGACGGGCCGTACGCCACCGAGGTCGAGCTGCGCGAGATGGTCGACATCGCCCAGGAGCACGGGATCGTCGAGGTCGAGGAACACCGGATGATCCAGAACGTCTTCGACCTGGCCGGCACCATCGCCCGCCAGATCATGGTGCCGCGCCCGGAGATGATCTGGATCGAGGACACGAAGACCGCCGGCCAGGCGACCAGCCTGTGCGTGCGCTCCGGCCACTCGCGCATCCCCGTCATCGGCGAGAGCATCGACGAGATCGTCGGCGTGGTCTACCTCAAGGACCTCGTGGCGCGCACGTACCACATGACCGACGGCGGGCGCTCCGTGCTCGTGCGCGACGTGGTGCGCCCCGCCCAGTTCGTGCCCGACTCCACCCCGCTCGACGCCCTGCTGCACCAGATGCAGCGCGACCAGAACCACCTGGCGATGCTCGTCGACGAGTACGGCGTGATCGCCGGCATGGTCTCCATGGAGGACATCCTCGAGGAGATCGTCGGCGAGATCGCCGACGAGTACGACGCCGCCGACGACGACCCCTTCGAGCGCGTCGACGACCGGACCTTCCGCGTGGTCGCCCACATGTCGCTGGAGGAGCTGGCCTCCGGCCTGCGCGACGCGACCGGCGAGCGCCGCGAGTTCGACGACGAGATCACCGACGAGGTCGACACCGTCGCCGGCGTGATCACCTTTGAGCTCGGGCGCGTGCCCCTGCCCGGCAGCCACGTCACCGTTGACGGGATGAAGCTGACCGCCGAGGGCGGCCACGACCGCCGCGGGCGCGTGCGCGTGCGCCACGTCCTCGTCGAGCTTCCCGACGCCCCGGGGGACGCAACCGACCCCGAGTGACCGGCGCGGAAGGCGGCACGGCACGATATAAGCCATGAACGTGCTCTCCATCCAGTCCGCCGTCGCCTACGGCCACGTGGGCAACTCCGCGGCCGTCTTCCCCCTCCAACGCCTCGGCCACGAGGTCTGGCCCGTCAACACCGTCAACTTCTCCAACCACACCGGCTACGGCGCGTGGCGCGGCCCGGCGCTGCCCGCCGCCGACGTCGCCGCCGTCGTCAAGGGTGTGGCCGAGCGCGGCGAGCTCGCCAACGTCGACGCCGTGCTCTCCGGCTACCAGGGCGGCTCCGACATCGCCGACGTCATCATCGACGCCGCCGCGCAGGTGCGCGCCGCCAACCCCGAGGCGCTCTACGTCTGCGACCCGGTCATGGGCAACGCCAAGTCCGGCTGCCACGTCGACGACGCCATCCCGCCGCTGCTGCGCGACAAGGTCGTGCCGGTGGCCGACGTGATCACCCCCAACCAGTTCGAGTTGGGCTACCTGACCGGCCGCGAGGCCACCGACCTCGAGTCCACCCTGGACGCCGTCGAGGCCGCCCGCGCAATGGGCCCGAAGACCGTGCTGGTCACCTCCGTCGAGCGCCCCGACCGCCCCGAGGGCACCGTCGAGATCCTCGTCGTCGACGACTCCGGGCGCTACCTGGCGCAGACGCCCTACCTGCCGTTCAAGCGCAACGGCTCCGGCGACGTCACCGCCGCGCTGTTCACCGGCCACTACCTGCCCACCCGGGACGCGGCCGGCGCCCTGGCCAAGACCGCCTCGAGCGTCTTCGACCTGTTCAAGCTGACCTTCGAGCGCGACAGCCGCGAGCTCGAGCTGGTCGCCGCGCAGGACTTCTTCGCCAACCCGCGCGGGCAGTTCGAGGTCCGCGAGGTCTAGTGCGGGGGCCGGGGCGGTTAGACTGGCCCGCGTGAGTTTCACCGACACCCCCGAGGGCTTCCGCTCCGGTTTCTTAAGCTTCGTTGGCCGGCCGAACACCGGCAAGTCGACGCTGACCAACGCCCTGGTCGGCGAGAAGATCGCCATCACCGCCGACCAGCCCGAGACGACCCGCCACCCCATCCGCGGGCTCGTCCACCGCCCGGACGCCCAGATCATCCTCGTCGACACCCCGGGCCTGCACCGCCCGCGCACCCTGCTCGGCGAGCGCCTCAACGCGCAGGTCCAGGAGACCTATTCCGACGTCGACGTCATCGCGCTGACGATCCCGGCCGACGAGAAGATCGGTCCCGGCGACCGCTGGATCCTGGACAACGTGCGTGCCGCCGCGCCGCGCACCCCGGTCGTCGGCGTGGTAACCAAGACCGACAAGGTCTCCCGCGACGCCGTCGGAGCCCAGCTGCTCGCCCTGCACGAGCTGCTCGGCGGCGAGAGCGAGGTCGTGCCCGTCTCCGCGAAGGACGGCGTGCAGCTCGACGTGCTGCTCGACGTGATCACCGGCCTGCTGCCGGAGGGCCCGAAGCTCTACCCGGACGACCACGTCACCGACGACGACACCGAGACCCGCATCGCGGAGCTGATCCGCGAGGCCGCCCTGTCCGGCCTGCGCGACGAGCTGCCGCACTCGGTGGCCGTCCAGGTCGACGAGATCCTCCCGAACGAGGAGCGCGAGGGCGTGCTCGACGTGCACGCCGTCATCTTCATCGAGCGCCCCGGCCAGCGCCGCATCATCGAGGGCCAGCAGGGCCGCCGCATGGGCCGGATCATCTCGACCTCCCGGCGCGGCATCATCGACCTGCTCGGCCAGAACGTCTACCTGGACCTGCGCTTCAAGGTGCTGAAGAACTGGCAGTCCGACCCGAAGGCGCTCGGCCGGCTGGGCTTCTAGGAGGGTCGTGCGCAGGGAGAGTTTCCGCGACCGGGCGCTGGTGCTGCGCACCTACGACTTCGCCGAGGCCGACCGCGTCATCGTTCTCTTGACCCGCGGCCACGGCATCGTGCGCTCGGTGGCCAAGGGGGTGCGCCGGGCGAAGTCGCGCTTCGGCTCGCGCCTGCAGCTCTTCGTCGACCTCGACGTCCAGCTCTACCCGGGCCGCAACCTCGCCACGATCATGGGCGCGGACACCGTCGCCTTCTTCGGCTCCGGCATCATCGACGACTACGAGCGCTACGCCGCCGCCTGCGCGGCCCTCGAGTGCGCCGAGCGCCTGGCCGTCGCCGAGGACGGCTCCGACTCGTTTCTTTACGACGCCGCGCTGGTCACCCTGGGGCGCATCCAGCGCGCCGCCCGCCCCGTCCTCGCCCTGGACGCCTTCATCCTGCAGGTGACCGCGCACGCCGGCTGGGCGCTCAGCCTCTTCGACTGCGCGCAGTGCTCGGCGCCGGGCCCGCACCACGCCTTCCACCCGGGCGCCGGGGGAGCGGTGTGCCTGCACTGCCGGCCCAGCGGCTCGGCGGACGTGCCCACCGAGGCGCTGCACCTGATGTGGCTGCTCGCCCACGACCGCGTCGAGCAGGCCGTGGCCGTCGTCGCCGGGGAGGGCGGCGCCGAGCTGGCCGCCGTGGCCCACCGGTTGACCCGCGCCCACCTGCAGTGGCAGGTCGAGGGGCGGGTGGCCGCCCTGGCGGTGCTCGACGAGGGGTGAGCCGCCGCGGCGGCGGGCGCTTTGGCACAATTGGACCTGTGACTGAGCAGAATTCCGCAGGGGTCGCCGGCACGTTCGCGGCGACGGGTGTCCCGGCCGAGCTGGTCCCGCGACACATCGCACTGGTCATGGACGGCAACGGCCGCTGGGCCCGCCAACGCGGGATGAAGCGCACCGAGGGCCACCGCCGCGGGGAGGCGGTGCTCATGGAGGCCGTCGACGCCTGCCTCGAGATGGGCGTGGACTACCTGTCCGCCTACGCGTTCTCCACGGAGAACTGGCGGCGCAGCCACGAGGAGGTCCGCTTCCTGATGGGCTTCTCCCGCGACGTGCTGCGCCGCGAGCGCGACATCCTCAACGAGAAGAACGTGCGCATCAAGTGGGCCGGGCGCCGCCCGCGCCTGTGGCGCTCGGTGATCCGCGAGCTCGAGGCCGCCGAGGAGCTGACCCGCGACAACACCGCGATGACGCTGGTGATGTGCGTCAACTACGGCGGGCGCGCCGAGATCGTCGACGCCGCCCGGAAGCTGGTCGCCCGCGCCGCCGCCGGCGAGCTGCGCCCCGGTCAGGTCACCGAGGACTCCTTCGTCGACTACCTTTACGACCCGGAGATGCCGGACGTGGACCTCTTCCTGCGCCCCTCCGGCGAGCGGCGCACCTCGAACTTCCTGCTGTGGGAGTCGGCCTACGCGGAGATGGTCTACCAGGACAAGCTCTTCCCGGACTACACCAAACAGGACCTCTTCGACGCCGTGCTCGAGTACGCCAAGCGCGACCGCCGGTTCGGCGGGGTGAAGTGACCGGCGGGGCCTGAGCGAACTTTTCCCGGCCGCCGACCTGTCTTCCCTCCGCCCGCCCGTGCGGGTACGCTGCTATGGGTTCCGGCGGAAGGAGGAGACCAGGTGAGCGAGGACAACGGCGCGGACGTGCGGCCCGTCGAGGAGCCGCCGACCGCCCGCCAGATCAAGCGCTGGCGGCGCTACCTGGCCAACGAGCGCGCCGAGGCCGCCGTCTACCGGGAGCTGGCACACCGCAAGGAGGGCGCCGAGCGCGACATCCTGCTGCGCCTGGCCGACTCCGAATCCCGCCACGAGGAGTACTGGCGCGCCAAGCTCGGCGAGTACGTCGGCATGCCCCAGCAGCCGGGCCTGCACACCCGCTTCATGGGCTTTCTGGCCAAGAACCTCGGCTCCGTCTTCGTGCTCGCCCTGATGCAGTCCGCCGAGGCGCGCACCCCCTACATCGACGACGCGGACGCCCCGGACCAGATCGCCGCCGATGAGCGCGTGCACTCCGAGGTCGTGCGCGGCCTGGCCGAGCAGTCCCGCCAGCGCATCTCCGGCGGCTTCCGCGCGGCCGTCTTCGGCGCCAACGACGGCCTGGTCTCCAACCTCGCCCTGGTGCTCGGCATCCTCGGCTCCGGGGTCAGCCCCACCATCGTGCTGATCACCGGCATCTCGGGGCTTCTGGCCGGCGCGCTGTCGATGGCCGCCGGCGAGTTCATCTCGGTGCGCTCGCAGGCCGAGCTGATCGAGGCGACCCGCCCCAACGACGAGATCGGCCGGGTCATTCCGGAGCTCGACGTCAACGCCAACGAGCTGGCCCTGGTCTACCGGGCCCGCGGGCTCGAGGAGGACGAGGCGCAGGAGCGCGCCCGCGAGGCCCTCGAGCAGTTCCGCCAGGCCGAGCTCAACAGCCAGGTGCCGGCGGGTGCCGCCCCGTCGGCCAAGGAGTCCGGCGTGGACGGCGCCTGGGCGGCGGCGCTGTCGTCGTTCTGCTGCTTCGGCCTCGGCGCGCTGATCCCGGTGCTGCCGTTCATCTTCGGCGCGAGCATCGCCGTCGGCGCGGTCATCGCGATCGTCCTGGTCTCGATGGCGCTGCTGTTCACCGGCGGGGTCACCGGCGTGCTCTCGGGCCGCCCGCCGCTGTGGCGCGCCGTGCGCCAGCTGCTCATCGGCCTGGGCGCGGCAGGGGTGACCTGGGCGCTGGGCTCCATCTTCGGCGTCGTGCTCGGCTGAGCCGGCTGAGAGGTCAGCGCCGGCGGGGGAGGGGCGCTACTTGGCGCCGTCCTTCCCCGCGCCGTCGTTCTCCGCGCGGGCCTTCTTCTCCCGGCACTCGGGGCACAGCCCGTAGACCTCGGCGTCGTGGCCGGTCAGCTCGAAGCCGTGGCTCGAGGCGACCTGGGAGGCCCACTTCTCCACCGGCCCGCCGTCGATCTCCTCGGTGCGCCCGCACTCGGTGCACACCAGGTGGTGGTGGTGCTTCTCGGTCATGCAGTGGCGGTAGAGCGTCTCGCCGCTGGCCATGTGCAGCGCGTCGACCGCGTGGATCTCGGTGAGCGACTGCAGGGTGCGGTAGACCGTGGTCAGGCCGACCTTCTCGCCGCGCTCCTTGAGCTCGGAGTGGATCTTCTTGGCCGAGGCGAAGTTGTCCAGCTCCAGCAGGACGGACACGATCGCCGAGCGCTGGCGGGTGCTGCGCGTGCCCAGCTTCGGTATGGCGGAACTGACCGTGCCCATGGTGCGACACTCCTTCAGACGGCGGGAAACCAGTTGTTGTTGGAACTCATTGTAGTTGCAGCCGGGCGCACGGGCCGTGCATCGGCGCAGGTGACCCGCGGGTGCGTCGCCGGGTGCGGCGAGGCGCGACCGGGTGAACAGACGCGTCGGCCGGGCCGGTGACTACGTCGCGTGTCGTCACCGGCCCGGCCGGTCGGTTGTGTGAGGAGCGTGATGTGCTTTAGGGAAACAGCGGCCGCGCTCAGGCCTGGTGGCTCATCTGCGGGGCGCTGCCGCGCACGATGGCGGCGAGCCGGGCCGCCTGGTCGATCAGGTCGCCCACCTCCGGGGTGGTCAGGCGGTACATGACCTCGCGGCCGCGACGCTCGGACTCGACGAGTCCGGACATCTTGAGCACCTTCAGATGCTGTGAGCTGAGGGGCTGGGACTTGCCGAGCTCCTTGACCAGCTCGTGGACGAAGTGGTCGTGCTGCTGCAGGAGCTTCACGATCTTCAAACGGAGCACCGAGTCCAGGGTGCTGAGCACCCGGGCGGCGTCAGTGACCTCTTCGGGCCGGTCGTCGCTGTTCCCTATCAAGTTTTTCGTCGTCATGAGAGTCTTACCAATCTTGTTCGGTGCCTCCGGGCCCGCATTCTATCGACGCCGTCTACTCGGTCCAAGAAGTCACCGCAGGCGTGTGGCCAGCGCTTCGCCTGCCGCAACCGCCCGGCAGGCCCGCTACCAGGACCATTAGGTGAAATGCATTCACGGAGCAAGTTCCTTGATGTGAAGAATCATACAACAGACGTGTTATGTCGGTGATTTAGCTTCGTTTGTGAGTTCGTAACGCATACGTCGCCGCGCGCATGGGTCCGCGCAGGCCCGTGCCCGCCGCGACGCGGCCCCGGGGGCGTCGGGGGAGCGGGTCGGGCGGACGGTTAGAATGGAGCGCACGTGTGCCACCGTGCTCCAACTTTTGTACGGTGTGTCCAGACAGTCCCACCCATCAACCACAACGAGGAGCCCTCTCTCCCATGGCGCAGCAATCCGTCATCGACACCGTCGTCAACCTGTGCAAGCGGCGCGGTCTGGTCTACCCGGCCGGCGAGATCTACGGCGGTACGCGCTCCGCCTGGGACTACGGCCCGCTCGGCGTGGAGCTCAAGGAGAACATCAAGCGCCAGTGGTGGCGCCACATGGTCACCTCGCGCGGCGACGTCGTCGGCGTGGACACCTCGATCATCCAGCCGCGCCAGGTGTGGGTCGCCTCCGGCCACGTCGAGGTCTTCACCGACCCGCTGGTCGAGTCGCTGCACACCCACAAGCGCTACCGCGCCGACCACCTCATCGAGGCCTACGAGGAGAAGCACGGGCACGCCCCGGAGAATGGCCTGGCCGACATCAACGACCCGGAGACCGGCCAGCCCGGCAACTGGACCGAGCCGCGCGCCTTCTCCGGCCTGCTCAAGACCTTCCTGGGCCCCGTCGACGACGAGGAGGGCCTGCACTACCTGCGCCCGGAGACCGCCCAGGGCATCTTCATCAACTTCAAGAACGTGATGAACTCGGCGCGCATGAAGCCGCCGTTCGGCATCGCCAACATCGGCAAGTCCTTCCGCAACGAGATCACGCCCGGCAACTTCATCTTCCGCACCCGCGAGTTCGAGCAGATGGAGATGGAGTTCTTCGTCAAGCCCGGCGAGGACGAGCAGTGGCACCAGTACTGGATCGACGACCGCCTGCAGTGGTACATCGACCTGGGCATTGACCCGGAGAACCTGCGCCTCTACGAGCACCCGAAGGAGAAGCTGTCGCACTACTCGAAGCGCACCGTCGACGTCGAGTACGCCTTCGGCTTCACCGGCTCGAAGTGGGGCGAGCTCGAGGGTGTGGCCAACCGCACCGACTACGACCTGCGCGTGCACTCCGAGTCCTCCGGTGAGGACCTCAGCTTCTACGACCAGAACAACGAGGAGCGCTGGATCCCCTACACCATCGAGCCGGCCGCCGGCCTGGGCCGCGCGATGATGGCTTTCCTGGTGGACGCCTACCACGAGGACGAGGCCCCCAACGCCAAGGGCGGCGTGGACAAGCGCGTCGTGCTCAAGCTCGACTACCGCCTCTCGCCGGTCAAGGTCGCCGTGCTGCCGCTGTCCAAGAAGGAGCCGCTGGCCGGCAAGGCCCGCGAGGTCGCCGAGACCCTGCGCAAGCACTGGAACGTCGACTTCGACACCTCCGGCGCGATCGGTCGCCGCTACCGCCGCCAGGACGAGATCGGCACCCCGTTCTGCGTCACCGTCGACTTCGACACGCTTGACGACGCCGCGGTGACCGTTCGCGACCGCGACACCATGGAGCAGGAGCGCGTCGCCCTCGACGAGCTGGAGGGCTACCTGGCCGCCCGCCTCATCGGCTGCTGACACGCGGACTAGGGAGGAGATTTGTGTGACTGACATCCACTACACCTCGTGGGGCCCGCGCCACGCCGGCGAGAACGCCGTGCTGCTGGTGGGCAAGGGCCCGGAGGAGCTGGGCAGCTTCGGCGTGGAGAAGGCCGAGGTCGGCGGCGAGACCTGGCAGCTCAAGGCCGACGGGGCCAAGGGCGTGCTGGTGCGCACCGGCGACGGCCGCGAGTTCCGCGCCGACGGGGCGGCCGGCCCGAAGAAGCAGGTCGCCGTGGACCTGGCTGGCAAGAAGCTCACCCTGGTCAACGAGAACAGCTCCAACTGGGTCGTCCTCGACCCCGACGGCGTGAAGATCGCGCAGTTCTCCGGCACCAACAACGGGGTGCGCCGCAGCATCCTGGAGTTCTCCGCCGACGAGGAGGAGCCGGAGAAGGCCCGCGCCGCCATCGACGCGCTGACCCGCGACGAGGTCGTGGCGCTGAGCTTCTTCACCCGCACGATCCTGGAGGCGAAGCTCTCGCGGACCTCGGGGATGGTCATCGTGACCCTGGTGGCGGCCACCATCCTGGCCGTGCTGACCTTCCTGATCTAGGGTCGACGCCATGACGGACGCGACGGGGCTGTTCGGCGGGGCGGATACGGGCACCTGGGTGTGGCGGGGCAACGAGCTCTTCGACGGCCTCGGCCACCAGGTCGCCTCCGTGCGCTCCGACGTCCTCTTCCACGCCGGGGAGCGCATGCTCCTCGAGTACAGCCCGGGCGGGCGTTTCCGCCTGCGGGCCACCACCGCCGGCGGCGCGGTCTACACCGCCGCCCAGAGGGGGCTGACGGTCCAGCACCTGCACGGCTCGTGCGAGGGGCGCGACTACGAGATGAACCGCACCTCGCTGTGGCGCAAGGAGCGCGTGATCCGGGCCAACTCGGGGCCCGTCGCGCTGGTGCGCCCGCGTATCTCTGGCGCCGTCGAGATCGTCGACGACCCCGAGGAGATGTCGCCCATGCCCGCCGCCGACGCGGTGTTCTTGTCCTGGGCGTGCGTGATGGTCGACTCCCCGGTGCGCAAGACGCGCACCTAGCGGCTAGAACCGCCCGCCGGCGCCGCCGCCGAAACCGCCGCCCCCGCCGCCGAAGCCGCCGCCCCCGAATCCGCCTCCGCCGCCGAAGCCGCCGCCGAACCCGCCGCGGCCGCCGGAGGAGAGGATCCCGTTGACGAGCATGCCGGCCAGGAACGCCCCGCCGTTGCCGCCGGACTGGTTGCGCCGCTGGCGGCGCTGGTAGTCGTCGTAGTCGTTCTTGGCCAGCCGGGCGGCCTGCTGGGCACGCCGGGCGGCCTGCCC
Organism: Corynebacterium frankenforstense; assembly: GCF_030211955.1. Lineage (GTDB taxonomy): Bacteria > Actinomycetota > Actinomycetes > Mycobacteriales > Mycobacteriaceae > Corynebacterium > Corynebacterium frankenforstense_A. Next base: position 41,688 of record NZ_JASODI010000003.1, on the reverse strand, counting down.
GGCCAGGTCCGCGCCCTGGCGCGGGTCGCCGGCGGCCTCGGCGCGCTGCAGCAGCTGGGCGGCCGCGGCCAGCTCGCCGCGGGCCCGGGAGCCCACGATCGGCCCGCGCGAGGCGATCAGGTCGTCGGCCGACTGCACCGCGGCGCGCGCGGCGTCGAGCTGCTGGCGGTAGACGCGCAGCAGCCGCTCTTGCCCGGCGGTGGCCTCGCCGGCCTGCTCCAGGGCGTCGTCGAGGCGCCCGTCGAGCTCGGTCAGGTCGGTGAAGGCGCCCAGGGGATCGGCCGTCCCACGCTCGCGCCCGGCGGCCAGCGCCGAGGTCGCCTCGTCGGCCAGCGCCTCGAGGCCGGCCCAGTCGCCCTGGGCACCACTGGCCCGGCCGCGGGCGGCCAGCTCGCGGGCCTGGGCGATTTCGCCGTCGATCTCGGCGTAGAGGTCCGGCAGCTGGGTGCGCGCGGTGGCCAGGTTGTCCTCGGCGTGTTCGACGGCGTCGAGCATCCGCTCGGCGACCTCCACGGCGTGCTCGGAGTCGCGGATCGCGGCCACCACGCCGCCCTGCTGGCCGGCGGGCCGGTCGGCCAGCTCGCGGGCCTGGTCGAGGCGCTTCTCGGCCTCGTCGACGCCGGCCTCGGCCAGCTCCGGGTTGTCGGCCACCGAGCTGAGCGCCTCCTCGGAGTGGTTCGCGCGCAGCGCCTCGAGGCGGCGGCGGGCCTCCGGGATGCGGGCGCGCACGTCGACGGTGCGCCGCATCAGCTCCGCGATGTGGTTCTCGGCGGTCAGCAGCATCTCGCGGTTGTCCGCGAAGTCCTTGGCCTGCGAATCGAGGGCGGCCTGCGCCTTCGAGCAGTCCGTGATCACCCCGGCCAGCAGCTGGCGGCGCTCGGCGTCCGAGCCCGCGGCCGCGTCCAGGCGGTCCTGGGTGGCGTAGGCGGAGTCCATCGCCCGGCGGGCGTGCGCGGCGGCCTCGGCGAAGGGGCGGGCGCGCTGCTCGCCGAACTCGGCGCGGGCCAGGCGCAGCTCCTCCTCGGCCCGGCGCAGCGACTCGTCGGTGGCCACCACGGCCTCGTGGGCCAGCTGCTCGAGGGTCTCCAGCGGCAGGCGCGCCAGCGAGTCGGTGTCGGTCGGGTCGATGCGCCGCGCGCTCTCGAGCTGCTCGGCCTCGTCGCGGTTGCGCTTGCGCCGCGACCAGGCCCACAGGCCACCGCCCGCACCCGCGGCGGCCACCGCCGCCCCGCCCAGCCAGGCGACGGACTCGCCGGAGATCTGCCCGGAGCTCACGGCGGCGTCGATGAAGGCCTGCGCGGCGCCGTTCCAGTCGCCGTCGGAGAGGTGGGGACGCACGGCCTTGTCCAGGTCGTCGATCTCGGACTGCGACCAGTCCACCCCGCCCTGCACGAAGTACTGGCGCAGCTCCGGGGCGACCACCATGACGGCCAGGTTGTTGCCGCCGTTGGCCTGCACGGTGTCGCGGGCGTACTCCTCGGGGCCCAGGCCGCCGAAGTCCGGCACGAAGACGACCATCAGCGAGCGCTGGTGGTCGACCTGGTACTGGGCGATCTGCTTGTTCAGGTCCGCGACCTGGTCGTCGCTGAGCACCCCGGCCTCGTCGACCACGCTCTGGCTGTAGGACTGCGGCCCCTGGGAGACGGCGACCGACGCATCGGTCGCGGCGAACGCGACGGGGAGCAGCGCGGCGTCGGCAAGCGGGACAATGGCGGCGGCGCCGAGGGCGGCGAGGATCACGCGCGGTTTCGTCATGGGGCCAACAATAGTGGAGGCGGTGAAACCGGCACGTCGCAGCCATTTCCGCACCATCGGCGGTTAGTATCGCCTGCGTGTACACCTACTCGTCCGCCGACACCGAACGTCGCCTGGCCGAGGGGCCGAAGGGCAGCTGGATCGCCGCGACCGAGACCGACCACCGCAGCGCCTTCTCCCGCGACCGCGCGCGCGTGCTGCACTCTGCCGCGCTGCGCCGGCTGGCCGACAAGACCCAGGTCGTCGGCCCCCGCGACGGCGACACGCCGCGCACGCGCCTGACGCACTCGCTGGAGGTCGCCCAGATCGCCCGCGGCATCGGCTCGGGGCTGGGCATGGACCCGGACCTCTCGGAGCTGGCGGGGCTGACCCACGACATCGGGCACCCGCCCTACGGCCACAACGGCGAGCGCGCCCTCGACGAGGTCGCCGCGGAATGCGGCGGCTTCGAGGGCAACGCGCAGACGCTGCGCATCCTCACCCGCCTCGAGCCCAAGGCCGTCGACGGGGAGACCAGCTACGGGCTCAACCTCACCCGCGCCGCCCTCGACGCCGCGTGCAAGTACCCGTACACCCGCACCGCCGCCGACGGCAGCCACCGCCGCAAGTACGGCTGCTACGACGAGGACGCCGCGGTCCTGGCCTGGATCCGCGAGGGCAACCCGGGCACGGACAAGTCGCTCGAGGCGCAGGCGATGGACTGGGCCGACGACATCGCCTACTCCGTCCACGACGTCGAGGACGGCATCGTCTCCGGGCGCATCTCGCTGGCGGTGCTGTGGGACCTCGTCGAGCTCGCCGAGCTCGCGGAGGCCGGTGCGCGCGCCTTCGGCGGCGCCCCCGAGGAGCTCGTCGCCGCCGCCGACCACCTGCGCCAGCTCGACGTGGTCAACGACGCCGCCGAATTCACCGGCAACCTGCGTTCCTTCGCCCGCCTGAAGAAGATGACCAGCGAGCTGGTGGGCCGCTACGTCGGCGCCACGGTGCAGGCCAGCCTCGACGAGGCCGACGCGGAGGCCGGGAAGCTGGGCCGCCACCACGGCCGGCTGGTCGTGCCTGCGCAGGCGCGCGCGGAGGTAACGCTGCTCAAGACCATCGCCGTGCTCTACGTGATGGACCAGCGCTCCCACATCGCCCGTCAGGACCGGCAGCGCGAGCGCATCTTCCGCGTCTTCGACTACCTGAGCGCGGGCGCGCCGGGGGCACTCGACCCGATGTTCGCCGACTGGTGGCGCCAGGCCGACTCGGAGGCCGGCCGTCAGCGCGTGGTCGTCGACCAGATCGCCTCGCTGACAGAGTCGCGCCTGGAGCGCATGGCCCGCGAGTCCGCGGACCTCTCCGTGTTCATGGGCTAGAGCTGCAGCTCGACGCCGAGGTCGGCGAGGACGGCGCGCACGCGGGCGTCGTCGGAGTCGGGCAGCCGCCAGTGGGCGCACAGAACGCGCGAGACGCCGTACTCCTTGATCAGGTCCGCCATGCCGTCGAGGTTGCGCGGCGCGGGCCGCCCGGCGCGGTAAGTGGCACGTGCGAGCGCGTCGTAGAGGTCGCGCGGCTCGCGCACGGGCGTGGTGATGATGATCGGGTTACGCATGAAGCGGGTGTGGGTCTGGGTCATGGCAGGTTCAGGCGTCCGGGATCTCGCAGAAGGATTCGTAGTGGTCGGCGGTGTAGTACCAGGTCTCGGGGTCCTCGGGCGGTTCGCCGCCGGTGACGATCCGGCGCGCGCCCCGGTGGTCGAGCCCCGGCGTGTCCACGGTGTACTCACGGTAGTGGTCGCGGGCCTGATCCGGAAGTCGCCCCTCGTAGTTGCCGAAGCGCGTCCCGTCGTTGTCCGGGTGCTCAAACGGCCCGCCGGCGCGCACGTCCGCGACGGTGTCCGCGGCCTCCTCAGGCAGGGTGTCCAGCGGGCAGGTCTCAATTGCCGACGTCCCGTCGGTCCCCGTCGCACGTTCCGTCGCCGTGGCTGCGCCGCCGCCGTGGCCGGCGGCGGTGGTGGCGGTGCTGCCGACCGCGCTGGTTGCGGTGGAGTCGGCCGCGGTGGCGTCGGCGGGCTGTGCGCCGTCGCCGGAGCCTAAGTCGATGCCGAACCATGCGGCCGCGACGGCGACGGCGAGGCCGGCGGCTCCGGCCAGCCAGCCGGTCGAGGAGCGTCGAGACATGGCGATATCTTTACACACCCGCCCCGCGGTTCCGGCATCCGGCCCGCGCGCCGGGTGGGCGCGCGCCCGGGTATCCTCGGGTGCCATGGGTAAGGGACGGATACCGGAGCGCGACATCCAGGCGATCCGGGAGCGTACCCCCATCGAAGAGATCGTGGGGGAGTACGTGCAGCTCAAGCCGGGGGGCACCGATTCGTTGAAGGGGCTTAGCCCCTTCAAGGACGAGCGCACCCCGTCCTTCCACGTGCGTCCCAACCGCGGCTACTACCACTGCTTCTCCACGGGCAAGGGCGGCGACGTCTTCTCCTTCCTGATGGAGATGGAGCACCTGACCTTCCCCGAGGCGGTCGAGGTGTGCGCGGAGAAGATCGGCTACCAGATCAACTACGAGGGCGGCTCGCCCGGCCGCCGCGAGGAGCCCGGAACCCGCCAGCGCCTCATCGCCGCCAACAAGGCGGCCCACCAGTTCTACCGGGAGCGCCTGGAGACCCCGGAGGCCGCACCGGGCCGGGAGTTCCTGCTGAACCGCGGCTTCTCCCGCGAGCACATCTACGGCTTCGAGTGTGGCTACGCCCCGGGCGGCTGGGACACGCTGACCAAGGAGCTGCTGCGCCGCGGCTTCGACTACAAGACGCTCGAGGTGGCAGGGCTTTCCAAGATGGGCCGGCGCGGGCCGATCGACGCGTTCTCACGCCGGCTGCTGTGGCCGATCAAGAACATGTCCGGCGACGTCATCGGCTTCGGGGCGCGCAAGCTCTTCGACGACGACCGCATGGGCAAGTACATGAACACCCAGAACACGCTGCTCTACGACAAGTCGAAGGTGCTCTTCGGGCTGGACCAGGCCAAGAAGGCCATCGCCGCCGGCCACCAGGCGGTGGTGGTGGAGGGCTACACGGATGTCATGGCCATGCACGCCGCCGGGGTGACCACGGCCGTGGCCGCCTGCGGCACCGCCTTCGGCGAGGAGCACCTGCGCATCCTGCGCCGGCTGATGCTGGACGACAGCTACTTCCGCGGCGAGCTGATCTACACCTTCGACGGCGACGAGGCCGGGCAGAAGGCCGCGATGCGTGCCTTCGCCGGGGACCAGAAGTTCACCGGGCAGTCCTTCGTGGCCGTCGCCCCGGACGGGATGGACCCGTGCGACCTGCGCCTGGTCAAGGGCAACTCGGCGGTGCGCGACCTGATCGCGGACCGGGTGCCCATGTTCGAGTTCGTGGTGCGCTCGCTGCTCTCCCAGTACTCGCTGGACACCGTCGAGGGCCGCCTGCAGGCGCTGCGGCGTACGGTGCCGGTGGTCGCGGGCATCCGCGACCGCGCGCTGCAGACGGAGTACGCCCGGCAGCTGGCCGGCTGGGTCGGCTGGTCCGACACCGACGACGTGCTCGCCCAGGTGCGCGCCGAAGCGCGCCGCCCGAAGCAGCAGGAGCAGCCGCACCGCGCGCGGCGCTTCGAGAACCAGGAGCCACAGGCCGTCCCGCAGGTGCCGGAGGTACCGGCGCCGAACCCGCGGGACCCGGTGCTGTGGCCGGAGCGCGAGTCGCTGAAGCTGGCGCTGCAGTACCCGGAGCTGGCGGGCGCCTACTTCGACGGGCTGGACCCGGAGACCTTCCGCCACCCGGCCTACAAGATGGTGCGCGAGGCCGTGCGCGAGGCCGGCGGCTGCGAGCACGGCGCGGCCGGGGTGGACTGGATCGCGACGGTGGCCGACCGCATGACGGATCTGGGCGGGCGCTCGCTGGTCTCCGAGCTGGCGGTGGAGGACATCCACGTCGACCCGGAGGAGCTGGCCAACTACGCGGACGCGGTGCTCTCGCGCCTTCAGGAGGTGCGCGTGGGCAACGAGATCGCGCAGCTGAAGGGGGAGCTGCAGCGGATGCGGCCCAGCGACGACGAGGTCACCTACAACTCGATGTTCGCGGACCTGGTGGCCCTGGAGCAGGCGCGCCGGGACCTCAACGACCGGGCGTTCCGCACCACCGGGCCGTTCGACCGGTGAGGGGTCGGGGCCGGCCGGCCCGGTAGGGCCTAGTCCTCGTCGGGTTCGAGGACGGTGGAACCGTCGTCGCGGCGGAGGTTCTTGACCTCTCGCATGCGCGGATTCGGGTCGAGCCGGTTCGCGATGGCCTTGCGCGCGGAGTTGACGGCGGAGCGGGTGACCGGGGAGTTGACGGCGATCTGGTAGCCGCGCTTGATCTGGTCGAAACGCTTGCGGCCGGCCTTGGTGCCGAAGACGTATCCCGCGGCGGCGCCGATGACGAACTGGATCATGTGGTGGCGGTTCCTCGCTGATGGTCGACGGTGGGGTGCGACCGCAAGTCTAACGGCTCGGGGCGGGAAGGGCGCGAGCCCCAGTCGAGGTGGGTGGTGGGCTTGCCGCGGGGCCAGCCCGGGGCGAGCTCGATAGGAATGGGATGCGACTTGAATCCTCGCCAACCACCGATGTCTTTCTTCATCCACCGCCGCAGGGCGCGGAACCGGTACGGTCGCCAGATCTCCACCTGACCCTGTGCATGCACCCGGACGGCGCGGTAGTCGATTCCTGGCTGATACTGGCGGGGAACGGTCCAGGAGACGTGGAGGTACACCGTCTCGGCTTCCTCATCAGTAAGCCACACACGCGTGGGTTCCAGTTCTTCGCCGCTTGCCAGGTTCGTCGGGCTCCCGATGGAGGCGTAGGCGCCCTGGGGGCCCACCATTCTGCACTTCAACTGCTGATAGCTCTGGAGTCCACTGTTGCGGACGCTGACGCTGTAGGAGTTGTATGTCGGGCCGTCCCCGATGTTGGCTGTGTTGCCGGTACGCCCGAATTCCAGTTTCAGCTGAGTGGCTCTTTCCCGGCGTAGCTGGTGGTTCAGCTCAAGCCAACCGAGCCATAACGTGATCGGTGCGAAGCTCAACGACAGGGCGGAGATGACGAGGGACCAGTCCATGCGGCTGACACTACTGTTCGGTGCGACGCCCCGGGCTTCGGTTGGTGGATAGACGATAAGGAGGCACCGGCACCGAATTAAATCGGTGCCGGGGCCTTTCTCTGCTTCCCCAACTGGGGTCGAACCAGTCTGATTATGGCTTAATATCGCAGGTCACGACGGTTTCAGGGGTTAATCCCACGACATTTCCACGACATGTGTGCACGCCTCGTTACCCTTGGCGCGACGCGCACGACCTCATCCATGCGCTTGCCGAACGCCTCGAGGTCCTCGGTGAAAAGCTCCGCGTAGGTCGTCAGCGTGATCATCGGGCTGGCGTGCCCGAGCTGCCGGCTGACCGCAAGGACGTTAGCGTGCTCGGAGACCATCAGCCCCGCGGCCACATGACGCAGACCATGCGGGGTCACCCACGGAAACTCCGGATCACGCTCCCGCATACGTGCCAGCGCGCCGTGGTACCAGGACCCGTGCGTCGGCGGCCGCTTCGGCTCCCCGGACCTCGACGGCCAGATCAGCTCGTCAGGGGCGCGCCCGTCCATCACCGGCACCAGCATGTCCATCACCGTGCGCCGCTCGTGGGTCTTCGGCGTGCCGATGACGACCTCACCGCCGACGGTGACCGACGCTCGGTCCACCCGTATCCGGCGGCGCAGCACGTCGACGTCCTGCGGCCGCAGCACAGCCATCTCGCCCCACCGCAGGCCCACGGTGCCCAGTAGCCAGATGATCTCCGGGTGCGCTGCTCCGCCGCGAAATCGGCCAACTGTCCGGCCGTCAGATACACCTTCACCGAGCGCTCCTTTCGGGGCAGGCGCACCCCGCGCGCCGGGTTGAGTTTGAGCGCCCGGTCACCGACAGCGACGTCGAGAATCTGGGCGAGCACGGCGTGCGCCTGCCGAACGTACGACGCCCCCTGTCGCATGGACGCCACCCAGGCCTGCACCTCGGACAGCCGGATCGTGGACACCTGCCGCAGGCCCCACTCCGGCTCGACCGCACGACGCCACTTCGCCATCGCCTCGTGTTTCGTCTTCGGCTTGAGACGCGTCATCGTCGCCTCCCACGCCGGCAGGAGCTCGGAGACGGTGGTCTTCCCCGAGCTCGGGTCCAGCCACTCGCCCGTGCGCACCTCGGTGGCGTTCTTTTCCGCCCACGCCTGCGCGGCGTCCTTCGTGGCGAAGCCCTGCTTGGTGCGACTCCGCCCGTCAGGGGAGCGGTACTGCACCCGCCACAGGAAGCCCCGCGCCCCGCTCTTCGTCTTGTACCGCTTGATCGACGCCATCAGGCGTGCCGGCGCCCGCTCGTCGGCGCGCCGGGGACGGGGGAGCCGGGGCGGTGTGCCTGCCAGTCGCAGACTTCTTCGGCGTCCCAGAGGGGGCTTCGTTTGTCGAGCATGGCCACCGGTTGTGGGGTGCGGCCGTTGGCGTAGTAGTTGGCCCAGGTGCGTGGCGTGATGTTGCAGTGGTCTGCGCATTCGGCGGTGCGCCACAGCTCGTTGCCGGTGTCTTTGTCGATGATGATGGGGGTCATGAGCGGAGCTTCCTGTAGCTGGTGATGATGCGCGCTGTTTGGCGGGCGAGGGGGATGGTCAACAGCGCGGCAAGCGCGCAGATTATCCAGGTAGGAGCTTTGAGGGCTGCGAGGACGAATAGGGCGATGATTCCGATGTCGGTCATGTGTCTCATGAAGGGTCCTTTCCTGCGTTATGCTTAGGGTGTCCCCCGGGGGCCTAGTTGGAGTAGGTCCCCGGGGTCCACTCTTCTTCGGGTGGTGAGTCCAACTCTTTCATCTTGGTCTTGTAGTCCAGGATGATTCGGAGTGTCTCGTTTGCGGCTCTCCATGCTGCGTAGAGTCCGGCTATCCACCAGGAGATGTGTTCCACATCGCCTCCTTTCTCTGTTGAGTTTTCTTGACGTCCCTTGCGGAACTATCCTCGTAGCAACGTAGACGTGCGGTATATGGCAAGTGGGGGAACATGCTAGTTTTGGCGCGATCGCCAGACTCGGATCATGTTCGCCGTGACGCCCAACTCCGCGGCCAGGGTCCCGGCGTATGGCCTAATCGGGGCCTCAGCGGCGGAGGGATGGGAACCGCCGCATAGTGCGGTATTATCAATCGTTGAACTACACGTGTGTAGTTCCCCTCCTGTCGATGCGACTCGGTCTCCATCGTCATGCGAGCGGAGCCCGGAGGCCATCGGCGGCAGGGTCACCGACTCTCGTTAGGAGGGAGGTGAGACGAATGCCTGATACTGAGTACGGCGAACAGCCGGAAAAGAGGAAGGCCTGGGCGACGATTGGTGAGATCGTCGCCCAGGCCCTGGGAGCGTTAGCTGCCAGTGTGCTCGCGGATGCGGTTCGCGAGTTGGCTGTCTGGTTAGCTAACTAGTCTCACGAAGCCCTTCACTTTGCTTAGCGGCGGGTGGAGGGCTTCGCCATTAGCGGTGACATGGGGGTATCATGTCGCTTCTCATGCTACTTCCGCGGGATCGGGAAGTAAACCTGAATCACGCCCCGTCATGGTAGTCACCAGTACGATGCAACTCGTGTAATGATCTAATTCCGGTGCGATCGCCAGGTTTGGATCATGTGCACCGTGACGCCGAACTCCGCGGCTAGGGCCCCGGCGTGCGGCCCGTAAAGGGCCTCGGCGGTCGCGTAGTCCTCCGGCGAGATCAGAAGCTCTGCTGCCCACCGGTCCGCCTGGCGCTCTTGGCGGGCCGACCACCAGCCGGCGACGTCGGCCCGGTGTCCGAGAACGGCGTGGCCGAGTTCGTGTGCGAGCGTGCACACCTGCTTGACGTGGGTCAGGTCGTCTCGGAGCAGGATCAGGTAGTATTCCGGGAACCAGCCGCCCTTGGCGCCTTCGAGCCACCCCATGTCGTCGTAGTCCACGAACGCGTCCTGCTCGGTGGCCATGTCGAGCAGGTCGTAGTAGCTATGCGCCACTGTGTCCTGATTTCAGGGCCTTGACCTCTTCGGCGAGCTCGGCCATGTCCTTCTCATTGACACGGGCATCCTGTGTGGCAAGGTGGGCGTCCCACTCAGCGTGTGCCTTCACCGCGGCTTGCTTCCTCTGCCGCTTGCCAAATCCTGACAGCACGTCGCGGTCGTTGAAGACAAGCCACTTGTCAGCCTTCTGCATCCACTCGTCGAGAAGAATGGTATTGCCCAAGGACGCTTGGTCTTCTGCGTAATCGAGGAACATCGAGGTGAGGCGATTCATGCGCGTGAGCTCATCGCGGTCGAGGTAGTTCTTTGCTACCGCTAGGTCTGAGCGCCGTGGTTGTTCCCCTGACCAGTTTGTCAACCCGGCGTTCGGCTTGGTTCGGTCCGCGCGCTCCCAGATGAGCTCTGCCGCAGTCATGCCGTGGGTGGCGAAGTGAAGCCTGTTCTGGATACTGGCGAAGAAGTTGCGTACCTCCTGGAAGGACTTGCGTTCTTCGTAGTCGGCACTTGTCGCGGCGATGACATCACAGATCTTGCGGAAGAACTGGCGCTCGCTCGCGCGGATGTCCCGGATGCGCTCCAGCAACTCGTCGAAGTGGGTGTCCACGCCGTCGTTCTTGAGGCGTTGGTCGTCCATGGCGAAGCCTTTGACGAGGTACTCGCTGAGTACTTCGGTAGCCCACTTGCGGAACTGCGCGCCGCGTGGCCCACGCACCCGGTAGCCGACGGCAAGAATCATATCGAGGTTGTAGTGGTTGACGGACCGGTCGTGGCCTGGCTGTTGTAAAAGCTTTTTACAGTTGGTCTCGTCCAGCTCTCCGCCACGGAGAATCTCTCTGATGTGATGGTTGACCGCATGTTGTCCGATCGCGAAGAGGTCTCCCATTTGGCGCGTGCTAAGCCATGCGCTTCCTTCTTGGAGCTGAAGGCGAACGTGGGCTTTGCCGTCCTCGGTGGTATAAATCGCGATCTGGTCTGGTGTGGTCATGGGGTCGTCCTCTTGTGGTCCACGCTGTTGGGACATCGTTGGGGCGGTGGGCTATTCATGTCTCGGTGTTGCAAGTGGCGTCACACTGGCGAGTTCGTCGTTGGCAGTGTCGGTGTCCTGGCGGTCAGGGCGCGTCACGGTGACAGGATCGATGTAGCTGTTTTCGAGCAGAACGTCGACTGGTTCGTGGACTCTCCAGCCGCGTCCGGAGATCTGCATGCGTAGGCTGCGGTAGCGCTGGTAGTCGATGAGCTCGAGCTCGTGTGCTCGACGTACGATCGCCTGGATGGAGTAGCCCCACTGTGACTTGAGTGCCGCGTAGTCAGCCAGCGTGCTCTCGGGGGTGATGGCAGGCGTCATGAGGCGGCGGGGCATGAGGAAGCTTGCGGCGAACATGTTCGCTTCGGTTTCCATCGCGGTAAGGTCTGATCGGCTCGTGGAGGCGTGCAGGATGAGGTGGGCGAGTTCGTGGGCGAGGCTGAAACGGTATCGGTCACCGCTGCGCTGCCTATTTAGTGCGATGACGCGCAGGGGTGCTGCGCTTGGGGTGGATACGCCGTCGAAGTTGGTGCCGCTGATGACGCTCTCGGGCAGTTCTGTCACGAGAATGTTGTGGAGGTGGAGGACCGCGGTGATGTTCCCGATTGCCGTATCCGGCTCTAGCTCGAAGTGCTCTCGGGCGCGCGCGGCTGCCGCCTCCAGGACGGGCGCGTCGAGTGGCCCGTCGGGCACGTCAAGGGCAGGCACGTCGCTGACGAGGTCCGGGTAGCGGTGATTCAGGTAGTGCTCGGTGATGGAGAACGCCGTCGCGATCTTCTCGGCGTCGGGCCGACCGAGCCGTGCAGTCCGAAACAGAAGGTCGTTCTGCCCATAGTAGTCGATGTCCTCGTCGAAGAAGTCGCGCGTCATGCCGGTGACGAACTGGGTGGTGGTCAGCAGCTTGTCGGAAAGCGCGCGGTTCTGGCGTTCGACGCCGCTGAGTGTGGACTGGGCGACACCGAGTCGGGCGGCAAACGCTTTTTGTGTGTAGCCGAGCAGGATCCTGACGTGCTTGAGGTTGGTGGCTGTGGTGGACATGTGGCGCCGTGCTTTCTAGCTGCCGAAGTTGAACCCTTCTTGGTCGGCCTCGGTGGGGGAGAACTTCTCTGCGGTGATCTCGTCTGCGTTGGTGCTTAACGGTACCCGCTGCGAGAGTGCCCGGGCGTGTTCGAGGGCGTCTTCGTTGTCGAACATCTGCAGCGACAGGGCACTGAGCGCATCCGCGCCGGGCTGGGGGAATTCCCAGAACAACACGATGCGCGCTTTGGCCTCGATGAGTGGGGCCTGGCCACGGGAGACGGGTTGGCTGGCGCGGAAACCGCTGCTTCGCCTCCACATCAGGACGATGTCGTCGTCTTCGAACCAGAGGCACATCGGAAACGAAGCGCTCGCGGAGAGGTGAAGTCCGCCGAGGCCGGTCTCTGAGAACAGTTCATGGATGGCGACGACCATGGAATCGCGATCCAGGCTCGGGCACTTCTCCAGGTAGTGCTTGTAGGGGAGTTTCTCGCGATAGGTCTGCGCGAGCCCGATTGCTTCGCGCAGCTTGTCGTAGTCCTTCTCGAGGTTGCGCAGAACGCGTCGCATCAGGAGAGCGTTCTCGTCTCGTTTTCTGGCCATCGGGCACCTCTCGAGTGTAACAGTGCGTGTGATATTTTCACACAAATGCGATAATATCACACGCACTGTTACATGGTCGGGCCTGTGAACAGGGCAAACGATTCACGGTCCATCGTGGAAGCCGTCATCACCCGGACCCGGCTCACGCGGCGACAAATCCGCCGCCCGCCCCGGCCTCTCCCGCCCCCGCCACCACTCGACGCAATCCGCGCCATGGAAGCTCGCCTAGGCAAACGGGCCGAGCGCCGCCAGAAGACCTTCGGGCGTTCCTGGTCGCAGGTCGGCCGGCTGGTCCGCGCCGGACAAACCGGCAGAAGGCCGACAGTGTTGACCCCGTCGGCACCCGCTGGGGTGAACCTGCCACCCCGACGGTCGCGGCGACCACCGACGCACTGGTCAAACAAGTCCTGGCAGGCACCGTCCCGGCACACTCCCAGCACATGGTGGCGGGGGATGTGCTGACTGCGTCAGTGGCCGCGACGCAGTGCGCGTCGTGGTCGCAGTCGTTCAAGTCCGCTGCGATGCGCGTTGGCTGAGTCGAGCAGTGATGGAGTGGTCGGAAATTTTCAGGACAAGAGGAGAATGCTATGACATCGGTCTCTGGTGATGTGGTTGACGTGACGGCGTCGCCGTCGTTGGTGGTCTCGGTGTGGGTGCGTGCACGGTCGGCGCGCCCGCATTCTGATGGTCTGGTGACGGTAGAAAACCATACGGTCGCGGTTGATGGAGGTCGAATCGTCTTCGATAGCCTTCCGGGACCTGCCGCGCAGGTGCTGACGTATGGCGGCGCGCCAAGCGAGGTGGTGCCCCTGGTGGTGCCTGAGGGTGGCCTCGGCGACGCTGGCGGCGTGTGTTGAGGCGGCTCAGGCGCGGATGAGACGACGCGGTCAATGATCGAGGTGCTGGCCGAGCGTGCTGCGGATGCACTGGCTGGGGCCGCCCTGTTCATCTACCTCGGAAAGAAGGAGGAGATCGCCGTAGAGCAGACCCAGGCGCTGTTGACGGCGCAGGGAAGCAGGATTTCGACGCTGAAGGTGCGCACAGATTCGCTGGAGGAACGCCTCAACCGGGTCAACAAGGATCTCAGTGAAGAGCGTCGCCGGTCGACGCGTCTGGCTCGTGCCTTGGAGGCCGCGGTGACGATGCTGCGAGCGCTGCGCACATGGATCGAGGCAGGCCATCAGCCATCTGAGCCGACGGTGGATCTGGCCAGCCTTGAGGAGGCGCTTGCAGAGGCGGCACGCCCGCGTCGGCCCCCGGTGATCGCTAACGTAACACCCCCGCCCACCTGCATCAATGCAGGTGGGCGGGGGTGTTATCGAAGCTCCCCCAACTGGGCTCGAACCAGTGACCTTTCGATTAACAGTCGAACGCTCTGCCAGCTGAGCTATAGGGGATCGCGTTGCTCTCGGCAACGGAGAGTCACTATAGACGTTGGCTCGGAAGGCGGGCAAATCGGCAGGCAGAGACCTTATTTGGGGGCCGTCAGGACCAGCCGTGGCCGGGGGTGAAGCGCATGCGCAGCGCCTCGTTGACGGCGGAGTCGGGGGAGTTGAGGTCGGCCACGCGCATCCAGGACATGTCGACGTGGTCCGGGGTGATCTCCGCCAGCGCGTAGCCGTGCGCGTCAAGATCGACGTGCTGGATGTGTGGGTTCTCGTGGCGCAGCACGGACTCGGCCGCCTGCGAGAGAGCGTTGTCCACGGGCAGCTTGAGGATCTCGTCGACGTTGGGCGCCGAGATCGACGAGCAGATCAGCTCCGCGCCGATCTCGTGGCCGTCGTGGCGCACCGAGTGGGCCCACTCGGAGTGGATGTCGCCGGTGACGAAGAGAATGTTGGGGTCGATGCCGTCGAGCACGTCGAGCAGCCGGTCACGCTCGGCGGAGTAGCCGTCCCACTGGTCGCCGTTGAGCGGCAGGCCGTCGCCGGTGCGGCCCGACAGGAAGTCCGCCACCGAGGAGGTGTCCGGGTTCTGGCGCAGTCCCAGCAGCGTCATCGGGCTGAACATGATGGAGTTGCCCAGCACCAGCCAGCGCGCCTTCGAGTTGCGGGCCTGCTCGGCGACCCAGCCGAACTGCTCGGAGCCCATCATCGTCTCGTTGAGGTTGCCGGAGACCCAGTCGCCGAAGCTCTGCTCCTCGTCGCGGTAGGTGCGCAGATCCATCATCGTCAGGTCCACCAGGTCGCCGAAGGCGAGCTTGCGGTAGAGCTTGCCGCCGACCGAGGGGCTCGTCGCGCGGATCGGCAGCCACTCGTAGTAGGCCTGCATCGCCGCCTGCCGGCGCGCGACCCAGCGGCCCTCGGCGCCCTCGGTGTGGTTCTCCGCACCGTCGCGCCAGGCGTTGTTGGCCACCTCGTGGTCGTCCCAGACGACGACCCACGGGCACGCGCCGTGCGCGGCCTGGAGGTGGGCGTCGGTGCGGTACGTGCCGTAGCGGACGCGGTAGTCGGTCAGGTCGAGGATCTCGTGGGCCGGCTCATGGTTGCGCACCGCACCGCGCTTGCCCACGTACTCGCCGCGCCCGTACTCGTAGATGTAGTCGCCCAGGAAGATGACCAGGTCGATCTCGCCGGCGCGCGCACGGGCGGAGATGTCGCGGTAGGCGCTGAAGAAACCGGACTCCCAGTTCGCGCAGGAGGCGACCACGGCGTTGAGATGCTCGGTCTTCGCACCGGCGGCCGGGGCGGTCCAGGTGCGTCCGACGGGGCTGGTCTTGCCGGCGTGCTCGCCGTCGGCGACGCGGAAGCCGTAGAAGTAGACCGTGTTCGGCTCCAGGCCGGTGGCGTCGACGTGGACGGTGTGGTCGATGGCCGCCGAGGTCTCCGCGGTGCCGCTGGCAACGACGTCGGCGAGCGCCTCGTCGCGGGCGACGGTCCACTCGACGGTGACGGGGTCGCCCACGCCGGAGCCGGGCAGGGCCTCCGGGGTCGGGGTGACGCGCGTCCAGAGGATGACGGCGGAGTCGGTCGGGTCGCCGGAGGCGACACCGTGACCGAACGGGATCTCGACGCCGGGGTTGCTCGTGGGCTCGAGCTTCTGGGATGAACCGAAGAACTCGTCGACGGAGCTGCCGGAGCTTTGGGCGTGGGCGGAGGTGGCCTGGCCGACGACGCCGACACCTGCGGCGACGGCGGAGGCGGACAGGAATTTGCGACGGGAATACTGCGACATGGAGCTCATCGTGAGCCCACCGGGTACACCCCTCAACCGGGGCGGAATAGGTGCAGAGAAAATTCACCGGGATTTCACGGCAGTGTCATTCCGGGCAGGAAACCGAGGTCCGGCCGCCACGTCAGCGACATCCCCGGGTTGACCGGTGAGC
Source organism: Corynebacterium frankenforstense (assembly GCF_030211955.1). GTDB lineage: Bacteria > Actinomycetota > Actinomycetes > Mycobacteriales > Mycobacteriaceae > Corynebacterium > Corynebacterium frankenforstense_A. The sequence continues at coordinate 25,918 of NZ_JASODI010000003.1, read as the reverse complement.
CCGGGGCCTCCACGTTGTCGACGCGCAGCCAGGTCATCTCCACGGCGGTCGGCGTGATCTCAGCGAGCGCGTAACCGTGGGAGTCGAGGTCGACGTGGCGCACGTCCGGGTTCGCCGCGCGCAGCCGGGCCTCGGCCGCGCGGGAGAACGGCGAGTGCGCCGGCATGCGTAGCTTGTCGTCCACGTTGGGCGCGGAGATCGACGAGCAGACCAGCTCGGCGCCGATCTCACGGCCCTCGCAGGTGATCGAGTTCGCCCACTCGGAGTGGATGTCCCCGGTCAGGAAGAGCACCGGCGTGTGGTCCTCGGCCAGCTCGCGCAGCAGCCGGTCCCGCTCGGCGGCGTAGCCGTCCCACTGGTCCAGGTTCATCGGCACGCCGGCCGCCGAGCGGGCCCCGAGGAACTCGGCGACCACGGCGGTCGCGTCGTCGCGGCGCACCTCGGCCAATTCGAGCGGGGCGATCATCACCGAGTTGCCCATGACGTTCCAGCGGGTGTGCGAGCGCTCCAGCACCCCGCGCACCCAGTCGAACTGCTCGGCGCCGAGCATCGTGGCCTCCTCGCGGGCGGCCGCGAGCCCCCGGTACCCGGGCGCCTGGTCTCGGTAGGTGCGCAGGTCCATCATCGTCAGCTCGACCAGGTCGCCGAAGGTCAGGCTGCGGTAGAGGTGACCCTCCTGCGAGGGGCTGGTCGCCCGGATCGGCAGCCACTCGAAGTACGCCTGCATGGCGGCGTCGCGCCGCTCGGGCCACGGTCCGTGGGCGCCCTCGTGGTGCGCGTCGGCGCCCTCGCGCCAGGCGTCGTTGGCTAGCTCGTGGTCGTCCCAGACCACCACCCACGGGCAGGCCGCGTGCGCGGCGCGCAGGTCCGGGTCCGTGCGGTAGTGACCGTGCCGGATGCGGTAGGCGGTCAGGTTAGTGAGCTCCTCGGCCGGCTCGTGGTGCCGGGTCACGCCCGTCTTGCCCGGGTAGGCGCCGCGGGCGAATTCGTAGATGTAGTCGCCGAGGAAGACCACCACGTCGATCTCGCCCTCACGCGCCCGCTCGGCCATGTCTCGGTAGGCGCTGAAGAAGCCGGACTCCCAGTTCGCGCACGATGCAACGCCCAGCCGCAACGAGTTGAGCGGGGTGCCGGGGGACGGTGCGGTCCACGTACGTCCCGTGGGGCTGACCGCGCCGGCGAACGTGCCGTCGTCAATGACGAAGCGGTAGTAGTACACGCGCGCCGGGGCCAGGCCGCGCGCGTCGACGTGGACGGTGTGGTCGACGGCGGCCGAGGTGTGCGCGGTCCCGGAGGCGACGACGCGGGTGAAGTCCTCGTCCTCGGAGACCTGCCAGCTGACGGCGACCGGGGCACCGACCCCGGAGCCGGGCAGGGCCTCGACGGACGGGGTGACCCTCGTCCAGAGGATGACCGAGTCCGCCAGCGGGTCGCCCGAGGCGACGCCGTGGGCGAAGGGGAGGTCGGCGGGGATGTCGACCTCGAGCGGGCGGGGGCTCGCACCGCCACGTACGGCGTCGGCCTCGACGGCCATCTTCCCGGCGCCCAGCGCACAGGCGACACCGGTGCCCGCGATCGCCGCCGACTGCAGGAAGCGGCGGCGGGGCAGCGGGCGCGGTGCGTGGCTCACGTCTGCACACCGTCGCCCCGGCCTTCAGGGGCCGCAACCGGGGCGGCGGAAGTTGGGCGAGGATTCACCGGAGTTTCAGGTGCCGGTCGTTTTTAAGGCCGTGGGGCGGCGCCGATATACTGCCCGCGGGGCTATAGCTCAGTCGGTCAGAGCATCAGACTCATAATCTGTCGGTCGCGGGTTCGAGCCCCGCTGGCCCCACCAATTGCGCTTCCGCCCATAACGGGGAAATTGTTTTCCTCTGTGATCTTCGCGTGGCGCGTGTTAACGTTGGGATCGTCTCAGCCGAAGTAGAGGCGTGACCCATGTCCGCTCCAGCCGGCGCCCAGGTGGGCGCGGGGGAGCGGTCACCAGCACGAGACGACGAGGTGGCAGATGCGAAAGACCGTTGACCAGAAGAAGCGCCGTGGCGGCATGCGCCGCGTGCTCGCCGCGACCGCGGCGGGCCTGATGGCGGCCGCCGGGGCCCTGGCGGCCGCGCCGACCGCCTCCGCGGCTCCGAGCGGGGTGGGCTACGTCGCCTTCGGCGACTCCTACTCGGCGAACCCGACCGTCGCCGAGCAGCTCGCCGGCTTCACGCAGCCCGACCGCTGCGGCCAGGGTGCGGACGCCTACCCGGTGCGCCTCGGCAAGAAACTCGGCATGAGCTACGCCAACGCGTCCTGCAACGGCGTGACCATCAACGGCATGGCTGGCCCCGGCCTGGGCTTCACCGCCGACCGTGCCGCCGCCCGCGGCCAGCTCGGCGACAACACCCGGCTGGTCACCATCACCGTCGGCGGCGCCGAGGGCTGGAACTTGGCGATGCCCGACCGCCGCGACTTCGGCGTCATCAACGGCGGCGACTTCCTGAACTACCAGGAGTTCGTCAACCGCATGCGCGGGCCGCTGAACACGATCCGCCACCACGCGCCGAACGCGCGCATCCTCTTCGTCGGTTACCCGGCCGTGGGCAACGACCGCGGCGAGGTCTGCCTGATGAACGCGGACGTCCCGCCGGAGCTGGGCACCCCGAACATCGCCGCGCCTGTGCCGACCAACGCCACCGGCTTCGTCAACAAGCTGGACAACATCGCCCGCGACGCCGCCGGCGAGCTGGGCTACGAGTACGTGGAGACCCGTCGCCCCGGCACCGGCACCTGCGAGCCCTCCGGCAACCGCTGGGTGCACGGTCTGATCGACAACCAGATCCACCAGATGATGTTCCACCCCTCCGCCAACGGCAACGAGGCGATCGCTCAGATCACCGCGGACTACGTCCGCTAGTCACCGACCGGGATCGCCGGTTCTCGCCGCCCGCAGGCTCCCCGAGTCTGCGGGCGGTTTTGCATGCGCGAGTTTGTGTGCGGCGGTTCCGCGCGCGGGAGGGGAGGGCCCTCGGGTCAGGAATCCTCCACCGGAATCATCGCGATGATCGCGTCCGTCAGCGACTCCCGCTGCTCCGGGGTGAGGGAGTAGAGGTGCGCGTGGTCGTGCAGCCACAGCCCCTCGGCGGCCAGCAGCACCAGATACGCCGCGTCGACCTCCGGGGAGGAGCCGACCTCCTCGGGCGCCGGCGACCAGCGCCGGTCCACCTCGCGCCAGACGTTCTCGAAGTCGGGGTGGCTCGCTGCGTCGAGCTGCACCAGCAGATCCGCCCGCGTCGCCGAGCCCGACAGGGAGAGCACCAGCGCGCGCAGCCGCGCGGTGGGGGAGAGGTCCGCCGCGGGGGCGCCCGCGGCGTCGACAAGCTCTCTCTCCCACTCGTCGGCGAGGTGGTGGTGCACGCCGAGCATCAGCTCGTGGCGCGACGGGAAGTGGTAGATCAACCCCGACTTGCTCACCCCGGTGGCCTGGGAGAGCGAGTCGCAGGTGACCGCCTCGAGGCCGTCGGCGTCGATCATCTCGACGGCGGTCTCCAGGATCTGCTCGCGCTTACTCGGCCTCACGGGCCTCGACCTCCTTCGGGTTTCCGGCGAAGCACCAGGCCGTCACGGCGGCCGCGACGAGCGCGATCACCGCGGACAGGCTCAGGACGGTCAGGTACGAGGAATCGTAGGCGGCGGTGGCGGCCTCGGCGAAGACGGGGTGGTCCACGCCGTGGTTGACGTCGTGGGCGACCTCGGCCGGCGCGCGCAGCGCGTAGACCGCCGGCATCAGCGAGCCGAGGATCGACACCGACAGCAGGCTGCCGAACTCGTAGGAGACCGCCTCGACCGAGGAGGCCATGCCCGCCCGGGAGAACGGCGCGGAGCCGACGATGGCCGTCGAGGACACGCTCATGACACTGCCGGAACCGAAGCCGGTCATCGCCAGGCAGCAGGCGAAGACCCACAGCGGCGCGTTGCCCATCGAGAGCACGGAGCCGGTGACACCCGCGACCATCAGCAGGAAGCCGCCGGTGATCAGCGTGCGGAAGCCCACGCGGTGCAGCACCGAGCCGCCGATGACGGACGCCGGGATCGCCGCGACCGCGGCGGTGGCCACCAGCAGGCCCGCGTCCAGCGGGGAGAAGTCCGCCGAGATCTGGAAGCGCTGGGTGGTCAGCAGCTCCGCGCCGGAGAGCGCGAACATCGCGCCCACCGCGGCCACCGCGCCGCCGGAGAACATGCGGTTGCGGAAGATCGAGACCTCCAGCAGCGGCTCACGGCCGGCCGCACGCAGCGCACGCTGACGCACGGCGAAGGCGACGCCGCCGACGAGGGCGCAGACCACCGCGGCGGCGATCAGCCAGCCGGAGCGCGCCGGGTTGGCGGACTCCTTGATCGTCATGACCAGGCCGACCATGGCCACCAGGGCGAAGGCCGAGGAGACGGCGTCCCAGCGCTTCTCCGGGCGCGGCATGTTCGGCGGGCCGATGAGCATCGTCGCCACGATGATCACGATCGCCACGGGCACGTTGATCAGGAAGACCGAGCCCCACCAGAACATCTCGAGCAGCAGCCCGCCGAGGACGGGGCCAGCGGCGGCGCCGACGACGGAGACCGCGCCCCAGATGCCGATGGCGGTGTTGCGCTCGCGGGGGTCCGGGAAGGTCACGCGCACCAGCGCCAGGGTGGCCGGCAGCATCGCGGCCGCGCCCAGGCCCAGCACCGCGCGGGCGGCGATGAGGAACCACGCCGAGGGGGAGAACGCCGCGGCCAGCGAGCCGACCGTGAACAGCGAGATGCCGATGAGGAAGATCAGCCGGTGGCCGATCTTGTCGCCCAGCGTGCCGGTGCCGAGCAACAGCCCGGAGAGCACCAGCGGGTAGGCGTTGATGATCCACAGGCCCTGCAGCTCCGTGGTGTGCAGCTCGTCGCGGAGGACGGGCAGGGCGGTGTAGAGGATCGAGTTGTCGGCGCCGACGAGGAAGAGCCCCAGGCTGATCACGGCGAGGAAGCCCCAGCGCTGGGCCGGGGCCGTCGTCTGGGCGGGCGTGGTGCGCTTCGTGGTCGTCATCGGGGCAGTCGCGTTCTTCGCGTCCGGCGCGGTGTTCATGGTCGTCATTTCCTTCTCCTGAGACTTCACCTTCTGAGTCGAGTTGATGTGTTGACGGCGAGTAACTGTAACAAACGTTCGGTACAGTTTCGACGCCGCCGCTCGCCCGTGAGCGGGGACACGCGCCGCTACGATGGTGACCATGAGCCTGCTGCACCCGTTGGAGAACTGGCCCGTGGACAACCTCGCCGCCGCCGTCACCGACGGCGAGACGGTGCTCGCCGAGACGGGCGACACCGACCGCGTCTTCGAGCTGGCCAGCGTGACCAAGCTGCTGTCCGCCTACGGGGTGCTCATGGCCGTCGAGGAGGGCGTCTTTGAGCTTGACACCCCCTGCGGGCCGGAGGGCTCGACCGTGCGCCACCTGCTGGCCCACGCCTCCGGCGTCGGCTTCCGCGACCCCGAGCCCGAGCGGGCGGTGGGGGAGCGGCGCCTCTACTCCTCGGCCGGCTTCGAGATCCTCGCCGACCGCGTCGGCGAGGAGACGGGCATTGACTTCCCCGACTACCTGGCCGAGGGAGTCTTCGAGCCGCTGGGCATGTCCGCCACCGAGCTGCGCGGCTCGGCCGGCCACGGCGCGGTCTCCACCGTCGCCGACCTCGTCGCCTTCGCTGAGGAGCTCGCCCATCCGAGGCTGCTCGCGCCCGAGACCCTCGAGGAGGCGTTCAGTCCCCAGTTCCCCGAACTCAACGGCATGGTGCCCGGCTACGGCTTCCACAAGCCGTGCCTGTGGGGGCTCGGCTTCGAGATTGCCGACCACAAGTCGCCGCACTGGACCGGCCCGGACATGCCCCGCGAGACCGTCGGGCACTTCGGCATGTCCGGCACCTACCTGTGGGCCGTGCCCGCCGTCGGGCGCTTTGCGGACCTGCCTTGCGCCGGCACAGCGATGGTCGCGCTGACCGACCGCCGCTTCCAGGACTGGGTCAAACCACTGTGGGAGCGCACCAACGAATTTATCTGGCAGGAGCTGCAGCGCCGGCGTTGAGCCACCGGGGCCCCGCGTGTGAGTCGCGCACCGGAGCCCACAGGAGTACACCAGCGTTCATGCGAGTCTCAAGGTGCACTTGAGTAAACGGGGGATCAAGTGCCACTTGACTGTTGCCGCACCACGGGGACGCCCCGGACAATCGGGGCACACAACCGGTACACGAGATCGTTGGGGAAGACGAACCTCGTCTTGCGCCGCACACGCGGCGTTCCACCGGACATGTGAGGGGACATCCCCGTGACAATGATGATGACCGCACCGTCGACGTGCCGGCACCGCCCGGCCGACGCCCCGGTGTCGCTCGTCCACGCCGTGCTACACATCGCGGGCATGCCCGTACGCCTGCGCCGCGACGTCGAGGCGCTCATGGTCAAGCACCTGCCCACCGAAGGATCGTGGGTGGCACCCGGCACCGACCCGCTCGAGGCCGACTGGTGCACCGACTGGCGCCGCGAGGGCGCCGGGTGCACCGGCTGCCGTCAGGTGCTCACCGCGCCCGCCGCTGAGCTGCGCGCCTTCGGCCGCGCCCTGCGCGAGCTGGCCGAGACCGCGTCCTTCGATGCGACGCTGACCCGCGCCCGCTGACGGGCCGCCGTGGCCGGCGGCCAGCTGAATTTAATCGTCCGTCGGGAACGGCTCGTGGAAGGAGCCGTCGCCGAACGGGTCGTCCCAGCGCTCGGCGAGCTCGGCGATCGAGTCGATCATGGCGGTCGGCCGGTAGGGGTAGCGGCCGACCTCGGCGTCGTCGGAGATGCCCGAGCGCACCAGGATCGTGCGCATGCCGGCCTCCAGGCCGGACTTGACGTCGGTGTCCATGCGGTCGCCGATCATCACCGTGCGCTCCGAGTGCGCGCCGATGGTGTTGAGCGCCGAGCGCATCATGATCGGGTTGGGCTTGCCGATGTAGTACGGCTCGCGGCCCGTCGCCGCGGTGATCAGCGCGGCCACGGCGCCGGTGGCCGGCAGCACGCCCTGCGGGGCCGGGCCGGTGACGTCCGGGTTGGTGCAGATGAAGCGCGCGCCGGCACGGATCAGGTTGATCGCGGTGGTGATCGCCTCGAAGGAGTAGGTGCGCGTCTCGCCGAGCACCACGAACTCGGGGTTTACATCGGTGAGGATCCAGCCGGCCTCGTGCACGCCGGTGGTCAGGCCCGCCTCGCCGACGACGTAGGCGGTGCCGCGCTCGGCCTGGCGGCGCAGGAAGTCGGAGGTCGCCGTCGCCGAGGTCCAGATGCGCTCCGGGGGCACGTCCAGGCCCTGGGCCAGCAGGCGCGCGGAGAGGTCGCGCGGGGTCTGGATGGAGTTGTTCGTCAGCACCATGAAGTTGACGTCGTTGTCCACCAGCGCCTTGAGGAACCGGTCGGCGCCGGGGATCATCTCCCCCTCCTTGATCAGCACGCCGTCCATGTCGCTCAGATACGAGATGTGAGATGTCATGTGACCATTGTGCCCCGAACGCCGACGCCGCGCGCACCCGTGGGGCACGCGCGGCGTCGGAAATCACGGACCGGACCCGGCCCGGTCTGCGTTACTTGGCGGGGGCGAGCTTGGCCAGCTCGGAGTTGATCGCGTCGACGGAGGCCTTCGCGTCGCCGAGCAGCATGTCCGTGTTCTCGTGGAAGAACAGCGGGTTCTGCACGCCGGCGTAGCCGGAGCCCATCGAGCGCTTGAACACGATGACCTTCTCCGCGTCCCAGACCTTGAGCACCGGCATGCCCTCGATGGGGGAGCCGGGCTCGTAGGCGACCGGGTTGACCGTGTCGTTGGCGCCGATGACCAGCACCACGTCGACCTCGCCGAAGTCGTCGTTGACCTCGTCCATCTCGTGGACGATCGGGTAGGGCACCTTGGCCTCGGCCAGCAGCACGTTCATGTGGCCCGGCAGGCGGCCGGCGACCGGGTGGATCGCGAAGGTGACGTCCACGCCGGCCTTGCGCAGCGTGTCGGTCAGCTGGGCGACCGGGTACTGCGCCTGGGCGACGGCCATGCCGTAACCCGGGGTGATGACGACCTTCTTGGCCGCCAGCAGCGCCTGCGCGGTCTCGGCCACGGTGGTCTCCGTGTGCGTGCCGTAGTCGTGCTCGGCGGCCGTGGCCGAGCCGGTGCCGAAGCCGCCCAGGATCACGGCGGCGAAGGAGCGGTTCATCGCCTGGCACATGATGTAGGACAGGTAGGCGCCCGAGGAACCCACCAGCGCGCCGGTGATGATCAGCAGCGGGTTGGCCAGCATGAAGCCGGCGGCCGCGGCGGCCCAGCCCGAGTAGGAGTTGAGCATCGAGACCACCACGGGCATGTCGCCGCCGCCGATGGCTGCGACCAGGTGCAGGCCCAGCAGCAGGGCCAGTACGGTCATCACCGCGAGGCTGGCCACCGCGAGCGTCGACTCGCCCTTACCGGCGATGAACAGGCCCATGCCGACGAGGCTGAACACGATGACGGTCAGGTTGAGCAGGTTGCGCCCGGGCAGGGTCAGCGGGGCGCCCTTGATCTTCCCGGAGAGCTTCAGGTAGGCGATGATCGAGCCGGTGAAGGTCACCGCACCGATGAAGATACCCAGGTAGACCTCGCCGAGGTGGAAGGACTCCATCTCCTCGGAGACGTCCTGCGGGTGCAGCCAGGAGTTGAAGCCGATGAGCACGGCGGCCAGGCCCACGAAGGAGTGCAGCAGCGCGATCAGCTGCGGCATGCCGGTCATCTCGACCTTCTTGGCCATCGGCACGCCGATCAGCGCGCCGACGAGCATGGCCACCGCGATGAGCAGCAGCGTGGTCATCGCCGAGCGGTACTCGCCCGGGTTCTCGTGCGACTGCACCAGGGCCTTGGCCACGGTGGCCACCAGCGCGACGGTCATGCCGGTCGCGCCGAGGGTGTTGCCGCGCTGGGCGGTCTCGTTCTTGGACAGGCCCGCCAGCGCCAGGATGAACAGCACGGCGGCGACCAGGTAGGCCAGGGTGGTGATCCGCCCCGTCCAGTCGGACAGCGCGGTGGTGGTCTCGGACGACGTGGCGCCGAGTGCGTAGAGGACGTGGGTCATCTCAGGCCTCCTGCCGGAACATGGCGAGCATGCGGTGGGTCACCGTGAAGCCGCCGAAGATGTTGATGCTGGCGATCACGATCGCGATGAACGCGAGGACCGAGACCGCGAGATTGGCCGAGCCGACCTGGAGCACCGCGCCGACGAGGATGATGCCGGAGACGGCGTTCGTCTCGCTCATCAGCGGGGTGTGCAGGGAGTGGGTCACGGCGGTGATCACGTAGAAGCCGACGACGACGGCCAGCATGAGCACCAGGTAGTCCGCGGAGACCTCCGCCGGGCTGGCCAGGATGAGTGCCACGCCCAGCAGGCCGCCGAGCCAGGCCCACCAGCGGTGCGGCTTGCTTCCCGACGCTTCGTCGGCCGCACCGTCGCCGGCACCTGCGGCGTCGGCGGCCGGGGCGGGCTTCGGGGCGGCGGAGACCTTCACCGGGGGCGCGGGGAAGAGCGTGGTGGCCACCGGGGCGCCGGCGCCGGAGGCGCCGTCGCCGTCGGCCGCGGCGTACGCTGCGACGGCGCCCTGCGCGGCGTCGTCAATCTCTTCCTTGCTCGAGGTCACCTCGGGGCCGCGGGAGGAGGCGGTCAGGGTGATCTGGCGGACGATCTCGTCGCCGAGGTCCAGGGTGGCCTTTCCGTCCTTGTGCGGGGTGATCAGCTTGAACAGGTTGACCACGTTCTGGCCGTAGAGCTGCGAGGCCTGGCCCGGCAGCCGGCCGGCCAGATCCGTGTAGCCGATGACGGTCACGCCACCGTCGGTGACGGTCACCTCGCCGGGCACGGTCAGCTCGCAGTTGCCGCCGTTGGCGGCGGCCATGTCCACGATCACGGAGCCGGGCTTCATCGCCGCGACGTCCGCGGCCGTGAGCAGCACCGGGGACTTGCGGCCCGGGATGTTCGCGGTGGTGATCACGATGTCGGCGGCGGCCGACTGCTCCGCGTAGAGCTTCGCCGCGGCGGCCGCCTGGTCGGCGGTCATCTCCTTGGCGTAGCCGTCCTCGGACTTCTCGGCAGCCGCGGGGATGGCGACGAACTCGGCGCCCATCGACTCGACCTGCTCGGCGACCTCGGGGCGCAGGTCGGTGGCTTTGACCACTGCGCCCATCGAGTTCGCCGTGCCGATGGCGGCCAGGCCCGCGACCCCGGCGCCGATGACGTAGACGGTGGCCGGGTCGACCTTGCCGGCGGCGGTGACCTGGCCGGTGAACAGGCGGCCGAAGTTCGCGGCGGCCTCGATCACGGCGCGGTAGCCCGCGATGTTCGCCATGGAGGAGAGCACGTCCATCGACTGCGCGCGCGAGATGCGCGGCACGGCGTCCATGGCCAGGGCGGTCAGGTCCTCCGCGGCCAGCTGGTCGATGAGCTCGGCGTTGCGGCGCGGGGCCATCCGGGCGATGAGCGTGGCGCCCGGACGCATCCGGGAGCGGTACTCGGCCGGCGGGGTGTCCAGGCACGTGACGATGTCGGCGGACCAGACGTCCTCGCCGGTAAGTCGGGCGCCCGCCGCCTCATAGGCGGCGTCGGTGTAGGCGGCCCGGGAGCCGGCGCCGCGTTCGACGTCGACCTCGAATCCGAGCTTCACCAGCTTTCGCACGGTGTCCGGGGTGGCGGACACCAGCGGCTGATCGGGATCGGGCTCCCGCGGGATTCCGATGCGCATGCGTTCTCCTTGCGTTCGCGTCTTGTCGCTCCGACGCGGCGCTCGATGTCAGACAACCGCGTCTTACCAGGGAGTATATGCCGGTGTCGTGAACGAAAATCGTAGGGGGACGAGGAAGTGAGCGCGCTCACGCAGGCTCGGGGGCCGCTCGCGCGCCACGTGCCCGGTTCGGGGGGGCGGGCAGGGCGCGCGGCAGGGGTGCGTGGCGTACCGCGGGGTGTGGCCGGTGGGTAGTACCACGGGGGTCGGGTTTCGGGGCGGTTCGCGCGGGTGCGGCGGGCGCGGGCGGGCTACTCGGCGGGGGAGCGGTGCTCGGCCAGGTAGTCCAGGCCCTCGCCGACGTTGCCGAAGGCCGCGACCGTCGTGTCCTCCAGGCGCACCCCGAAGGTCTCCTCGGCACGCACGGTAAGCTCGATCAGGCTCAGCGAGTCCACGCCCAGGTCCTCGCGCAGGCGGGACTGTCGGGTGACCTCGCCGGCCTCGACGCCGGCGACGTCCTCGACCAGCGCGGCGAACTCGGCCAGCAGGGGATCCGCGCCCGCGCGCGGGTCGGCCTTGGCCTGCGCCTTCGTCGACTTCTCCGTGCCGCCGGTCGAGGTGGCCGCCGCGCCCTCGGCCTCGGCCGCCGCGTGCTCGTCGGCGTCGAGGGGCACCTCCGTGTTGAACTTCGCGGCCAGCTGCGCCGCCAGATCTCCCATCGCGGTGCGTCCTCCTCGGTCTGTGTCGGGTTGTCCCGGTAGTTCCCGGTAGGTCCCGGGATGTTCCGGGCGGGATCCGCCCGGGCGCGGGGTCTCCCGCGCGTCGCATCCCACTGTACGGGGCGCGGGCGGGTGGGAGGCGCGGGGCGCGGGCGGGTCCGGTCGGGTTGGGGCCGGGTCCGGTCGGGTTGGGGCGGGTTCGGTCAGCTGCGCCGACAAAATGTGGACCAAGTTCGCCGCGCCTCCGCGTTTCCCCAGGGCAGATCCGGCCGGGCGGAAACCTGGTCCACATTTTGCCGGCTGCGGGCCACGGCGGCTGCGCAGGTAGGATCTCCGGTGATGCAACTGCTAGACAAGACGATCGCGCTGACCCGCTCCTGGGCGCTGCGCCTGACCCCCGGCGGGCGGCGCCGCATCGCCCTCGAACAGGGCGCGCTGCACTCCAAAGACCGCCGCCCGGGCCTCACCGAAGTCACCGACTCCGGCTTCGCCGCCTCCTCCGACGGGATCATGGTGCGCTGGGAGACCACCGGGCCCGCCGCCGACGAGCCGGCGCGCGCCACCGTGCTCTTCCTGCACGGCTTCACCCTGGCCGGCGACTCCTTCTACCTGCAGGCCGAGCACCTGCGCGACAGCCACCCGGACGTGCGCTGCGTGTGCCCGGACATGCGCGGTCACGGCCGCACCGGCCCCACCGACCCCGACCTGTGCACCGTCGACGGGCTCGCCGAGGATGCCCTGGCGGCGCTCACCGACGCCGACCACACCGACGCCCCGCTGATCCTGGTCGGCCACTCGCTCGGCGGGCTGGCCGTGTTCAACTTCCTGCGCCGCGCGCCCGAGGAGATCCGCCGCCGCGTCGCCGGCGTGGTGGTCGTGGCCACCTCCATCGAGGCGCTCTCGGACCAGGGCGTGCCGCAGCTCCTGGCCTCGCCGGCCGCCGACGCGGTCTACGAGGCCGTCGAGGCCAGCCCGAAGGAGGCCGAGTGGCTGCGCGAGGAGGTCACCAAGATGATCGCCCCGGGCCTGGCCGTGGGCGTCTTCCGCCGGCCGACGAACTACGAGCTCATCGAGTTCCACGCCGCGATGATCCACGAGACCCCGCTGGAGACCTTCGTCGGCTTCTTCGACTCCCTGCAGAGCCACGACGAGCTCGAGGCCGGCCCGGCGCTGGCCGGCGTTCCCGGATTCGTGATCACCGGCACCGGCGACGTGGTCACCCCGGGCGAGCAGGCCGACCGCATCCAGGAGGTCTGGCCCGAAGCCAAGCGCATCGACGCCTTCGGCTCCGGGCACATGATCATCCTCGAGGCGCCGGCCGTGGTGAACAAGGCGCTCGACGTGCTCATCGACGCCCTGCCGGAGGAGCAGGCGCAGCCGGAGAAACAGGGGGAGTAGCCCGGGCCGTCGGCTAGCGCCCGTCCGGCGCCGCGCCTGCACCGACCCCACGCAGCAGAAAGCCCCGCCGGGAACCGGCGGGGCTTACCTTTCCGGGCCCGGGACCTGGGACCTGGGGCCCAGGACCAAGGTCACTGGAACCTAGGCCTGGGTCGGATCGTCCAGGTGGAACTTCTCGGCGGCGTCGGCGGCCACGTGCACGTCGATCTCGCCCGCACGGGCCAGGCCGGCGAGCACGGCGACGACCACGCTGGGCGCGTCGGTGTTGAAGAAGCGGCGCGCGGCCGGGCGGGTGTCGGAGAATCCGAAGCCGTCGGTGCCCAGCACCGTGTAGTCGCCGGGCACGAAGGCGCGGATCTGCTCCTGCAGGTCTGTGGCGAAGTCGGAGACCGCCACGTAGGGGCCGGCGGCCTTCTTCAGCTGGCTGGTGGCGAAGGGCTCCGGGGCCTTCTCCGCCGGGTGCTGCAGGGCGTGCTTGTTGATGCGCGCGCCCTCGCGGGCCAGCTCGACCCAGGAGGTCACCGAGAAGATGTTGGCGCGCACCGAGTACTCGGCGGCCAGGATCCTCTGCGCCTCCAGGGCGGCCTGCATGCCGATGCCGGAGGCCAGGATGGAGGCCTCGTGCTCGGCGCCGTCCGCGCCCTCGATCTCGGAGCCGTCCGAGTAGCGGTAGATGCCGCGGTGCAGGCCCTCGACGTCGAGGTCCTCCGGCTCGGCCGGCTGGTGGGTCGGCTCGTTGTAGATCGTCAGGTAGTAGATGACGCTCTCGCCGCCGTCCGGGCCGTACATGCGGTCGATGCCGCGGTGGACCAGGTGGGCGATCTCGAAGGCGAAGGCCGGGTCGTAGGAGACCACGGCCGGGTTGGTCGAGGCCAGGATCTGCGAGTGGCCGTCCATGTGCTGCAGGCCCTCGCCGGTCAGCGTGGTGCGCCCGGCGGTCGCGCCCAGCAGGAAGCCGCGGGCCATCTGGTCGCCGGCCGCCCAGATCGAGTCACCGGTGCGCTGGAACCCGAACATCGAGTAGAAGACGTAGATCGGGATCATCGCCAGCCCCTCGGTGGCGTAGCTGGTGCCCGCGGCGATGAAGCTGGCCACGGAGCCAGCCTCGCTGATGCCCTCGTGCAGGATCTGGCCGTCGGTGGCCTCGCGGTAGGACAGCATCAGGTCGTGGTCGACCGGCACGTAGTTCTGGCCGTGCGGGTTGTAGATCTTCAGCGTCGGGAACCAGGAGTCCATGCCGAAGGTGCGCGCCTCGTCCGGGATGATCGGCACCAGGCGCTCCTTGAGCTTCTTGTCGCGCATCAGGTCCTTGAAGGTGCGCACGGTGGCCATGGTGGTGGCCACCTCCTGCTTGCCGGAGCCCTTGCGCGCGCTCTTGAGCTTGTCCAGCGGCGGGACCTCGAGCGGCTCGTAGTCGGTGCGGCGCTCGGGCAGGTAGCCGCCGAGCTCCTTGCGGCGCTCCTTCATGTAGCGGATGACCTCGTCGTCCTCGCCGGGGTGGAAGTACGGCGGCAGGGTCGGGTCCTTCTCCAGGTCCGCGTCGGAGATCGGGATGTCCTGCTTGTCGCGGAAGAGCTTGAGGTCGTCGAGGGTCAGCTTCTTCATCTGGTGGGTCGCGTTGCGGCCCTCGAAGTTGTGGCCCAGGCCGTAGCCCTTGATGGTGTGGGCGAGGATGACCGTCGGGCGGTCCTTGGTCTCCATGGCGCGCTTGTAGGCGGCGTAGATCTTGCGGTAGTCGTGGCCGCCGCGGCGCAGCGCCCAGATCTCCTCGTCGGTCATGTCCTCGACCAGCTTGAGGGTGCGCGGGTCGCGGCCGAAGAAGTGCTCGCGCACGTAGGCGCCATCGTTGGCCTTGAAGGTCTGGTAGTCGCCGTCCGGGGTGGAGTTCATGATCTCCACCAGGGCGCCGTCCTTGTCCTTGTCCAGCAGCTCGTCCCACTCCCGGCCCCAGATCACCTTGATCACGGACCAGCCGGCGCCGCGGAAGAAGCTCTCCAGCTCCTGGATGATCTGGGTGTTGCCGCGCACCGGGCCGTCGAGGCGCTGCAGGTTGCAGTTGACCACGAAGGTCAGGTTGTCCAGGTTGTTCAGGGCGGCCTGGTGGATCGCGCCGCGCGACTCGGGCTCGTCCATCTCGCCGTCGCCGAGGAAGGCCCACACGTGCTGCTGCGAGGTGTCCTTCAGGCCGCGGTTGTGCAGGTAGCGGTTGAAGCGCGCCTGGTAGATGGCGTCCAGCGGGCCCAGGCCCATGGACACGGTGGGGAACTCCCAGAAGCCCGGCATGCCGTGTGGGTGCGGGTAGCTGGGCAGCCCGCCCTGGGGTCGGGAGACCTCCTGGCGGAAGCCGTCGAGGTCGTCCTCGGTCAGGCGGCCCTCGAGGAAGGCGCGGGCGTACATGCCCGGCGAGGCGTGGCCCTGGAAGAAGATCTGGTCGCCGCCGCCCGGGTGGTCCTTGCCGCGGAAGAAGTGGTTGAAGCCGACCTCGTAGAGCGGCGCGGCGCCGGCGTAGGTGGAGATGTGGCCGCCGACCCCGATCTCGGGGCGCTGGGCGCGGTGCACCATGATCGCGGCGTTCCAGCGGATCCAGCGGCGGTAGCGCTTCTCCACCTCCTCGTCGCCGGGGAACTCGGGCTCGGAGGAGGTGGGGATGGTGTTGACGAAGTCGGTCGACAGCATCGGCGGCAGCGGCACGCGCTTGGCCGAGGCCCGCTCGAGCAGGCGCAGCATCAGGAAGCGCGCGCGTTCGGGGGTGGCGTGCTCGAGCAGGCCGTCGAGCGAGTCCATCCACTCGCGGGTCTCCTCCGGGTCGGAGTCGCTGAGGTAGGAGGCGACGCCGTCGCGGATGATGGCGAAGTTCGTGTCGTCGGCGCGGGAGCCGCCGAGGGGGCTGTCGGCCATGGGTTTTCCTCTTTCGGGTTGGTACAACCTATTCGCCCCGAGCCTAGCGATTCCTCGTGCGCGGGCGCGGGCGCGAGCTCCGGGGGTGGCGCGGGTGGGGCGCACCGGGCGTGTGGTGTTGCGGACTCTGCCGAGCCGGGGTTCAGCCTGTATCCTGCGAGAAAAGACATTCCGCCCGCGCCCGGCACGTCCGCGGTGTGGGCTCAACCACAAAGGAAGGATCTTCAACGGTGGCCGACGAGTACGCCCGCCAGCTCGACATCACCCGCGGGCAGGTCGTGCAGGAGGTGGGCTGGGACGAGGACTGCGACAGCTCCATCTCAGAGTCGATCGAGCACGTGCTGGGGGAGAACCTGCTCGAGGACGACACCGACGAGATCTGCGACGTGGTCCTGATGTGGTTCCGCGACGAGGACGGCGACCTGGTCGACGGCCTGGTCGACGCCGTGCGGCCCCTCGACGAGTCCGGCCGTGTCTGGCTGATGACCCCGGCCACCGGGCGCCCCGGCGCGATCGAGACCGGCGTGATCGCCGAGTCCGCGCAGCTGGCTGGCCTGGTCCAGACCGCCTCGGAGCGCCTCGGCGACTGGCAGGGCTCCTGCCTCGTCCAGCGCGGCTCGACCCGCAAGTAGAGCGGGAAAGGCCCGTGTTAATCTCGACGGGTCCTTTCAGGCGCCCCTAGCTCAGTTGGGAGAGCACTCGGTTTACACCCGAGCGGTCGGCGGTTCGAGTCCGTCGGGGCGCACCATGTGAACGCCTAGAACCGTTCCTCGTCGCGGCGGGCGAACTTCGCGTAGTCGTCGTGGCGCGCCCCGCCGTAGCGGTCCGCCACGCTGCGCGAGTGCTCGTGCGTCTTCGCGTCGGCCGGCGGCTCCGAGAGATCGTCGTCGTCCCAGAGCATGTCGTTGAACCGCGCGCGTGCCCCGCGCCGCGTCCGCTTGCCGACGTCGCGCCCCTCGTCGTCGCCGCTCCCCGCACCGTCGGCGTCGGGGCCTGCGCCTGCGGCGCCGGCCATTTCGGACTCCTCGTCGTCGACGCGGCGGCGCTCCTTGAGCTCGGCCCAGATGAAGTAGCCGAGGCCGGCCGGGGCCATGATGCCGAAGGCGATCCACTGCAGGCCGTAGGACAGGTGCGAGCCGCGGTCCAGCTTCGGGATCGGCATCGGGTTGAGCACGCCGGGCTGGTCCTCGTCGGAGAGCTGCACGAAGTCTTGCCCCAGCTCCACGCCGGTGGCCTGCGAGATCTGGCCGGTGTCGATGCCGTAGACCTGCAGGTGGCCCTCCCCCTCCATCGGCTCGCGGTCCGGGGTGGACTCGTTGCGCCGGGCCACCGCGGTGACGGTCACCTCGCCGTCGGGGGCCGCGTCGAAGTCGGGGACCTCCGCGCCGCGGGCCTGCTGCCAGCCGCGGTTGACCAGCACGAGGCGGCCGTCGTCCATCTTCAACGGGGTGAGCACCTGCACGGAGGGGGTGCCCTCGACCGGGCGCATGCGCAGCACGGTCTCGGCCTCAGGCACGTAGTGCCCGGTCACCGTCACACGGCGCCATTCGTCGTCTTCGGCGACGGCGCCGCGGGCGTCGAAAATCTCGTCGTAGGACACCGGGTCGGTGTGGAAGGCGGTCTCGATGCGCTCGTTGCGCTCACCGATCGCCTCGTTCTTGCCCAGCTGCCAGGGCGCCAGGAAGGTGAAGGCGAAGTAGGAGAAGGCGATGATGAGCACGACGGCCAGGAACCACCCGGGCTTGAGGAAGGCCGAGAGGGCGGAGCCGCGGCGGCGTCCCCGCGGCGTCGTTCGGTCACTCGTCGTGCTGCTCACGGTCCCCGAGCCTACCCGGGGCGGGCGCGCGCTCCGACTCCGAGGCTGCTCAGTTGCCGAGGCGGGCGCGGGCCCAGTCGAGGATGCCGGGCACGGCCGCGGTGATCTCCTCGTAGGTGACGGAAAAGCCCTCGGGCCCGCCGTAGTAGGGGTCGTCGACGGACGCGTTCTCCTCGGCGGCGGGGTCGAAGGAGCGCAGCAGGCGGATCTTGTCGGGCTCCGCGCCGCGGGCCTTGAGCTCGGCGCGGTGGTTGGCGGCCAGGGCGACGATGAGGTCGGCCTCGGCGTCCGCGGGGCCGAACTGGTGGGCGCGGAAGTCCCCGGAGTCGTGGCCGTGGGCGGCAAGCTCGGCGCGGGCGCGGTCGTCTGCGTGCTGGCCGACGTGCCAGCCGCCGATGCCGCAGGAGTCGACGCGCACCTGGTCGGCCAGCCCGGCCTCGGCGAGCGCGTCGCGGGTGATGATCTCCGCCATGGGGGAGCGGCAGATGTTGCCGGTGCACACGAAGGAGATGTGCAGGGGCTTGTCAGCGGGTGCGGTCATGGACGATCCTCTCCAGTTCAGCGGGGTCGGCGGCGACGGCGATCGCGTGGGCGCGCTCGGCGTCGGTGCCGTAGCCCCAGGCCACGGCCACCGAGTCGATGCCGAAGGCCCGCGCGCCGTCGAAGTCGTGGATGCGGTCGCCGATCATCAGCGCCGGCGGTTTCGGGCCCTTCAGCCCCAGGTTGGTGAGCGTGTGCTCGAGCACCGCGGTCTTGGTGCGCCGCGGGCCGTCCTCCTGGGCGGCGCCGAGGAAGTCGATGTAGTCGAGCAGACCGAAGTGCTCGAGGGTGATGCGGGCGAAGTGTTCGCCCTTGGAGGTCGCGGTGGCCAGCACCAGGCCCTCGTCGTGCCAGCCGGCCAGCAGCTCCGCCACCCCGGGGAAGGGGCTGGCCTGAAGCCACCCGCCGCCGGCGGCGTAGTCGAGGTAGGCCTTCAGCCCCGCGGGCACCTGCTCGGCGGGCACCCCGGCGGCGGTGAGTGTCTCCTCCATCGGGGGACCGGCGATGCCGGCGAGGAAGGCCTCGTCCGGGTGCGGGTGGCCCAGGGTGTCCAGGGCGTGCAGCAGACCGGCGCGCACCCCGGGGAAGGTGTCGACCAGGGTGCCGTCGAGGTCCAGCAGCAGATGGCTCACGCGTCTCACGGGAGTCCAGCATGGCAGAAACCCCGCGGCGGCGTCGTGCGGGGCGGTCGCGGGGCACCGCTAGACTGGCCACGGAATCCGGAGGGCCGCCCCGTGAGACCGGGGCGGCCGAGGACACAGACAGGGAGGACGCAGACCATGGCGACCACGGCAACCGTCGAGACGATCCGCTCGGTCCTCGACACGGCCTACCCGCCCCGGCTCGCCGAGAGCTGGGACCGGGTCGGCCTGATCTGCGGCGACCCCGAGGCGAAGGTGGACAAGGTCGCCTTCGCCCTCGAGTGCACCCAGCAGGTCGCCGAGCGCGCGGTGGAAATCGGCGCGGACATGCTGGTGGTCCACCACCCGCTGCTGCTGCGCGGGACGAGCACCGTCGCAGCCGACACCCCGAAGGGCAAGGTGCTGCACACCCTGATCCGCGGCGGGGTCGCGCTGTTTGCGGCCCACACCAACGCCGACGCCGCCCGCCCCGGCGTCAACGACCGCCTCGCCGAGCTGCTCGGGGTCCACCCGGGCGCGCCGATCGTCGCGGCCGAGGACGCCGGCGGCGCCGCGCTGCTGGACCACTGGGGCGTGCACGTGCCGCCGGCCGACCTGAAGAAGGTCACCGACGCGCTCTTCGCCGCCGGCGCCGGCGAGATCGGAGACTACTCCCACTGCGCCTTCGCTTACGAGGGCACCGGACAGTTCCGCCCGGACGAGGGCGCCGACCCCACCGAGGGCGAAGTCGGCGAGCTCTACTCCGCCACCGAGACCCGCGTGGTCTTCACCGCCCCGCGGGCGCGCCGGCGCCAGCTGATCACCGCGCTGCGCGCCGCGCACCCCTACGAGGAGCCGGCCTTCGACATCGTGGAGATGGCCCCCACCGGCGACCCGGAGACCCTGCCCGGCCTGGGGCGCGTCGGCGAGCTCGACCGGCCGATGCCGCTGAAGGAGTTCGTCCAGCGCGTGGCCGACCGCCTGCCCGAGACCGTCGGGGGCGTGCGCGCCGCCGGCGACCCCGAGCGGATCGTGCGCCGGGTGGCCGTCTCTTCCGGCGCCGGCGACAGCTTCCTCGACGCCGTGCGCGGGCTCGACGTGGACGTCTACGTCACCTCCGACCTGCGCCACCACCCCGTCGACGAGTACCTGCGCGCCGCGGGACCGGCCGTGGTGGACACCGCCCACTGGGCCAGCGAGTTCCCCTGGACGGGCCAGGCCGCGGAGCTGATCGCCGGGCGCACCGGGGTGGACACCGAGATCATCGGTCTGCGCACCGACCCCTGGACCCTGTCGGCGCACCCGGCCGGCAAGTGACCGGAGTAATCCCGAGTAACCGAGAAACCCACAACCCGCAGAAAAGGACCACACTGACCGTGAAACTCGACCCCGCCGCCCAGCAGCGTCTGCTCCAGCTGGCCGATCTCGAGCGCCGCATCGCCGCCGGCGGCGACGCCCCGCAGCAGACCGAGGAGGACAAGGAGCTGGCCAAGCTCACCGAGCGCCGCAAGCGCGCCCAGCGCTCCGTCGCCTCGGCCAAGCTGGCCGTCACCGACATGGAGGCGGAGATCCTGCGCATCCAGGAGGACGAGCGTCGCCTGCGCGCCCGGGAGCGTGACGACAAGCGTCAGCTGACCGCCGAGACCGACAAGGAGAAGCGCCGCGACCTCGAGCACGACCGGTACGCGGCCAAGTCGCGCATCGCGGACCTGATGAGCGAGCTCATGGAGTGCCACAACGAGGTCCACGCCCTGCGCGGCAACTACGACCGCCAGGTCCAGGACCTCGAAGAACTGGACAAGAAGGTCGCCGAGGCCGAGGTCGCCGCCGGTGCGGCGCCTGTCCCGGAGGACCCCGCGGCCCGCGTCGACGAGCTGCGCGCGGACCTCGACGCCGAGGTGCTGGCCGCCTACGACTCGCGGCGCGCCGAGAACAACGTCGGGGTGGCCCGCTTCAACGGCCGCTCCTGCTCCGGCTGCTACATGGTGCTGCCGGCCGCCGACCGCTCGCGCATCGCCGCGGCCCCGGCCGATGAGCTTCCCGAGTGCCCCAACTGCGGCACCTACCTCGTGCGGGGCGTCGCCTGATGGCGGCGGACCTGCTGCGGGTCCAGGCCGACGGCGGCTCCCGGGGCAACCCCGGGGTGGCCGGCTGCGGCTCGATCGTCTCCGACCCCGCCACCGGCGAGGTGCTGCGCCGCATCGCCTGGGTGGTGGGCACGAAGGCCAGCAACAACGTCGCCGAGTACCAGGGCCTGATCAACGGGCTGACCGCCGCCGCCGAGCTGGGCGCGCGTGCCGTCGAAGTGCGCATGGACTCCAAGCTCGTCGTCGAGCAGATGTCCGGGCGCTGGAAGATCAAGCACCCCGGCATGAAGAAGCTGGCCATGGAGGCGAATCGCATCGCCGCCGGCTTCGACTCGGTCAGCTACACCTGGGTGCCGCGCAAGGAGAACGCCGAGGCCGACGAGCTGGCCAACAAGGCCATGGACGCCGCCAAGGCCGGCCACCCCGTCGGCGAGATCGCCGCCGAGTCCACCGGTGCCGGCTCCACGGGCACCGAGTCCGAGGCGGGGGAGAAGCCCGCCAAGTCCGCGCCCGCCGCGAGCGGGCCCGAGCGGTGGCGCGCGCCGGGCGGGACGACCACCCGGCTGATCCTGCTGCGCCACGGCCAGACCGCCTACTCGGCGGCCGGCTACTACTCCGGGCACGCCAACCCGGCCCTGACCGAGACCGGCCGTGACCAGGCCGCCGCGGCCGCCGCGCTCATCCGCGCCCGCGGCGGCATCGACGCCATCGTCTGCTCGCCGCTGAAGCGGGCACGGGAGACCGCGCAGTTCTGCGCCGACGCCCTCTCGCTCGCGGTGGACGTCGACGAGGGCCTCATCGAGGTCGACTTCGGCGACTTCGAGGGGCTCACCTACACCCAGGCCCACGAGCGCGCGGGCGAGGCCCACACCGACTGGCTGGCCGACCCCACGATCGCCCCGCCCAACGGCGAGTCGCTCGCCGACCTGCACAAGCGCGTCTCGCGCTGGCTCGACGGCGTGCTCGAGAAGTACGCCGGCAAGACCGTGCTCGCGGTCTCGCACGTCAACCCGATCAAGTCCGTGCTGGCCAACGCGCTCGGCGGTGACGCGCACACCTTCGGCAACGTCTTCCTGGACCTCGCAGGCGTCTCCGTGGTCGAGTTCACCGACGGCGCCGGGACGGTGCGCGCCGTCAACGTCACCGGCGGCCTGCCGCGCTGAGTGGCGCGCGGCGTCGGCAATTGACGACGCCGCGCGGCAGCGACGTCCCGCGCACCCGCCCCCCGGGTGCGGCGCGACGTCGGAAATTGAGAAAGAAGTGGGGCGAATGAGCCGGCCGGTAAGCCGGATTCTGTCGTCCCCCACCTTTCGGCGGGGGCCGCGGGAACCATCCATCTGGGTCGACCGTCGCCGGCCGCCTCAAGCAGCTACCTGCGGACTCGGGCGAGCAGCCCTCGAACGTCCGCTCCCGGCCCGCCCGGAGGTGGGACCTCGGTGCCTTGCTCCCGGTGGGGTTTACCTGGCCGGGCCAGTCACCTGACCCGCCGGTGCGCTCTTACCGCACCCTTTCACCCTTACCGCGCCGGCGAACCGGCGCGGCGGTCTGCTCTCTGTTGCACTGTGCCCTCGGGTCGCCCCGGGTTGCCGTTAGCAACCACCGTGCTCTGCGGAGTCCGGACTTTCCTCGACGTGTGCGCCTGACCGGTTGAACCGGCCGGTTCGCTGCGCCGCGGCTCCCGTGGGCCGACTCATTCGCGGTGAACCAGAGTACCCCCGCACCCGGCCGCGGACAGCATCCGGGGTTTCGGGGCGGGGCGGCACAGGTGAGGCGGCCCTTCCCGCGAAGGGTTTGCGCTCATTGTGCAAACCCTCCCATCGGCTGCACGGGGCAGTCGCGCGGGAGGGGGAACCGGGTAACCGACTTTCCCGAGAAGGACACATATGTCGAAATTCCTCTACAAGGTGGGCCGCACGGCCTACCGGATGAAATGGCCGTTTCTGGCCGTGTGGCTGATACTCCTGGTCGCCGTCGGCGGCCTGGCCGGAGCATTCGCCAAGGCACCGTCGACGAACTTCAACATCCCGGGGCTCGAGGCCGTCGAGACCCAGGAGAAGATGCAGGAGTACTTCCCCGAGGCCGGCGACGCGATCGGCGAGCCCAGCGGCTCGGTCGTGGTCAAGGCCGAGGACGGCACGCTCGCCGACCCCGGGAACGCCCAAGCCGTCGACGCGCTGATCGAGGACCTGCGCGGGACCGGTGCGCTCGAGGAGACCGGGGAGCAGCCTCTGGTCAGCCCGGTCATGCCCGCCGCCGGCATGCGCCAGCAGATGACGCAGCAGCTGGCCGCCCAGGGCGTGCCGGAGGACAAGATCGAGAAGGACATCGCAGCGGTCAGCCCGCTGAGCGGGGACAAGACCACCGGCACAATCCAGGTCACCTTCGACGCCGAGACCGCGATGGACATTCCCGAGGGTGACCTCGACGCCGTGACCGGGGTGCTCGATGAGCATGACGGGCAGGACGGCCTCGAGGTCTCCTACAACGGCAACGCCTTCAACGGCGCCGACGAGATCGGCATGACCTCCGAGCTGATCGGCCTGGCCGTCGCCGCCGTGGTCCTCCTGGTCACCTTCGGCTCCATGGTCGCCGCCGGTATGCCGCTGATCACCGCCGTGGTCGGCGTGGCCCTCGGCGTGCTGGGCGTGCGCCTGTGCACCGTCTTCTCCGACGACATCAACCAGATGACTCCGGTGCTGGCCTCCATGATCGGCCTGGCCGTCGGCATCGACTACGCGCTGTTCATCACCTCGCGCTTCCGCAACGAGCTCATCGCGGCGGCCGGCGCCTACGACACCGACCCCAAGGGCGTGGCCGAGCTGCTGCGCGGGCTCAGCCGTGAGCAGCGCGCGCACACGATGGGCGTGGCCACGGGCACCGCCGGCACCTCCGTGGTCTTCGCCGGCACCACCGTGCTCATCGCCCTGGGGGCGCTGTCCATCATCAACATCCCGTTCCTGACGTGGATGGCCCTGTCCGCCGCGGTGACGGTGGCCATCGCCGTGCTCGTCGCCGTGACCTTCCTGCCCGCCCTGCTGGGGCTGCTGGGCACCCGCGCCTTCGCCGGCCGCGTGCCCGGGCCCAAGGTCCCGGACCCCGAGGACGAGAAGCCGACCATGGGCCTGCTGTGGGTGCGCAAGGTCCGCGCCCACCCGTGGCTGGTCCTCGGTGCGGGCGTGATCGTGCTCGGCCTGCTGGCCATCCCGGCGGCCAACATGCGCCTGGCGATGCCCACCGACGGCTCGGCGACGCTGGGCTCGCCGCAGCGCACCGCCTACGAGACGACCGCCGAGGCCTTCGGCGACGGGCGCAACGCCCCGATGATCGCGCTGATCGAGGCTCCCGAGGACGCCGACGCTGCGGAGGCCGCCGCGGGCGCCGACCCGCAGCAGGCCGCGCAGATGGCCGCCCAGAAGAACATGGCCGTCTACGGCCAGGCCGTCGAGGACTTCTCCGCCATCGACGGCGTGGAGAACGCCCAGATCGTCGGCGTCTCCGAGGCCGGCGACGCCGCCCAGGTGCTGATCACCCCGACCGGCGGGGCCACCGACGCGGTGACCTCGCAGACGCTGGTGGACCTGCGCGCCCACGAAACGGACTTCCACGAGGAGACCGGCGCCAGCTACGGCGTCACCGGCGCCACCCCGATCTTCGACGACATGTCCGAGCGTCTGGCCGACGTGCTCCTGCCGTACATCGCCATCGTGCTGGTGCTCGCCTTCCTGGTGCTCATGCTCGTCTTCCGCTCGATCTGGGTGCCGCTGATCGCCGCGCTCGGCTTCGGGCTGTCGGTGGCCGCGACCTTCGGCGTGACCGTGGCCCTCTTCCAGGAGGGCTGGGGCGGCATCGTCGAGGACCCGCAGCCGCTGCTGAGCTTCCTGCCGATCATGCTCATCGGACTGGTCTTCGGCCTGGCCATGGACTACGAGGTCTTCCTGGTCACCCGCATGCGCGAGGGCTACCACCACGGCAAGACCGCCGGTAACGCCACCGCCAACGGATTCAAGCACGGCGCCCGCGTGGTCACGGCGGCCGCGCTGATCATGACCAGCGTCTTCGCGGCCTTCGCCCTGCAGGACATGCCCTTCATCAAGACCATGGGCTTCGCCCTGGCGGCGGCCATCGTCTTCGACGCCTTCGTGGTGCGCATGATGATCATCCCGGCCACGATGTTCCTGCTCGGCGACCAGGCCTGGTGGCTGCCGAAGTGGATCGACCGCATCCTGCCCAACGTCGACATCGAGGGCGAGGGACTCAAGGACCTCGAGGCCCCGGCCGCGGCGTCCGAGGGCGCCGAGGAGTCCGGCGGGGCCGGCGGGGTCGGCGGCGGCAGCACCGCGGTCTCCGCGGGTGCCGGGTCGCACTGATGTAGTTCCGGGCAGCGTAGAATCGAGGGCCACGAAAAGGCCCGGTGGCGGACCGGAGGAGGAGAACCGGCATGGCCGGACTGTGGGACACCAAGAAGGCCGCGACGCGCGCCGCGATCATCGACTCGGCCGCGCGCATCCTGTTCGAGCGCGGCACCGAGGCACTGACCGTCGCGGCGATCGCTGAGGAAGCGGGCGTCTCACCGCGCACCTTCCACAACTACTTCTCCTCCCGGGAGGACGCGCTGCTCGAGTACGTCGTCGGCCAGGTCACCCTGCTCATCGACGAGCTGCGCGCCGCGCCCAAGGACCAGCCGCTGCTGGCGGCCCTGGAGGAAGCGACCGTGTGCGGCCTGACCGCCCGCGAGGGCGCGCCCGGGCCGCTGTCCGTGATCGTGCGCGTCAGCGACGTGCTCAACTTCGCCCTGCCGGCGGACGCGCGCGTGCGCGTGCGCGAGGAGTTCGAGCAGCCGCTGCTGGCACTCGTCGCCGAGCGCGACCCGGACCTGCCGGAGCTCGAGGCCCGCGTGTTCATCGGGGCCGCCGGTGCCGCCGCCGGCGCGGCCGCCCACACCTACACCGAGCTGGTCGACGCCGGAAAGCCCGCGGACCCGGAGGTGCTGGTGCGCCGCGCCTTCGCCGCGCTGGGCTCGGTCTCGGTGTAGGAGGGCCCGGTCCGGAAACGTCGGCGCCCGGTGCTGCTCCACGTGGAGCAGCACCGGG
>NZ_JASODI010000039.1 GCF_030211955.1 Corynebacterium frankenforstense | reverse complement strand
TGAACTAGCCCCCGAAAGTTGGACTGGTTTAATTCTAAGCGGTTAGGGGTTCAAGGGTCTGATTCCGATATTGCATCGGGGTCAGGCCCTTGAGTCGTTGTTGGATGCGTTCGGTGTTGTACCACCCGATGTACTCATCGATCGCCTGGTTGAACTCTGCGACGGTGTCGAAGACTTCACCGTGGTACATCTCTGTCTTCAAGTGTCCAAAGAAGTTCTCCATGACCGCGTTGTCGTAGCAGTTGGCTTTACGCGACATCGACTGCACACCACCGTTGTCGCCGATCAGGTCACGCCAGGAGGCATGCTGGTACTGGAAGCCTTGATCGGTGTGCATCATCCACCCGGGTTCAGGCGCACACGCCGCGATCGCCTTGGATAAAGAATCGGCGGTAAAGGCTGTCGACGGCGATGTGGCCACGGTGTGAGCGACGATGGAGCGGTCGAACAAGTCCATCACCGGTGACAAATACACCTTGCGGCCTTGGACCCTGAACTCGGTGACGTCGCTGACAAAGACGGTGTTTGGCTTATCCGGGGTGAACTTGCGGTCGAGTGTGTTGTCGGCGATGTGGCTGATCGTCCCAGCGTAGGAAACATAAGGCCTGCGTTGGCGGACCTTGGCTCGCAGCCCCATCTCGCGCATGAGTTTGTAGACGAGCTTGTGGTTGACCACCCAGCCCTGGTTACGCAGATCGAGTAGTACTCGCCGGTAGCCGTAGCGATGCTTGTTACGTTCGAAGCTTTCCCGAATCGCATCTTTAAGCGCGGCGTGCTTATCCGGTTGGCTGAGTCGTTTCTGGTGGTAGAAGAATGTCGACCGTGGGATACCAGCTGCCTCTAGGAGGTATTCCAAGCGGTGGTGCGACTTGAGAATGACGATCGCCTGGACTTTCAGGCGCGTCCCTGATTCCTCAAGTCCCGCAATTTTTTTAGATAAGCGTTTTCCGCTTCCAACCGCGCGATCTGACGGCGCAGCTGCTCTTCCTCGCTAAGCCGCTTCGGGACGGCCGAGCCTCTGGGCCTGCCTTTCGGCTTCGGTTTTAGTGCCTCATCGCCACCTTTGCGCCATTTCCACACCCAGTCTTTGACGAGTTGGTCTGACGACAGGCCAAACTCATGGGCAAGATCCATTCTTGTCTCGCCAGCAAGGTGGCGTTGGACAACTTCCTTTTTGATCTCGAACGAGTACTGCTGCTTTGTCGGTTTCTCCACAAGACATAGCCTGCCATGCAGCTGAAACCGACGGTACAACGTACGGACGGCGTATTTGGAGACACCCAGAGCATTGGCAGCGGCTATAGAGCCCATGCCTTGCTCGAAAAGCTCAACCAACTGCTCGCGCTGCCGCTCACTTAGCGAACTTCGTGCTCTCAAAGAAAACTACTCCCCACTAGTCGGTAACTGATTTCTCAGTCCAACTAATGGGGAGCAGTTCA
>NZ_JASODI010000038.1 GCF_030211955.1 Corynebacterium frankenforstense | reverse complement strand
GGCGGGATCAAGCGGTTAATGCGCCACGATTGAATATTTGCTGGAGTATCTCACGTGGGGTTGCTCCGCCGAGGACTTGTCGTGGTGTGTCGTTGAGTTCGTCTTGCACCCAGGCGACGTGCTCGGGGGTGACTTCGGCGAAGTCGGTGCCTTTCTTGTAGAACCGGCGGCGGATCTCACCGTTGGTGTTCTCGTTGGTCGGCCGCTGCCACGGCGCGTGCGGATCGCAAAAGTACACCTCGCAGCCGTCTTTGATGCGCACACGTGCGGTTTCAGCCATTTCCACGCCTTGATCCCAGGTGATGGTCTTGAGCTGTTCAGCGTTGAGGTCTTTGACCATCTGCTGGATCGTTGCAATCACCGTCATCGATGTGTGTTCGGTGGGCAGATGACCAAGCAGGGTGTAGCGGCTGGTGCGCTCCACCAGGGTAATCAGCGCGCTTTTGCCGCCGGTGCCGATAACAAGATCGCCTTCCCAGTGCCCGGGGATTGCCCGGTCGTCAGCCTCTGGGCTGCGCTTGGTGATTTCAGCACCTTTGATCCACGGCTTACCCGTTAACACACCGGCATTACGGGGCCGGGCTTTTCGCCGCTTGCCGCCACGGATGAGCACATCTTGGGTCTTCATCACCGCTTCAAGCTCGGCGCGCAAGCTGCCTTTGCCCTGGATGTACAAGGCACTGTAGATCGCTTCGTGGGAAATACGCATGCTTTCATCATCGGCGAAAGCATGCTGAAGCCACACACTGATGCGCCCGGGCGACCACCGGCGGGCAAGACACGTCACCACCACAGCACGAAGTGCCGGGTTGTCGTCGAGCTTGCGCACCTTCGGCCGATGCGCACGCGCCTTAGCGCCCAGGCCGGCTTGCCGGGCGTTGTAGTACACCGTGGCCTCACCGTCTTCGCCGGGAACTTCCCACCCGTTGCGGGCGATTTCCCGGCTGATCACGCTATGGTGGCGCCCCAGAAGTGCTCCGATCTGTCTGGCTGACATTCCCTGGTTGCACCCATGTTGGATCGTCAGGCGGTCTTCATACGACAGTCGGACTCCGCGGCCGACTTTCACACGGTCCTCGGCATAGTCGGCAGGCGCGTGACCTGCCTGTGTTTTCATTGGTGCTGGCACGGAATCAACTTTGCTGTGTGCAGGTGGTTTTACCGTGCAAGCCTCCGGCGTGTCCGCGCGCTGTGACGCATCACGGTTTCCGCCCGCCTTCTCCTGGCGTGCTTGCTGCACCCAGCGATACACCGAATTCGCAGACCGGTCGAACGCCGCCGCAACCTTGTCAACCGGCTCACCAGCCAGCACCCGTGCGACCGCGTCAGCTTTCTGCTGCGGGGTGATGCGGGGCTTTTGCTGCAGTTCGGTGAGCACACCGACTTTCGCCAACCGCTGGTACAACGCCCCTGGTGACATGCCTAACGTCGCAGCCGCATCCGGTACCGACATACCTGAAGCCACCAGCGCCACCGCCTCGTTGATGAGCTGGTCGCGTGCACGTGCCAACGCCTTCTTCGGTGGGAGTGCGCCTGCTTGCTTGACCCATTCATAAACCGTGGCCTCTGCCACACCGGCCTCACGAGCAATCTCGCCGACATCATCGCCTGCAACAAGCCGCGCCACAGAAGTAGCCTTCACATCTTTCGGAGTCCAACGACCAGCCACAACAACCTCCAAGTCGAGGTGGCGCATTCACCCACTGACAACTCC
>NZ_JASODI010000037.1 GCF_030211955.1 Corynebacterium frankenforstense | reverse complement strand
GTTTGTGTTTGTTCGGCGGATTAGTACCGGTCACCTTACACACCTCACGATGCTTCCAGATCCGGCCTATCAACCCCGTCATCTACAGGGAACCTCAAACGAAACCTCATCTTGGAACAGGCTTCCCGCTTAGATGCTTTCAGCGGTTATCCTTCCCGTACGTAGCCAACCAGCCATGCCCCGGGCGGGACAACTGGCACACCAGAGGTACGTCCGTCCCGGTCCTCTCGTACTAGGGACAGCCTTCCATCAAGTTTCCACGCGCGCGGCGGATAGAGACCGAACTGTCTCACGACGTTCTAAACCCAGCTCGCGTGCCGCTTTAATGGGCGAACAGCCCAACCCTTGGGACCTGCTCCAGCCCCAGGATGCGACGAGCCGACATCGAGGTGCCAAACCATCCCGTCGATATGGACTCTTGGGGAAGATCAGCCTGTTATCCCCGGGGTACCTTTTATCCGTTGAGCGACACCACATCCACAAGTAGGTGCCGGATCACTAGTCCCGACTTTCGTCCCTGCTCGAGAAGTCCCTCTCGCAGTCAAGCTCCCTTGTGCACTTACACTCTAAAACCTGGTTACCGACCAGGCTGAGGGAACCTTTGGGCGCCTCCGTTACCATTTAGGAGGCAACCGCCCCAGTTAAACTACCCACCAGGCACTGTCCCCGACCCAGATCATGGGCCAAGGTTCAAGGTGGCCAACCCGGTCAGAGTGGTATTTCACATCACGACTCCCCGACACCTGGCGATGCCGGATCCAAATCTCCCACCTATTCTACACAAACCGGACCGGACACCAATGCCAAGCTATAGTGAAGGTCCCGGGGTCTTTTCGTCCTGCCGCGCGTAACGAGCATCTTTACTCGTAGTGCAATTTCACCGGGCCTGTAGTTGAGACAGCAGGGAAGTCGTTACGCCATTCGTGCAGGTCGGAACTTACCCGACAAGGAATTTCGCTACCTTAGGATGGTTATAGTTACCACCGCCGTTTACTGGGGCTTAAATTCTCCGCTTCGACCACCGAAGTGGCCTAACAGGTCCTCTTAACCTTCCAGCACCGGGCAGGCGTCAGTCCGTATACATCAACGCAAAAGTCTTCGCACGGACCTGTGTTTTTAGTAAACAGTCGCTTCCCTCTTGTCACTGCGGCCACACCAAAAGTGTGGCCCCCCTTCTCCCGAAGTTACGGGGGCAATTTGCCGAATTCCTTAACTACAGTTCACCCGAACGCCTTAGTATCCTCTACCTGACCACCAGTGTCGGTTTAGGGTACGGGCCGAATGTGCACTCGCTAGAGGCTTTTCTCGGCAGCATGAGCACACCACCATCAACACAAAAAGTGTCTACGCTTCACGGCCCAAGGTCACCCTCCGGCGGGATTTACCTCACCGAAGCCTCTCACCGCTTACACCGCGCAATCCAACAACACGGCGTGGCTGCCCTCCTGCGTCACCCCATCACTTGGCTACTACGGATCAGGCCCCACGCGACCGATACCACGCCACAACACCCGAAGGCGAAGTGGACAAAAAGGCACCGACCGGATGGTTAGTATCCCCGGCTCACCACTGGGCGCGCACACTCGGGTACGGGAATATCAACCCGTTTACCATCGACTACGCCTGTCGGCCTCGCCTTAGGTCCCGACTCACCCTGGGAAGACGAACTTGACCCAGGAACCCTTGGTCATCCGGCGGGCAGGATTCTCACCTGCCAGATTCGTTACTCATGCCTGCATTCTCACTCGCACACACTCCACACCAGGGTCACCCCGACGCTTCACCACGTGCACGACGCTCCCCTACCCAAACAAACAAACGCTTGCTTGCCGCGGTGTCGGCGGTGTACTTAAGCCCCACTGAATTGTCGGCGCAGGACCACTCGACCAGTGAGCTATTACGCACTCTTTCAAGGATGGCTGCTTCTAAGCCAACCTCCTGGCTGTCTTCGCGATCCCACATCCTTTTCCACTGAGCACACCCTTAGGGGCCTTAACCGGCGATCTGGGCTGTTTCCCTCTCGACCAATGGAGCTTATCCCCCACGGTCTCACTGCCAAAGACCACATAACCGGCATTCGGAGTTTGGCTGATGTTGCTAAGACGATAATCCCGCTCAACCAACCAGTCGCTCTACCTCCGGCACGCTACACTTTGACGCTGCACCTAAATGCATTTCGGGGAGAACCAGCTATCACGGAGTTTGATTGGCCTTTCACCCCTACCCACA
>NZ_JASODI010000036.1 GCF_030211955.1 Corynebacterium frankenforstense | reverse complement strand
GGTCTCCGTGTGTCACGGAGACCGGGGCCCGGTCCTTGTGGCCCGGCCACGGGTGCCGGGCCGACAGCTGCGTGGCCGTCAGGCCTTAGTGCTTCTCCTTCGGCACGCCGTACTGGAGGTTCATCATGGCGCCGGTGTAGATCAGCAGCACCGCGCCGAGGGCGATCATCCAGTAGTGCATGTAGATGATGCCGAGACCCAGCACGAGGATCGCGCCGGTCATGGCCAGCGGCCAGATCGAGCTGGGGCTGAAGAAGCCCAGCACACCGGCGCCGTCCTCCATCTCGGCCTCTTCCCAGTCCTCGGGGAGGACGTCGGCGTGCCGCTCCGTGAAGTGGAGGTAGACGCCGAGCATGGTGGTCAGGCAGAAGGAGAGGGTCAGGGCGACCACGCCGGCCCACTCGAGGCCGCGGACGTAGCCGTCGTCCTGCACGTACATGGTCGCGAAGATGTAGATCACGAGCATCAGCAGCAGGAACGCCGACAGCCCGTACATGATCTTTGCTGAAGCCTTCATTGCTCTTCTCCTCGCCCCTTACGCGTTCTGGTTGTGGTCGACGGCGTTGTCACCGGTGCGGGTGCCGGTGCGGTCCGAGTTGAACGGGTGCGTCGAGGTGGCGTACGGCTCCTGACCGATGTGCTTGAGGGCCTCGGAGTTCGGGGCCTCGGGGTTCTCGGTGCGGAACTTCATGTACTCGGTGAAGTCCTCCGGGGAGACCGCGCGCAGCTCGAAGTTCATCATGGCGTGGTAGGTGCCGCACATCTCGGCGCAACGGCCGACAAAGGCGCCCTCCTTCTCGATGCCCTCGATCTGGAAGGCACGCTGCTGCTGGTTCGCGTCCGGGTGCGCGTAGACGTCGCGCTTGAAGAGGAACTCCGGGATCCAGAACGAGTGGGAGACGTCGCCGGAGGCGAGTCGGAACTCGATCGGGGTGTTGGTCGGGAGGACCAGCACCGGGACCTCCTCGGTGGTGCCGAGGGTCTCGACGGTGTCGTAGTCGAGGTAGGACAGGTCCTTCTTCGAGCGGCCGTGGATCGGGTTGTCACCGTGCTCGGTGCTGACCTCGCCGTTCTCGTCGCGGTCGTACTTGCTGTCCTCGGCCTGCTGCTGACGCTCCTCGTCGGTGCCATCCCAGTCCTGGCCGGTCGGCGAGAGGTCCGCGGCGACCTCCGCGTAGCCGAACTTCCAGTTCCACTGGAAGCCGGTGACGTCGACGGCGACCTTCGGGTCCTTGTCCATCGCGACGACCTTCTGCTGGGTCTGCACGGTGAAGAAGAACAGGGCCATGACGATGACGATCGGCACGGCCGTCAGCACGAGCTCCAGCGGGATGTTGTACTGGAGCTGCTTCGGGAACTCACCCTTGCCGTTCTTCTCGGCGCGCTTGGCACCCCAGCGGAAGATCCCCCAGAGGAAGATGCCCCACATGATGATGCCGATGGTCCAGGCCGCGACCCAGACCCAGATCCAGAAGTTGTACATCTCGTGAGCCTCCGGGGTGATGCCTTCCGGCCACCCCATGTGCAGGAGGTTCGAGACCGGCTCCGGGGGCTGGACGTCACAGCCCGCGAGAGTCATGCCGGCGGCGCCGATCAGCGCGCCGACCGCGGCCTTCCGGCCGAGACCCCGCCTGTTTCGCTGTTCCACGTGTGTCTGCCTTTCTTTTCTACGCAGCTGTAGAGGACACATCTCAACGTTCCTAATCAGGAGGATAGTCGATGCCCAAGCTGAAACCACGGTGATACCCGACCGTGAGAATCCCGGTGTTTGCACAGGTGAGACGATTGCACAGGTACCAGGCTTAACGCCGCGCGCGCACATCTGGGGGCGTAGATATAGATCAATCGGAAGTTTGCACCCGTGTGGGGAACCTTTCGGGTGTACCGGGGCCACCTCAAAGTTTCAGCACCCCTGTCCCGGGTCGTCCGGGACCGCCCGCGGCGCGCGCCGGAACAGAGCCGTCGGCCTCACCGTGGGGGCCCGGCGGGCGCGCCTTTAGGCCCGCGTCGCGCGCTCGTGCCATCATCGGACGGAAAGAACCTGTCCCCTCAGGAAGGAACCATTGCCCTATGTGCGGTCTGCTCGGCCTCCTGACCTCCGACGGGTCGGCGGCGACCCATGTCGACGCCGTCCGGGAGGCGCTGCCGTGCATGCGCCACCGCGGGCCCGACGGCACGGACACCTGGAACGACAAGGACGTCGTCTTCGGGTTCAACCGGCTGTCCATCATCGACCTCGAGCACTCCCACCAGCCGCTGGTGTGGGGCCCCGAGGACGACCCGCAGCGCTACACGCTCACCTTCAACGGCGAGATCTACAACTACATCGAGCTGCGCGAGGAGCTGGCCGCCGCCGGCCTGCCCCTGCACACCACCGGTGACTCCGAGACGATCGTCGCCGGCTACCACCTGTGGGGTGAGGACGTCGTCGAGCACCTGCGCGGCATGTTCGCCTTCGCGGTGTGGGACTCCCGCAAGCGCACGATGTTCCTCGCCCGCGACCAGTTCGGCATCAAGCCGCTGTTCTTCGCCACCACGCCCGCCGGCACGGCCTTCGCCTCCGAGAAGAAGTGCCTGCTCGCCCTCGCCGAGGACATGGGCACCGACCTCAGCATCGACCGCCGCGCCGTCGAGCACTACGTCGACCTGCAGTACGTCCCGGAACCGGAGAGCCTGCACACCGGCATCCGCCGCCTCGAGTCCGGCTGCACCGCCACGCTGACCCCGGGCGGCGTGCTGGTCCAGCGCCGCTACTTCCGCCCGCAGTTCAAGACCACCCCGGTCGCCCACGACAGCGAGCAGCAGGTCTTCGACCGCATCGCGAAGGTCCTCGAGGACTCCGTGGCCAAGCACATGCGCGCGGACGTCACCGTCGGCTCCTTCCTCTCCGGCGGCATCGACTCCACCGCGATCGCCGCGCTGGCCAAGCGCCACAACCCGGACCTGCTGACCTTCACCACCGGCTTCGAGCGCGAGGGGTACTCCGAGGTCGACGTCGCCGCCGAGTCGGCCGAGGCCATCGGCGTCGAGCACCACGTCAAGATCGTCTCCCCTGAGGAGTACGCGGACGCCGTGCCGAAGATCATGTGGTACCTCGACGACCCGGTCGCCGACCCGTCCCTGGTGCCGCTCTACTTCGTCGCCGCCGAGGCCCGCAAGCACGTCAAGGTCGTGCTCTCCGGCGAGGGCGCCGACGAGCTCTTCGGCGGCTACACCATCTACAAGGAGCCGCTCTCGCTCAAGCCCTTCGAGAAGATGCCCTCTCCAC
This sequence comes from Corynebacterium frankenforstense, assembly GCF_030211955.1. Classification (GTDB taxonomy): domain Bacteria; phylum Actinomycetota; class Actinomycetes; order Mycobacteriales; family Mycobacteriaceae; genus Corynebacterium; species Corynebacterium frankenforstense_A. Next base: position 883 of record NZ_JASODI010000036.1, on the reverse strand, counting down.
TGCTCAAGGGGCTGCGCAAGCTCTCGACCGTGCTGCCCGAGGGCATGAAGGGCAAGTCCCTGCTCGAGCGCGGCACCATGCCGATGGAGGACCGCTACTACGGCAACGCGCGCTCCTTCAACTTCGAGCAGGTGCAGCGCGTGATCCCGTGGGCGAAGCGCGAGTGGGACCACCGCGAGGTCACGCGCCCGATCTACGCGCAGTCGCAGGACATGGACCCGGTCGCGCGCATGCAGCACCTGGACCTGTTCACCTGGATGCGCGGCGACATCCTGGTCAAGGCCGACAAGATCAACATGGCCAACTCCCTGGAGCTGCGCGTGCCGTTCCTGGACAAGGAGGTCTTCCGGGTCGCCGAGTCACTGCCCTACGAGCTGAAGGTCTCCCACGGCACGACCAAGTACGCGCTGCGCAAGGCCCTCGAGCAGATCGTGCCGGCCCACGTGCTGCACCGCCGCAAGCTGGGCTTCCCGGTGCCGATGCGCCACTGGCTGGCCGGAGACGAGCTCTACGGCTGGGCCCAGGACCAGATCAACACCTCGCAGACCGAGGACATCTTCGACAAGAAGGCCGTCCTCGAGATGCTCAAGGAGCACCGCGACGGTGTGTCCGACCACTCGCGGCGCATCTGGACGGTGCTGGCCTTCATGATCTGGCACGGCATCTTCGTCGAGGACCGCATCCACCCGCAGATCGACACCCCGGACTACCCGGTCGACATCTAAGCGCCCGCTCCCCCGGGCCGGGCCTCACCCGGGCCCGGAGCAGGCCACAACGAAAACCCGGCGCCCCGCAAGGGGACGCCGGGTTTTTCCCGCGCGGCGCGCGCAGCCACCCACGCCGAACAGTTCCGCCCGGCGTCGGTGCGCGGCGTCGTCAATTG
>NZ_JASODI010000035.1 GCF_030211955.1 Corynebacterium frankenforstense | reverse complement strand
CCCTCCCCCACACACGAGGCCCCCGCCCCCGTCAGGATCGACGACCCGTTCCGCGCCCCCTCCCCCACACACGAGAAAACCCCGTCCCCCGCCGGGAAGGCGGGTGACGGGGTCGGTGACGGGCGCTCGACGCTTAGTGGTCGACGTCCTCTCCGCGGGACCGGTCGGCCTCACGGTTGGCCTCATTGAGGCGCTCGAGCATATTGTGCTCCTCGCGCTCGTTCTCCTTGCGGATCTCGCGCTTGCGGCGCTGGATGTCCTCCGGGTCCGCGGAGAAGATGCCGCTCGTCTCGCTGTCGGCGAAGCCGAGGCGGTTGAGCTGCTTCGGCACCTTGGCGCCGGCGTACGGCAGCGGGACCGGGTGCCCGTTCTCGTCGACGGGGCCCAGCGGCTGGTGGACCTCGATGAACGCACCGTTCGGCATCTGCAGGATCGTGCCGGTCTCGATGCCGTGCTCCAGGACCTCGCGGTCGGAGCGCTGCAGGCCGATGCAGATCCGGTAGGTGACGAAGTAGGCGATCGGGGGCAGGACCAGCAGCCCGATGCGGCCGAACCAGGTCATCGCGTTCAGCGAGATCTGGAAGTGGAACGCGATCAGGTCGTTGCCGCCCGAGAGAGTCAGGAGGATGAAGAAGGTCAGGGCCATGGCGCCCAGACCCGAGCGGACCGGGACGTCACGCGGACGCTGCAGCAGGTTGTGGTGCGCGTCGTCGCCCGTGGTCTTCTTCTCGATGAACGGGTAGGCGATCAGCAGGACGACCATGGCGCCGGCGAGCAGCGCCACCCAGAACACGCCGGGGATGGTGTAGCCGAAGAGGTAGAGCTCCCAGGCCGGCATGACACGGGCTGCGCCGTCCGTCCACAGCATGTAGATGTCAGGCTGCGAACCGGCGGAGACCTGCGAGGGGTTGTAGGGCCCCAGGTTCCAGATCGCGTTGATGGTCGTCAGGCCGGCCATCAGGGCCAGGGCGCCCAAGGTCAGCAGGCCGAAGCCGACGGACTTGACGGCGAAGACCGGCATGATGCGGATGCCGACGACGTTGTTCTCGGTGCGGCCGGCGCCCGGGAACTGGGTGTGCTTCTGGTACCAGACCAGGGCCAGGTGCGCGGCGATGAGGCCGAGCAAGATGGCCGGGATCAGCAGGACGTGGGCGATGTAGAAGCGGTCCAGCATCAGCTCGGAGGGGAAGTCCCCGCCGAAGATCAGCCAGTGCAGCCAGGTGCCGATGATCGGCAGGCCGACGACGATGGCGGACATGATGCGCAGGCCGACGCCGGAGAGCAGGTCGTCCGGCAGGGAGTAGCCCATGAATCCCTCGGCCATGCCGAGGATCAGCAGGGTGCAGCCGATGATCCAGTTGGCCTCACGCGGGCGGCGGAACGCACCGGTGAAGAAGATGCGCAGCATGTGCGCGACCATCGAGAACATGAACAGCAGGGCCGCCCAGTGGTGCATCTGCCGGATGAAGAGGCCACCGCGCACCTCGAAGGAGATGTTCAGGGCGGTCTCGTAGGCGCGCGACATCTCGACGCCGTTGAGCGGCAGGTACGCGCCGTCGTAGATCACCTTGGTGATCGACGGGTCGAAGAAGAGCGTCAGGTAGACACCCGTCAGCAGCAGGACGATGAAGCTGTAGAGGGCGATCTCACCGAGCAGGAAGGACCAGTGCGTCGGGAAGACCTTGTTGATCTGCCGGCGCATGCCGGCCGCGGCTGTGTACCGCGAGTCGATGTTGTTGCCGATTTCGGCGAGCTTGTTGCTCATTAGGACTCACGCTCCCAGAAGGCCGGGCCGACAGGTTCGGCGAAGTTGTCTTCCGCGACGAGGTAGCCTTCCTCGTCCACGGTGATCGGCAGCTGCGGCAGCGCACGGGCGGCCGGACCGAAGACCGGCTTGCCGTAGTGCAGCGCGTCGAACTGCGACTGGTGGCACGGGCAGAGAATGCGGTTGGTCTGCGCCTCGTACAGCGAGGTCGGGCAGCCGATGTGGGTGCAGATCTTCGAGTAGGCGTAGTAGTCGCCGTAGTGGAAGTCTTCCTGACCCTCGCGCTCGATGACCCGGGCGGCGTCCTGGGAACGCAGGCGGATCAGCATAACCGCGTTGCGCGGGCCGTGGATCGAGTGCATGTGGTGCTCGTAGACGTCGCGCTGCTTGTCGTACTTGTCACCGTCGTTGACGTCCTCCTCCGCGAGGGGGAAGACGGTCTCCATGCCGCCGGCGGCGAGGTCCTCGGGGCGGACGCGGACCAGACGGGAGATGCCCTGGGTGGTCATGTGCGTGCCGGTGTCCGAGGTGTGCTCCTCGGCGGCCGCGCCCGTGTCGCGGCCGAGGTATAGCTTGACGCCCTTCTCGTGCAGCGTCCAGCCGGAGGTCCACAGCGTCCCGTCGCCGTGGTAGTCCATCTCGCGGCGCTTCCACGGGTTCTTGATCATGCCGCCCAGCGGGGCGATGATCACCAGGCCGGCTGCCACGGCGCCGACGCCGAGCAGGCCCTGCATCGCCTTGCGGCGGCCCAGGGTGGAGGTCTGCCAGGAGTCGTTCAGCAGCGCGGTGATCGTGCGGCGGTCCACCTCGTCGGAGGGGCCGTCGTGACGGCGCTGCACCGAGATCTCCTCGGGGATGAACTTCTTCTGGAACTGGACCAGGTAGATGCCCAGCGACACGATGCACAGACCGGCGGTCAGGCCGAGCAGCGGCGTGTAGAAGGTGTACATCCACAGGCCCTCGTCGCCGTGGCCCTTGTAGTGCCAGGGCCAGAAGAGGTAGACGGCCAGGAAGGCCAGGCCGGAGACGATGGCTATCGTCAGCCAGACGTTCAGCAGGGTCGCGGCCCGCTTCTCGGCGGGGTCGTTGGCGACCGGGAAGCGCTCCTTGCGGTAGGCGACGGTCACGTCGTCGAGCTCGGTGCCCAGCCGGGCGAGCTCGTCGTTGCTCATCGCCCCGAGTTCGCGCTCCGTGTAGGTGTTGTTCTTGTCGCTCATGAGCGCGTTCCAATCCAGATAGCAGCGGAGATGAGGACCATCAGGCCCACGAACCACATGAAGAAGCCCTCAGAGACCGGGCCGAGGCCGCCCAGCGACCAGCCGCCCGGGTTCGGGGTCTCCTTGGCCGACTTAATGAAGGCGATAATGTCCTTCTTCTCGTCGGCGGACAGCTGGCGGTCCGAGAACTTCGGCATGTTCTGCGGGCCGGTCAGCATGGCCTGGTAGATCTCCTGCTCGTTGGCCGGGTCGAGCTCGGGGGCGTACTTACCGGAGGAGAGCGCGCCGCCACGGCCGGTGAAGTTGTGGCAGGAGGCGCAGTTCAGGCGGAAGAGCTCGGAGCCGCGGGCCACGTCCTCGGGCTGGATCTGCCCGTCGTAGTTCGCGCCGCGGAGCTCCTCCATGGCGATCGAGCCGTCCTCGTTGTAGACGAGCTCGGGGCCGCCGCCGTTGGCCGCGACGTAGGCGGCCATGGCCAGGGCCTGGTCCTCGGTGTAGCGCGGGGTCTTGCGCTCGGCCTGGGCGTCGTTCGACATCATCGGCATGCGGCCGGAGTGGACCTGGAAGTAGGTCGCACCGGCGCCGACGCCGATGAGGGACGGGCCGCGGTCCGGCACACCCTGAAGGTTAGCGCCGTGGCAGGTGATGCACGCGACGTCGTAGATGTCCTTGCCCTCCTGGATGATCGCCTGATCATCCTGCTGGGCGGTGGCCTGCTGTGCGTCCGGAGTAAGGGCGCTGGCGAGGACGCCGGCGCCGGTCAGGCCGATGGTGAGCGCGAGGGCACCGCCGACGGCCCGCCGCGCGCGACGACGCGAGCGCGTCTTCTTCGCCGGCGCGGGCGCTTCCGCGGCCCGCGCGGGGTTCTTGGGAGTGGTATCCATCGTTTCCCTTTAGCTTTCAGAGTTTTGGTCGCTGATTTCGGCGGGGGCCGCGGGCGCCGCAGTGACTGCGCCCGGGGGCGGCCCCGTCTACTGGATCAGGTAGACGATGATGAACAGGCCGATCCAGATGACGTCGACGAAGTGCCAGTAGTAGGAGACCACCATGGCGGCGGTCGCCTGCGCCGGCGTGAACTTCGACTTCGCGACGCGCAGCAGCACGACCACGAAGGCGACGACGCCGGCCAGCACGTGGGCGGCGTGGAAGCCGGTCGTGATGAAGAAGACCGAGGCGAACACGCTGCTCGGGATCGTCACGCCCTCCATGATCAGCTCGGCGTACTCGTAGCCCTGCATGCAGAGGAAGATCACGCCGAGGAGGATCGTCACGGTGTACCAGCGCCGCAGTCCGTAAACGTCACCCCTTTCCGCGGCGAAGACGCCGAACTGCGAGGTCACCGAGGAGGAGACCAGGATGATCGTGATGATCGCCGCGTACCACACGGTCAGATGGCTGGTCTGCTGCTCCCAGTCACCCGATTGGCCGTTGGCACGCGCGGTGAAGTACATCGCGAACAGTCCGGCAAAGAACATCAGTTCCTGCGAAAGGAACACGATGGTGCCGACACTGACCATGTTCGGTCGATTCAGCGCCGGCACGCGCTCGCGTTCCGTCGCACCTGGGTTAGAAATTGCGCTCGTCACGCCCTCAAGTATGGCTGGAATCCAAGGGGCAGTCACGTCGTATCCCCCGCTCCCCGAACCTCTGTCACAGGGCCTATTCAGGTTGAGAGGCGATGTGCGCCCGCAGAAATTTCGTCGGAACTCACGGGAACTTCTTCGCCCTCGCGTCCGACCACTCATCGACGCTGGTCATGAACAAACAATCCGGACCTCACCGAGAGATTCTTCCCCTGAAACCATTTCGGACTTTTCGGGCGCCAGGTTTCCCACCGAATTGCAAGCGTTTACGGGGTGACATACCTCATAGTTTTTTCGGGAACTGGTTCGCCGTTCTCCTACTTTCGGCTAACCCCCGCTTATCATTCTTTCAGACGAGCACGTGCCCAACCCCGTGTCTCAACCTTTCCGCCCGAGCCCCTTTTCGACCCCTGACCGGGCCGTCTCTCTTTCGCGAGGAGCCCCGCCGTCCCCGGATCCACCACCGCGGATGCACGTGTGGGCGTGAGATCAGCCCTCTGTCTTCCCCCACCGCTTCGATTGCCGACGCCGCGCGCGCAGCACCCCGGGCGCACATCTTCCCCCTCGCCGCCCGCTCCCCCGATTACCGACGCCGCGCTCCCATCACCGCCGGCGCGTCCCTTCCGGGCGTTGCGCCGGGCACGGCACGTGCTGCGCCACTCCCCTGCGCCGCGCCCCGGCACCGCTTCCCTGTGCCGACAATGCCCGAGCCTTTACGGCCTCGTGGCCGGCCCCGGCATGGCGCATGCCGCGTCGGCCAACCACACAACGGTACGGTACCGGCGACGGAGGCCGACGGGGCGTCGGCAAACACAAAGAACCGGGCCCCGGTCTCCGTGTGTCACGGAG
>NZ_JASODI010000034.1 GCF_030211955.1 Corynebacterium frankenforstense | reverse complement strand
GACCACCAACGAAGAAGAAACAGCTGCCTAACTATGAGGTAGCTCCACTACGTGTCCACCATTTGCGGGCAACCCCACGTGGGCGTTTTGGGGGAGGAGGACGTCGACGGTGATGTCGCGGTCGGAAATGTGCAGGTGGAGGCCGTTGATCAGTGAGCCCGTCTGCCCCGTGATGACGCTGCCGGGAAGCGAGATCTGTGCCGCGGCGGCGTGGAACATCGCGCGTGCGGTTCGTTTGAGCTCGCGCCACTCGCTCTTGGCCACGAAGACGCCGGGCGCGAGGCGGATCATGCGGCCCGCGCGGTGGTCGGCGTAGATGCGGTTGCGGACGCGCTTCCCCAGGGCGCGCATGACGAGAAGTTCTCCCCCGAGATCCATAAGTGCGCTGAATCACTCGGGGTGGGGTGGCGCAACCGGAGAGGTGGGGTGGGGAGGGGGTTGGGTGGGTTTTTGGGGTTTGGGTGGTGGGTGCGGGATCCAGGGCCCGGTGTGCGTGGGGCGTGGGCTTCTGGCCTGGTGCTCGTGGGCATTTTGGGTAGGTTTGTCGGGCTGGTTCGGCGTTTTCGCAGGTCAGATTTTGAGGCCTCGGACAAAACGCAACAAAATGCCCAGAAAAACCCAAAGGGGAGGCCGCGAGCACCGGTCGTGGTGCAGGTGGGGCACATGGGGCGCGCTTGTCGTGTCGGCGGAGGGAACCAGCTCCCACGCGGAGGGCGCACGGGATCCACACCCCACCACCCACTCCACCGCACGGGGTGCGCCACGGGGGTGGGGCGCGGGCGTCGGCAATAATGGGGGACATGGCTGAGAAGAAGCAGATCGCGAATGTCCTGGCGTCCCGCTACGCCTCCCCCGAGCTGACGGAGCTGTGGAGCCCGGAGCACAAGATCGTCCTGGAGCGACGCCTGTGGATCGCGGTGCTGCGCGCGCAGCGCGACCTCGGCGTCGAGGTGCCCGGGGAGGCCATCGCCGCCTACGAGGCGCAGGTCGACAACGTCGACCTCGAGTCCATCGCCGCGCGCGAGCGGGTCACCCGCCACGATGTGAAGGCCCGCATCGAGGAGTTCAACGCGCTCGCCGGCTACGAGCACATCCACAAGGGCATGACCAGCCGCGACCTGACCGAGAACGTCGAGCAGCTGCAGATCCACCGCTCCCTGACCCTGGTGCGTGACAAGGCCGTCTCCGTGCTCGCGCGCATCGCCGAGCGCGCCGCCACCTACCGCGACCTGGTCATGGCCGGCCGCTCCCACAACGTCGCCGCCCAGGCCACCACGCTGGGCAAGCGCTTCGCCTCCGCGGCCGACGAGATGCTCGTCGCCGTCGCCCGCCTCGACGACCTGATCTCCCGCTACCCCCTGCGCGGCATCAAGGGCCCCATGGGTACCGCCCAGGACATGCTCGACCTGCTCGACGGCGACGAGACCAAGCTCGCCGAGCTCGAGCACCGCATCGCCGGCCACCTCGGCCTGGACCGCACCTTCGACTCCGTCGGCCAGGTCTACCCCCGCTCCCTGGACTACGACGCCCTGTCCGCGCTGACCCAGCTCGGCGCCGGCCCCAGCTCCCTGGCCACCACGATCCGCCTGATGGCCGGCAACGAGACGGTCACCGAGGGCTTCAAGGAGGGGCAGGTCGGCTCCTCGGCGATGCCGCACAAGATGAACGCGCGGTCCTGCGAGCGCGTCTGCGGCTTCCAGGTCATCCTGCGCGGCTACCAGTCGATGGCCGCCGACCTGGCCGGCCAGCAGTGGAACGAGGGCGACGTCTTCTGCTCCGTGGTCCGCCGCGTCGCGCTGCCGGACGCCTTCTTCGCCGCCGACGGCATGCTCGAGACCTTCCTGACCGTGCTCGGCGAGTTCGGCGCCTTCCCCGCGATGATCGACCGCGAGCTCGAGCGCTACCTGCCGTTCCTGGCCACCACCCGCATCCTGATGGCCGCCGTGCGCGCCGGGGTCGGACGTGAGACCGCCCACGAGGTCATCAAGGAGAACGCCGTCGCCGTCGCCCTGAACATGCGCGAGAACGGCGCCGGCCAGGACCTCGTCGAGCGGCTGGCCGCCGACGACCGCCTGCCGCTGGACAAGGCCCAGCTCGACGCCGCGCTGGCCGACCGCCACGCCTTCATCGGCGCCGCCCAGTCGCAGGTCGACCGCGTGATCGCCCGCGTCGACGAGCTCGCCCAGGCCCACCCGGAGGCCGCCGCCTACCGGGGCCAGGAGATCCTGTAAAACGACGCTTGCCGACGCCGCGCCCACGGCACCGTGGGCGCGGTGCGGCGTGGGACGGGACGTCGGAAAGTGGGGGAGTGGGTGGTGGCGGGGGTCGCCGCCGATTACCGCGCGCCCGGGGCGGGTAATACACTTCGGTCCATGCGTCCTGACCTCTCCGAGTACACGCACCTGACCGCCGGCAAGGTCCGCGAGATCTACGAGGTGGACGAGGATCACCTGCTGATGCTCGCCACCGACCGGATCTCCGCCTACGACCACATCCTGGACACCGAGATCCCGGACAAGGGTCGGATCCTGACGGCCATGAGCTTCTTCTTCTTCGATCAGATCGACTTCCCGAACCACCTGGCGGGCCCGGCCGACGACGAGCGCATCCCCGAGTCCGCGCTGGGCCGGGCGATGGTCTGCCGCAAGCTGGAGATGCTGCCCTTCGAGTGCGTCGCGCGCGGCTACCTGACCGGTTCCGGCCTGCGCGAGTACAAGGCGACCGGCAGCGTCTGCGGCGTCGAGCTGCCCGCGGGCCTCGGCGAGGCGGACAAGCTGCCCGAGCCGATCTTCACCCCGGCCACCAAGGCCGAGCTGGGCGACCACGACGAGAACGTCTCGTTCGACGTGATGGTGGACAAGCTCGGCCGCGAGCGCGCCGAGGAGCTCCGCGACACCACGCTGAAGATCTACCGGCAGGCCGCGGCCGTCACCGAGGAGCGCGGCGTGATCCTGGCCGACACCAAGTTCGAGTACGGCCTGGACCCCGAGGGCAACCTGGTGCTCGCCGACGAGGTGCTCACCCCGGACTCCTCGCGCTACTGGCCCGCCGAGGGCTACCAGCCGGGCAAGGTGCAGCCGAGCTTCGACAAGCAGTTCGTGCGCGACTGGCTGACCGGCCCGGAGTCGGGCTGGAACCGCGACTCCGACGAGAAGCCGCCGGCACTGCCGGGCTCCGTGGTCGAGGCCACGCGCGACCGCTACGTCGAGGCCTACGAGCTGGTCTCCGGCAAGTCCTTCACCAGCTGGTTCGGCACGGACTCCGAGTAAGGGGTCCGCTCGGGGGTCGGGGGATCGGGGGCACCCCACCGCCCGCCGCCGGTTTTACCGGGTGCGGGGCGGTAATCCTGAAAGGAGGCCTGCATCGTCGCAGGTCAGGGATGGGCGCTTTTCGGGTACCGACCGGGGGTCGGTAAAACCGTGCCCCGCTGCGCCGTCAACCCCGCCCGGCTGCGCCGCCGACACCGCCCGCCGACCCCACGCGCCCCACCAACCCCACCCGATCGCCGACCACACCCGACCCACCACGCGGCGACCCGCCCCGCCCGCTCTATGCTTTCCGCATGACCAGCCCGGCCGGCGCCGCCATGCGGCTGTTGCTCGTGGACAACCGCGACTCGTTCACCCACATCCTCGCCGAACAGCTGCGCCGCTGCGGCGCGACCGTCACGGTGCGCGACCACCAGGCCGCCCTGACCCGCGCGGAGGTCGAGACATTCGACGCCGCGGTGCTCTCGCCCGGCCCGGGCCGCCCGCAGCGCGCCGCCGACGTCGGCACCTGCCCGACGGTTCTCGCGGCGGACATCCCCGTCCTCGGCGTCTGCCTCGGCCACCAGCTCATGGCCCACACCCTGGGCGCGCGCGTCGACGAGCTCGCCCCGGTCCACGGCCGCACCGCCGAGGTCACCCACGGCGCGACCGGGCTCTTCACCGGCCTGCCCAGCCCGCTGCGCTGCGTGCGCTACCACTCGCTGGCCGTGCTCGAGCCGGTCCCCGACTCCCTCGTGGTCACCGCGCGCGCCGAGGACGGCACCGCGATGGCCTGCGATTTCCCCGGTCGGCCCTGGTGGGGAGTGCAGTTCCACCCCGAGTCCCTCGACGCCGCCGGCGGCCTGCGGCTGCTCGGCAACTTTCTGCGCCTGGCCGCCGCGTGGAACGCCGCGCACCGCCCGCGCGTGCGCACCCGCCGCCTGCCCTTCCGCCCGGACCCCGCGGCCGCGTTCGAGGCGTTGTTCGCCGCCTCACCCACCGCCGTCTGGCTTGATGACGCATGCGGCGGCCCCAGCGTGCTCGCTGACACCTCCGGTCCCCGTGCCCGCACCGTCACCGCCGACGTCGCGGCCGGGACCGTCACCGTGGACGGGGTGAGCTGGCCCGGCGACGTCTTCGAGTTCCTCGCCGCGGCGACCCCGCGCGGTCAGTCGGCGGGGGAGTGCCCGGTGGGCCCGGGGTGGATCGGCTACCTGGGCTACGAGCTCAAGGGCCAGTGCATGCCCGGCGGTGATGCCGGAGCCGCGGTGCACCGGGCGCCGTACCCGGACGCCGCGCTGATCTTCGCCGACCGCGGCGTGGTCGTCACCGACGGGGCCGCCTGGCTCTTCGCCTACGCGGCCGACGCCGGGGACGGGGACGCGGGGAGCGGCCACGAGACCTGGTTCGACGAGACCGAGGCCCGGCTGCGCGCCACCCTGACCGCGGAACCGGCCGCCGCCTCGGCCGCCGCCCCAACCGCCGCCACCCCGGCCGCCCCGCCGCGCCTGCGCCTCGTCGAGAGTGCCGGGCGAGGCGAGTACCTGCGCCGCATCGCCACCATCCAGCGCGCGATCGAGCAGGGCGAGACCTACGAGGCCTGCCTGACCACCGCCCTGATCGGCACCGGCGAGGTCGGCCTCGACCACTACCTCGCGCTGCGCGCACACAACCCGAGCCCCTTCGGCTCCTACCTGCGCTTCGCCGCCGCGGACCTGCACCCGCAGGCCGCGGACGGCCACCCCGCGCCGGCGCCGAATCACAGGAATGCCGCGCTCCAGGTGCTCTCGACCTCCCCGGAGGTCTTCCTCACCGTCGACCCCGACCCGACCCACCGAACCGACCCGACCCACCGAACCGACCCGGCCCACCCCACCCGCCGCGTCACCCGCTCCAAGCCGATCAAGGGCACCCGCCCGCGCGGGCGCACCGCGGCCGAGGACGCCGCCCTGCGCGCCGACCTGGCCGAATCCCCGAAGGACCGCGCGGAGAACCTCATGATCGCCGACCTCGTGCGCAACGACCTGGCACGCACCGCCGAGCCGGGCAGCGTGCGCGTGCCGGTCGCCTTCGACGTCGAGACCTACGCGACCGTCCACCAGCTGGTCACCACCGTCGAGTCGACCCCGCGCGCCGACGTGACCGCGATCGAGGTGCTGCGCGCGGCCTTCCCGGGCGGCTCCATGACCGGCGCGCCGAAGGCCCGCACCCTCGAGATCCTCGACCGCCTCGAGGACTCCGCCCGCGGCGTCTACTCCGGGGCCGTCGGGCACATCGGTGTCGACGGCACCGCCCGCTTCGCCATGCCGATCCGCACGCTCGTCGCGCACGGCACCGACCTGCACTACGGTGTCGGCGGTGCGGTCCTCGCCCTGTCGGACCCGGACGCCGAGTACGAGGAACTGAAAGCCAAGTCCGCCGCCCTCGCCCCGATCGCAGAGGTGATCTTCCCGCAATGACCGCAACGAACACGCCCACCGTCATGGACTCCTGGCTCGTCGTGGACGGGTACGCCACCGGGCTGGAACGGCACCTCGAACGGTTCCACCGGGGCGTCGGAAATCTCCTGGGCACGCACGTGCCGGCGGAGTTCGACGCCGCCGTGCGCGCCGCTTGCGCCGCCGAGGGCGCGTGGTTCCCGCGCATCGAGGCCGCCGACGGCTTCACGCTGCGGCTGCGGCCGGCCCCGCGCACGCGCACCGAGACGGCGCTGTGGGCCCCGCCCGAGCCCGACCCGCGCACGTGTCCGCAGGTCAAGGGGCCGGACATGGATGTGCTGCAGCGCCTGCGCGCCGAGGCCGTCGCTCGCGGCGCCGACGACGCCGTGCTGCACGCCGACGGCCGCGTGCGCGAGGCCGCCAACGCCGCGCTCATCTTCTTTGCCGGCGACGAGCCCGTGCTGCCCACGGGCCCGCGCCTCGACTCCGTCACCGTCAGAGAGCTTGCCGACGCCGTGGGGGTCATCGTCGGCGAGCGCGACGTGGCGTTGGCGGACGCGCCCACCATGGCCTGCTGGGCGCTCAGCTCGCTGCAGGAGATCACCGAGGTCACTGCGTGGATCGGCGCGGACGGGGAGAAGGTGGCGTGCCCGCGGCGCGACCCGGGCGAGGTCGCCGCGGCGCGCAGCGCGCTGGACCGGCGCCGCCGCGCCGTCTAGAACGCCCCGCGTCGCGGGAAGCGGCGTGATCACTAGCATCGGGTCCCATGACTTCCTCCCGACCCGATCATCCCGTCGAACCGGTGCCCGCGACCCAGGAGCTGCCCGAGCTTCCCGACGTCGCCGGTGGGCGCGACGCCGCCGGCGGTGCCGAGGTGCCCGCCGCGCCGGTGGCCCCGGTGCGCACCGTCGAGCGCCTGCACCACGGCATCAGCTTCATGGACGACTACGAGTGGCTGCGCGACAAGGGCGACCCGGAGACGATCGCCTACCTCGAGGCGGAGAACGCCCACACCGAGGCCGCCACCGCCGGCTTGGAGACGCTGCGCGGCAACATCTACGCCGAGATCTCCTCGCGCATCAAGCAGACCGACATGTCCGTGCCGCAGCGCTCCGGCGACTGGTGGTACTACGGGCGCACCGAGGAGGGCCGCGACTACGGCTTCTCCTGCCGCATCCCCGTCGACAAGGAGGCCGACCCCTGGACCCCGCCGGTCATCCCGGAGGAGGGCCGCCCCGAGGGCGAGCAGATCATCCTCGACCTCAACGAGCTGGCGGAGGGCCACGAGTTCTTCGCCCTCGGCGCCTCCTCGGTCACCGACTCCGGGCGGCTGCTGGCCTACTCGGTGGACACCGCCGGCGACGAGCGCTTCGAGCTGCGTGTCAAGGACCTCGAGACCGGGGAGCTGCTCGAGGACCGCCTGGAGAACATCTTCTACGGCGCGGCCTGGGCCGGCGAGGGCTTCCTGTTCTACACCACCGTCGACGACGCCTGGCGGCCCGACGCCGTGTGGCGCCACCGCCTGGGCACCCCGCAGTCCGAGGACGTCTGCGTCTTCCGCGAGGACAACGCCCGCTTCAACGTCGGGGTCGGCTCGACGCGCTCGCGCAAGTACATGTTCATCGTCACCAGCTCGAAGCTGACCACCGAGGCGTGGGTCGCCCCGGTCGACGAGCCGGAGTCCGACTTCACGGTGCTCTGGCCGCGCCGCGACGGCGTCGAGTACGACGTCGACCACGCCGTCGTCGGCGGCGTGGACCGCTGGGTGGTCACCCACAACGCCACCGGCCCGAACTCCGCGGTCGCCGAGTGCCCGGTGGGCACGCTCGGCGAGGAGCTGCCGGCCTTCGAGGACATGCACGAGCTGGTCGCCCACAGCGAGTCCGCCCGTGTCGAGGGCGTGGACTGCTACCGCGACCAGATCTTCCTGGGCTACCGCGCCGAGGGCATCGGGCGCGCGGCGGTGATGCGCCTGACCGGCGAGGTCGACGAGCGAGGCTTCGGCACCTTCGAGGAGATCACCTTCGACGAGGAGCTCTACACCGTCGGCGTGGTGGGCAACCCCGAGTGGGACGCGCCGGTGGTGCGCCTGTCCTACGGCTCGTTCACCACCCCGGCGCAGCTGCTGCAGTACCGGGTGGCCGACGGCGAGCGGACCCTGCTCAAGCAGCAGGAGGTCCTCGGCGGCTACGACCCGTCGCGCTACACCGCCTACCGGCTGTGGACCACGGCCTCGGACGGCGCGGAGATCCCGGTCTCCGTGGTGCACCGCACCGACGTCGACCCGCTGGCCGAGCCGCGCCCGACGCTGTTCTACGGCTACGGCTCCTACGAGTCGGCCACGGACCCGGCGTTCTCGGTCTCGCGGCTGTCGCTTCTGGACCGCGGCATGGTCTTCGCCATCGCGCACGTGCGCGGCGGCGGCGAGATGGGCCGCGCCTGGTACGACCACGGCAAGCAGCTGGAGAAGAAGAACACCTTCACCGACTTCATCGCGGTGGCCGACGACCTCATCGACCGCGGCATGACCGCCCCGGACCGCCTGGTCATGGAGGGCGGCTCGGCCGGCGGCATGCTCGCCGGCGCGGTGGCCAACATGGCCGGCGACCGCTTCCGCGGCATCCTCGCGGTGGTGCCCTTCGTCGACCCGCTGACCTCGATGCTCATGCCGGAGCTGCCGCTGACGGTCACCGAGTGGGACGAGTGGGGCGACCCGCTGCACGACCCGGAGGTCTACCGCTACATGGCCTCGTACGCGCCCTACGAGAACGTCGAGCCGAAGGACTACCCGGACATCCTGGCGGTGACCTCGCTCAACGACACCCGCGTGCTCTACGTCGAGCCGGCGAAGTGGATCGCGCGGCTGCGTGCGACGGCCCGCGGCAACTTCCTGCTCAAGACGGAGATGTCCGCCGGCCACGGCGGTGTCTCGGGCCGCTACGCCCGCTGGCGCCAGACGGCCTTCGAGTACGCCTGGATCGTGCACGAGGCCACGGGCCTGCGCGCCTGACGCCGCGTCCCGCCCGCCTCGCCGAGACAGGAGCGCGCACGGGTGGGATAATCGCTTTTCATGAACGGTCGGCTGTTGGTGTCCATCTCATCTATCTTCCGCGACACCCTGCCGGCTGCGGCCCGCACGCTCGCCGACCTCGACTCCGAGGGCCTGACCACGAGCCTGCTGATCGCCCCGCACATCGACGGCGACTGGCACCTGGCCAAGGATCCCGAGACGCTCGACTGGGTGCGCGCGGAGCGTGACGCCGGGCGGGCGATCCTGCTCAACGGCTTCGACCAGGCCGTCCAGGGCCGCCGCGCCGAGTTCGACGACCTGCCCGCCCACGAGGCCCGCCTGCGCCTGAAGGGTGCGACCCGCCAGATGGCCAGCCTCGGCGTGGTCACCGACCTGTTCGCCCCGCCGCGCTGGCGGCTCTCGCCCGGCACCCTCGAGGTCGCCGACGAGTTCGGCTTCCGGCTGATCGGCTCCACCCGCGGCGTCTACCTGCGCGAGCCGGACCCGGACGACGACAAGGACGCCGGGGCCTGGCGCCTGGTCTCCTCGCGCAACCTGTCCGTCGGCGAGGGCTTCGGCTCGCCCGGCTGGTGGCGTCGCAACATCATCAAGGCCGCCCGCCGCGGCGCGAAGAAGGGCAACACGATCCGGCTCTCGGCCTCGGCGCGCAACCTCGCCGAGGAGAAGGTCGCCCGCGACTTCGTGGCCGCCGCCGTCGCCGCCGCCGAGGGTGGCGCCCGGCCGGCCTCCTACGCCGAGCTCGTCGCGGAGACCACGCCCTCCAATTGACGACGTCCCGCCCCTCGCCGTCGCCGCGCTCCGCCCCGTGGGCGGTGCGCGCCGGGGGATGACGGGGAATGACACAGAGATGAAGCGCGCCCGCCGCGGGG
>NZ_JASODI010000033.1 GCF_030211955.1 Corynebacterium frankenforstense | reverse complement strand
ACTTCGTGCTCTCAAAGAAAACTACTCCCCACTAGTCGGTAACTGATTTCTCAGTCCAACTAATGGGGAGCAGTTCAGGGGTAGTCCCGGGGGCTCGAGGGGAATCCCGGGGGTCGCGGACGCGCGTGCGTGCCGCGCCGTATGATCGTGCCCATGCGACTGACCGCCTTCCACCGCCTCGTCGCCGACGAGTTCGGCACCGAGAGCGGCGACTTCATCCTCCACTCGCACGTGCTCGCCGACCACGGCGCCACGGCTGAACAGTTGCTCGAGAGGGGAGTGGACCCCCGTGAGATCTGGCTGGCCCTGTGCGCCGACTTCGAGGTGCCCGAGGAGCGTCGGCTCGGTCGCGACGACTGAGCGGCGCGTCGCGTTGAATTCGAACAGGCGTGCGTGTACTTTCGAACGCGACGCCCGGGACGGTCCCGCCACGCGGTTAGTGTGTGGAGCCGTACGGACCCGTCGGAGGGTCTAACAGAGGTGAGGGGTGGCCGCGGCCGTCCCGGACACCCGACGAACGAGAAGAAGAGGCACCCCAACCATGGCGAAGACGACCAAGAAGAAGGCCGCCGCTGCCGACGACCGGCAGAAGGCGCTCGACGCGGCCCTGGCCCAGATCGAGAAGGGCTACGGCAAGGGCGCGGTGATGCGCCTGGGCGACGAGAGCCGGCCGCCGATCAGCGCGATCTCCTCGGGCAACACGGCCATCGACGTCGCGCTCGGCGTCGGCGGTTTCCCGCGCGGCCGTGTCGTCGAGATCTACGGCCCGGAGTCCTCGGGTAAGACCACCGTGGCGCTCCACGCGATCGCCTCGGCCCAGAAGGAGGGCGGTATCGCCGCCTTCATCGACGCCGAGCACGCGCTCGACCCGGAGTACGCCCGCGCCCTCGGCGTGGACACCGACGCCCTGCTGGTCTCCCAGCCGGACACCGGCGAGCAGGCCCTCGAGATCGCCGACATGCTCGTGCGCTCCGGGGCCATCGACATCATCGTCATCGACTCGGTGGCGGCGCTCACCCCGAAGGCCGAGATCGAGGGCGAGATGGGTGACAGCCACGTCGGCCTCCAGGCCCGCCTGATGAGCCAGGCGCTGCGCAAGATGGCCGGCGCCCTCTACAACTCCGGCACCACCGCCATCTTCATCAACCAGCTGCGTGAGAAGATCGGCGTCATGTTCGGCTCGCCGGAGACCACCACCGGCGGCAAGGCGCTGAAGTTCTACGCCTCCGTGCGCTGCGACGTCCGCCGCATCCAGACCCTCAAAGACGGCCAGGACGCCATCGGCAACCGCACGCGCCTCAAGGTGGTCAAGAACAAGGTCTCCCCGCCGTTCAAGATCGCCGAGTTCGACATCATCTACGGCGAGGGTATCTCGCGCGAGTCCTCGATCATCGACCTCGGCGTCGAGCAGGGCATCGTCAAGAAGTCCGGCTCCTGGTTCACCTACGAGGGCGACCAGCTCGGCCAGGGCAAGGAGAAGGTGCGCCTCTCGCTCAAGGAGAACAAGGAGCTCGCCGACGAGATCGAGCACAAGATCTTCGTCAAGCTCGGCGTGGGCAAGTACGCCCAGGAGCAGGAGGCAGAGAAGGCCGAGGGCGGGGACTCCGACGCGCTCTCCGATGAGCCGGTCGACGTCGTGCCCAACGTCGACTTCGACGACGAATAACCGTGGCACCGGACCCCGAACGCCTCGCCCGCGCCGTCGCCGCCCTCGAGGCAGCCGCCGCGGGTGCCAACCCGATCCTCGACGAGGCCGAGGAGGAGGCCAAGGTGGCGGTCCGCGAGCGGGCCCTCGGCCTGCTCGACCAGCGCGCCCGCTCCCGCGCCGAGCTGCGCCGGCGCCTGCAGGACAAGGACTTCGACGCTGACGTCATCGACTCCGTGCTCGACGACCTCGCCGGCGCCGGCCTGATCGACGACGCCGCCTTCGCCCGCGAGTGGGTGCGCCAGCGCGCCACCCGCCGCGGCAAGTCGCGTCGCATGCTCGACCACGAACTCGAGCGCAAGGGGGTCGGCGCCGGCGAGCGGGCGGCCGCCCTCGACCAGATCGACCCCGAGGACGAGCGCGAACGCGCGCTCACCCTGGCCCGCAAGAAGGCCCGCTCCGTGCGCGAGGCGCCGGCCGACCGCCGCGAGCGCGACAAGGCGCTGCGCCGCATCGTCGGCGTGCTCGCCCGCCGCGGCTTCCCCGAGGGCATGTCGCTCGCGCTGGCCCGCCAGGCCCTCGACGAGCGCCTCGAGGAGCTCGACTAGAACCCGGCTAGTCCTCCGGGCCCGCGGGGGAGACCCCGGGCGCGTCGCCCAGGTTCTCCTCGATCAGCTCCGCGATCTCGCCGTTGTCCCGCATCTCGCGCAGCGCCTCGTCGACGGCCTGCGCCCCGGCCTTGTCACCGGGGTCCAGCCCGATGCCGTAGCGCTCCACGCTCAGCGGCTCGTCGGAGTTTCTCCGGTGCAGCTCGGTCACCCGCAGCCGCGAGGGCTGCTGGTCCGCGTAGCCGGCCAGAACGGCCGCGTCCGTGGTCACCGCGTCCACCTCGCCGGAGCGCAGGGCGCTCACACAGTCCGAATACGTGGGCAGCTCGCGCAGGCGCACCTCGGGGATCTCCTGCTGGACGGTCTGCGCCGGCGTCGAGCCCGTCACCGAGCACAGCGTGCGGCCCTCGAGATCCTCCAGGCCGTCGACGTCGCTGCCGACCTCGACCAGCAATGCCTGGTGGGTCAGCAGGTACGGCCCGGCGAACTGCACCGAGCGGGCGCGCTCCCCGTTGATGGTGTAGCTGGCCACGACCATGTTGACCCGGCCCTGCCGAAGCGAGGTCTCGCGCCGGCCCGTCGGGGTCTCCGTCCAGGTGATCCGCGGGGCGTCCCAGCCGTGGTCCTCGGCGACGTGGCGCAGCACCCGGTCGGCGATCTCCACGTCGAGGCCGCGCATCGTCCCGTCCGGGTCGCGCAGGCCCAGGCCGGGCTGGTCGTACTTGACGCCGACGGCCACGGTGCCCGCGTGCATGTCGGCCAGCAGCCCGTCCTCCGGTTCCTCGGCGCAGGCGGTCAGCGCGGCCAGTGCCGCCACGCAGGCGACGAGCGCCGCGGGCGCCTTCGCGGTCATCGCATCCACCTTCCAGGCCTGAAGTCGGTTCCACTCCAACGGTTCCACTCCAATGTAGCCGCCCCGCCGGAGCGCGCCGCGAAATTGGGCTCGACCTGCCCCACCCCTAGAATGTGCACCCGTGGAATCCCAGACGCTCCGCACCTATGAGGTGCGCACCTTCGGCTGCCAGATGAACGTGCACGACTCCGAGCGCCTCTCCGGCCTGCTCGAATCCGCCGGCTACCGGCGCGCAGCCGAGGACACCGAGCCCGACCTCGTCGTCTTCAACACCTGCGCGGTGCGCGAGAACGCCGACAACCGCCTCTACGGCACCCTCGGCCAGCTCAAGCCGGTCAAGGAGAACCACCCGGGCATGCAGATCGCCGTCGGCGGCTGCCTGGCCCAGAAGGACCGCGAGCACGTCGTCGACCGCGCCCCCTGGGTCGACGTCGTCTTTGGCACCCACAACATGGGCTCCCTGCCGACCCTGCTCGAGCGCGCCGCGCATAACGACCGCGCCGAGGTCGAGATCGCCGACGCCCTCGAGGAGTTCCCCTCCGTGCTGCCGGCGCGGCGCGAGTCCAACTACTCCGGCTGGGTGTCCATCTCCGTGGGCTGCAACAACACCTGCACCTTCTGCATCGTGCCCTCGCTGCGCGGCAAGGAGGCCGACCGCCGCCCCGGCGACATCCTCGCCGAGGTCAAAGCCCTGGTCGACCAGGGCGTCTCCGAGATCACCCTGCTCGGCCAGAACGTCAACGCCTATGGCGTGCACTTCGTCGACGAGTCGCTCGAGCGCGACCGCAGCGCCTTCTCCAAGCTGCTGCGCGCCTGCGGCGAGATCGAGGGCCTGGAGCGCCTGCGCTTCACCTCGCCGCACCCGGCCGAGTTCACCGATGATGTCATCGACGCCATGGCCGAGACCCCGGCGGTCTGCCCGAGCCTGCACATGCCCCTGCAGTCCGGCTCGGACCGCGTGCTCAAGGCGATGCGGCGCAGCTACCGCACGAAGAAGTTCCTGGACATCCTGGACAAGGTCCGCGAGCGCATCCCGCACGCGGCGATCACCACCGACATCATCGTCGGCTTCCCGGGCGAGACCGAGGAGGACTTCCAGGCCACCCTCGACGTCGTCGAGCGCGCCCGCTTCTCCTCGGCGTTCACCTTCCAGTACTCCCCGCGCCCCGGAACCCCGGCCGCGGAGATGGCGGACCAGATCCCCAAGGAGGTCGTCCAGGAGCGCTACGAGCGCCTCGTCGCCCTCCAGGACCGCATCGCCGCCGAGGAGAACGCCAGGCTCGTCGGCCACGAGGTCGAGCTGATCGTCCAGGAGTCCGGCGGCCGCCGCGACAACGAGACCCACCGCCTGTCCGGGCGCGCCCGCGACGGCCGGCTGGTGCACTTCGACCCCGCCGGCGCCGAGGGGGAGATCCGTCCCGGCGACGTGGTCACCGTCGAGGTCACCGAGGCCAAGCCCTACTTCCTGCTCGCCGACTCCGGCGTGCGCACCCACCGCCGCACCCGGGCCGGCGACTTGGCCGCCGCCGACAGGAAGCCCGCGACCGTCGGCCTCGGCCTGCCCGGCATCGGCGGCTAGGGTGAGGGACATGTCCGAGAACACCGCTACGAACGAGCCCTCCGCCCGCGAGCTGGCCCGGCGCGAGAAGGTCTCCGCCCGCCACGTGGAGCTGGGCGGCGCCTATTACGTCCTGCTCGGCGCCACGGTGGTCTACTTCGTCACCCTGCTGCTGCCGCAGGCCACCGGCGTGCAGGGCTGGCAGGTGGTCACCTTCAGCGACGCGGCGGCCGACGCCGGGGTCAAGCTGACCGAGTACGTCTTCGCGGTGCTGTGCCTGCTGGGCATCGGCGTGTTCACCACGGCGACGCTGATCACCCGCCGCACCGCTCTGGCGCTGATCGCCTGGATGATCACCACCGTCGGGGTGGCCTACTCGCTGCTCGCCGTCTGGCTGCGCCTGCAGCGCCCAGGCTCCGAGGCCGACGTCACCCTCGGGGTGGGCACCTACCTGATGATCCTGGTGGTCATCGTCGCCTTCGTGGCCTACGCGATGACCGTGCTGCGCCGCTCGCCGGAGCAGCGCGAGATCGCCCGCGCCCGCGCCGAGACCGACGACGTCGACGAGGTCGCCCGCGCCCAGCGCGAGGCCAGCCGGAACCCCGGCGCCAACCCGCTGCTCGTCGACGACCGCCGCGACCGCTCCCGCCGCCGCGCGCAGCGCCGCTCCCATGAGGACGCGGACACAGAGGACAAGACAGAGGACTCCGCCGACTAGAGGGCCAGCTCGAAGGAGCCCAGCCGGGCCAGCTCCCGCGCCCCGAGCCGGCGCGCCAGCCCGGCGGCGGCCGGGTCGTCGGGGGAGTAGGTCAGGAAGAACTCGCCCTCGCCGAGCGCGAGAAGTGCGCGCGTCACGCGCGAGCCCAGCCCGGATTGCCGACGCCCCCGCGCCACCACCGTGGTGCCGTGCTCGGCGACGTCGGCGCGTTGCCCGGCGGTGCGGTAGGCCTCCGCCAGCGCGACGGGCCGGCCGTCCTCCACCAGCACCGTCATCACCCCGTGGGTGCCCTCGGCGGCCAGGCGCGCCCGGGTGCGTTCCAGGCGCGCGCGGTCCCACGGCTCCGGTGCGACGGCCAGCGCCCCGTGGGCGCTGTCGGCGTCGTCGACGGCGAAGAGCGCGCACACGCCCCCGACCAGGTCCCCGGGCACGGCGAGGTCCTCGACGACCACGACGCCGTCGTCCGGCTCACCGCCGAAGTCGACCACGGCCTGCACCTCGGTCAGCGCGTGCCGGAAGCCACAGGCCTCGAACAACGCCCCGAATCGCGGGTCGCGGGTGAAGGCCTGCAGCGTGTCGCGGCCGGCGGCGCGGGCCACGCCTGCGGCCGCCGCGAGCAGTTCCTGGACCGCGACGGCGAGCTGCGGGACGTCGTCAATCGGGGTGGGCGCCGGCGGGCACAGCCCGACGTCGGGGACGATCTCCACGGCGGCCAGGCGCCGGGCGTCCTCGGCCGGCAGGATCACGTGCGCGAAGCCGGCGGCCTCGGCGTCGGGGTCGGCCATGACCGGCAGCCCGAACTCGCCGACGGCGGCCGGGCCGGGCTGGTCCACGAGCGCGAGCAGCACCGAGCGCGGGGCGAGCGGGTCGCCGCCGACGAGCTGGGTGTGGACGTCCTCGACGGCGACGGCCGCCGCCGGGGTGCCCGTGGCCTCCTGGGCCAGGAGGTTCGCGGTGAAGCAGAAGGTGCGCACGGCGTCCTCGGCGCCGGGCGGCACCAGGACGGTGCGCAACTCAGCGGTCCTCGAGCGCCTCGGCGGCGGTCTCGGCCCAGGAGGACCACTGGGCGGCCAGCGCACGCAGCTGCTCGGCCTTCTTCGTGTCGCCGCGCGCCTCGGCCTGCTCGGCCTGGGCGGCGAGCTCCTCGACGCGGCGGGTGAACTGCGCGGCGCGCTCCTGGGCCTCGGGGTCGGTGCGGCGCCACTGCGACTGCTCGGCGTCGGTGACTCGCTTCTCCAGGCCGGCGATCTTGTCCTCGAGCTCGCGCATGCGGGCGCGTGGCACGTAGCCGATCTCGTCCCACTTCTCCTGCAGCTCGGCCAGCTTTGCGCGAGCCTGGTCGAGGTTCTTGTCCGGGTCGATCAGCGGCTCGTACTCGGCGATGAGCGCGTCCTTGGCCTTGCCGTTGGCCTCGAACTCGCGGTCCTTCTCCGCGTTGACGGCGTCGCGCGCGCCGAAGAACTTGTCCTGCGCGGCGCGGAACTGCTCCCAGAGCTTGTCGTCGGCCTCGCGCGGGGCGCGTCCGGCGGCCTTCCACTCCTGCATCAGGTCGCGGTAGGCCCGCGCGGTCTCGCGCCACTCGGTGGAGTCCTGCAGCGCGACGGCGCGCTCGACGAGCTCCTCCTTGCGGCGCTTGGCGGCGGCGCGACCCCGGTCCAGCTCGGCGAAGTGGGCGCCGCGGCGGCGGTGGAAGGCGTCGCGGGCGCGCGCGTAGCGCTTCCACAGCCGGTCGTCGGTGGCGCGGTCGATGCCGCGGATCTTCTTCCACTCCTCGAGGATGGCGCGGATGCGGTCGCCGGCGGCCTTCCACTGCGTGGAGTTCTCCGCGATCTCCTCGGTCTCCGCGATCAGCTTCTCCTTGGCGGCGATGGCCTCCTCGCGGCGCCGCTTGCGCGACTCCTCGACGCGGCCCTTCGCGTCCCCGGCCTCCTGGCCGATGCGGCCGAGCTGTTCGCGCAGCGCCTCGATGTCGCCGATGACGGCGGCCTCGTCGAGGCCCTCGGCCAGGCTCTTCGCCTGCGCGCGGATGGCGTCGGCGTCCTCGGGGTGGCTCGACAGCCGCGACTCGAGCACGGCGATCTCGGTGACCAGGTCGTCGTAGCGGCCCGCGAAGTGGCGCAGCCCCTCCTCGGGCGTGCCCGCCTGCCACTGGCCGATCTCGCTCTCTCCGTCGGCCGTGATCAGGTAGACGGTGCCGTCCTCGGCCACGCGCCCGAAGCGGTGCGGGTCCGCTGCTGGCGCGGGCTTCGGGGTCGGCTTCGGCTTCGGGGTCGCCGAGGGCCGCGCGAGGTCGCCGGGGGTGGGGATCCGGCCCGGCATCGCGCCGGGGGTGGGGCGCGGCGACGGGGTGGGCGTGCCGGGGGTCGCGTCAGTCATGCGTCTGTCTCCTTCGGTGGAGGTCAGTGCCGCGGGCGAGGCCCGCGACCGGGTCGACGGGTGGGGCAGGGGCGGTGCGCCCCGTTGCCAACAATCTAGCCGGTTAGGCTCGAGGCATGCACGCGACAATCGTGGTCATGCCGGGAAGCCCGGCCCTCGTCCCCGAGCTCGCGCCGCGCGACGAGCCCGCCCGGCGCCTCGTCGCCGGTGTGCGCGCCCTCGTCACCGCCGACCGCCCGCTCGACCTCGTCGGCTCGCGCGACCGGCGGTGGTACACCGCCCGCACCGGCTCCCTCGGTGCCTGGGGCGCACCGCAGGTGCGGCACGACGTCGGCAATTACCTTCCTGAGCTGGTGCAACGTTCAATTGTCGACGTCCCGGTGCGCGCCGTGCGCGGTTCCCTTCAGCGTCCCGACCCCGAGGCGCTCACGCTGCTGGCCCTGGACGGCTCGGCGGGGCTGACCGCGCGCGCCCCGCTCGCGCTCCTCGACGACGCGGCCGAGGCCGACGCCTGGTGCCGGGCGCTCCTTTCCGGTGAGGCGCCCGAGCCGTGGTCGTCGGAGGACCTGCGCGCCGCCGGCGTGCTCGAGCCCGAGCTGTGGCTCGAGCTGGCCGGGTTCCCCGTCGTCGACGCCGAGCTCCTCGACGTCGACACCACCACGGGTGTCGGCCGCTACCTCGCGCGCCTGACGGTGGAGGTCGCGTAAATGGTCTCCTCTTCTGTGGGCGCCGAGGGCGCCGCCGGCGCCGCGCCGCGCCCTGTCGCCGTCGTGGGCCCGACCGCCTCCGGCAAGTCCGAGCTTGGCCTCGCACTGGCCGAACGCCTCGGCGGCGAGGTGGTCAACGTCGACTCCATGCAGCTCTACCGTGGCATGGACATCGGCACCGCCAAGCTCACCGTCGCCGAACGCCGCGGCATCCCGCACCACCAGCTCGACGTCCTCGACGTCACCGAGCCCGCCTCCGTGGCCCGCTACCAGCGCGAGGCCGCCGCCGACGTCGAGGCGATCCGCGCGCGCGGGCGGGTGCCCGTGCTCGTCGGCGGCTCGATGCTCTACTACCAGGCCCTCGTCGACGACTTCACCTTCCCGCCGACCGACCCCGAGGTGCACGCCCGGTACCTGGCGCGTCTCGGGGAGCTCGGCGCGCCGGGCCTGCACGCCGAGCTCGAGCGCGTCGACCCTCAGGCCGCGCGCGTCATCGAGGACAACGACGGCCGGCGCATCGCCCGCGCCCTCGAGGTCGTCGAGCTGACCGGCAGGCCCTTCGCCGCCAGCCAGCCGCCGCGCGATCAGCCGCCGCGCTGGGGCACGCGGATCCTGGGGCTCGCCACCGAAAGCGCGTGGCTCAACGACCGCATCGCCCGGCGCACCCGCGCCATGTTCGACGCCGGGCTCGTCGAGGAGGTCGACCGGCTCGTGGCCGCGGGGCTGGAGCGCGAGTCGACCGCCGGGCGTGCCATCGGCTACGCCCAGGTGCTCGACATGCGCGCCGGGTTGCTCAGCCCCGAGGAGGCGGTCGAGCGCACCGAGTCCGGCACGCGGCGCTACGTGCGCCGGCAGCGTTCCTGGTTCCGCCGGGACAAGCGCATCCGGTGGCTGGATGCCGCGGGCGGCCTGCTGGGCGAGGCGCTGTCTGCTCTAGACTCGGAGCGGTGAACGCTGAGTCTGCTGCCGCCTCTGATGCCTCTGATGTGTCCGACCAGGCCGTGACGCCCTTCGCCAAGGGCCACGGCACCGAGAACGACTTCGTCATCGTCTCCGACCCCGACGCCGCGCTCGCGTTCCCGCCCGAGCGCGTCGCCGCCGTGTGCGACCGCCGCGCCGGCATCGGCGGCGACGGCCTGCTGCGCGTGGTGCGCGCCGGGGCGCTCGTGGCCGCCGGCGAGATCCCCGCGCTGCCGGAGGGCGTCGCCGAGACGGACTGGTTCATGGACTACCGCAACGCCGACGGCTCGGTCGCCGAGATGTGCGGCAACGGCGTGCGCGTCTTCGCCCACTGGCTGCGCTCGCGGGGGCTCGTCGACACCGACGAGTTCACCGTCGGCACGCGCGCCGGGACGCGCCAGGTACGCGTGCTCGAGTGCTCCGAGCACGACGCCCGCGTCAGCGTGCGCATGGGGGCCGCGACCGTGACCGGGGTGTCGACGGTGCGGATGGGGGACTTCGACTTCGCCGGGCTCGGCGTCAACGTGGGCAACCCGCACCTGGCGGCCGTGCTGCCGGACGCGGACGCGGCGACGATCCGGGACCTGGAGCTGTGTGCCCCCGAGTTCGACTCCGAGTTCTTCCCGGCCGGCGTCAACGTCGAGGTGCTCACCCCGCTTTCCGACGGCGCGGTCACCATGCGTGTGTGGGAGCGCGGCGTGGGCGAGACCCGCTCGTGCGGTACCGGCACCGTCGCCGCGGCGACGGCCGCGCTCGCCGACGCCGGCGTGGCCACCGGTGCGGTCACCGTCCGGGTGCCCGGCGGTGAGGTCGTCGTCGAGATCGAGGAGACGGGGGACCAGGGTGCTCAGGGCGCTGGTTGTGCTGAGGGCGCTGGTCGTGCTGAGGGCGCTGAAGACGCTCCCGCCGTCGAGGCGACGCTCACCGGGCCGTCGCGCATCGTCGCCACCGGCGAGATGGTGCTCTAACGGTTTTCGGGGCCGGGGCCGGGCGGTGCAGTAACCCACTGCGAGACCCGGGCAGGCACCCGCGACACCACAGACCTCCGGCTGGCTGACTGGCTTCCTGGCGCAGTGATCTACTGCGGACCGGTCCTCTCCGGACCTCTGTCTCGTTCGGAGTCGTGTTGCAGTAACCCACTGCAAGGATCGCGCCCCAGAGTCCTACCGACCCTTGGTCACTCGATTTAGTACCCCACTGCAGCCCCCGACAGTCCTGAGGGGCCGGCTGACCCGATCCCGGGTCGCAGTGACCTACTGCAACCGCCGCCCTGAGGAACAACCGAGCAGTGACACAGTGATCCACTGCAAGCCTCGGCAGTCCCCGGGGTCTGTCGCCCGCTCGGCACCGATGCAGTGATCTACTGCAGCCTCATCCTGTCTCGCCGATGCTGGCTTCGGGACAGCGGTCCAGTGACTCACTGCAGGGTCGTCGGGGTCAGTTGGGGGAGAGACTGGATGTGCTGAACGGGGATGGTGCAGTGATCCACTGCAAGGTCTCGTTGGCGGGCTCGGGTGTGCTGGTGCAGTGACTTACTGCGAGGGGTCGTCGGAGAATGACAAGTTTCTAAACGATGGCTTCGCCCGGGTCTCCGGCTGCCGGCCTTGCGATCGCGATGCAGTGATCCACTGCAAACACCCGCCATAAGGATCCACGGAGTAGCGGCGCAGTGATCTACTGCAATCCTCCGTCTGCCGGCTGCGGCCCACCATCCCCGCCGCCTCCACCGGCCCTTCGCCCCCGGCGCCGTAGCTCACTGCAAGTCTCGGCAGTCCCCGGGGTCCGTCGCTCGCTCGGACCCGTTGCAGCAATCCACTGCAGCTCCATCCAGTCCCTCCGATGGCGACCTTGAGACGGCGATGCAGTGACCTACTGCAACCCCACCCGAGACCACCACAGCTTGGACACGAGGCGGTGGCTCGTCTGAAACTCACAGCCCACGTTCGA
>NZ_JASODI010000032.1 GCF_030211955.1 Corynebacterium frankenforstense | reverse complement strand
GGACGTGTGTGCCCGTCCGGTCCGCCGCGGCCGCATTCAACGCAACCGAAGAAACACAGGTGTGAGTGACTAACGTGACTAACGAGACGGAAGAAAACCAGCCGGTCTTCGATCCGCCGGTCGGCATCACCGACCCGCCGATCGACCGTCTGCTCGAGAAGGTCTCCTCGAAGTACGCTCTGGCGATCTTCGCGGCCAAGCGGGCGCGCCAGATCAACGCGCACTACCAGCAGGCCGACAACGAGGTCTTCGAGTACATCGGGCCGCTGGTCACCCCGGAGCCGGGCGAGAAGCCGCTGTCGATCGCGCTGCGCGAGATCGACGCGGGCCTTCTCGAGTACGAGGAGGGCCGCTAGGCCCCTCGGGGTGACCCCACCCCGACGTCTGCTTTCCGACGCCCCCGTGCGCCCACCGTTTGTGCGGTGGGGCACGGGGGCGTCGGCGTGCGTGGGCGTGGGCGCAGGCGTGCATGGGCGGGGTATGTTCGGCGGATGAGCGCGGACGCATCCGCGGAAGCGCCGGACCATCCGCACCGACGAGCCCAGGGGAGTGGCACCCGTGACCGACCCGCACACCGACCACCGCCACGCGCAGCGCGCGCACGACGAGGCGCCGCGCGAGACCGGGGGAGAGGCGCCCGCCCGCGCCCCGCGCGTGCTTCTCGGCGTGGCCGGCGGCATCGCCGCCTACAAGGCCTGCCACCTGGTGCGCGAGTTCTCCGAGCACGGCGCCGACGTCACCGTCGTGCCCACCCCCAACGCCCTGAGGTTCATCGGCGCGGCGACCTTCGAGGCCCTCTCGGGCAACCCCGTGGCCACCGACGTCTTCACCGGCGTCGACGAGGTCCGCCACGTGCGCGTCGGCCAGGAGTCCGACCTCGTGGTCATCGCCCCGGCCACCGCCGACCTCATCGCACGCCTGGCCGCCGGGCGTGCCGACGACCTGCTGACCGCCAGCGTGCTGGTGGCCACCTGTCCCGTCGTCGTCGCCCCGGCGATGCACACCGAGATGTGGCTCAACGCCGCCACCCGCGACAACGTCGCCACGCTGCGCCGCCGCGGCATCACGGTGCTCGACCCCGCCAGCGGCCGGCTGACCGGGCCCGACTCCGGGCCAGGCCGCCTGCTCGAGCCCGCCCAGATCGTCGAGCTGGCCCGCACCGCCGCCGCCCGCGGCGGGCTTTCGCGCCCGCTGGAGGGAACCACCGTGGTCATCTCCGCCGGCGGCACCCGCGAGGCCCTCGACCCCGTGCGTTACCTGGGCAACCGCTCCTCGGGCCGCCAGGGCTTCGCCCTCGCCGAGCTCGCCGGTCAGCTCGGCGCCCACGTCGAGCTCGTCGCGGGGGCCACCGACGCGCTGCCGACACCCGCCAACACCACGGTCACCCGCATCGAGTCGACCGCCGAGCTCAAGGCCGCCGTCGACGAGCGCGCCGCCGACGCCGACGTGGTGATCATGGCCGCCGCCGTCTCCGACTTCCGCCCGGCCAACGTGGCCGGGGCGAAGATGAAGAAGGGCTCCGAGGCCGAGGCCGGCCTGGAGACCCTCCAGATGACCGAGAACCCGGACATCCTGCGCGGCGTCGTCGAGGCCCGGGAGAGCGGCGTCCTGGACGCGGACACCGTCATCGTCGGCTTCGCCGCCGAGACCGGCGACGCCGACGCGGACGCCCTCGAGTACGGCCGCCGCAAGCTGCTCAAGAAGGGCTGCGACGTCATCCTGTGCAACGAGGTCGGCGGCGGCAGGGCCTTCGGCACCCCGGACAACGCCGGCTGGCTGCTCACCGCCCCCGAGGGCGCGGCCGCACCGGCCGACGTCGAGGTGCGCGAGGTGCCCCGCGGCAGCAAGCAGGAGATCGCCGCGGAGATCCTCGCGGAGGTCGTGCGCATCCGACACGCGGACAGCTCGGCATTGCAGGATTAGACCGCTTGGTCTAATGTGGTCCGGGAATCCGACCCGCCACGCCGGCGCCCCGCGCCGTGGCGGGCCGGGCCGCGGCCCGGCACCTGCGCAGACGCAGGCCGCAACGCCCCGCCGCGGCGCAACAGGTCGAAGCGAGAGCAAAGGAAGCGATCAAGTGGCAGAGACAGCGAGCACGGTGCGACTGTTCACCAGCGAGTCCGTGACCGAGGGGCACCCGGACAAGATCTGCGACGCGATCTCCGACGCGATCCTGGACGCCATCCTGGCCGAGGACCCGACCGCGCACGTCGCCGTCGAGACCCTGGTGACCACCGGGCAGGTCCACGTCGTCGGTGAGGTGCGCACGAGCGCCTACGTCGAGATCCCGCTGCTGGTGCGCAAGACGCTCCTCGACATCGGCTTCACCTCCTCCGAGGTCGGCTTCGACGGCCGCACCTGCGCGGTCAACATCGCCATCGGCGAGCAGTCCGCGGAGATCGGCTCGGGTGTGGA
The DNA here is from genome assembly GCF_030211955.1 of Corynebacterium frankenforstense. Taxonomy (GTDB): domain Bacteria; phylum Actinomycetota; class Actinomycetes; order Mycobacteriales; family Mycobacteriaceae; genus Corynebacterium; species Corynebacterium frankenforstense_A. The sequence goes on along the minus strand of NZ_JASODI010000032.1, from coordinate 9,398 downwards.
CACCTCCCACGAGGTCCGCTCCGGCAACGGCCACGAGGCCGACGACCAGGGCGGCGCCGGCGACCAGGGCCTGATGTTCGGCTACGCCACCGACGAGACGCCGGAGTACATGCCGCTGCCGATCGCCACCGCCCACCGCCTGGCGCGCCGCCTGACCGAGGTGCGCAAGGAGGGCATCGTCGACCACCTGCGCCCGGACGGCAAGACCCAGGTCACCTTCGCCTACGACGCCGAGGGCAACCCGACCCACCTGGACACCGTGGTCATCTCCACCCAGCACGACCCCGAGGTCGACTCCGCCTGGCTGGAGCCGCGCCTGCGCGAGCACGTCCTCGACCACGTCCTGGCCCAGGCCGACCTCGAGCGCTACCGCACCGACGAGCTCACCCTCCTGGTCAACCCCTCCGGCTCTTTCATCCTCGGCGGCCCGATGGGCGACGCGGGGCTGACCGGCCGCAAGATCATCGTCGACACCTACGGCGGCATGGCCCGCCACGGCGGCGGCGCCTTCTCCGGCAAGGACCCGAGCAAGGTCGACCGCTCGGCGGCCTACGCCATGCGCTGGGTGGCCAAGAACATCGTCGCCGGCGGGCTGGCGCACAAGGCCGAGGTCCAGGTCGCCTACGCCATCGGGCGCGCCGCCCCGGTGGGCCTGTACGTGGAGACCTTCGGCACCGCCGCCGAGGGGCTCGACGACGCCGCGATCCAGGACGCCGTGCAGAAGGTCTTCGACCTGCGCCCCACGGCCGTGATCCGCGAGCTCGACCTGCAGCGCCCGATCTACCGCCAGACCGCCGCCTACGGCCACTTCGGCCGCACCGACGTCGACCTGCCCTGGGAGCGCGTCGACCGCGCCGAGGAGCTGCGCCGCGCCGTCGGCCTCGGCTGAGCCGTGACCCGGGCAGGCGCCCGCGGGTAGAATCCCGCGGTATGTCACCGACCCGCGCCCCCGCCGAGACCCGGCCCGTGGCGCGGGTCCTGCCGTTGCTGGGCCTGCCGCACCTGGACCGGCCCTTCGACTACCTCGTCGCCGCCGACCAGGACGCCGAGGCACGCCCCGGCGTGCGCGTGCGCATCCGCTTCTCCGGGCGCCTCGTCGACGCCCTGCTCCTCGAGCGCGTCTCCGACAGCGAGCACGGCGGCCGCCTGCGCTACCTGGAGCGGGTCATCTCCCCGGAGATCGTCTACCCGAAACGCCTGGCCACGCTCATCGACAAGCTGGCTGACCGCTACGCCGGCACCCGTTCCGACCTCATCCGCGCCGCCGTGCCCCCGCGCCACGCCAAGGCCGAGGAGGCCGACACCGACACTCCCTGGGAGGAGCTCGGCGAGCCGGCCGAGGCGGATCTGTCCGCCTGGTCCGGCTACACCCACGGCGAGTCCTTCGTCGACGCCGTTATCGAGGGCCGCACCGCGCGGGCCGCCTTGCAGATCGCGCCGGGGGAGGACTGGGCCGCCGCGCTGGCGGCCCTCGCGGTGGCCGTCGTCTCCGACGGCGGCGGCGCGCTGATCGTGGCGCCGGACCAACGCGACGTCGACAAGCTCGAGGCCGCCTGCCGCACCCTCGTCTCCGCCCGCCAGGTCACTGTGCTCGGCGCGGCACTCGGCCCGCAGGCGCGCTACCGGCGCTACCTGTCGGTGCTGCACGGGCAGGCCCGCCTGGTCATCGGCACCCGCTCGGCCGCGTTCGCGCCGGTGCAGAACCTGCGCCTGGCGGTCTGCCTCTTCGACGGCGACGACAACCTCGTCGAGCCGCGCGCGCCCTATCCACACGCCCGCGAGGTGCTCACGACCCGCTCGGCGTTGGAGAAGTGCTCGCTGATCGTCGCCGGGCACACCCGCACCGCCGAGGCCGAGCTGCTCGTGCGCTCCGGCTGGGCCCACGGCCTGGTCGCCCCGCGCGAGGCCCTGCGCGCCCGCGCCCCGCGCGTGCAGGCCACCGCCGACTCCGAGGCCGCCCTCGCCCGCGACCCCCGCGCCCGCCAGGCGCGCATCCCCTCGGTCGCCTTCGCCGCCCTGCGCGAGGGGGTCGCGGCCGGGCGCCCCGTGCTCGTCCAGACCCCGCGGCGCGGCTACGTGCCCACCCTGGCCTGCGGCAACTGCCACACCCCGGCCCGCTGCCGAGCCTGCAACGGCCCGCTCGGTGTGCCCGAGGCCACCGACGGGCAGCGCGCGGCCGTGCCGCAGTGCCGCTGGTGCGGGCGCCTCGAGCCGCGCTTCCGCTGCCAGGAGTGCGGCTCGCCCAGGTTGCGTGCCGTGGTGCTGGGCAACCAGCGCACCGCCGAGGAGCTCGGCCGTGCCTTCCCCGGCACGCGCGTGATCGTCTCCGGCGGCAACCGGGTCATCGAGGAGATTGACGACGCCCCGGCGTTGGTGGTCGCCACCCCGGGTGCGGAACCCGAGGTAGCCGGCGGCGGCGCCTACGGCGCGGCGTTGCTGCTGGACACCTGGGCGCTGCTGGGACGCCAGGATCTGCGCGCCACCGAGCGCACACTCGCCGCCTGGACGGCGGTGGCGACCAGGGTGCGCCCGGCGCGCGAGGGCGGGCGCGTCATCGTCGTCGCCGACTCGGCGCTGCCGGTGGTCCAGCACCTGATCCGCTGGGACATGCCGGCCGCCGCGCGCGCCGAGCTCGACCAGCGCGGTGAGGTGCGCCTGCCGCCGGCGGTGCACCTGGCCGCCGTGGACGGAGCGGCCGCGGCCGTCGACGCCCTGATCGAGGAGACGGAGCTGCCCGCCGGCGCCGAGGTGCTCGGCCCCGTCGATCTGCCGGCCGGGGTGAGCCTGCCCGGCGAGTACGACGAGGAGCGCTTCGGCCCGCCGCAGCGCGTGCTCGTGCGCGTGCCCCTCGGCCCGGCCGGCGAGCTGGGCCGCGCGCTCAAGGCTGCCGCCGTGGCCCGGGTGGCACGGCGCGACGACCTGCCGCTGCGCATCCAGGTCGACCCCGTCTCCGTCGGGTGACGGAGCTTCGCTCCGTCACTGGGGCGCGGCGACGCCTCGTCACAGGGCTGGGGTGGCCCCGCACCAACCGTGAGGGCGCCCGGGGTGGGTGCCCCGCGGGACGTCGTCAATCCAGGCCGAAGACGCGGTCGATCATCGGGTTGCGGAACATGCCCTCAGGATCGACGCGGGCGCGCAGTTCGCCGACGGCGTCCAGGTGCGGGTGCACCGCGGCCAGGCCGTCGTGGTCGAGGGTGTGCAGCTTGCCCCAGTGGGGGCGCCCGCCGGCGGCCACCAGAACCGGCTCGATGAGCTCGAAGAGCTCCTCGTGGTCGTCGCGGTGGTAGCGGTGCACCGCGATGTAGCAGGACTGCCGGCCGTAGCCGGTCGACAGCGGCACCTCGTCGGCGCCGGTGGCGCGCACCTCGATGGGGAAGGTGACCTGCACGTCGCGGGAGTCCAGGCGGCGGTGGACCTCGCGGAGGACCTCGGCGGCGTCGGTAAGGGGCACCGCATACTCCATCTCGTTGAAGCGCACCCGGCGCGCGGAGACGAAGACGTCGTGGGCCAGGTCCGAGTACTCGCGCTGGGCGAGGAAGCGCGCCGAGAGCCGGTTGAGCGTCGGCGTTACCGCCGGCGCGAAATGCCCGAGCGCGCACATGGCGCGGTAGGCGACGTTGTTGGCCAGCTCGTCCTCGAACACGGCGCGCCAGCGCGGGATCGGGGCGGCGACCCGGTCGCGCTCGGCGAGGGTGTGCCGGGTGTTGCGCTTGACGTGGGCGACGTCGGTGCCGGGGAACCAGTAGTACTCGACGTGGTCGGCCGAGGCGGCGGCCTGGGCGAAGTCGTCGCGCAGCGCGGCGACCGGCTCGGCGCGCTCGACGGCGGCCAGCACGAAGGTCTCGACCACCGCGACGGTGACCCGGGTGACCACGCCGAGGGCGCCGAGGTGCACGCGGCCCAGCTCGAAGAGCTCGTCGCCGGGGCCGACGTCGTGGACGGTGCCTTCGGCGGTGACGATGCGCTGGCGGCGCACCATGCCGGCCAGGCCGGTGAAGCCGAGGCCGGTGCCGTGGGTGGAGGTCGCGATGGCGCCGGCCAGCGACTGCGGGTCGACGTCGCCCTGGTTGGCAAGTGCCAGTCCGTGCGGGCGCAGCAGGCGCGGCACGTCGCGAAGCCGGGTGCCGGCCAGGAAGGTGACCTCCATGGCCTCGCGGTCGACGTTGACCACGCCGGACAGCTCGTCGAGGCTGATGAGCACCCCGTCGGTGACGGCCACCCCGGAGAAGGAGTGCCCGGCGCCGACGGTCTTGACGTGCAGGCCGGCCTCGGCGGCTCGGGTGACGGTCTCGACGACCTCGGCCTCGGTGGCCGGGCGGGCGACCTCGCCGGGCCGGGCGGCCTGCGCGCCGGACCAGTTGCGCCAGGTGGCGCCCGCGCGGGCGCCGCGGCGGGTGGTTCGGGTCGGGGTGGTCATACGAAGCTCCTCTTCTCTCCGCGGTAGGTCGGCCATTCGGCCACGGTCAGCCCGTCGGAGACGACGAGTACCGAGTCGGTCCACTCGGCCTGTTCTCCGGCCTTGGCGTGGCGCATCCAGACGTGGTCGCCCAGGCGCAGCCGGTCCGCACCCGTCCCGCGCAGCGGGGTCTGCACCTCGCCGGCGCCCTCGAGGGCGATGGTGCGCAGCCCCTCGGGGTAGTCCACGACGGGCAGGCGGTCGTCGCCCGGCGCCCCGGAGGCGACCCGCCCGCCGCCGGCGACGGTGACGAAGCCGCGGGCCGGGTGGCGCACCACCGGCACCACGAACCACTCGGCCGGGTGGGGCGTGAAGGTCTTGTAGTGGTCGAAGAGGCCTGGTCCGAGGACCCCGGAGCCGGCGCCGATCTCGGTGACGGCCTCCTCGGCCCGGGTGGTCTCGATCGAGCCGGTGCCGCCGCCGTTGACGAACTCGAGCTCGAGGCCGTCGACGGCCAGCCGCTCGGCCACGGCGGCGACGACCTTCGCCCGCCGCCCGGCCAGCTCGTCGACCGAGAGGCGCTTCATCGCGGCGATCGCCGGGGAGGTGTCGGTGGTCCCGGCGATCTGGCCCTCGTAGGCCATCAGGCCGACCAGGCGCATGCCGGGCCGCGAGCAGATTTCCGAGGCCATCGCCTCGGCCTCGGCCGGGGAGTGCACCGGGGAGCGTCGCGCCCCGATGTGCACCGGGCCGATGACGTAGGAGGCGTCGACGTCCAGGCACACCCGCAGCTCGGCGGCGTCGGTGTCCGGCTCGCTCCAGTCCGGGTCGGGGTGGCACGTCTCCAGCCCGACGGCCTCGGCGGCCTGTTCGATCAGGCGCAGGTGGCCGGGGCAGTCGACCATGACCGTCACGGCCCGGCGGTAGGCGGGGTCACCGGCCCAGGCGGCCAGCAGGTCCGGGTCCGCGCACGGGTAGGCGACCAGGATGTCGTTGCAGACGCCCTCGTCGACCAGCCACAGCGCCTCGCCGAGGTGGTAGGAGAGCAGCCCCGAGAAGCCGGGCACCTCGAGCACCCGCGAGATCAGCTCCCGGATGCGCAGCGACTTGGTGGCCAGGCGGATCGGGGTGCCGCGGGCACGCCGTGCCATGTCGCGGGCGTTGGCCCGCGCGGCGTCCAGGTCCAGCACGCTGAAGGGCGCGGGCCTGCCGGCCACGGCTTCGCGGACCTCGGGTGGGGGAGCAGTCACTTCAGGCCTCCTTGTCTTCGCGGTCTTCGCCGGGCTCCGCGTCGGTCCCGCCGTCGCCTGCGCCGGGGAGAAAAACTTTCACGGATGCAAGTGCACCCATCCTGACACCGGGGCGACCGCGCCCGCAGCGGTTTGGCCGGGTTTTCCGTGGGCGGGGCCACAGTCGCGTGTCGACGCCGCGTGCGTGCCCCGCCGCCCCGCCGCCCACCCGGCGTGCGCGGCCGGGTCGCGCCCCGGCGCTACAATGGACCCCCTGAACGCGCCGGAAGCGGCGCCGGAACCTGCACCGAAAGGAGCGCGCGGGAAGCGCACATGACTCACCTGAGACTCGTCTTCGCCGGCACCCCGGAACCCGCCGTCGTCGCCCTCGACCGGCTCCTCGACTCCGACCACGAGGTCCTCGCCGTGATCACCCGCCCCGACGCCCGCCGCGGCCGGGGCCGCACGCTGCACCCCAGCCCCGTGGCCGCCCGCGCCGCCGAGCGCGGAATCGAGGTCCTCAAGCCCGCCACCCTCAAGCCCGGCACCGAGGACGGCGACGCCCTGCGCGCCCGCCTGGCCGAGCTCGCCCCCGACGCGCTGCCGGTGGTCGCCTACGGCAACCTGATCACCCCGGACCTGCTCGACGTCGCCGAGCACGGCTGGGTCAACCTGCACTTCTCCCTGCTGCCGCGCTGGCGCGGCGCGGCCCCGGTGCAGGCCGCGATCGCCGCCGGCGACGCCGAGACCGGGGCGAGCACCTTCCGCATCGCCGCCGGCCTGGACACCGGCGACGTGCTCGCCCAGACCCACGAGCCGATCGGGCCCGAGGACACCGCCGACGACCTCTTGACCCGCCTGGCCTACTCGGGGGCGGACCTGCTCGCCGAGACCATGGACGGGCTGGCCGCCGGGACGCTCACCACCCGCCCGCAGGCCGAGCTCGGCGGCGAGCCCACCCACGCCGCGAAGATCAACAGCGCCGACGCCCGCATCGACTGGACCCGGCCCACCGCCGAGACCGACCGGATCATCCGCGCCCACACCCCGGCGCCGGGCGCCTGGACCATGTGGGGCGAGCGGCGCATGAAGCTCGGGCGCGTCGTCCCGCTGGCCGCCGACTCCGAGGCCGCCGCCCCGGTCGCCGGCCGCCCGGGTGCGGTGCACGCGGGCCGCCACAGCGTGGTCGTCGGCACCGCCGACGCCGCCGTGGAGCTCACCCGCATCCAGCCGCCGGGCAAGAAGGCCATGGCCGCCGAGGACTGGGCCCGCGGGGCACTGTCCGGCACCACCGACGAGGAGCAAGGAGTCACGTTCCAGTGAGCCAGAACGCACAGGGCGGGGGCTTCCGCTCCCGCAGCAGGAAGGGCCGCGCCCGGTCCGGCGCCGCCGGCGCCGGCCGCGGCAACCACGGCACCGACGGCCACGGGCGCAGCCGCCGCGACGGACGCAAGATCTCCGACGCCCGCGGCGCGCGCGGGCGCGACGGTGCGCGCGGCGGCAACGGCGACCACCGCGGGCGTCGTCAATCGGACGAGGGGCAGGCCCGGCGCGACTACCGCGGCATCGACAAGGCGCGCCAGGCGGCCTTCGAGACGCTGCTGAAGGTCACCGAGGACGACGCCTTCGGCAACCTGACTCTGCCCGGCGAGCTGCGCGCGCTGGGGCTCAAGGGCCGCGACGCCGCCTTCGCCACCGAGATCACCTACGGCACCCTGCGCACCCTCGGGGTGGTCGACGCGGTGATCGACAAGTGCGCCGCCCAGGGCATCGAGTCGATCAACCCGCAGGTCCTCGACGCGCTGCGCCTCGGCGTCTACCAGCTGCTCTACACCCGCGTCGAGGAGCACGCGGCCGTGGACACCTCCGTGCGCCTGGTCGGCGCCACCGGGCGGTTCAAGGCCAAGGGCTTCGCCAACGGCGTGCTGCGCACCGTCACGCGCACCCCGGTCGAGGAGTGGCTGGAGCAGCTCACCCCGGCCGACCCGCTGGAGGCGCTGGCCTTCCGCACCGCGCACCCGGCCTGGATCGCGAGGTCGTTTTCCAAGGTGCTGCCCGAGGGCGAGCTCGAGGCCGCCCTCGAGGCCGACTCCGAGCGCCCGCACGTGCACCTGGTCGCCCGCCCCGGCGAGATCTCCGCCGAGGAGCTGGCGCTGATCACCGGCGGCGAGCAGGGGAGGTATTCGCCGTACGCGGTCTACCTGCCCGGCGGCGACCCCGGCACGCTCGAGCCGGTGCGCCAGGGTCTGGCCGGCGTGCAGGACGAGGGCTCCCAGCTCATCGCCCGCGCGCTGACCGAGGTCGAGCTCGAGGGCGAGGACACCGGCCGCTGGCTCGACCTGTGCGCCGGCCCCGGCGGCAAGGCCGCGCTCGCCGGCGCGATCGCGCGCATCGAGGGCGCGCACGTCGACGCCGTCGAGACCGCCGCCCACCGCGCGAAGCTGGTGGAGAAGGCCTGCGGCGACCTGCCGGTGACCGTGCACGTCGCCGACGGCCGCGACCCGGGCCTCGAGCCGGGCTTCGACCGCGTGCTCGTCGACGCGCCGTGCTCCGGGCTCGGCGCGCTGCGGCGGCGGCCCGAGGCGCGCTGGCGCAAGTCCGAGGCGGACATCCCGGGCCTGTCGGTGCTGCAGTTCGAGCTGCTGAGCTCCGCGCTGAGCCTCGTGCGCCCCGGCGGCGCGGTGGTCTACTCGACCTGCTCGCCGGACGTGCGCGAGACCCGCCAGGTCGTCGAGCGCGCCGTCCACGAGCTCGGCGCCGTCGAGCTCGACGCCCACGGGCTGGTCGGCGGGATGACGGACGTCGGCGAGGCGCCCTCGGTGCAGATGTGGCCGCACCGCCACGGCACCGACGCCATGTTCTTCGCGGTCCTTCGGCGTCGCTAGACTCGGGGGCATGCCGCAACCGATCATCGCGCCCTCGATCCTGAACTCCGACTTCTCGCGCCTCGGCGAGGAGATCGGCCGCATCAAGACCGCCGACTGGGTCCACGTGGACATCATGGACGGCCACTTCGTGCCCAACCTCTCCTTCGGCCCCGACATCACGGCGACCGTCGACAAGCTGACCGACCAGCCGCTCGACGTGCACCTGATGATCGAGGAGCCGGAGACCTGGGTCGACCGCTACATCGACGCCGGCGCCGACACCGTCATCTTCCACGTCGAGGCCACCGAGGACCCCGTGGCACTCGCCCGCCACCTGCGGGAGAAGGGCGTGCGCGCCGCGTTCTCCCTGCGCCCGGGCACCCCGCTGGAGGACTACCTGGACGTCCTCGACGAGTTCGACCAGGTGCTCGTCATGAGCGTCGAGCCCGGCTTCGGCGGCCAGTCCTTCATGCCCGATCAGCTGGACAAGGTGCGCACCCTGCGCCGCGAGATCGCCGAGCGCGGCCTGGAGTTGACCGTCGAGATCGACGGCGGCATCAACGCCGAGACCATCCGCGAAGCCGCCGCCGCGGGCGTGGACGTCTTTGTCGCCGGCTCCGCCGTCTACAAGTCCGATGACCCGGCCGCCGCCGTCGAGGAGCTGCGCGCCGCCGCCGCGGAGGCCGCCGAGGCCGTGCAGCGGTGACCCTGACGGACGCACCGGCCGGGGCGGGCCAGTCCCGCTTCCCGCACCTGCGCCCCGGCGAGCTTGAGGCGCTCGCCGCCGCCGAGGCCGCCTCGGCCGCCGTGCGCGGCACCACCAGCCCCAACCCGCCCGTGGGCGCGGCGATTGTCGACGTCGCGGGTGACACCGTGGGCGTGGGAGCCACCCGCCCGGCGGGTGGC
>NZ_JASODI010000031.1 GCF_030211955.1 Corynebacterium frankenforstense | reverse complement strand
AGCGGGGATGAGCCGTTGTGAAGTATTTGGCCGAATTGGCCGATATGGTCCTCCCCGCGCCAGCGGGGATGAGCCCCTCATGTTCGAGACAAGCAACTAGGAGGCGAAGTCCTCCCCGCGCCAGCGGGGATGAGCCACCCACACCACCCCGCCCCGGCCCCGCGTGTCCTCCCCGCGCCAGCGGGGATGAGCCCAACACCATCGCCGCAGGCCACTGCGCTACCCTAGTCCTCCCCGCGCCAGCGGGGATGAGCCGCGTTGGACTTTCACCGCCACCACTGGAGCCGCGTCCTCCCCGCGCCAGCGGGGATGAGCCCCTGCTGGGAGTCAGCATGAGCACGATGTATCAGTCCTCCCCGCGCCAGCGGGGATGAGCCCTCGGCTGCGGTGGCGTCGCCGGCCTGGATGGGGTCCTCCCCGCGCCAGCGGGGATGAGCCCAAGCACTTCACGCCCGGCCGCGGTGGCCGCACGTCCTCCCCGCGCCAGCGGGGATGAGCCCCCGGAGGTGGCCTTAATGACCCCGTCGCGGGCGTCCTCCCCGCGCCAGCGGGGATGAGCCCCGCGCCCGAAGAAATCATTTTCTGCATTTCCTGTCCTCCCCGCGCCAGCGGGGATGAGCCGGGCAGCTCCTGCGGAGACCAGGCCATCAGTCGGTCCTCCCCGCGCCAGCGGGGATGAGCCTCGAGCGCGTCCTGCGCCTTCTGCAGGTCGGTCGTCCTCCCCGCGCCAGCGGGGATGAGCCCACGTCATCCTGCAACCCCCTACTCTGCGCCGAGTCCTCCCCGCGCCAGCGGGGATGAGCCGTGCGCGCTAGCCTCGCGTGTCACCCAGATGTCGTCCTCCCCGCGCCAGCGGGGATGAGCCCGATCATCGAGGACCTCGAGAACGCGAAGCTGGGTCCTCCCCGCGCCAGCGGGGATGAGCCCACCGTCATGGGCTGGGCGAATGATCCGCACGCGTCCTCCCCGCGCCAGCGGGGATGAGCCCATGGGGTCTCCTTCCTATCGGCGGGACAGACTGTCCTCCCCGCGCCAGCGGGGATGAGCCCGCCGCATGACCACCTTTGTCGTCACTGAACCAGTCCTCCCCGCGCCAGCGGGGATGAGCCCACGAAGGAGGCTTCCACCGAGGAGTGTGCGAGGTCCTCCCCGCGCCAGCGGGGATGAGCCGTGCCCCTTGCGGAGGTGGTAGGGGCAGGCGGTCGTCCTCCCCGCGCCAGCGGGGATGAGCCGTTCGGGTTTGTGTGGCAGTTCCACGCCGGTGGGTCCTCCCCGCGCCAGCGGGGATGAGCCCTCCGCACGCACCGACACCAGCTCCTTCCGCAAGTCCTCCCCGCGCCAGCGGGGATGAGCCGACCCTGTCCCGCGACCCGAACATCGAGATTGGCGTCCTCCCCGCGCCAGCGGGGATGAGCCCCGACAGCTCACCACCCGCGGCCGTCAAGCCGTGTCCTCCCCGCGCCAGCGGGGATGAGCCGGTAGGTTTTGTAAGCGAGAGAGACCACCGAAAGTCCTCCCCGCGCCAGCGGGGATGAGCCCCCTCGCACTGACCGCACTGCCCGCACGTCGCTGTCCTCCCCGCGCCAGCGGGGATGAGCCGGTAGGGGTGGGCTTAGTTAGTGTGCGCCTACCGTCCTCCCCGCGCCAGCGGGGATGAGCCCGCCTGGGTAGACATCCGAGGTTTCGTCACTGTGTCCTCCCCGCGCCAGCGGGGATGAGCCCCTGGGACCGCCTAGAAAGATATGACCATGCTCGTCCTCCCCGCGCCAGCGGGGATGAGCCCCGGCCGCATCCGCAACTGGGACACCAGCCGAGGTCCTCCCCGCGCCAGCGGGGATGAGCCGCTCGCGGCGAAGGCGACGAGGAGACCTGCGACGTCCTCCCCGCGCCAGCGGGGATGAGCCCTTGTGGGACGCGATCGGAGGCATGGCCCGCGGGTCCTCCCCGCGCCAGCGGGGATGAGCCCCATGAGCTTGATCTGATCTGCCGTGTTCGACGGTCCTCCCCGCGCCAGCGGGGATGAGCCCACATATTCTTTTCCGCCGAATAGCTTGCCCAGCGTCCTCCCCGCGCCAGCGGGGATGAGCCGAGGAGGCCGGTGTGGATCGCGCCGCACACCGCGTCCTCCCCGCGCCAGCGGGGATGAGCCCACGGTTGGCCTGCTGGTGGCGCGACAGTTGCCGTCCTCCCCGCGCCAGCGGGGATGAGCCCTTGTGGACACGGGCGACGTAGGCCTTCGCCACGTCCTCCCCGCACCAGCGGGGATGAGCTGACGTGGCGGTGCGGGTGTCACCCGTGCCGGCCGTTTCCCGCGCCAGCGGGGACTCGCCGTGAGACAACCGCGCCACCGAACCGCTCAGACGGCGCCGACCGCGCCCCCGCCCCCGTTCCACTCGACCTCGCGCCGCTTGACGTGCCGGATCACCGCGTAGGTCACCGGCAGCACCACGACCTCGATCAGGGTCTTCCACAGGAACCCGACCACCACGTAATTCAGAGCGTCACCCGCGGTCGCGATCCCGATCACCGGCGCGGCGATCAGGCAGAACAGCAGCGTGTCGGTGAACTCGCCGACCACCGTCGACCCGATCAGCCGGGCCCACATGTTCGAGGGGCCCAGCCGGCGCTTCATGCGCACCAGAACCCACGAGTTCAGCAGCTGCCCGACCAGGTACCCGGCCAGCGATGCCAGCACGATCTGCGGCACCAGCCCGAGCACCAGCGAGAAATCGTCCTGGTTCTCGTAGAAGCTCGCCGCAGGCAGCCAGATGGCCACGTAGAAGCACACGACCGCCAGCGCGGCGACGGCGAAGCCGGTGAGGATCGCGCGCCGGGCGGCGCGGAAGCCGTAGACCTCGCTGAGCACGTCGCCGAGCACGTAGGCGGCGGGGAAGAGGAAGAACGCGCCGTCGGTGACCAGCGGGCCGATCTCGACGCCCTTGGTCGCCAGGATGTTAGAGATCAGGAAGATCGCCACGAAGGCCGCGACGATGACGGGGTAGTAGCTGCGTTGGACGGGTATGAAGCGGACGGTGTCGGGGGCGCCCGCCGCGCCGGCGCCCGCGGAGGCCGCGGTTCCGGAGGCGACGGGCCGCCCAGACCCGTGCGAGGATTCTGTGTTGGACATGTCCCGCATCTTCCCACGCGAGCGCCCTAGGCTGGCAACCATGGCTGAACCGAGCACCTCCGCCGACGCCCCCGCACCCGCCGGCCGCTACGCCCCCTCGCCGAGCGGAGACCTCCACCTGGGCAACCTGCGCACCGCCGCGATCGCCTGGGCCGCCGCGCGCACCACGGGCCGCCGCTTCCTCATGCGCGTCGAGGACGTCGACACGCAGCGCTCCTCTCTCGAGTCCGCCGAGCGCCAGCTCGAGGACCTCGCCGCTCTCGGCCTCGACTGGGACGGCGAGGTCGCCTACCAGCACGAACGCTTCGGCGCCTACGAGTCCGCCCTCGAGGGGCTGCGCACCGCCGGCCGCGTCTACGAGTGCTACTGCTCGCGCCGCGAGATCCGCGAGGCCTCCCGTGCCCCGCACGTCGTGCCCGGCCACTACCCGGGCACGTGCCGGTCACTTTCCGACGCCGCGCGCGTCACCCGTCGCGCCGAACTCGCCGCCGAGGGGCGCACGCCCGCGCTGCGGCTGCGCGCGGACACGGACACCTGGCGCGTGCACGACGCGCTGGCCGGCGACTACACCGGCGAGGTCGACGACATGGTGCTGCGCCGCGGCGGCCAGCAGCCGGACTGGGCGTACAACCTGGCCGTCGTCGTCGACGACGCCTGGCAGGGCGTGGACCAGGTCGTCCGCGGCGACGACCTGCTGGCCTCCGCTCCCAGGCAGGCGTACCTCGCGCACCTGCTCGGCCTGCCGGAGGTGGAGTACGTGCACGTGCCGCTGGTGCTGGGCCCGGACGGCAGGCGCCTGGCCAAGCGCGACGGAGCGGTCACGCTGCGTGAGATGCGTGCCGCCGGGCGCACGGTCCCGGAGATCGTCGGGCTGATCTGCGCTTCGCTGGGCTATCCGGGCGTGGACTCGCTGGCGGGCCTGGCCGAGGTCTTCGACCTCAACCAGCTTCCCCGCGAGCCCTGGACCTGGAGCCCCGACGCCGGGGCCTGAGCCCCACGCCCGGCGTCGGGCACCGGCCGGGAGTGGACCGCGCGCGGGGGCATGCACGGGGTACGCACACACTTGCGTCATAACGTGAACTTCGGAGTACGGTCCACGTTCATATGAAAAATGAAGATGTGAAGAATTTCACCCCGCGGCTGGAGGACCGCTTCCCGCTGCTCGTCCGCTGGCTGCTGTTCCTGCTCGGCGTGGCCGTGATGTCCCTGGTCATCGCCCTGACGATCCACGCTGACCTGGGCACGACCCCGATCTCCACCCCGCCGGCGGCGCTGGCCGCCTGGAATCTGACGGTGGGGCAGTGGACCATCATCTTCAACGCGCTGCTCGTCGTCATCCAGATCGTCCTGCTGCGCCGGGGCTTCACCTTCATGGGCTACCTGCAGGTCGGCGTGGCCGTCGTCTTCGGCCTGCTCTGCATCCTCTCCCTGCGGATGACGGACTTCCTCGCCCCGGAGGCTTACTGGCAGAAGTGGGTGCTCGCCCTCATCGGCTCCCTCGTGGTCGCCGTCGGCGTGTTCATCGAGGTCCTGCCCGGGCTCCTCTACGTCCCCGGTGAGGGCGTGATCTCCGCGATCGTGACCGGCTGGAACTTCGGCACCGTCAAGCAGTGCTTCGACTGGTCGCTGGTCATCCTCGCGGTCGTGCTCTCGCTCATCCTCAACGGACACATCGTCGGCGTGCGCGAGGGCACCGTCTTCGCCGCCTTCGCCGTCGGCGCGATCGTGCGCGTCCTCCAGCGCCTGGACGCCGAGCGCCTGCGCAAGAAGCAATTCGGCTACTGACGCCGCCCGGCACCCCGCACACCGGCACCCCGCACACCGGCGCTCAGCCCGCGAGCACCCCGCCCACCGGCCCCAGGGCCAAAGGTTGCATGTGCTGGACGCTCAAATGCCGAGTTTCAGCGCCTGGCACATGCAACGGTCGTTGCAGTAGGGGAGGGGTGCCGGCGGTGGGGGGAGGGGCGACGGCGCGGGGTGGAAGCGCGGCAGCGGGGGCGCCGGTCGCCCACGGAAGACCAGCGCACAGAAAAGGACCGCCACCCGGTCTCCCGGGCGGCGGTCCTTCCAACTGCGGAGGATGTGGGATTTGAACCCACGTGGGAGGGTCACTCCCGCACGCATTCCAAGCGTGTGACATAGGCCGCTAGTCGAATCCTCCAGCGTCACAGGCGGGGCGTGCCCCGTCGTGCTGAAGAAATCGTACACGGCGTCTGCCGCCGCGGCCAAATCAGCAGGCGCGCACCGCGTCTTGGCCTCTCTCCGGATCTCGGCTAGAGTGGGGGTCCGGATCTCGCGCGGCGTGTATCTCGTGAACTCCCCCAGGGCAGGAATGCAGCAAGGGTCAACGGGCTCTACCGGGTGCGCGGGGTCCCCTTATTTTTACGGGCCGCCGGGGGGCGGCCCACTTTGCCGCCGAGGGACGGCCCACCCGCCCGCAGAGCGCAGCCGCACCCGGTCACAGGAGCCGGCCCCGCACACGCGCACGGGTGCACCCCGTCGTAGCCGCTGTACGATGTGTGGGCGCGACGCGCGCGGCCTCCGGGTGGCGCGCGACACGCAGAACCACACAACTGATCCGACACGACAATGATCCGACACGACAACCGCGTGCGCACGCGGCGCGGGGAAGGAATCTGAGGGACTATGTCGCTCACCGACATGACGGACGAGAAGCTCACGGAGCTCGCCGAGAAGGTCCGCGCCGAGTACGACGACCTGAAGGCGAAGAACCTCAACCTGAATCTGACCCGCGGCAAGCCGTCGGCCGAGCAGCTGGACTTCGCCGACGAGCTGCTGGCCCTGCCGGGGCGCGGCGAGTACACCGCCGCCGACGGCTCGGACGTGCGCAACTACGGCAACCTCAAGGGCATCCCGGACATCCGCGCCATCTGGGCGGAGCTGCTGGACCTGCCCGTCGAGCTGATCTACGCCGAGGACTCCTCGAGCCTGAACATCATGTTCGACCTGGTCAGCTGGTCGTGGATCTTCGGCAACAACGACTCCGAGCGCCCCTGGTCGGCCGAGGAGCACGTCAAGTGGATCTGCCCGGTGCCGGGCTACGACCGCCACTTCACCATCACCGAGCACTTCGGCATCGAGTTGATCCCGGTCCCGCTCAACGAGGACGGCCCGGACATGGACGCCGTGCGCGAGCTGGCCCGTGCCCCCGAGGTCAAGGGCATGTGGCTGGTGCCCGTCTTCGCCAACCCGTCGGGTGTGACGGTCTCCGAGGACGTCGCCCGCCAGCTCGCCGAGATGGAGACCGGCGCCCCGGACTTCCGCATCGTGTGGGACAACGCCTACGCCGTGCACACCCTGACCGATAAGTTCCCCGAGAACCACAACGTCATCCGCTTCGCCGAGGAAGCCGGCAACCCGAACCGCTTCTGGTTCATGGCCTCGACCTCGAAGATCACGCACGCCGGCGCGGGCGTGGCCTTCTTCGCCTCCTCGCCGGAGAACCTGTCCTGGTACGCCTCGCACGCCTCGGTGCGCGGCATCGGCCCGAACAAGGTCAACCAGCTGGCCCACGCTCGTTACTTCGGCGACGCCGAGGGCGTGCGCACGGTCATGCTCAAGCACGCCGGCTCGCTGGCCCCGAAGTTCAAGGCCGTGCTCGACATCCTGCAGGACCGCCTCGGCGAGTACGAGGTCGCCTCCTGGACGAAGCCGACCGGCGGCTACTTCATCTCCCTGGACGTCATGGACGGCACCGCCGCCCGCGTGGTCGAACTGGCCCGCAACGCCGGCATCGCCCTGACGGGTGCGGGCTCCTCCTTCCCGCTGCACCAGGACCCGAACGACCGCAACATCCGCCTGGCGCCCTCGCTGCCGCCGGTCGACGAGCTCGAGGAGGCCATGAACGGCGTGGCCACCTGCGTGCTGCTGGCGGCCCTGGAGAAGCTGGACAAGTAACCCCGATAACCGGCGGCGCCCCGCGGCGCGGAGAGGCAGGCGCATGGACGCGCGCGAGACCCTGGACTGGCTCAACGGCATCCTGCCGGCGCCGCTGACGGTCGCCCGCGGCGGCGACTTCCGCGTCGGCCTCCAGGAGGCCGAGGGCCACGCCGTGGCGTGCACGACCGACTTCGCGCGCGTCGAGACGGGACTTGCGGCCGCCGACGAGCAGGGCGTCGACGTGCGCTGCGAGCTAATGGCCGTGGCGGGTTCCGCCTCGATTTCCGACGCCGCGCTGGCAGCCGTGCGCGTCGTCGGCACCGCCGCCGCGGTGCTGGCCGAGGGCGGCCTGCCCGCGCAGCCGGGCACCGTCCTCGACGGGCTGGCCGCCCGTGCCGGGCTCGCAGGGGAGACGACCGTGCGCCACGGCCTGCTGGCCCCGCCGACGGTGTGGGGCGGGCAGGTCCCGCAGGTCAACGAGGCCCCCGGCACCGTCCACGGGGAGGGCACCGACGCTTCGCGCGGTCGGCTGACCGCGGTGCTGCAGGTCGTGATGGTCACCGACGCCGAGGCGGAGCTGGCGCGGGCCGCCGGGCCGGAGCGCCTGCTCGAGGCGCTGGCCCTGACCGGGGCGGATCCGGGGGACTGGGCCCGCCCGGCCGGCGGTCCGGCCGCTGGGTAGGCTGGGCGCGTGTCGCTCTACCGCAAGTACCGCCCCGCCACCTTCGCAGAGGTTGTGGGCCAGGACCAGGTCACCAAGCCGCTGAGCGCCGCGCTCGACAGCGGCCGGATCAACCACGCGTACCTGTTCTCCGGCCCGCGCGGCTGCGGAAAGACGTCCTCGGCGCGCATCCTGGCGCGCTCGCTGAACTGCGTCAACGGGCCGACCTCGACACCGTGCGGGGAGTGTGAGTCCTGCCGCGCGCTGGCGCCGGGCGGGCCGGGCAACCTGGACGTCACGGAACTGGACGCGGCCAGCCAGGGCAGTGTCGAGGACATGCGTGAACTGCGCGAGCGGGCGATGTTCGCCCCGGCGGAGTCGCGCTACCGCGTCTACATCATCGACGAGTGCCACATGATCTCCGGGGCGGGCGCCAACGCGCTGCTCAAGGTGGTCGAGGAGCCGCCGGAGCACCTGATCTTCATCTTCGCGACGACGGAGCCGGAGAAGGTCATCGGCACCATCCGCTCGCGCACCCACAACTACCCGTTCCGGCTGCTGACCCCGCAGGCGATGCGCGGGCTGCTGCAGCAGGTCACCGCCGCCGAGGGGGTGACGGTCGAGGACGCGGTCTACCCGCTGGTCATCCAGGCCGGCGGCGGCAGCCCCCGTGACTCGCTGTCGATCATGGACCAGCTCATCGGTGGCTCGGGCGACGGCCACGTCACCTACGAGAAGGTGCAGCCGTTGCTGGGCCTGACCGACTTCACGCTCCTCGACGCCACCGTGGAGGCCCTGGCCGCCGGCGACGGCGCACGGTTGTTCTCCACGGTCGACGACGTCATCGAGAGCGGCATCGAGCCGCGGCGCTTCGTGGTCGACCTGCTGGACCGGATGCGCGACCTGATGGTCATCCAGACGGTGCCGGAGGCCTTCGACATGGGCCTGGTGGAGGCGCCCGCGGGGCGCGCGGAGGTGCTCAGCGCCCAGGCGGGCATGTTCAGCCCGACCGGGATCGCGGAGCTCGCCGACCAGATCAACGAGCGGATGCCGGAGATGAAGGGCGCGACCTCGCCGCGCCTGCTGCTGGAGATCCTGCTGGCGCACCTGATGATCACCGCGCAGGCCGCGGGCACCGGTCACGGCGTCGCCGCGGCCGGTGGCGGTGCGGGCGCCGGTGCCGCCGCCGGTCCAGCTAGCGGGGGTGCCACCGCCGGCGCCGGTCAGCCCGGCGGGCACAACCCGGGCTACGCCCCGCACGAGGCCACGGGCGGGTCCACGAGCCAGGCGCCGGTGCGCGGCAGCCGCGGTTCCCAGGCGGCCCGCGAGGCCATCGCGCGTGCCCAGGCCGCGCGCTCGCAGGACCGCTCCGAGCGTCCCGAGCGCCCGGAGGTTCCGCAGCGCCGGGTGCCGTCGCAGCAGCCTGCGCAGCCGCAGGAGCAGCAGGCTCAGTCTCAGGCTCAGCCACAGGCTCCTGCGCAGGAGCAGGGCCAGCAGGCACCGGCCCCCGAGGCCGCGCCCGCTGCCGAGTCCCAGGTCCGGCCTGCTGAATCCCAGGAATCCGCCGCGGCTCCCGAGCCCGCCCCGCAGGCCCGGCCCGCCGCTGAGCAGGCGGCGCAGTCGCCGCAGCCGCAGGGCGCAGCTGAGCCTGCACCGCAGTCGCAGGCTGAGACTGCCGCCGACTCCGCGCCCGAGACTCCGGAGGCCCCGGAGCCGCAGGACGCCGCACCGGCGGCACCGTCCGCGCCGGAGGCGCAGGCCGAGCCCGCCGCCCCGGCCGCGGCGAAGCCCGCCGTGCAGAACGACGACGAGCTGCCGGGCGAGGACGCCTCGGACGAGGAGCTCACTGAGGCGGTCCGCCGCCGGTGGGGCCAGGTCCGCCACGACGTGGGCAAGCGCAACCACATCGCCCAGATCATGCTCACCGAGGCCACCGTCCTCGGCGTGCGCGAGGGCACGGTCTACCTCGGCCACAACACCGGGGCGCTGGCCTCGCGCGTGAACGCCGAGAGCAACAACAAGGACATCGCCGCGGCCTTCACCGAGGAGTTCGGCCGCCCGCTGGCCGTCCAGTGCCAGGTGGGCACCGACCCGGTCGCCGCCGGGTTCAGCGCGCCGGCGACCCCGCAGCCGGCGTGGCAGCCGCAGACGACCGCGCGCGAGCACCAGGCGCCGTCCTCGGACAGCACCCACGAGGATGACTCCGCGGAGGGCGGCGAACCCGGGGTAAACCCGGCCGCTGAACGACAGGAACAGCAGCCCGCGCAGGAGCAGTCTGCCCGGGTGCAGCAGGCCGAGCAGGAACAGCACCCCGAGCAGGCGGAGCAGTCGGAACCGGCCGAGCCCGCAGAGTCTGAGGAACCCGCAGCGTCTGCGGAGTCCGCGGGGTCCACGCCCGGGCGGACCCCGGAGCCTGCAGCAGAGCAGCAGCTGGCGGTAGAGCCTGAGCATTCTCAGGAGCAGCCTGCGTCCCGGGCAGAACAGCCTGCGCAGAATCAGCCCCAGGCGCCGCAGCAGCCTGCGCAGAACCGGCCGCAGCAGACGCAGCGCCAGCCGCAGCAGACCCAGCCGGCCGCCCCGGTGTGGGGCGAGCCCGCCGCGCTCGGCGGTAGCGACGAGACGCCCGGCGGTCACGTCGCGGGCGCCGCGGCGGCGGGGGCCCGGGGCCCGAACGCGTCCGCTCAGCCCGCCGACCAGGCCGGCCGGCAAGGTCAGCCCGGCCAGCCCGGCCCGACCGCTCAGCCGACCCCGCCCGCGAACGCGCCACAAAACGGCCCGACCCCGCAGAACACGGCAGCCCCGACGGCACCGCGCGCCGACGCCACCCCGGGCACGCGCAGCGTGCCCGCCCCCGCGCCGACGCCGAACGGGACGCCGACGGCGGGCGCCGGGACGTCGGCAAGCGGAGGCGACGACACCGAGGCCCGCGTGATCTCGTTGCGCGGCGGGCGCAAGCTGCGCGTGCCGCACGCCGGCAACGGCCGGGGACGCCCCGCGCAGGGCCGGCGCTTCGGCGGCGGCGGGGGCCTGCGCGACGTGCCGCCGCCGCCCGAGCCGATGGACGACGACGTGCCCCCGCCGCCGGACCCCATGGACTACGGCGGCCCCGGCGGTCCTGCAGGCACCCCGCCCGCGCCCTACGACCAGCGCGCCGAGGAAGAGGACATGATGCGCGAGGCGTCGCTGCAGCCGGGCAACCTGGACCGCCGCGACGCGATGACGCTGGCGATGGAGCTGCTCAGCAAGGAGCTCGGCGCCAAGCCGATGTGACCGCCTGGCGCGACCGCACACCCCCGCAGGGGTGGCGCGGGCGCGCCGGGGGAACGGTAGACTGTGCCCGTCAAAGACACGATGAACCCGAGCCAGGAAGGTGCGACCGTGAACCAGCCCACCCCGCAGGACCAGCCCAACCAGGAGATGCCCGACATGCAGTCGATCCTGCAGCAGGCCCAGGAGATGCAGCAGCAGCTCCAGGCCGCCCAGCAGGAGATTCTCGCCACCGAGCTCGTCGGCTCCGCGGGCAACGGCCTCGTGGAGATCACGCTCACCGGCGGCGGCGAGGTCCGCGGCGTCAAGATCGACCCGAAGGTGGTCGACCCGGAGGACGTCGAGACCCTGCAGGACCTCATTCAGGGCGCCTTCGCCGACGGCCACGACAAGATCGGCAAGCTGGCCCAGGAGAAGCTCGGCCCGCTGACCCCGGGCTCCGGCCCGGAGGGCGACGCCGTCTCCAACCTGTTCGGCTAGGGAGCTTGCCGACGTCCCGTCGGCCCCCGTCCGCGCGCGTGCCGCGCCGTGGGCGGGGGCTTCCTGTTGCGTCGTTGCGGCGCATTACACTTGTGTGGTTCCGGAGGAAGGAAAGGATCGCCCGTGTTCGAAGGACCGTTGCAGGACCTCATCGACGAACTCTCGCGGCTGCCCGGGGTTGGCCCGAAGTCCGCGCAGCGCATCGCCTTCCACCTGCTGCGCGTCGAGCCGGAGGACATCAGCCGGCTGACCACGGCGCTCACGGCGGTCCGCGACGGGGTCAGCTTCTGCCGGATCTGCCGCAACATCTCCGCCGACGACGTCTGCCGCATCTGCGCGGACTCCACGCGCGACGCCTCCGTGATCTGCGTGGTCGAGGAGCCCAAAGACATCCAGGTCATCGAGCGCACCGGCGAGTTCGAGGGGCGCTACCACGTGCTCGGTGGGGCGCTCGACCCGCTGGCCAACGTCGGCCCGCGCGAGCTGAACATCTCGCAGCTGCTGCAGCGCATCGGCGGGGTGCTGCCGGACCGCGAGACCGCGGAGTCCACCCCGGAGGCGCCCGTCTACGAGGCCACCCCGGAGGTCTCCGAGGTCATCCTGGCCACCGACCCGAACACCGAGGGCGAGGCCACGGCCTCCTACCTGGTGCGCCTGCTGCGAGACTTCCCGGGGCTGAAGATCTCCAAGCTGGCCTCGGGCATGCCGCTGGGCGGCGACCTCGAGTTCGTCGACGAGCTGACGCTCTCGCGCGCGCTGTCGGGGCGCCTGACGGTTTGAGCCGGCGGGTTGAGCGGCCCGGCGGGCTGAGCGGTCGGCGGGGGATTCGGCGCGCTGTCGGGCCAGCGTGGTGGCAGGTGGGGGGAACGGTCACGAACTGTGCGGGAGCTGTGAAAGATTGCAATGAATCCTTGGCACCCACTTGAGCTGGGCTTATGCTGCCGGTAGAATTAAATCCTTAGAGATGGGGAAGTGAGAGACCTTCACCACCGACTACGGAGCGGTGTCGCCGGGTCTACCGGCAGGATCCGTGCAGAAAGCTGAGGAAAATCAATATGAAGTTCCGTTACCGGGCCCGTTCCGGGATGGCGGTCCTGTCGGCGTTGACCGTCGCCATAGCCGGCGCGGTCGTCGTGCCGGATTCGCCGCTTTCCGGGCTCGTCGCCCCCGCCGCCGCAGCGTCACTCAGGGATGAGGCCATCAGCGTCGCCGACCAGAAGGTTTCCGCGCTGCGCGCCGGCGACTGCACGGTCTCCCTGAACAGCAGGACCAGCGACAGCGAGCGTGACGCGAACGGCGTGACCACCTGGACCTTTAACCCGCATCCGACCACGCCGGAGAACACGCGCAACTTCGGGTTCACCACCAGGATCGACGGCGGGGGTGACCGCACCTTCAACCAGATCTATGGCGGGGACTCGAAGCGGACGGGCGCGATCGGGGGAGGCAGGTTCGCGGACTATCGTTTTCTGGAGCCCGGTGAGCAGGTCACCTCATCCCACCCCCGGGTCAATCGCGGACTGAAAGACGCGGTCAAAGATGCAGACGGCGAGGTGATCGAGAAAGGCGAACACGAAGAAGTCAACAGTCGGCGGCGGGATCAAGCGGTTAATGCGCCACGATTGAATATTTGCTGGAGTATCTCACGTGGGGTTGCTCCGCCGAGGACT
>NZ_JASODI010000030.1 GCF_030211955.1 Corynebacterium frankenforstense | reverse complement strand
AATTGACGACGCCGCGCACCTGAATGTCAGTGGAAGGAGTCGCCGCAGGCGCAGGAACCGCCCGCGTTCGGGTTGTCGATGGTGAAGCCCTGCTGCTCGATGGTGTCGGCGAAGTCGATGGTCGCGCCGGCCAGGTAGGGCACGGACATGCGGTCGACGACGAGGTTCACGCCGCCGAAAACGTCGACCTTGTCGCCGTCGAGGGTGCGGTCGTCGAAGTAGAGCTGGTAGCGCAGGCCGGCGCAGCCGCCGGGCTGGACGGCGATGCGCAGGGAGAGGTCGTCGCGGCCCTCCTGCTCGAGCAGGGCCTTCGCCTTCGCGGCGGCGGCGTCGGTCAGGGTCACGCCGGTCTCGGTTGACGGTGCAGTCATGGCAAGCTCCTGGAAAAACTGGAAGACGTTCACTTCGGGGCCGTTCCTGCCCGGCGTCTGCTCCGACTCCGGCGAGCCCCGGGCGCTGGTCCGGGTGCCGGGCCGGGCGGCGGCCCCACTGCGCTAAACCATACCCGTCTCCACCCGGAGAAAACACCGTCCCGGCCCCGCAGCCACTTCGCGGTGCGCGGCTTGTAACCTGGTGGGCGTGAAATTCCCCTGGCAGAAGAACGACGAGACCGGCGCGACGGCCGCCGAGGCGGGCCACGAGGCCGACGCCGCCGACGAGGCCGCGGCCCAGGCCGAGAAGGCCGAGCGCGACCCCGGCTACACCCCGAAGAAGGGGCACGCGACCCCGAAGCGTCGCGACCAGGAGCTCGCCCGCGGCGTGATCCGCGGCGAGTCCATGGCGCCGACGACCCCGGCGCAGGCCCGCGCCGAGCGCAAGAAGCTCAAGGAGTCCATGACCAAGGAGGAGTGGAAGAAGCACAAGCGCAAGGAGCGCGAGGCCAACCGCTCCCGCCAGCGCGAGGCGCAGGCGCGCATGGACGCCGGCGACGAGCGCTACCTGCTCGAGCGCGATCGCGGCGAGGAGCGCCGCTTCGTGCGCGACTGGGTCGACGCGCGGCGCTTCGCCAACAACTACGTGATGCCCGCGGCCCTGATCCTTCTGGTGTTCATGCTGATCTCCAACGCCGCGCCGAAGATCGCGGCGGCGGCGTCGCTGTTCGCCATGGCGCTGATCGTCATCTTCTTCATCGAGGGTGTCTGGCTGGGCCGCCGCGCCAACGCCGCGGTGCGCGACCGCTTCCCCGGCACCTCGGCGACCGGCTTCGGGCTTGGCATGTACGCCTACTCCCGGGCCACGCAGCCGCGGCGCTGGCGCACCCCGCGCCCGCGCGTGGAGCTCGGCGCGGACGTCTAGGAGCCGGCCGTGGCTGACCCGATTTCCGACGCCCCCGGAGGTTCCACCGGGCAGGTCCCTTCCGCCTCCCCCGCCGCGGGCCCGGTGACCTTCGGCGAGGTGGCCGCGCCCGACACCGCCGCCTACCGGCGGATGCGCCGGCTGCTGCGCAACGCCGCCTCGCCGGCCTCCCCGGTGACCGTGGAGGAGCTCGGCCGGCTGGCCGACGTCGCCGCCTTCTTCGCCGCCTGCTCCGGGCAGGTCCCGCCCGGTGAGATCGGCGAGGCCGAGCTGGTGGTCTTCGCCGCCGAGCACGGCGTGGCCGACCGCTTCCGCGCCTGGCACCGCGCCGACGCCACCCGCCGCCTGGCCGAGACGCTGGCCGCGGGTGCCTCGCCGACGACCGTCTTCGCCGAGGCCGTCGGCTGCCGCGTGCGGCTCGTCGACGTCGCGTTGCGCGGCACCGTCGACGGCGTGGACGCCGGTGAGCGCGTGCGCAACGGCTGCGGGTTCATCGACGTCGAGGACGCGATGACCGCCGAGGAGTACGCCGCGGCCCTCGAGCTGGGCCGCGACCTGGCCGACGAGGCCGTCGACCGGGGCTGCGGCGTGCTCTCGACGGCGGTGCTGGGCGTGGGAGCGGAGACCGCCGCGCTCGCCGTGCTGGGCACGATCACGCGCACCGAGCCGGTCACCATCTTCGGCTTCGGCGCCACCGGCACCGACGACCGGCGCTGGTCGCGCAACGTCACCGTGCTGCGCGACGCGATGTTCCGGGCGCGCGAGGTGGCCGACTCCGTCGGCGACGTGCTGCGCATCGCCGGCGGCTGCGACCTGGTGGCCGCCGCGGGCTTCATCGCGCAGGCCGCGGTGCGGCGCACCCCGGTCATCCTGGACACGACGGCCTCGGCCGTGGCGGCCGTGTGCGCCGACGCGCTGGCCCCCGGTGCCCGCGAGTGGCTCTTGGCCGGGCGGCTCACCCCGGCCCCGGCGCACCTGCTCGCACTGCGTCGCCTCGGCCTGCAGGCGCTCTTCGCCATGAACGCCCCGCTCGGGCTGGGCACCGCGGCCCTGCAGACGCTGCCCGTGGCCCGTGCGGCCGCGCGCATCGCCTCGGGCTGCGAGCTGCCCGAGCCCGAGGGCCCCGGGGAACCGGAGGAGTCCGGCGAGCCGGGCGGGCCGGACCCGCCTGGGCCGTAGGCCGGCGCCAGAGTGCACCGGAATCACGCAGGGGAAAAGGCCCCGGGTCAGTGACCCGGGGCCTTTACTCTCGGCCTGATCTGCGTGCGGACTACTTGTCGGCCGCGACCAGCTCGTAGCTCCAGCCGTGGGTGTCCTCGGCCTCGCCGTGCTGGATGGAGGTCAGTGCCTCACGCAGCTTCATCGTGACCTCGCCGGCCTGGTTGTCGTTGACGTCGAACTCGCCCTCCTTGGACAGCACGCGGCCGACCGGGGTCAGGACGGCGGCGGTACCGCAGGCCAGGGCCTCGGTCATCTTGCCGTCGGCGACGTCCCGGCGCCACTGGTCGACGGTGATGCGCTCCTCGGAGGTCTCGTAGCCGAGGTCCTCGGCGACCTGCAGCAGCGAGGCGCGGGTGACGCCCGGCAGCAGGGAGCCGGACAGCGCCGGGGTGACCACGCGGACGTTGCCCTCGGCCTCGGTGCCGTAGACGAACATGAGGTTCATGCCGCCCATCTCCTCGATGTACTTGCGCTCGATGGCGTCCAGCCAGACGACCTGGTCGCAGCCCTTCTCGGCGGCCTGGGTCTGGGCCAGCAGACTGGCCGCGTAGTTGCCGGCGCACTTGGCCGCACCGGTGCCGCCCGGGGCGGCGCGGACGTAGTCCTCGCAGATCCAGACGCTGACGGGCTTGACCCCGCCGCTGAAGTAGGCGCCCGAGGGCGAGGCGATGAAGTACATCGAGTAGCTCTTCGAGGCGTGGACGCCCAGGGTCGGCTCGGTGGCGAACATGACCGGGCGCAGGTACAGGGCGGCCTCGCCGCCGGCGGCGGGGACCCAGTCGCGGTCGACGTCGACGAGCAGGCGGACCGCCTCCAGGAAGTCCTCCTCCGGCAGGCCCGGCATGTTCAGGCGGCGCGCGGAGTTCTGCATGCGGCGCGCGTTCTGCTCGGGGCGGAAGGTGGCGATGGAGCCGTCCGGCAGACGGTAGGCCTTCAGCCCCTCGAAGATGGCCTGGCCGTAGTGCAGGACGTTGGCGGCCGGGGAGATGGAGAAGTTGGCGAAGGGGACGACCTCCGCGTTGTGCCAACCCTTGTCCTCGGTCCACTGGATGTGGACCATGTGGTCGGTGAAGACCTGACCGAAGGCGGGATCCTCGAGGATCTTCTCGCGCTGGGCGTCAGGGGTGGGGTTTTCGGTGCGGTGGATGCTGAATTCGAGTGCCATACGGTCACCGTACTCCCCTGCTTTCGTCGCGCTCACCAGCGGTGGGACAAAAGGGGGTGCCCCGTCCCATCAAGTGGAACAACAGGGACGCCGGAAACGCGCCCACGCCACGCCGGATAGGCTGGGGTGACCCACGAGACGTCGACAATCAATGGAGGTCACCCGTGTCCGATTCCGCTCTCCCCGTAACCGGCGCCGTCGCCGCGCCGCGCCAGGGCAAGAAGGTACCGAAGAAGGCCGAGGCGCTGGTGCTGCCGCTCTTCCGCGCCGGCGGCGAGGCCCCAGCCGAGGCCGAGGTCGACTCCGACGGCGACCGGGAGGAGGCCGGGAAGGCCCCGGTCACCGCGGCCGGCGGGACCGTCGAGCTGCCCGCCCCGGAGTTCCTCGGCTCCGAGACGCTCGAGGCGCTGCTGGCCCGCATCGAGGCCGTCGGCGCGACCGGTGCGGCCGGTGAGGTCACGCGCATCGCCGCCCCGACCGAGGGCGAGGCCGGCCACGACGCCGCGCTGCCCGCCACCGTCATCGCGGTGGGCTTGGGGTCGGCCGACGAACTCGACGACGAGGTGCTGCGCCGCGCCACCGGCACCGTCGCCCGCACGCTGACGGCCGTCGAGCCGGAGTTCTCCGCGGTGGCCACCACGCTCGGCGATTTCGGGCTGCGCGCCGCCGTCGAGGGCTGGCTGCTCGGCTCCTACCGCTACACCGGCTTCAAGGCCGCCGGCGCGAAGGCCCCGGGGGTCACCTTCGTGGCCGACTGGAAGGGCGCGAAGAAGGAGTTCGTCGCCGGCCAGGTCACCGCAGAGTCGACCAACCTCGTCCGCGACCTGGTCAACACCCCGGCCAACCACCTCTACCCCGCCGTCTACGCCGACATCCTGGCCGCCACCGCCGAGGAGTACGGCGTCAAGGCCGACGTGCTCGACGCCAAGGCGCTGCGCAAGCAGGGCTTCGGCGGCGTGCTGGCCGTCGGGCAGGGCTCGGCGCGCGAGCCGCGCGTGGTCGAGCTGCGCTGGAAGCCGAAGAAAAAGAAGAAGTCCACCCCGAAGCTGGCGCTGGTGGGCAAGGGCATCACCTTCGACACCGGCGGCATCTCGCTCAAGCCCGCCAAGACCATGGAGGACATGATCTCCGACATGGGCGGCTCGGCCGCCGCGGCCGCCGCCGTCTTCGCCGCCGCCCGGCTCAACCTCGACGTCGAGGTCACCGCGACCGTCGCACTGGCGGAGAACATGCCGTCCGGCTCGGCGACGCGCCCGGGCGACGTGATCACCCACTACGGCGGGATCACCTCCGAGATCATCAACACCGACGCCGAGGGGCGCGTGGTGCTCGCCGACGCCATCACCCGCGCCGCCGAGGGCGAGCCGGACTACCTGGTGGAGACCTCCACGCTGACCGGCGCACAGATCGTCGCGCTGGGCAACCGCACCGCCGGCGTGATGGGCACCGAGGAGCTGCGCGACCGCGTCGCCGCCCTCGGCCGCGAGATCGGCGAGAACGCCTGGGCGATGCCGCTGCTCGAGGAACACGAGGAGACGGTCGTCTCGCCGGTGGCGGACATCCGCAACTCCCCCAACTCGCGCGACGGCGGCATGCTCTACGCCGCGATGTACCTCTCGCAGTTCGTCCCCGAGGGCCTCGAGTGGGCGCACGTGGACGTCGCCGGCCCCTCCTACAACACCGGCGCGGCCCGCGGCTACACCCCGAAGCGGGCCACCGGCACCCCGGTACGTACCTTCATCGCGCTGGCCGAGGAGCTCGCCGCGCGTTAGACGGCCTCAGGTTCCCTGGGCCCGGCCCCTCACGACCGGGCCGGCTCAGGGAGCCCCCGGGTCCTCGCCGCGCTCGAACCGGGCGCGGCGTTCGCGCTGTTCGGCCCGCTTGCGCAGGATGCGGTCGCGCTCGATGCGCTCGCGCATGCGCTGCGGGTAGCCCGTCTCCTCGACGTCGTAGACGGGCACGCCGAGCAGCTTGGAGACGGCGTCGATGCCCTTCGGCCCGCCGATGGGCCGGCGGGTGAACTCGCCGTCGGGGGCGACCAGGACGACCGACATCTCGTTGAGCATCGTCTCCGGCTCGACGAACGCCTCGACCGGCCCGCGGCCCCGGCACCAGGCCACGAGGCGGTCGGCGTCGGCCTTCCGGATCGTGTCGCCCGGGGCGCGGGGCGGGCGCAGGCTGCTTGAGCGGCGCGAGCGGCCGAAGAAGTTGAACACGACCTACGATTGTAGGCGACTGCGCCTACCTCCCACCGCAGCCAGGTGGGGCCGTCACACAACACCCCTATGGGTGACCGGGTACGGTAAAGGGTATTAGTCACAGCATGAACCACACGACTTTCCGAGGAGTCTGACAGAACATGGCGTTCTCCGTAGAGATGCCCGAACTGGGCGAATCCGTCACCGAAGGCACCATCACCCAATGGCTGAAGAACGTCGGCGACACGGTCGCCGAGGATGAGCCGCTTCTCGAGGTCTCCACCGACAAGGTCGACACCGAGATCCCGTCGCCCGCCGCGGGTGTCCTGCTCGAGATCAAGGCCGA
Source organism: Corynebacterium frankenforstense (assembly GCF_030211955.1). Taxonomy (GTDB): domain Bacteria; phylum Actinomycetota; class Actinomycetes; order Mycobacteriales; family Mycobacteriaceae; genus Corynebacterium; species Corynebacterium frankenforstense_A. The sequence continues at coordinate 9,925 of NZ_JASODI010000030.1, read as the reverse complement.
CGAGGACGACACCGTCGAAGTCGGCAACGTCATCGCCGTCATCGGCGAGGAGGGCGAGGAGCTCGCCGGTTCCGACGACTCCGGCGAGGCCGAGGAGAAGGAGGAGAAGTCCGGGGACAAGGACGACGCCGACGAGAAGCCGGCCCCGAAGAAGTCCTCCGGCTCCGGCGACGCCACCGACATCGCCATGCCCGAGCTGGGCGAGTCCGTCACCGAGGGCACCATCACCCAGTGGCTCAAGAACGTCGGCGACACCGTCGAGGAGGACGAGCCGCTGCTCGAGGTCTCCACCGACAAGGTCGACACCGAGGTCCCCTCCCCGGCCTCCGGCACCCTGCTCGAGATCCTCGCCGAGGAGGACGACACCGTCGACGTCGGCGACGTGATCGCCCGTGTCGGTGACGCCGACGCCGCCCCGGCCTCCGACGACTCCGACAAGGACGACGACAAGTCCGAGGAGCCCGAGGAGAAGGACGAGCCCAAGGAGGAGAAGAAGGAGGAGCCGAAGAAGTCCTCCGGCTCCGGCGACGCCACCGACATCGCCATGCCCGAGCTCGGCGAGTCCGTCACCGAGGGCACCATCACCCAGTGGCTCAAGAACGTCGGCGACACCGTCGAGGAGGACGAGCCGCTGCTCGAGGTCTCCACCGACAAGGTCGACACCGAGGTCCCCTCCCCGGCCTCCGGCACCCTGCTCGAGATCCTCGCCGAGGAGGACGACACCGTCGACGTCGGCGACGTGATCGCGCGCGTCGGTGACGCGGACACCGCCCCGGCCTCCGACGACTCCGACAAGGACGACGACAAGTCCGAGGGGCCCGAGGAGAAGGACGAGCCGAAGCAGGAGAAGGCCGAGGCCAAGGAGGACAAGGAGGACAAGGAGGACAAGGAGGACAAGGGCGAGAAGAAGTCCGCCACCTCCGGCAAGGTCCCCTACGTCACCCCGCTGGTGCGCAAGCTGGCCGAGAAGCACGGCGTCGACCTGAACACGGTCGAGGGCACCGGCATCGGCGGCCGCATCCGCAAGCAGGACGTGCTGGCCGCCGCCGAGGGCGGTAAGGACGCCGGCGAGGACAAGTCCGAGAAGAAGGGCTCGGCCGCCTCGACCAAGTCCGTCGACCCGGAGAAGGCCAAACTGCGCGGCACCACCCAGAAGGCCAACCGCATCCGCCAGGTCACCGCGGCCCGCACCGTGGAGGCCCTGCAGCTGACCGCCCAGCTCACCCAGGTCCACGAGGTCGACATGACCGACGTGGCCGCGCTGCGCAAGGCCAGCAAGCCGGCCTTCCAGGAGAAGTACGGCGTCAACCTGACCTACCTGCCGTTCTTCGCCAAGGCCGTCGTCGAGGCCCTGGTGGCCCACCCGAACGTCAACGCGTCCTACAACGCGGAGACCAAGGAGATCACCTACCACGACGGCGTGAACCTCTCCATCGCCGTGGACACCGAGCAGGGCCTGCTCTCCCCGGTCATCCACGACGCGGACAAGCTGAGCCTGCCGGAGCTGGCGAAGGCCATCGTCGACATCGCCGAGCGCGCGCGCAACCGCAAGCTGCGCCCGGACGACCTGTCCGGCGGCACCTTCACCATCACCAACATCGGCTCGGAGGGTGCCCTGACCGACACCCCGATCCTGGTGCCGCCGCAGGCGGGCATCATGGGCACCGGCGTGATCTCCAAGCGCCCGGTGGTCGTCTCCGACGACGGCCTGGACTCCATCGCGATCCGCCAGGTCGCCTACCTGCCGCTGACCTACGACCACCAGCTGGTCGACGGCGCGGACGCCGGCCGGTTCATGACCACGGTCAAGGACCGCCTGGAGACCGCGGACTTCGAGGGCGACCTCGACCTCTGATCCGCCGCACCGCGCGGGCGGCGCCCACCGGCGCCCCTGCGTGGGGCACCCGACGCCCGTCGGGTGACCGCCCCACCTCGGAGGGGCGCGTCACCCGGCGGGCGTCTCCGCGTCTGCACCCGCCCCGCCCTGCGTCGCCCGGCGAGTGTTTCCGCGTCTGCGCCCCAGCGCACGCCCGTAAACCCGGGCCCCGGCGACGGGACCACGCCCACACCCGTGACTGAAACGTGCTCCCGGTGACACTCCACGGCGGTAGAATTCGTGCCAGTCCATACGACGCCGCGCCCCGCTGGCCGTCAGGTCCGCCCGTCAGGTCCGCCCGGCGCGCGTCACCGCACGTCGCGAAGGAGTCCGAAGACCGCCATGACAAGCGCCTACACCTCCCGCCATATCGGCCCCGACCAGAAGGAGACCGCGGCGATGCTGGCCGCGGTGGGCCAACCGGACCTGGAGGCGCTGATCAGTGCGGCCCTGCCCGCGGCCGTCGGCCGCGACAACTCCGACACGGTCCCGGAGATCGGCGAGCCGCTCTCCGAGGCGGACGCCCAGGCCAAGCTGCGCGGCTACGCCGAGGCCAACACCGTCCTGCGCGCCTTCTACGGCCAGGGATTCTCCGACACGGTCACCCCGCCGGTGATCCGCCGCGGGGTGCTCGAGGACCCGGGCTGGTACACCGCCTACACGCCCTACCAGCCGGAGATCTCCCAGGGCCGCCTCGAGGCCCTGCTCAACTTCCAGACGTTGGTCGCCGAGCTGACCGGCCTGCCGGTGGCCAACGCCTCACTGCTCGACGAGGCCACCGCCGTCGCCGAGGCCGTCGGCCTGATGGCGCGCGCCCAGCGCAAGGGCACCCGCGTGCTGCTCGACTCCCGCCTGCACCCGCAGGTGCTCGCCGTGGCCGCCGAGCGTGCCCGCGCCCTGGCCCTGGAGGTCGAGGTCGGCGACGCGACGGCCCCGCTGGTCGGCGAGGGCTGGGCCGGCTCGGTGATCGCCTACCCGGGCACCGAGGGCGACCTGGTCGACCCGCGCGGCGCGATCGAGGAGATGCACGGCCGCGGCGGCCTGGTCACCCTGGCCTGCGACCTGCTGGCCCTGCAGCTGACCGAGTCGCCGGGCACCCTCGGCGCCGACATCGCCGTCGGCTCCTCCCAGCGCTTCGGCGTGCCGCTCTTCTACGGCGGACCGCACGCCGGCTTCATGTCGGTGGCCGACAAGCTCAAGCGCAAGATGCCCGGCCGCCTGGTCGGCGTGTCCAAGGACGTCGCCGGCATGCCCGCCTACCGCCTGGCGCTGCAGACCCGCGAGCAGCACATCCGCCGCGAGCGCGCCACCAGCAACATCTGCACCGCCCAGGCGCTGCTGGCCGTGACCGCCTCGATGTACGCCGTCTACCACGGCGCCGAGGGGCTCAAGGCCATCGCCGAGGACGTCCACGCCCGCGCGGTCACCTTCGCCGCCGCGATCGAGGCCGCCGAAAACGCCACCGTGCGCCACGCGGACTTCTTCGACACCGTCACCGTCGAGGTGCCCGGCCGCGCCCGCGCGATCACCGACGCCCTGGCCGAGGCCGGCTACCTGGTGCGCCCGCTCGACGAGGACGCCGTGGTGGTCTCCTTCGGCGAGTCCGCCACAATTGCCGACGTCGCGGTGCTCGCCGATGCGTTCGCTGCGCCGCTGCGCGGCGCAGCCGGGGAAGAGAACGGCGCCGGGGACGGCGCCACGGGCGACGGAAACGCCGAGGGGTCGGACGGGACGTCGGCAAGCATCCCGGAGACGCTGCGGCGCACCACGCCGACGCTGGAGCACCCGATCTTCCACTCCGTCCACTCGGAGACGCAGATGATGCGCTACCTGCGCCGGCTCTCCGACAAGGACCTCGCACTCGACCGCACGATGATCCCGCTGGGCTCGTGCACCATGAAGCTCAACCCGGCCGCCGGCATGGAGGCGATCTCCTGGCCGGGCTTCGCGGACGTGCACCCCTACACCCCGGCGCGCTTCACCCCCGGCTGGAAGGCGCTCATCTACGAGCTGACCGGTTGGCTGGTGGACATCACCGGCTACGCGGCGGTCTCGCTGCAGCCCAACTCCGGCTCCATGGGTGAGCTGGCGGGGCTACTGGCCATCCGCCGCTACCACGTCTCGCGCGGCGACCACGAGCGCGACATCTGCCTGGTGCCCTCCTCCGCGCACGGCACCAACGCGGCCTCGGCGGCGCTGGCGCACCTGAAGGTCGTCGTGGTCGACAGCGCCGAGGACGGCTCGATCGACGTCGAGGACCTCAAGGCCAAGCTGGACAAGCACGGCGAGCACGTCGCGGCGATCATGATCACCTACCCGTCGACGCACGGCGTCTTCGAGGAGAACGTCACCCACGTCTGCGACCTGGTCCACGGCGTGGGCGGGCAGGTCTACATCGACGGCGCGAACATGAACGCCCTGTCCGGCATCGCGCGCCCGGGCCGCTTCGGCGGCGACGTCAGCCACCTGAACCTGCACAAGACCTTCGCCATCCCGCACGGCGGCGGTGGCCCGGGTGTCGGCCCCATCGGCGTGGCCGAGCACCTTGTCGACTTCCTGCCGACCGACCCGACGACCGCCGGGGTGGGCCCGGCCGCCGTCGACGAGGGCGTGCCGATGGTGGGCACCCTCTTCGGCTCCGCCGGCGTGCTGCCGATCAGCTGGGCCTACCTTGCCATGAGCGGAACCCAGGGCCTGCGGCGCAACTCCGCGCACGCGATCCTGGCGGCCAACTACGTCGCCGAACAGCTCCACGAGTCCTTCCCGGTGCTCTACACCGGGCCGTCCGGGCTGGTCGCCCACGAGTGCATCCTGGACCTGCGCGAGCTGACCGACGCCTCCGGGGTCACCGCCGCCGACGTGTGCAAGCGCCTGGTCGACTACGGCTTCCACGCCCCGACGCTGGCCTTCCCGGTCGCCGGCACGCTGATGGTCGAGCCGACCGAGTCGGAGGACCTCGGCGAGCTGGACCGCTTCATCACCGCGATGCGCTCCATCCGCGCCGAGATCCAGGAGATCATCGACGGCGAGGTCTCCCACGAGGAGTCGGTGCTGGCCCAGGCGCCGTTCACCGCCGCGGCCGTGGGCGCCGACGAGTGGCCGCACCCGTTCACCCGCCGCCAGGCGGCCTGGCCGGTCGACTCGCTGTACCGCGACAAGTACTTCCCGCCGGTGCGCCGCATCGACGAGGCCTACGGCGACCGCCATCTCGTCTGCTCCTGTCCGCCGCCGGAGGCCTTCGACATCTCCGGCGACGACACTGAGTCCGCCGAGGTCTGACGCGCACCGAGGCCTGACGCACACGCCCCGCGTCCGCGCCCGGGGCGCCCGCGAGACACCTAAAACCACCACGAGGAGAGCAATGACCGAGTCCAAGCACAGTCCACTGGCCTCCCGGCACGAGCAGCTGGGCGCCACCTTCACCGACTTCGGCGGCTGGCAGATGCCGCTGAAGTACGGCAACGAGCTCGACGAGCACCGCGCCGTGCGCGGGGCCGCCGGCATCTTCGACCTGTCCCACATGGGTGAGCTGCGCGTGCGCGGCGCCCAGGCCGCCGAGTTCCTCGACTACGCGCTGATCTCGAAGCTCTCGGCGATGAAGGTCGGCAAGGCGAAGTACTCCATGGTCGTCGACGCCGAGGGCGGCGTGATCGACGACCTGATCACCTACCGCCTCGGCGAGGAGGAGTTCCTCGTCGTGCCGAACGCCGCGAACACCCCGCACGTGGCGGCCGCCTTCGCCGAGCGCGCCGAGGGCTTCGAGGTGTCGATCGACGACCAGACCAAGGCGACCGCCCTGGTGGCCGTGCAGGGCCCGGACTCCGAGGGCATCGTACGCGAGCTCGTGGCCGAGTCCGACCACGCCGCCGTCGCCGAGCTGGGCTACTACGCCGGGGTGCCGCTGACCGTGGCCGGCGTGGCGGACGTCCTGGTCGCGCGCACCGGCTACACCGGCGAGGACGGCTTCGAGCTGATCTTCCCCGCCGAGCACGCCGAGACGGTCTGGGACGCCGCGGTCGCCGCCGGAGGCGAGGGGCTGACCCCCTGCGGCCTGGCCGCGCGCGACTCGCTGCGCCTCGAGGCAGCCATGCCGCTCTACGGCCACGAGCTGACCCGCGAGGTGACCCCTCTGGCCGCCGGACTGGGCGTGCTGGTGAGCAAAAAGAAGGAGGGCGACTTCTTCGGGCGCGTGCTTGTCGACACCGCGCCGCCCGCCCGTGTGCTCGTCGGTTTCACCTCCGAGCAGCGCCGCGCCGCGCGCGAGGGCGCGAGCGTGGTCAACTCCGACGGCGAGGAGGTGGGCACCGTGACCTCGGGCCAGCCCTCCCCGACCCTGGGCCACCCCATCGCGCTGGGCTACATCGACCGTGAACTCGCAGAGCCCGGCACCGAGGTCACCATGGTCATCCGCGGCCGCGAGTACCCCTTCACCGTCGCCGAGACCCCCTTCTACTCCCGCAAGCGCAACTGAGCGCATACGCACCGATAAGCTTGCCTCCAGGCACCACCAGAAAGGTTTTCCCATGAGCTCCCTGCCCGAGAACTTCTCCTACTCCGCCGAGCACGAGTGGATCGACGCCGCCGCCGACGAGGCGGTGGGCAAGACCGTCAAGGTCGGCGTGACCTCCGTGGCCACCGAGCGTCTCGGCGAGGTCGTCTTCGCCGAGCTGCCCGAGGTCGGCGACACCGTCACCGCCGGCGAGCCCTGCGGCGAGATCGAGTCCACCAAGTCGGTCTCCGACCTCTACTCGCCGGTGACCGGCACCGTCACCGCCGTCAACGACGACGTGCACGACAACTACGAGGTCATCAACGACGACCCGTTCGGCGAGGGCTGGCTCTACGAGGTCGAGGTCGACGAGGTCGGCGAGCTCGTCGACGCCGCGACCTACGCCGCCGACAACGGCGTCGAGTAAGCGGTTCCCCGACCCTCTCCCCCGCAGGGCCCGGCGCCGTCGGCGTCGGGCCCTGCGCGTAACCTGAGACACATCATGACCGCGCCACGTGACCCGTTCTTCCCCTCCGACCGCTCCATCCGTTCCGCCTCAGAGCCGCCGGAGATCCGCCGGCTCGGCACGGTGGACTACCTCGAGGCCTGGCACCTGCAGGCCGACCTCGCCGCCGCCCGCCACCGCGGGGAGATCGGCGACGTGATCCTCGTGCTCGAGCACCCGAGCACCTACACCGCCGGCAAGCGCACGCAGCCGGAGGACCTGCCCGACAACGGCCTGCCGGTCATCGACGTCGACCGCGGCGGGCGCATCACCTGGCACGGAGAGGGACAGCTGGTGGTCTACCCGATCATCGAACTGGCCGACCCCGTCGACGTGGTCGACTACGTGCGCCGCCTCGAGGAGGCGCTCATCCAGACGGTGCGGCGCGTGGGCGTGCCGGACGCCGGCCGCATCGACGGCCGCTCCGGGGTGTGGGTGCCCGCCGACCCCGACGACGCCGGCGGGCACGTCTCCACCGAGCCCGGCGCGCTGCCCGGCACGATCCTCACCACGGGTGCGGACGCCGGCGCGTCCGCACCAGGGAATGGGGCCGCGCCGGAGAAGGACGAGGCCGCGGCGGGCGGCGGGGCGGGCACCTCGCTGCACCGGCCGGACCGGAAGGTCGCCGCGCTCGGCATCCGCGTCACCCACGGGGTGACCATGCACGGGCTGGCCCTGAACTGCTCGAACACCCTGGAGTACTACCACCACATCGTCCCGTGCGGCATCCGGGACGCCGGGGTGACCACGCTTTCCCACGAGCTGGGCCGCCACGTCAGCGTCGAGGAGATGACCGAGCCGCTGCTCGGCGACCTCGTCGACGCGCTCGAGGGTCGGCTGCGCGTGGCCGACCACTCCTTCGGATCGGCGCCCGACCCCACCAAGGGCCTGCCGCACCGCAACCACGTCCACCGCGCACACCAGTGACCTGCGGGTCGCGGCGGGCCGAGGGCGCCGGCGCGGCCGTAGCCCGCCCCCTCGCGGGGGTGATGTTGACCATGACCACAAATATGTAAGGTTGAGTCCGTGACTACTTCAGCACCGGAAGGACGCAGGTTGCTGCGCATCGAGGCGCGCAACTCGAAGACCCCGATCGAGCACAAGCCCCGCTGGATCCGCAACCAGGTCAAGAACGGGCCGCAGTACCAGGACATGAAGAACCGTGTCCAGGGCGCCGAGCTGCACACCGTCTGCCAGGAGGCCGGTTGCCCCAACATCCACGAGTGTTGGGAGTCGCGCGAGGCGACGTTCCTGATCGGCGGCGCCAACTGCTCGCGGCGCTGCGACTTCTGCATGATCAACTCCGCCAAGCCGGAGCCGCTGGACCGCGACGAGCCGCGCCGCGTGGCCGAGTCCGTGCGCGACATGAAGCTGAACTACTCGACGATCACGGGTGTCACCCGCGACGACCTGCCCGACGAGGGCGCCTGGCTCTACGCCGAGGTCGTCCGCCAGATCCACGAGCTCAACCCGCACACCGGCGTGGAGAACCTCACCCCGGACTTCTCCGGCAAGCCGGACCTGCTCGCCGAGGTCTTCGAGGCCCGCCCCGAGGTCTTCGCGCACAACGTCGAGACCGTGCCGCGCATCTTCAAGCGCATCCGCCCGGCGTTCCGCTACGAGCGCTCGCTGGAGGTCATCCGCGCCGCCCGCGACTTCGGCCTGATCACCAAGTCGAACCTGATCCTGGGCATGGGCGAGACCTACGACGAGGTCATGGAGGCCCTGCGCGACCTGCACTCGGCCGGCTGCGACATCATCACCCTCACCCAGTACCTGCGGCCGGGCCCGCTGTACCACCCGATCGACCGGTGGGTGAAGCCCGAGGAGTTCCTCGCCTACTCCGACGCCGCCTACGAGATGGGCTTCGGCGCGGTCATGTCCGGGCCCCTGGTGCGCTCCTCCTACCGCGCCGGGCGTCTCTACGCCCAGGCGATGGAGGCCCGCGGCCTGGAGCTGCCGGAGAACCTGAGCCACCTCAAGGAGACCTCGCAGGGCTCCACCGCCCAGGAGGCGAGCACCCTGCTGGACAAGTACGGCCCCTCCGACGACGCCGACTCCGCGGTCGTCTCCGCCGAGTCGCGCCGCCACGCGCACGCGCGCGCCTGATCCCGCCCGCCCGATTCAGGCGAACCACACCCGCGGTTAACCCGCGGACCATGGGCCCCGGCCTTCCGCCGGGGCCCATCCCCTATTGTTGAGGGCATGGCAGACGCGAAGAAGGCCGCGGACAAGGCGGCGAAGAAGGAAGAGTCGAAGGCCAAGCGCGCCAAGCGCAAGCAGAACTTCACCCAGCTGTGGCAGGCCTTCAACATCCAGCGCAAGCAGGACAAGTGGCTGATCCCGCTGATGCTCCTGGCCGTCGTCGTGCCGGCGGTGCTGCTCTTCGTCATCGGCATGTTCACCGGTGGCAAGTGGTTCCTGCTCGTCATCGGCCTGATGCTCGGCGTCCTCGCCGCACTGTGGGTGATGACCCGCCGCATCGAGAGCTCCGTCTACGACAAGGCGCAGGACTCCCCGGGCGCGGCCGGCTGGGCGCTGGAGAACATGCGCAACACCGTCGGCGTCGTCTGGTTCACCAAGACCTCGGTGGCCATGACCACCCACCTCGACGCCGTGCACCGCGTCGTCGGCGTGCCGGGCATCGTGCTCGTCGGTGAGGGCGAGCCGCACCGCCTCAAGCCACTGATGGCCCAGCAGAAGCGCCGGCTCAACCGCCTGGTCGGCGGCGTGCCGGTCTACGAGATCTTCGTCGGCGACGGCGAGGACCAGGTGCCGCTCAAGCGCCTGCAGCGCGAGATGATCAAGCTGCCGCGCAACTACAAGAAGGACGACGTCTACCCCATCAACGCCCGCATCGAGGCGATGGACAACCACGGCGCCGGCGCCAACCCGATGGCGGGGCTGCCCAAGGGCCCGCTGCCCAAGGGCGCGAAGATCTCGGGAATGAACCGCCGCGCCCGCCGCGCCCAGGAGCGCAACAAGAACAAGTAAGCGCGTCCGCCGCCCACGCGGCCCCAGACAGGCGGAGACCCCGCCGGGAGAAGCACTCTCC
>NZ_JASODI010000002.1 GCF_030211955.1 Corynebacterium frankenforstense | reverse complement strand
GATGCAATATCGGAATCAGACCCTTGAACCCCTAACCGCTTAGAATTAAACCAGTCCAACTTTCGGGGGCTAGTTCACCCCGAACCCCGGGGATTTCTCTTAAACGGCGTTCAGGATATGCTGTGCACATGCCTCAGAGAAACAAACTTCTCGACGTCGCCTACTGCGCCGTCTTCGCAGCCCTGATCATCGTATTCGCCTTCGTCTCCATCCCGGTCGGCGCCCTCGGTGTGCCGATCGTGCTGCAGAACGCGGTCATCATCCTCGCCGGCCTCGTGCTCGGCGCGCGACGCGGCTTCCTCTCCGTCGCCCTCTTCCTCGTCATCGGCCTGGTCCTGCCCGTGCTCGCGGGCGGCCGCACCGTCATCAGCGCCCTGGGCGGTCCGACCGTCGGCTACATCGTCGGCTACCTGGTCTCCGCCTTCGTCGCCGGCCTGATCGCCTACCGCGCCCGCCCGGGCCGCCGCGGCGAGCAGATCGGCTGGTTCATCCTCGCCGCCGCCCTCGCCCTCGTCTGCCAGTACGCCTGCGGCATCGTGGGCCTCATGATCAGCTCCCGCATCGGCCTGGTCGCCGCGGCCGGCGGCCAGATCCCCTTCCTGGTCCCGGACGCCGCCAAGTGCGTCGTGATGGTCATCGTCGCCCTCGGCGTCCACGCCGCCTTCCCCGACCTGCTGCGTCGACCCAACCGCGCCCGGGACACCGATGCCCGCGATCGAGTTCACTGACGTCTCGGTCGAGTTCGAGGAACGCCTCGTCCTCGACCGCGTCTCCCTCAACCTCACCGAGCACCGCATCGGCATCATCGGCGCCAACGGCTCCGGCAAGTCGACGCTCGCCCGCCTGATCAACGGGCTGGGCGAGCCGACCTCCGGCACCGTGCGCGTCGACGGCCTCGACCCCGTCAAGGACGGCCGCGAGGTACGCCGCAAGGTCGGGTTCATCTTCTCCGACGCGGACAACCAGATCGTCATGCCCAGCGTGATTGACGACGTCGCGTTCTCCCTGCGGCGGATGCGACTGCCCCGCGCCGAACGACGCGAGCGGGCACGCGCGGCGTTGGAGCGCTTCGGACTGGCCGGCCACGCCGACCAGTCCCCGCACCTGCTCTCGGGCGGGCAGAAGCAGCTCCTGGCGCTGACCGCCGTGCTCGTCACCGAGCCGGAGACCGTCATCGCCGATGAGCCGACGACGCTGCTGGACCTGCGCAACCGCCGCATGATCCACGACGTCTTCGCCGGCCTCGACCAGCAGCTGATCGTGGTCACCCACGACCTCGACCTGGTCGCCGACGCCGACCGGGTGATCTACCTGGGCGACGGCGGGATCGTCGCCGACGGAGAGCCGCGCGAGACCATCGCGCGCTATGTCGCGGACATGGAGCGCTGATGGCACGCATGCGGATGATGCCGCGCGCGGTGCCGCTCGGCGTGCACGTGCCCGGCGACACGGTCATCCACCGCGCCGACGCAGACCTGAAGCTGATCGTGGTGACCCTCTTCATCCTGCTGGCCACCATCTTCGGGCGCAGCCCGCTCGGGGTGGCCCTCTGCGCGGTCATCGTCGCCGTCGGCTACCTCGTCGCGCGTATCCCGTGGGCGGCCGCGTGGTCACAGATCGCCGCCCCGCTGCCCCTGCTGCTGGTGCTCGGCGCCTTCCAGTGGTGGCAGAACGACCTGGTCACCGGCGCGGTGACCGTGGGGCTGCTCGGCTGCTCGATCATGGGCGCGGGCCTGCTTCCGCTGACCACGACCATCGAGGAGCTCCTCGACGCCGTGGAGCACGGGCTGCGGCCGCTCAAGCGCTTCGGCGTGCCGGCCGAGAACATCGCGCTGGCGCTCTCGCTGACCCTGCGCCTGATCCCCCTGCAGCTGGCCACCGTCGGCGACGTCCTCGACGCCCGGCGGGCCCGCGGGGCGGGCTTCTCGCTGACCGCGGTGGCCACCCCCGTCATCGTGCGCTCGCTGCGGCGCGCCCGCGCTCTCGCCGAGGCGCTCGCCGCGCGCGGGGCGGGTGACTGACGCCGGGCGCTTGGCCGCGGCCGACTGACCTGCCTCTCAACAAAAAGAACGGTGTCCCTGGAGGGCCACCGTTCTTCCGGCTTTGTGCGGACTAGCCGCGACGTACTACTCGCCGCGCAGCTCGCGCATACGGCGGGCGACGGCATCCTGGCTGACGTTCGAGGTGTCGGGGGCACCACCCTCGATGGCCTCGCGCTTCGAGCCGGAGGTGACCTCGTTCTCGCCGTTCATCTCGGCGCGGATCTGCTCCAGGCGCGAGTGGCCGGCCATCTGCACGCCGGCCTGCTGGACCTCGGCCATGCGGGCCTCGACGGAGTTCTCCGCGAGCTCGGCCTGGCCCAGGGCGTTGGCGTAGCGGCGCTCGATCTTCTCGCGGACCTGGTCCAGGTTCGGCGAAGAGCCCTGCTGGGTCAGCGAGTTCATCGACTGGACGGACTCGGCGACCTTCTCCTGCATCTTGGCCTGCTCGAGCTGGCTGAGCAGCTTGGAGCGCTCGGCGACCTTCTGCTGGAGCTGGGCGGCGTTGCGCTCGACGGCGGCCTTGGCCTGCTCGGCCTGGCGGATCGCCTGGTCGTGCAGCTTCTTGGTGTCCTCCACCGACTGCTCGGCGGTGACCAGCTGTGCGGCGAAGGCCTCGGCGGCGTTCTCGTACTCGACGGCCTTGCGCTCGTCGCCGTCCGCACGCGCCTTGTCGGCGAGCTTGAGGGCCTGCTTGGTGTTGGCCTGCAGCTTCTCGATCTCGCCGAGGCGGCGGTTGAGCTGCATCTCGAGCTGGCGCTGGTTGCCGATCACGGCGGCGGCCTGCTGCGAGAGCTCCTGGTGCTGACGCTGCGCCTCCTCCATGGCCTGCTGGATCTGCACCTTCGGGTCGGCGTTCTCCTCGATCTTGTTGTCGAAGAGCGCCATGAGGTAGTTCCAGAACTTCTTGAACGGGTTCGCCATGAGAGTAGTCGGCCTCCTGCTTCGGTCGGCGGTCTGAATTGCCCCCATGATAAACCACGGCCGCGACAAAACACCGCAGGGAACAAAACCGGCGTCCCGGCCGTTATAGATAGTGATGCTCACCGATACCGCTGTCATGACCGCCCAGGCGCCCGCGCACACCCGCCGGCGCCGCCCCGAGCCGCTCCTGCGTGCCGCGCTCGGCGAGGCGCTGCGCGGGTTCCGCCGCGACCGCAACGTCACGCTGCGCGAGCTCGCCGAGACCGCCCGGGTCTCCCCCGGCTACCTCTCCGAGATCGAGCGCGGCCGCAAGGAGGCCTCCTCCGAACTGCTCGCCGCCGTCTGCCACGGACTCGGCGTCTCGCTGGCCGACGTCCTCATCGAGGCCGCCGGCTCCATGGCCATCGAGGAGGCCATCGACGAGGCCGTCGAGGAACTCACCGAGATGCCGGCCGAGTGAGACCGACCGGGTAGGCAGAGCAAGAAACTAGGCCGCGAGCGCCTCGGCCAGGAAGCCGAGGGCCGCGTCCACGGCCGCCGCGCGGATCTGCGCGCGCGAGCCGTCCAGGTCCACCCGACGGGTGCGGGTGGACTCCCCCACATGCGCGAGTCCCAGGTGGACCTCGCCGACGGGGTGCCCGTCCTGGGGCTCGGGCCCGGCCACGCCCGTCAACGACACCGCCCAGTCACAGCCGAGGCGCTCGCGTGCACCCTCGGCCATGCCGGCCGCCGTCTCGGCGGCGACGGGACCGCACCGGGCGAGCACCGCGGCGTCGACAAGCGCCAGGCTGCCCTTTAAGTCGGTGGCGTAGGTGACCAGCCCGCCGCGCAGCACGGCGGAGGCGCCGGGGACGTCGGCGACCGTCGCGCAGGCCAGGCCGGCCGTCAGCGACTCGCAGAAGCCGAGGGTCTCGCCGCGCTCCCCCAGTACGCGCAGGATCCCCCGGGCGCCGTTCACCGGGTACCCGCCCTGTTCTCGCGGTGGGAGTCGACGAGGTACTGGATGCCGGTGACGGCGGTGACGAGCACGGCCGCCCACATCACGGCGCGCGAGGGCCAGTCCATCCAGTCGGGCAGCGGGCACAGGTAGAGGCCGACGGCGACCGACTGCAGGGCGGTCTTGATCTTGCCGCCCTTGGAGGCGGGCACCACACGGCCGCGGCGCAGCTGCACCATCCGCCAGGCGGTGATGCCCAGCTCGCGCACGACGATGATGCCGGTGGCCCACCAGCTCAGCCCGGCGGTCAGGTTCAGGCAGACCAGCGCGGTGATCATCAGCGCCTTGTCGGCGATGGGGTCGGCGATCTTGCCGAAGTCGGTGATCAGGCCGCGGGCTCGGGCGATGTCGCCGTCGAGCTTGTCGGTGATCATCAGCGCGACGAAGAGGGCGAAGGCCGCCCACATCCAGCCGAGCTCCTCGCCACCGGAGCGCAGCACGAGCCACGCGAAGACCGGCACGAACAGGATGCGCAGGCTGGTCAGCACATTGGGCAGGTTGAGATTGCTCGGCCTCGCGGCGGGCGATGGGGACGTGGACACGCCCACCACCCTACCCGGGTCTAGGATCGTCCCATGAACACCTTCGCAGTCCTCTACGAGTACGACCCCGAGAACCCCGCCATCGCCGAGACCCGCCCCGAGCACCGCAAGTTCCTGCGCTCCCTGCTCGACTCCGGGCGCCTGATCGGCTCCGGCCCGTTCACCGACGCCGAGGGCGGCGCGCTGATCGTGATCTCGCTCGAGGAGGGCGCCGGCGTCGCCGACGCGGAGAAGGTCATGGACGACGACCCGTTCACCGTCGCCGGGCTGATCCAGAAGCGCACCGTACGCCCCTGGAATCCGGTGCTCAACATCTGGGGCTAGTCCCCCGCCCCCTGGCCGGTCCCCGCGGGAACCGGCCTTCTTCTACGTCGGGGGCCGCTACTCCGTGGGGGCCTTGGCCCGGGTGTCGACGGCACCCTGGGCCTCGTCGCGCTTGTTCTTCCAGATCGACGCGACGACCGTGATCGTGAGCACGACCACGATGAAGATCAGCGAGAACTCCGTGCCGACCTCGGGGGCGGCGTAGACGTTGTCACCGCCGTTGATGAACGGCAGGTTGTTCTCGTGCAGGGCGTGCAGCAGCAGCTTGATGCCGATGAAGCCCAGGATGACCGAGAGGCCGTAGGACAGGTACACCAGGCGGTCGAGCAGGCCGTCGAGCAGGAAGTACATCTGGCGCAGGCCCAGCAGCGAGAACGCGTTGGTGGTGAACACCAGGTAGGCCTCGGTGGTGATGCCGTAGATCGCCGGGATCGAGTCGAGGGCGAAGAGCACGTCGATCAGCCCGATGGCGATGAGCGCCACCAGCAGCGGGGTGAAGGCGTGCTGGCTCTTTTTGTGGACGATCAGGTGGTCCTTCTCGTAGCCCGAGGTGACCGGCACGACCTTGCGCAGCATCTTGATGACCCACATGTCGTTCGGGTCGGTCGGCGGGGCGTCGCGGACCTCGTCGATGACCATCTTGGCGGCGGTGACCAGCAGGAAGATGCCGAAGATGTAGAAGACGTCCGACCAGGCCTCGATGACCGCGGCGCCGGCCAGGATGAACAGCAGACGGAAGAAAAGCGCCAGCGCGATGCCGATGAGCAGTACCTTCTGCTGGTACTTGCGCGGGATCTGGAAGGCGCCCATGATCAGCGCGAAGACGAAGAGGTTGTCGACGCTGAGCGCCTTCTCGGTGACGTAGCCGGTGAGGAACTCGACGCCGTGCTGGTGGGTCCAGACCACGTAGACGAAGACGCCGAAGGCCAGCGCCAGGCCCACGTAGAAGGCCGACCACCAGGCGGCCTCCTTGATGGTGGGCTCGTGCGGGGTGCGCACGTGGGAGTAGAAGTCGAAGACGAAGAACCCGAGGATCACCAGGATGGTGACCGCCCAGATCCAGAACGGCACAGTCATAGAGACACAAACCTCCGGTCGCGAAGTCGCTTGAGAACCGGAGGTCTCCCCCACTCGCCGCGCGAGCCGGCCCTACCGGGCGCCGAAGGCGGCGCCGTGCTGACGATGAGGACCGTGGGGCGGGGTACTCCCCTCCATGGGGGATCATCCTACATGCCGGGTGCCCGCACGGGCACCCGGCTCACGCAGGCGCCGTCAGACCGCCCCGCCCGAGGGGTTGTGACCGGCGGCGTCCACGACGCGCACGTCCTCGGAACCGCCCGCGGTGCCGGGCGCGGCGTCGTCAATCGACGCCTCCTCGACCTCCTTGGGCGCCTCGGCGGGGTCGGCGCCCTTGATCATCCAGATGATCGTGTCGAGCTCCTCGGGCTTGACCAGCACGTCGCGGGCCTTGGAGCCCTGCGAGGGGCCGACGACGCCGCGGGTCTCCATGAGATCCATCAGGCGGCCGGCCTTGGCGAAGCCGACGCGCAGCTTGCGCTGCAGCATCGAGGTGGAGCCCAGCTGCGAGGTGACGACGAGCTCGACGGCCTCGAGGAGGTCGTCCATGTCCTTGCCGATCTCCTCGTCGATCTCTTTCTTCGCGTCGGACTGCTTGTCCTCCGTGACGCCCTCCGCGTAGTGCGGCTCGGCCTGCGCCTTGGTCGCATCGACCACGCGCTGGATCTCGTCGTCGGTGACGAAGGCGCCCTGGAGGCGCTGCGGCTTGCCGGCGCCCTGCGGGATGAACAGGGCGTCGCCCATGCCGATGAGCTTCTCCGCGCCGCCCTGGTCCAGGATGACGCGCGAGTCGGTCAGCGAGGAGGTGGCGAAAGCCAGGCGCGAAGGCACGTTGGTCTTGATCAGGCCGGTGACCACGTCCACCGAGGGGCGCTGGGTGGCCAGCACCAGGTGGATGCCGGCCGCGCGCGCCTTCTGGGTGATGCGCACGATGGAGTCCTCGATCTCCTTCGGCGCCGTCATCATCAGGTCGGCCAGCTCGTCGACCACGCAGACGATGAACGGGTACGGGTGGTACTCGCGCTGCGAGCCCGCCGGGGCGGTGACCTCGCCGGAGCGGACCTTCCGGTTGAAGTCCTTGATGTGGCGCACGCGCGCGGACTTCATGTCCAGGTAGCGCTGCTCCATCTCCTCGACGAGCCACTGCAGGGCCGCCGAGGCCTTCTTCGGCTGGGTGATGATCGGGGTGATCAGGTGCGGGATGCCCTCGTACGGGGTCAGCTCGACCATCTTCGGGTCCACCAGGATCAGGCGGACCTCCTCCGGGGTGGCGCGCGTGAGCAGCGAGACCAGCATGGAGTTGACGAAGGCCGACTTACCGGAGCCGGTGGAGCCCGCGACCAGCAGGTGCGGCATCTTCTGCACGGAGGCGGAGATGAAGTCGCCCTCGATGTCCTTGCCCAGGCCGATGAGCATCGGGTCGTGGTTGCCGGCCACCGCCGGGGCGTTGAGGACGTCGGCCAGGCGGACCAGCTCGCGGTCCGTGTTCGGCACCTCGATGCCCACGGCGGACTTGCCGGGGATCGGGGTGAGCAGGCGGACGTTGTCGGTGGCCACCGCGTAGGCGAGGTTGGACTGCAGGTTGGTGATCTTGGAGACCTTGACGCCCGGGCCCAGCTCGACCTCGTAGCGGGTGACCGTCGGGCCGCGCGAGAAGCCGGTGACGGCGGCGTCGACGTGGAACTCGGCGAAGACCTCGGTGATCGCCTCGATCATGCGGTCGTTGACCGCCGAGCGGGTTTTCGGCGGGTCGCCGTCGACGAGCAGGCTGGTCGGCGGCAGCTCGTAGTCGGCCTCGCCGACGGGGCTGCGCATCTCCACCGGCTGCTCGGGCTTAGGCTGCGTCTCGCTCTTCGGCGTGGAGGCGGGCACAGCGGCGGCGTCGATGCCGGAGCGGGCGACGATGGCCTGGCGCATGGCCTCGCGGGACTGGCCGACGGCGTCGCCGGCGTCCTCCTGTGGCGCGGCGGGGGCCTGGTGGGGCGCGGCCTTCTTGGGCGCCTTCTTCTTGGCGGGCTTCGCGGCCTGCTGCGCGGGCAGCACGCGGGTGGCGGCGTCCTGCGGCTCCGGGGTGTCGACGACCGGGATCTCGCCGGTGTCGGCCTCGGAGGCGCCGCCGTCGAAGAGGGTGTACTGCGCGGCGGCGGCCTCGTCCCCGGCGACCGGGTAGGCCTCCATGGGGCTGGGGCGTCGCTTCGATTGACGACGTCGCGCAGGCTTGCGGCGGGCGCGCGGCTGCGGCGTCTCCGCCTCCCCCGGGTGGACGGCGCGCGGCTCGTCGCCGCTGGCGCGGCGCTCGAGCTCGCCGTCGACGGCGCCGTAGATGTCGTCGTCGTCCGCGCCCTCGTCGACGCGTCCGGCGTCCAGGGAGCCGCGGATGGCGCCGACGAGGTAGTCCCAGGCCTCGCGCACGGTGATGCCGGTGACGCAGAGTGCGCCCCAGATGATCACGAGGATGAGCAGCGGGATCGCCACGACGTTGAAGCCGCCGGTGAGCAGGCCGCCGACGAGCAGGCCGACGGCGCCGCCGGCGTCCTTGCGCCCGGCCCAGTCGGCCGGGTCGCCGGCGAAGATGTGGATCAGGCCGAGCATGGCCACCACGATGAGCGCCGCTCCCCCGGTGGCGCGCAGCGGGGTAGACCGCAGGTCGAGCGCACCGGCCATCATGGCCACGGCGAGGGCGACGAGGGCGACGGGCAGCACAAAGGCGCCGGCGCCGATGACCATCTGCACGCCGGTGGCGATGGCGGCACCGACGGGCCCGGCGATGTCGAGCCAGACCGAGGCGCCGATGACGACGGCCAGGCCGATCAGGGTAAGCGCGACGGCGTCGGTGCGGTCACCGGCCTCCGCCGGTTCGGTCTCGTCCTCGCGAGGGGCCTCCTCGGTGGTCATCTGGCGGGACTTCCTCTTCTTCCTCTTGTCCTCGGCCGCTTCTTCGACGGGGTCCTCGCGGCGCGGGCCGCGACCCCCGAAGCGAAGCATCGATCCCACAGCGCGAAAGGCGCTGCCGGTCCTCTCTTCGGAGGTGTCGGCAGCGCGGAAGGCGGACGTGGTGGTCGTGCCGGGGTCACGGTCGCGACGCCGGGCCCGCGGGGGCCGGCGCGTCGACGGACCCGAGCGGGCCGTCCGCTCCGAACGGTGCGTGGAACTGCTCACTGT
This sequence comes from Corynebacterium frankenforstense, assembly GCF_030211955.1. GTDB lineage: Bacteria > Actinomycetota > Actinomycetes > Mycobacteriales > Mycobacteriaceae > Corynebacterium > Corynebacterium frankenforstense_A. Next base: position 221,695 of record NZ_JASODI010000002.1, on the reverse strand, counting down.
CATGCCGTTCACTCTAGTTGCCGGTGCCCCACCATTCACACCAGACACACGGGGTGTCGGGAGGTAAAGTTCAGAGGCTTGATCGATTGACCGCGGCCTCGTCGCCGCCGATCTCGACGTCGACGGCGTCGCGGCCGAACGCCCACAGCAGCAGCTCGCCGGGCTCGCCGGTCACCCGCACGACGTCGTCGCCCTGCTCGGCGACCCCGCGGCCCCGGGCGGCGACCACGTGCGTGCGCCCCGGGGCGGTGAGGATGACGGGCTTTCCCGAGGAGCGCAGCAGCATGGTGCCCATCCGGCCCACGGCAGCCCACAGCTCGTCGTCGACCACGCGGGAGAAGTCGCGCGGGCGGGCGGTGCCGTCGGCGCGACGGACGTCCTCGTGGTGGACGAAGTTCTCGGCGGTGTTGACCGCCCGGTCCAGCCAGTGCATCGGGTTCCAGCGCGGGGCGCCGGCGGCCCAGTCGCGCACGGTCTGCGCGTAGTCGCCGCCGAGCACGTCGGCGGTCACGTTACGCAGATGCCCGGACGCGGGCGGCAGGAACATTCCCGCCGCCGCGTCCGGGCGGTGTTCGCGCACCCAGAGGTGCGCGGCGAGGTCTCGGGTGGTCCAGCCCTCGCAGAGCGTGGGGGCGTCCGGTCCGAGCTCCAGCAGGAGCTCGGCCAGACGGCGGCGTTCAGCCATGGCGAAAGTCATGGCCCCACCCTACCGCCGCTTAGAGCGACTCCCGGGAGGCCTCGATGTCCTCGTCGGTGACGGGCTCGTCCGGCTCGCCGGTCATCGGGATGACCGTCGGCAGCACCATCGGCTCGCGGCGCCACTTCTGCTCCACGAAGCGGGAGACCTTGCGGCGCAGCTGGCGGACCATGCGGTAGGGGTCGTTCTCGCCCTCGGCCGCGAGGTCGTTCATCGTGTTCTCGACGAGCTCGCGGACCTCCGGGACCACGCCGCGGTCGTCCTCGGAGAAGCCCTTGGTCTGGACCAGGGGCGCCTCGAGCAGGCGGCCGGTGCGGTTGTCGATCACGGCGGTGATGTCGACCACTCCTCCGGTGCCCAGCGAGGTGCGGTCGGCGAGCACGTCGGCGTCGACCTCGCCCATGGTGGTGCCGTCCACGTAGAGGTGGCCGACCGGGATCTGGCCGACGACGCGGGCGCGGCCGTCGACCAGGTCGACGACGACGCCGTTCTGCGCGAGCACCGTGCGGTCCTCGGGCACGCCGGTCGAGATGGCCAACTCCTTGTTGGCGCGCAGGTGGCGCCACTCGCCGTGGACCGGCATGGCGTTGCGCGGGCGGGCGGCGTTCCAGAGGAAGAGCAGCTCGCCGGCGTAGCCGTGGCCGGAGGTGTGCACCTTCGCGTCGCGGCTGGTCACCACGGTCGCGCCGATCTGCGCGAGCATGTTGATCACGCCGAAGACGGCCTCCTCGTTGCCGGGGACCAGCGACGAGGACAGGATGATCAGGTCGCCGTCGCGGACGGTGATCTGGCGGTGCTCACGGCGGGCCATGCGCGACAGGGCGGCCATCGGCTCGCCCTGGGTGCCGGTGGTGATCAGCACGACCTTGTGCGGGGCCATCTTGGCGGCGTCGTCGATGGAGACGATGGTGCCGCGCGGGGCCTTGAGGTAGCCCATGCGCTCGGCGATCTCCATGTTGCGGATCATCGAGCGGCCGTTGAAGGCGACCTTGCGGCCGGCGGCCACGGCGGCGTCGACGGCGGCCTGCACGCGGTAGACGTTCGAGGCGAAGGACGCGAGGATGATGCGCTGCTTGGCCTCGGTGATCAGGCGCTTGAGGGTCGGGCGGATCTCGGCCTCGGAGGCGGAGACACCCGGGGTGGTCGAGTTCGTCGAGTCGCAGAGCATCAGGTCGACGCCCTCGTCGCCGAAGCGCGACAGCGCCGGCAGGTCGGTCGGCTTACCGCCGGTCGGGGTCTGGTCCAGCTTGATGTCGCCGGTGTGGATGACCAGGCCGGCGCCCGTCTTGATGACGATGCCCAGGCAGTCCGGGATCGAGTGGTTGACGTTCCAAAAGCGCAGGTTGAACGGCCCGCGGTTCTCCTCGGAGGTGTCCGAGACCTCGATCAGCTTCGGACGCTGACGGTGCTCCTTGCACTTGGCGGCGATCAGGGCCAGCGTGAATTTGCTGCCGATGATCGGCAGGTTCGGGCGCAGCTTGAGCAGCCACGGGATGGCGCCGATGTGGTCCTCGTGACCGTGGGTGATCACCAGGGCTTCGACGCGGTCCAGCTTATCCTCGATGGGGCCGAAGTCGGGCAGGATCAGGTCCACGCCCGGCTCGCCGGAGGACGGGAAGAGCACGCCGCAGTCCACGATGAGGATGCGGTTGTTGTACTCGAAGACCGTCATGTTGCGGCCGATCTCGGAGATGCCGCCCAGCGCGTAGATGCGCAGGCCGTTCTTCGGGGCCTTCGGCGGCTCCGGCAGACGCTTGGTCAGGTCGGCACCCTGCATCGACTTCACGGGGTTGCGCTGGCCGCGGTTGCCGCCCCGGCCGCCGCGACGGCCGCGGCCCTTGCGGTTGCCGCGGCCGTTGCCGCCGTTGCCGCGGCCGTTGCCGTGGTTGCCGTTCGCGTGGCCGTTGCCACCGTTGCCACCGCCACCGTTCTTGCCGTGGCCGTTGCCGTTACCGTTACCGCCGTCGCCGGCGGGCGCCTTGAAGGCGGGCGCGGCGTCGGAGTTCTGCTCCGGCGGACCGGCCTTGCGGGTCACCTTCCGGGCGCGGTTACGGGTCTCACTCATATTTATAGGACTCCAGCTTTCTGCATGTCTTCTCGGAGCTGGTCCACCTCAGCCGCCGTGGGGGCAGGGATGGGGAGGCGCGGATCGCCGACCTCGATGCCCTGCAGACGCAGGGCGGCCTTGGCCATGGCGACGCCGCCCAGACGGGCCTGCGCCTGGACCAGCGGATTCAGTTGGGCGTTGATGGTGCGGGCACGGACGAGGTCGCCGTTGTCGAAGGCGTCGTAGATCTCGCGCAGCTGCGCGGGGGCGACGTGCCCGATCACGGAGATGAAACCGCTCGCGCCGACGGACAGCCACGGCAGGTTCAGGGGGTCGTCCCCCGAGTACCAGGCCAGGCCGGTCTCGCCGATGAGGCGGGTCGCGGCGGAGACGTTACCCTTGGCGTCCTTGACGGCCTGGACGGTGTCCAGCTCGGCGAGGCGACGGATGGTCTCCGAGGTGATCGGGATGCCGGATCGACCGGGGATGTCGTAGAGGCACACCGGCAGGTCGGTGGCCGCGGCCACCGCCTTGAAGTGCAGGTAGACACCCTCCTGAGAGGGCTTCGAGTAGTAGGGCGTGACCACGAGCAGCGTGTCGGCGCCGGCCTCGGCGGAGGCCTTGGCCAGCTCGACCGAGGCGCGGGTGTTGTTCGTGCCCGCGCCGGCGATGATGCGGGCGCGGTCGCCCACCTCGTCCTTGACCGCCTTGAGCAGGGACAGCTTCTCCTCGACGGTGGTGGTCGGCGACTCGCCGGTCGTGCCGGCGAGTACCAGGCCGTCGCACCCCTTGTCGACGAGGTGGGCCGCGAGCTTGCGGCCGGCCTCGAGGTCGAGGTTCCCGTCCGCGTCGAACGGCGTGACCATCGCGACGCAGACGGTGCCGAAGACGTCGGCACCGTTCTTAGCTGTCAAACCTGTACTCATGGGCAACAGAGTACCTGGCTCGCGCCTCCGGGGCCGCACCAGCCCGCCCCGGGCGCGCCGCCTGTCCCCCGACCGGTACCCCCGCTCCCCTTGACGGCACCCCGCCCCGCCCCCGAGGGGCGCCGACTCAGAAGTCGGTGACGTAGGGGCTGGTGGCCATCTCGGAGCCGTCGGCGAGCTCGGCGATCTCGAAGTCGGAGAAGACCACGGGGGCGTTCTCGCGCAGCAGCTTCAGGCAGGCCACGGCCAGGGACCGGATCTCGACGTCGGCGTGCTCGGTGGCGCGCATGCCGATGAAGTGGCGCCAGGCGCGGAAGTTGCCGGTGACCAGGAGCCGGGTCTCGGTGGCGTTGGGCAGCACCGCGCGGGCGGCCTGCCGGGCCTGCTTCTTGCGCAGCAGCGCGTTCGGCTCGCCGTCGAGGCGCTCCTCGAGGGCGTCGAGTAGCTCGTTGTAGGCGAAGCGCGACTCGTCGACGGCGCGCATCATCAGCCGGTTGAGCTCCTCGTCCTCCGCGATCAGCGGCGGGACCACCACCTCCGCGTCGCCTGCGTGCACGAAGCGCTGCGAGAGCTGGGAGAAGGAGAAGTGGCGGTGGCGCACCAGCTCATGGCTGGCCGAGCGCGACAGGCCGCGCACGTAGAGCGTCGCCGTGGCGTGCTCGAGCAGCGCGGTGTGGCCGACCTCGAGCACGTGGTGCAGGTAGGCGGCGTTGGCGCGGGTGCGCGGGTTCGGCTTGTCGAAGGTCTCGTAGCAGGCGCGCCCGGCGAACTCGATGAGCGCCTCGGCGTCGGTGGCCGTCTCGTCGGCGAACCAGTCGACGTCGGCCGGCGGGGTGAAACTGGTGCAGGCGATCAGCTGCACGTCGAGCGAAGCGGAACGTGCCACGTTCTACAGCCCCAGGTAGGAGTCGAGTCCGACGGTCAGGCCCGGGTGGGCGGCGATCTCGCGGACACCCAGCAGCACGCCGGGAACGAAGGAGGTGCGGTCGTAAGAGTCCTGGCGGATGGTCAGGGTCTGGCCCTGCGAGCCGAAGATGACCTCCTCGTGGGCGTTCATGCCCTGCATGCGCACGGCGTGCACCGGCACCCCGTCGACGTCGGCGCCGCGGGCGCCGTCGAGCGCCTGGGCGGTCGCGTCGGGGGCCGGGGGCATGCCGGCCTCGCGGCGGACCGCGGCGATGCCCTCGGCGGTGTGCACGGCGGTGCCCGAGGGGGCGTCCAGCTTGTTCGGGTGGTGGAACTCCACGACCTCGGCCGAGTCGAAGAAGCGGGCGGCGTGGCGGGCGAAGGCCATGGTCAGCACCGCGGAGACGGCGAAGTTCGGCGCGATGAGCACGCCGGTGGCCGGGTTGGCCCCGCACCAGGAGCGCACCTTCTCGATGCGCTCGGCGGTGAAGCCGGTGGTGCCCACCACGGCGTGGATGCCGTGGTTGACGCAGAACTCGAGGTTGCCCATCACGGCGTCCGGCACAGTGAAGTCGATGACGACCTCCGCGCCGCTGTCGACGAGCACCTGAAGGTCGTCGTCGTGGTCGACCTCCGCGACCAGCTCCAGGTCCTCCGCGTCGCGCACGGCCTGGGCCATCACCGAGCCGACGCGCCCCTGCGCGCCGAGCACTCCCACCTTGACCGTCATTAGTGTCCTCCTCGATCGATCGGGTCCAACGTCCTTCTGCCCCGACAGTCTAGGCCAGGCACACCGTTCGTCCGCGTCCGGCGCTCCCCTCGCGTACCCTGGCCTTATGACACTGAGAGCACATCCTCACCGCGACCACCACCGCACCACAGCCGTCGTCGCCGCTCTCGGGGCCACCGCCCTGGTGCTCACAGGCTGCTCGAGCGATGACGGCGAGGCGGAGACGACCTCCACCCAGGCCGAACTGACCACCATCGCCGCCTCCCCCGAGACGCAGTCCGCGCCCTCGACCAGCCAGGCCGCCGAGGCCCCCGCTGAGACCCCCGCCGACGACTCGCCGGACGCGGCGGCCTTCGCCGCGGCGGGCACCGCGGACAAGGAGCACATGCCCACCAAAATGGACAGCCTCAACATCGTCGACACCCGCGTCGGCGAGCACGACGGCTACGACCGCGTGGTCTTCGAGTTCGACGGCGACGGCGCCGGCGACCCGGGCTATCACACGTCCTACTCGAAGGAGCCCGCCCAGCAGGGTTCCGGCTTCCCCGTCGAGTACCCCGGAAACGTCGCGCTCGTGGTGATGATCCACGGCGTGAAGATGGATCTCGAGGGTCCCCCGCCCGGCCCCGTCGCCGGGGCCGCCGGCTACATCGCCGGTGTGAAGGACACCGGCACCTTCGAGGCCGACGCCCAGTACGTCATCGGCCTGGACCGCGAGCGCCCCTACACGGTCACCACACTGCAGAACCCCACCCGCCTGGTCATCGACTTCCAGTCGTGACGCCCCCGGGCGTGCCGGCCCCTGGCGGGACCGGCACCACCGCCGACAGGAACAAAAATTGCCGACGTCGCGCTGCGCGACGTCGGCAATTTAACTTGCGGTGGGTGCTCAGTCCTCGTCGACCGGGACCAGGGAGATCTTGCCGCGGTTGTCGATGTCGGCGATCTCGACCTCGACAGTGTCGCCGACGTTGATGACGTCCTCGACCTTGTCGATGCGCTTGTCGCCGCCGAGCTTCGAGATGTGGATCAGGCCGTCGCGGCCCGGGGTCAGGGAGACGAAGGCGCCGAAGGCGACCGTCTTGACCACGGTGCCCAGGTAGCGCTCGCCGACCTTGGGCAGCTGCGGGTTGGCGATGGCGTTGATCTTCTCGATCGCGGCCTCGGCGGCCTTGCCGCCGGTCGCGGAGACGTAGACGGTGCCGTCGTCCTCGATGGAGACGTCGGCGCCGGTCTCGTCGGTGATCGCGTTGATCGTCTTGCCCTTCGGGCCGATCAGTTCACCGATCTTGTTGACCGGGACGGACAGCGTCTCGATGCGCGGGGCGTAGTCGCTCATCTCGTCCGGGCCGTCGATGACCTCGGCCATCGTGTCCAGGATGGTGTGGCGGGCCTCGCGTGCCTGGCGCAGCGCGGCGGCCAGGACCTTCGAGGGGATGCCGTCGAGCTTGGTGTCCAGCTGCAGGGCGGTGACGAATTCGGCGGTGCCGGCGACCTTGAAGTCCATGTCGCCGAAGGCGTCCTCGGCGCCGAGGATGTCGGTCAGCGCGACGTACTCGGTCTCGCCGTCGACCTCACCGGAGACCAGGCCCATGGCGATGCCGGCGACCGGGGCCTTCAGCGGCACACCCGCGTTGAGCAGGGACAGCGTCGAGGCGCACACGGAACCCATCGAGGTCGAGCCGTTGGAACCCAGGGCCTCGGAGACCTGGCGGATCGCGTAGGGGAACTCCTCTCGCGAGGGGATCACCGGCAGCAGGGCACGCTCGGCGAGCGCGCCGTGGCCGATCTCGCGGCGCTTCGGGGAGCCCACACGCCCGGTCTCGCCGGTGGAGTACGGCGGGAAGTTGTAGTGGTGGATGTAGCGCTTCGAGGTCACCGGGGACAGCGAGTCGATGTGCTGCTCCATCTTGAGCATGTCCAGGGTGGTCACGCCCAGGATCTGGGTCTCGCCGCGTTCGAAGAGCGCGGAGCCGTGGGCGCGCGGGACGAGGTCGACCTCGACGCCCAGGTCGCGGATGTCCGTGGTGGCGCGGCCGTCGATGCGGAAGCCGTCGCGCAGGATCATCGAGCGCACGATCTGCTTCATCAGCGCGTTGTAGGCGGCGCGCACGGCCTTGGCCTCGTCGGCGTCCGGCTCGTCGCCGAGCAGCTGGCGCTCGACCTCGACCATGTACTCGTTGGTCGCGTCGTCGCGGTCCTGCTTGCCCGGGATGGTCAGCAGCTCGCGCAGCTTCTTGGCCGACTTCTTCTCAACCTTCTTGAACACCTCGTCGGTGTAGTCCGGGAAGAGCGGGAACTCGTGGGTGTCCTTGCCCGCGCGCTCGGTCAGGTCGGACTGGGCACGGCACAGGGTCTCGATGAAGGGCTTGGCGGCCTCGAGACCGCCGGCGACGACCTCCTCGGTCGGGGCCGGGGCGCCGTCATCGACGCGGGCGACGACGTGCTCACCGGCGCCGGCCTCGACCATCATCACGGCGACGTCCTCGACGGTGCGGCCGTTCTCCTCGCGCTCGACGATGCGGCCGGCGACGACGAGCTCGAACAGGGCGTTCTCGTGCTGCTCGGCGTTCGGGAAGGCGACCCACTGGCCGTCCTCGTGGTCCTCGTCGACGATCAGCGCCATGCGCACGCCGCCGACCGGGCCGGAGACCGGCAGGCCGGACAGCTGGGTGGCGGCCGAGGCGCCGTTGATGGCAACCACGTCGTAGAACTCGTCCGGGTCCTGGGACATGACGGTGATGACGACCTGGACCTCGTTGCGCAGGCCCTTGACGAAGGTCGGGCGCAGCGGGCGGTCGATCAGGCGGCAGGCCAGGATCGCGTCGGTCGAGGGGCGGCCCTCGCGGCGGAAGAAGGAGCCCGGGATGCGCCCGGCGGCGTACATCCGCTCCTCCACGTCGACGGTCAGCGGGAAGAAGTCGATGCCCTCGCGCGGCTTGGACGACGCGGTGGTCGTGGCCAGCAGCATCGTGTCCTCGTCGAGGTAGGTCGTCACCGAGCCGCCGGCCTGGCGGGCCAGCTGACCGGTCTCGAACGTGATCTCGCGGGTGCCGAAATCGCCGTTGTCCAGGACCGCGGTGACCGCGGGGATGGTCTCGTCCTCGTCAACGTAGTCGAACTCGATGCTGTTGTCGGGCTTCGGCTGGTTGCTGCGGACGTTCTTCTTAGCCAAGAAAGGTCCCCTCCTTAGGGATCGTGGTACGGCGATCATCGGTGCCGCCGGTCGTGTGCTGTGCATAGTCTCTGCTTACGACGCCGACCACTGTATCACCCGGGTACGCGAAGACCCCGCCGCCCACTGGGTGGGTGACAGGGTCTTGCAAGCGGGTGGAGCCTAGCGGCGCAGGCCCAGACGCTTGATCAGGTCGCGGTAGCGGTCGATGTTGGTCTCGGCCAGGTACTTCAGCAGGCCGCGGCGACGACCGACCATGAGCAGCAGGCCACGACGCGAGTGGTGGTCGTGGTGGTGCGTCTTCAGGTGCTCGGTCAGGTTGGTGATGCGCTCGGTCAGGAGGGCCACCTGGGCCTCCGGGGAGCCGGTGTCGGTCTCGTGCAGGCCGAACTCGGACAGGATCTCGCGCTTCTTCTCGGTGCTCAGAGCCATGAGAGAATCTCCTCTTATTTCAGTCCACATGAAAGTGCTGCCCGCGGCGGCGGCTTCAGGCCGGCGCGCGGCGGGCGGGTCGGACTGCTGTGGACCGCAGTCGCGTCAAAGACCGTCGACCAGGCTAACACGGCCCCGGGCGGGCGACCTAATCCGGGGCCGACGGGTCCGCTAATCCGCGAGGACGCGGCCGATGCGCTCCATGAGCTCAGCCAGGAATCGCTCGGCGTCGACGCCGACGGCCACGCGCGCGGTCTTGTCCTTCTCGGAGAGGCGCTCCTCGTCGCCGATGGTGCGCCCGCGGGTCTCGCCCTCGGTGTCGACCTTCATGTTGACGGGCAGCAGGTCAACCAGGGACTCGTCGACGGCCACGCCGACGGCCAGCGGGTCGTGCAGGCCGCAGCCGCCCAGGTAGGGGGCCGTCGTCTCGTAGGCCTTGATGTAGTAGTCCGTGATGTCGGCCAGCTTGGTGGCCGCCTCGGTGCCCAGCTCGCGCCACTTGGCGGTGTCCTCGTAGGTCAGCAGGGTCTGCAGGGTCACGTCCAGGCCGACCATGGTGACGTCCCTGGCACGGCGGAACATCAGGTCACTGGCCGCCGGGTCCTGGTTGATGTTGGCCTCGGCCCAGGCGCTGACGTTGCCGGGCACGATCAGGGCGCCGCCCATGAGCACGATGTGGGCCTTCTCGGCGAACTCCGGGTCGGCCTCGATGGCCGCCGCGATGTTGGTCGACGGGCCGGTGGGCACGATGACCAGGTCGTCGCCGTACTCGCGCACCGACTCGACGAGGAAGTCCACGGCGGGCTTCTCCTCGGGGCTGCGCCCGGAGGCGGGCAGCTCGACGTCGCCGACGCCGTTGGCGCCGTGGATGAACGAGGAGATCTCCAGGACCTCGAAGCCGTCGCGGTCGCTGGCGTGCGGCAGTCCGGCGTAGACGGGCACCTCGGGGTGGCCGAAGAGGTCCAGCAGCGCGAGGTCGTTGGCCACGCCCTGCTCGACGAGCACGTTGCCGTAGGTGCCGGTCACGCCGATGAGCTCGAGCTCCGGCGAGCCGAGGGCGTAGGCGAGCGCGAGGGCGTCGTCGACGCCGGTGTCCAGGTCCAGGATGATCTTCTTCGTCATGGCGCCCCAGTCTAACCGCCGTCACCGCGCGGCTCAGTCGACCCCGAGGAGCTCCCTGGCGCGCTCGACGTCGCGGCCCATCGCCTCGAGCAGCTCGTCGACGCCGTTGAACTTGACCATGTCGCGCAGGTGGGCGACGAACTCGACGCGGGCGGTGTGCCCGTAGAGGTCCGCGTCGCGGCCGATGACGAAACTCTCCACGCTGCGCGGGTCCTCGCCGAAGGTCGGGTTGGTGCCCACGGAGATCGCCGCCGGGTAGCGCACCCCGGGCTCCATGTCGCCGTCGACGGGGCCCTCGTCGACGACGGTGAGCCAGCCGGCGTAGACGCCGTCGGCGGGCAGCGCCATCGACTCCGGGAAGTACTGGTTGGCCGTCGGGTAGCCCAGCTGGGCTCCCCCGCGCCCGGCGCCGTGCACGATCTTGGCGGTGACGGAGAAGTCGCGGCCGAGCACCCAGTCCGCGCCCGCGACGTCGCCGGCGGCGAGGTACTCGCGCACCAACGAGGAGCACAGCCGGCGCCCGCCGTCGTGGACGAGGTCGACTACCTCGACCTCCACGCCGTACTCGTCGCCCAGCTCCCGCAGCGTCTGCGAGGTGCCGGCCGCGTCGCGGCCGAAGGTGAAGTTCTCGCCCACGAAGACGGCGCGGGCGCGCAGGACGTCGCAGATCAACGAGCGGAAGTAGTGCCGGGCGTCGAGCCCGGCGAGCTCGTGGGTGAAGTTGACCACCAGCACGTCGTCGACACCGAGCTCACCGGCCAGCCGGACGCGCTCGTCGAGGCTGGTCAGCTGCGTGGGCGCCTTGTCCGGCAGGAAAACGGAGATCGGGTGCGGGTCGAAGGTGCACATCACCGCGGGCACGCCGAGCTCGCGGGCGCGGCGCACCGCCGCCTCGATCAGCGCACGGTGGCCGCGGTGCACGCCGTCGAAGACGCCGACGGTCACCACGCATCCGGCCAGATCGGAGGGCACACTGGTCATTCCGTACCACACAGTCACGCCCACCAGACTAGAGCATCACGCACGCTTTCTAGACTCGTGCCCATGACTGCTTCCTCCTCCCCCGCCGCCTCCACCGACCCCCTGGCCGACTCCGGCCTCGTGGTCGTGGACAAGCCGGCCGGGATGTCCTCCCACGACGTCGTCGCCCGCGTGCGCCGCGCGCTGGGCACCCGCAAGGTCGGCCACGCCGGCACGCTGGACCCGATGGCCACCGGCGTGCTCGTGCTCGGCGTCAACCGCGGCACGAAGTTCCTGGCGCACCTGACCGCGGCGACGAAGTCGTATGCCGCGACGGTGCGCCTGGGCGTGCGCACCGACACCGACGACGCCGAGGGCGAGGTGACCGGGCGCACGCGCCCGCTTGACGACGCCGCGCTGGCGGCCGGGGTGCGAAAGCTCACCGGCGAGATCATGCAGGTTCCCGCGGCGGTCTCGGCGATCAAGATCGACGGCAAACGGGCCTACGCCCGGGTGCGCGACGGCGAGGCCGTCGAGATCCCCGCCCGCCCGGTGACCGTCAGCCGCTTCGAGGTGCTTGAGCGCCGCGGCGACGACGTCGACGTGGAGGTCGACTGTTCCTCGGGCACCTACATCCGGGCGCTGGCCCGCGACCTCGGCGGGCACCTGACCCGGCTGAGGCGCACGGAGCTGGGGACGTTCTCGCTGGCCGACGCGGTCACGCTGGAGGAGCTCGCCGAGCGGCCCCGGCTGTCGCTGAGCCTCGACGAGGCGCTGAAGCGCTGCTACCGGGCGCTCGAGGTGACCGACGAGGAGTACGCGGCACTGGCGCAGGGCAAGTGGCTCGAGCCCCGCGGGCTTGCCGGGGTGCACGCGGCGGTGGGCCCGGACGGCCGGGCGGTCGCCCTGGTGCGCGAGAAGGGCAGGCGCCTGGCCACGGTCTTCGTGGCGCGCCCGTCGACACTGACGTGAGGCGGGTGGCCGCCACCTGCCGACCCGAAAACCTCACTGAGCGTCCGCCGTTCCGTCTGGCGCCCCTCGCGGTTTCCGGAAAGAGCCCGAACCCCGTTTCCAGACGAGAACACCCGAATAGATGAAGACCCCGAGAATCATCGCCCAAAACGCTTCGAAATTCCAGAATTCCATTGCCGCAGCGACCACTGCGGCAGCGATAGCTGCACCGGCCGAAACAATTCGGCCACAGCGGCGCCACCGCTGTTCCCGAGACCCTGCGGCGATCGCGGAGAGCGCGATGTCGGCACAGGCGAGCCCCATACAACACAGTGCGGTGACGCTCAACAGTGCCTGGGGCTGATTCACGTAGCCCGCTGAGCTACCGACGTACCTGAGCACCGTTGTCACGGCCAACGCGAAGGCCACGGATGCACCGGCCGGATAGAGCAGAGATCTGCTGACCACGGTCCACCTTCCTCTCCCGCCGGCCGTCAGTCCGGATCGGTCGGGTCCGACGCGTTGAACTCCTCACAGCAGTTGTAGTACAGCGTCATGCACTGTGCGAAAAGGCAGGCACCCATCACAACTGGATTCCAAAACGCCCAGCCACAATTCCCCCCTAGCACATCTATCCTCCTTCACACGGTCCAGGCAGCCTTGATCAAACCTGGCACAGTGCCCAGAGTTCAAGAGCATCGCCCCGTGCTGGCTAACCTCATCCACGACCAGTGAGCCGTTCTGATTTGAGGACTTGATGACTCTTACGCCATCCGCCCCGCTGAGCGGCCTGACTACCGTAATTGCATCATTTTCGTCACGTCCCGCCACAGCGTGCAGTTTCTCCCCCCGAGTCAGTCTGAATGACAGCCCCAATGTGGTTCTCGTAGGACCCGAGTGAAGCCAAGTCCGCTTGCTCCAGCACAGTACTGCCCTGAAGATACTGGATCTCACGTTCCACCGTCTCTGCGCCCATCGGCTCGTTGCTCACCTCCGCGACACTCGCGCAGCTTCCACTGGCCACAACCTCTTCCGCAACCGCGTTCCCAGCGACACCAAGACCCGACCCAGTCAATACTGAGATCGCCAAGACCACCACTGTGACCTGGGATAGGAACCGTTGTGCAGAGGCATATTCATGTAATCTTCCTCCCCTACGAAATTTTTAGTGAAGTATACTACAGAGACCTGGAGGTCTTCGCAACGGGTTCGGGAAACATGCGCCAACGCTGTATGTTTTGCCCCAGCAACGTCGCCCTGCCCAGCGCGCCTCACCGGTGCAGGTAGCGCCGGGAGACCACCCGGCGCACCGCGGTGGTGGCGACCACGTAGCCCGCGGCCTCCACCCAGCGGCCCTCGATGAGGGCGACGGGTGTGGGGCGCACCAGCAGGTAGGAGATGAACGTGCCGTCGGCGCGCAGATCGATCTCCGCCTGGTCGAACTCGAGGAAGCGCCGCGTCAGCGGGAACCAGGCCTTGTAGGTGGCCTCCTTGGCGCAGAAGAGCAGCCGGTCCGGGTTGGCCACCCCGGCGGCACGCAGCCGCTCGAGCCGGGAGAGCTCCCCGGGCCGGGCGATGGCGCCGAGCACGTCGTCGCCGAGCGCCTCATTGGGCTCGGCGTCGAGGCCGACGGAGACCGCGCGGGAGCGCGCCACAGCCACCGCCGCGCGCAGCCCGTCGGTGTGGGTGATCGAGCCGGTGTAGCCGGCTGGCCACAGGGGCATGCCCCGCTCGCCGCGCAGAATCGGGTCCGCCGGCCCGCCCAGATCCGCCAGGGCGGTGTGGGCGCACCAGCGGGCGTCGCCGAATTCGGCCTTGCGTTTGGCCACGGCGTGCGAGACGAGGCCCTGCTCGAGCGGGTGCAGGTTCAGGTAGTTCTCCAGGCTCGGCCTGGAGGGCGCCTTCTCCGTGATGACGTAGCAGTATGAGGCCGCCTCCGGGAAGAGGCCCGGGGCGAAGAGACCGTGGTGGCTCATGAGGCGTCCCTCTCCCGCAGTAACGGGTACGGCCAGGACCGCGCGAGGCCGCGGCGCGGGCGCCACTCGCGTGGGTAGCCGAGCGAGACCTCGTGGTGCGCGACGCCGTCGACGGTGACCGTGCCGGGCATGTGCAGGTGGCCGTAGACGACCGCGCGGGCGTTGTACCGGCGCGCCCAGTCGCGGGTGTGCCGGGTGCCGCACCACAGGGCCAGCTCGGGCAGCGCCATGCGCAGCGTCGGCTCCTGGACGAGGGGCCAGTGGTTGACCAGTACGGTCGGGCCGGTGACCCGGGAGAGCCGGCGCACCGAGTAGGCCAGGCGGTCCCAGCACCAGGCGCGCACGTCGACGAAGGGGGCGATCGAGTACTCGTCGGTCATGACGATCTGGCGGGCGCGCGCCCGGGCCAGGGCCTCCTCCACCGACAGGCCGGCCACCCGGAAGGAGTAGTCGTAGAGCGTGAAAAGGGGGCAGACGGTCACCCCGTCGAAGACCGGGTAGCGGTCCTCCGGGGTGACCACGCCGAGTCCGCGGCAGGCCTGGACGAGCTCGTCGTAGCGCTGGCGGCCGCGGGCGCGGTCCGTCGAGCGGGCGAACAGCTCGTGGTTGCCGGGCACCCAGATCACCTTGGCATAGCGCGCGGCGAGCTCGGCGAGGATGTCGGTGACCACCGCCGGGCGCTCGGCGACGTCGCCGGCGACGATCAACCAGTCGCGCGGGTTGTCGGGGCTCAGCTCCGCCAGGCGGGCGCGGTTCGCGCGCACCGCGGCGTGCAGGTCCGAGACCGCCCAGAGCGTGCGTGCCACCACCGGTCTAGGTCACCGCCCACTTCATGGACCGGAAGCGCCACCACACGGCGGCCATGCGCAGCCCGATGAAGGCCACCAGGCCACACCACACGCCGGTCAGCCCGCCGTCGACGGCGAAGGAGATCCACACCCCGGGCAAAAAGCCCAGTAGCACGGCGAGGATGGTCGCGTTGCGCAGGAAGACCGCGTCGGAGGCGCCCAGCAGCACCCCGTCCAGGGCGAAGACCACCCCGCCCATGACGATCATGACGATCATCAGCCACCAGGGCCCGGCGATGGCCTCGAGCACCGCCGCGTCCGAGGTGAAGATCCGCGGGATCACGCCGGCGCCGAGCGCGAAGACGACGCCGAGCACGCCGGCGAAGACCACGGAGTAGCCCGTGATGCGCCGGCCGGTGCGCCGGGCGGCCGCCACGGTGCCGCGGCCGAGTGCGGCGCCGGTCAGCGTCTGCGCGGCGATGGCCAAGGAGTCGAGCACCAGCGTGATGAAGTTCCACAGCTGGAGCATCACCTGGTGGGCGGCCAGGGAGGCGGTGCCGAAGCGGGCGGCCACCGCGGCGGCGGAGAGAAAGGCTACCTGGAAGCTCGCCGAGCGCACGATGAGGTCGCGGCCGAGCACGAGCTGGCGGCGGATGACCGGCCAGCGCGGGCGCCAGTCGCCGCGGTGGCTGCGCACCAGCGCGACCAGGAAACAGCAGGCGGTGATGAACGTCCCGGTGACGTTGGCCCACGCGGAGCCGACCAGGCCGAAGTGCCCGACCAGGTAGGGCACGAGCACCGCGCCCGGGAGGACGCCGGCCAGCGTGAAGTAGAGCGGGCGGCGGGTGTCCTGGATGCCGCGCAGCCAGCCGTTGCCCGCCATGACGATCAGGGTCAGCGGGATCGACAGGGCGGCCACGCTCATCCAGTGCGCGGCCTCGGCGGCGACGTCCGGCGAGCCGGTCAGCCAGCCGGCGAAGACCGGCGCGAACAGCTCGATGATCAGCGCGAGCAGCAGCCCGACGCCGACGGCGACCCAGGTCGCCTGCACGCCCTCGGCGATGGCGGCGGAGCGCCGGCCCTCGCCGTAGAGGCGGGAGGCCCGGGCGGTGGTGCCGTAGCTGAGGAAGGTCAGCTGGGTGGTCACCTGCGCCTGGATGGTGGTGCCGGCGCCGAGGGCGGCCAGCTCGAAGCCGCCGAGGCGGCCGACGACGGCCGTGTCCAGCAGCAGGTAGAGCGGGGTGGCCGCGAGCACGCCGAGGGCCGGCAGCGCCAGCCCGAAGATCGTGCGCGCGGAGACCTCGGGGGCCTGGTCGCCCCGCTCCGCTACAGCTCGCCGCGACACGCGCGCACCCCCTCGAGCAGCTCGGCGATGACGGACTCGGCGGTGCCCGGAGCGGTGTAGCCGGCCGAGGCGCGGTGCCCGCCGCCGCCCAGGTGGACGGCCAGGTGCGAGACGTCGGCACGCGGGGCGCGCAGGGAGACCGACCAGTGTCCCGGGCGCAGCTCCTTGAGCACGGCGGCCACGGTGGCCCCGCGCACGGCGGTAACCATGTCGATGACGACCTCGAGGACGGACTTCGGGTGGCCCTGCACCTCCGCGCAGTCGGCGACGAGGGCGGCCACGCCGAGCCCGTCGACGTCGTGCATGCGGCTGGTGGCCAGCACGCGGCCGATCATCGTCAGGTCGTCTACGCTGACGGCGTCCATCAGCTCGGCGGCGATGCGGCGCGGGTCTAGGCCGGCGGCCAGCCAGCGCCCGCCGAGCTCGTGCATGCGCGCCCCACCCCAGCGGAAGCTGCCGGTGTCGGTGACCAGCCCCGCGTAGAGGCCGTGGGCGATGTCGGGCTCCGTGTCGTCGACGCCGAGCTCGGCGAAGAGGTCCGCGAGGATCGTCGTGGTCGACTCGGCCTCCGGCACGATCAGGTTGAGCCCGCCGAAGCCGGGGTTCGACTCGTGGTGGTCGACGCAGACGACCTGGTGCTCACGCTCCTCGAGCTGGCCCGCCAGGTACCCGGTGCGGTCCAGGGAGGCGCAGTCGAGCACGAGGTAGAGCTCGGCGGGCAGCAGCTCGCGCGAGCAGGTGACCTCGTCGGCGCCGGGGATAGTCAGCAGGTGCGCCTCGATGGGCGCGTCCTGGCCGATCTGGCCGCGGGCGGTAAGCCCCAGGCGTCGCAGCGCGGCGACGGACGCGGTGACCGAGCCGATGGCGTCGGCGTCGGGGCGCAGGTGCGCGACGACGGTGACCGTACGCGCCCCACGGATCGCCGACGCGACGTCGGCAAGCGTGGCGGACGCCATGGCGTCAGTTCTCGTCGTGGCGGTAGGGGTCGGCGTCGCCGGCCGGGCGCGCCCCCTCACGGGTGCGGGCCAGCTCCTCGTCTCGAGCGCGGGCGCGGGCCAAAAGCTCCTCCATGCGCGCGCTCGACTCCGGCACGGCGTCGAGCTCGAAGCTCAACGTCGGGGTGAAGCGGACGCTGAGCTGGTCGCCGACCAGCTTGCGCAGCTGGCCGCGGGCGGCGGCCAGGCCGGCGGCGGCCCGCTCGGTGTCGGGCTCGTCGTCGATGCCCTCGCCGCGCACCGTGTAATAGACGGTGGCGTCGTGCAGGTCGCCGGTGAGGCGGGTGTCGGTGACCGTCACCAGGTTGACGCGGGGGTCCTTGATCTCGCGCTCCAGAGCGGTGGCGACGATCGTCTGGATGCGCTTGGCCATGCGGCCCGCGCGGGCGGAATCGGCCATGGTCGGTCCCCTTTCGGTGGCGGAGTTCAGTACCGCGCCAGTCTAGCCGCCCCGGCCCGCGGGCAGCCACCAGGTCGCGGCCCGGTCGCCGGCCCGGGTCGAGCCCGCCCGAGCCGGAGGCTCGCATGCGAAGAGGGCCGGCGACCGCCCCCGTTCAGAGGGAGCCGGCACCGGCCCTGCCGGTCACGCGCTGATGGCTTTCGATCAGGCCTCGCGCGGGACCTCCACGGTCTCGAAGACCTGGATCTTGTCGCCGACGGCGATGTCCGGGTAGCTGAGCACCATGCCGCACTCGTAGCCGGCCGTGACCTCGGTGGCGTCGTCCTTGCCGCGGCGCAGCGACTCGATGGTCGCCTTCTCCGCGATGACGTTGCCGTCTCGGACCAGGCGCACGGTCGCGCCACGGCGGACCTTGCCGGTCTCGACCATGCAGCCTGCGATGAGGCCGACGGCGGAGGCCTTGAACAGCTGGCGGATCTCCGCCTCGCCCAGGTCGCGGTCCTCGTAGACCGGCTTGAGCATGCCCTTCAGGGCGGCCTCGACCTCGTCGATGGCCTGGTAGATCACGGTGTAGTACCGGATGTCCACGCCCTCGGCGTTCGCCTCCTCGGTCGCCTTGCCCTCGGAGCGGACGTTGAACGCGATGATCACCGCGTCCGAGGCGGCGGCCAGCGAGACGTTGGTCTGCGTGACCGCACCGACGCCGCGGTCGATGATGTTCAGCTCGACCTCGTCGTCCACCTCGATCTTGAGCAGGGCGTCCTCCAGGGCCTCCACCGAACCGGCGTTGTCGCCCTTGAGGATGAGGTTGAGCGTCGAGGTCTCCTTGAGCACCTTGTCCAGGTCCTCGAGGGAGACGCGCTTGCGGCGCTTGGCGGCCTCGGCCGAACGGCGGCGCGCGTCACGCTGGTTGGCGATCTGACGCGCCACGCGGTCGTCCTCGACGACGAGCAGGTTGTCGCCGGCGCCCGGGACCCCGTTGAGGCCCTGGACCTGGACCGGCCGCGACGGACCAGCCTCCTCGACGTCCTCGCCGTACTCGTCGAGCATGCGACGCACGCGACCGTAGGTGTCGCCGGCGACGATGGAGTCGCCGACGCGCAGCGTGCCGCGCTGGACGATGACGGTGGCCACCGGACCACGGCCGCGGTCCAGGTGCGCCTCGATGGCGACACCCTGGGCGTCCATCTCCGGGTTGGCGCGCAGGTCCAGCGCCGCGTCAGCGGTCAGCAGGACGGCCTCGAGCAGCTTGTCGATGTTCTGCGACTGCTTGGCGGAGATGTCGACGAACATGGTGTCGCCGCCGTACTCCTCCGGCACCAGGCCGTACTCGGTCAGCTGGCCGCGGATACGCTCCGGCTGGGCCTCCGGCTTATCGATCTTGTTGACCGCGACCACGATCGGCACGTCGGCCGCCTTGGCGTGGTTGATCGCCTCAACCGTCTGCGGCATGACGCCGTCATCGGCCGCGACCACCAGGACCGCGATATCCGTCGACTCGGCACCACGGGCACGCATGGCGGTGAACGCCTCGTGACCCGGGGTGTCCAGGAACGTGATCGTGCGCTCACGGTCGTCGACGTCCACGTCGACCTGGTAGGCGCCGATGCCCTGGGTGATACCGCCGGCCTCGCCCTTGCCCACGTTGGTGTGACGGATGGCGTCCAGCAGGCGGGTCTTGCCGTGGTCGACGTGGCCCATGACGGTGACCACCGGAGGACGACGCTCGAGGTCGTCCTCGGTGCCCTCGTCCTCACCGAACTGCAGGTCGAAGGACTCGAGGAGCTCGCGGTCCTCGTCCTCCGGGGAGACGACCTCCACCTTGTAGTTCATCTCGTCGCCGAGCAGCTGCAGCGTCTCGTCGGAGACGCTGGCGGTCGCGGTGACCATCTCGCCCAGGTTGAACAGCGCCTGGACGAGCGACGAGGCCTCGGTGCCGATCTTCTCGGCGAAGTCCGACAGGGAGGCACCGCGGCGCAGGCGCAGGGTTTGGCCGTGGCCGTCGGGCAGGTGCACACCGCCGACGACCTTCGGGGCCTTCATCGCCTCGTACTCGTGCCGCTTCTGCCGCTTCGACTTGCGACGACGACGCGGCGGGCCACCCGGACGCCCGAAGGCACCCGCGGTACCGCCACGACGACCGCCCCGGCCGCCGCGGAAACCACCCGGAGGGCCACCGTGGCCGCCCGGGCCGCCACGCCGACCGCCACGGCCGCCGCGGCGCCCGCCGGTGGCGGACTTCGCCGGCATCTGGCCGGGGCTCGGGTGGGAGGGCATCATGGCCGGCGTCGGTCGCTTGCCGCCGCCGTTACCGCCGGAACCGGAGCCGGAGGCGCGCTTCTTGGCGCCGCCGGTGCCGCCCGGACGCGGGGCCGGACGCTCGTTGCGGCCGGTCGAGAACGGGTTGTTGGCCACGCGCGGCGCCTTGGCGCCCGGGCGCGGGCCCGGCTTGGGCTGGCCGCCGCGCGGACGCGGCATCGCGCCCGGCTTCGGGGCGGACTTGCCGTGACCGTGGCCGTCGCCGTGGTGCTGGCCCTGCCCCGGCTTGGGGGCGGCCTTCTTCGCCTCCGCCTGGCCGGGCTTGGGGGCCTGGCCGGGCTTGGGGGCCTGGCCCGGCTTCGGGGCGGCCTGACCCGGTTTGGGCGCGGCCTTCTTGGCGGCGGCCTGGCCGGGCTTCGGGGCCTGACCCGGCTTCGGGGCGGCCTTCTTGGCGGCGGCCTGGCCGGGCTTCGGGGCCTGGCCGGGCTTCTTGCCCTGGGCAGGCTTCTTGGCCGGAGCGGACTTCTGGTCCGACTTCTCCGGCTGCTTCGCCTCGTAGATGCCACGCATCTTGCGGACCACCGGCGGTTCGATGGTCGACGAGGCGGTCTTGACGAACTCGCCCTGCTCCTTAAGCGTGGCGAGCAGTTCCTTGCTGGTTACACCGAGCTGTTTGGCCAGCTCGTGTACGCGTAACTTTCCGGGCACTTCTCTCCTCTAACTCTGTGCTAGAAGCCGAGAAGGTCCCTGCCTTCCGGCTCCCAGCCTGTGTTGATGATGTTCATCGCTGATGCTTCATCGGGTGCTCATCAGGGATCGGTCTTCCTTTTCAGGTCGGGATCGGCCAGGTATTCGCGGACCTGGCCGGTGTCCGTTTCGGCGGACACCCTGAGCGCGCGCTGAATAGCACGGCGCTGGCAAGCAAGGTCCAGTGCGTCGAGATCGGGGGTGATCCAGGCGCCGCGGCCGGGGAGGCGACGGCGCGGATCGGGGATGATGCGGTCCGGGTCAGAGGGGTCGACGACCAGCCGGAGCAGTTCGGTGTCCGCCTTTCGCTGATGCGTGGCGACACAGGTACGTACCGGCATTCTCTTCCGTACCGCTCCTTCTCTTCTCGCACGTGGGCCGCGGAACATACTACGCCATGAATCGGCGAATCTGTACTCGCCCCCGCTCGCCGGGGACGGCCGCGCCATCAGCGCGGGTTCAGCGTCCGTTCACCGGCAGTTCGCGGGGTTCACCCCTTCGGTTCCCGGCCGGTGGGTGCCGGGTCTGCACGGGGCACACACGCGTGCGGCCCGCGCCCCGGCGTCTGCACGGGGTCACGGGCCTTCGCTGAAGCCGCTCGGCGGCTACTCCTCGATGTCGGAGTGGATGTCGATCTTCCAGCCGGTCAGGCGAGCGGCCAGACGGGCGTTCTGCCCCTCGCGGCCGATGGCCAGCGAGAGCTGGTAGTCCGGCACGGTCACGCGGGCGGCGTGCGCCTCGGCGTCGGTGACCTCGACGCGCACGACCTTGGACGGGGCCAGGGCGTTGCCGACGTAGGTGGCCGGGTCCTCCGAGTAGTCGATGATGTCGATCTTCTCGCCGGCGAGCTCGGCCATGACGTTGCGCACGCGCTGGCCGCGCGGGCCGATGCAGGCGCCCTTGGCGTTGAGGCCCTTGACCTTGCCGGCGACGGCCATCTTGGTCCGGTGGCCCGCCTCGCGGGCGATGCCGACGACCTCGACGGAACCCTCGGCGATCTCGGGGACCTCGAGGGCGAACAGGCCGCGGATCAGCTCCGGGTGGGTGCGGGAGAGCTGGATCTGCAGGTTGCGCGGGCCACGGGAGACGCCGACGACGTAGGTGCGCACGCGGTCGCCGTGCTTGAGCTCCTCTCCCGGGATCTGCTCGGCGGGCAGCAGGATGCCGTCCTGGCTGTCGAGCTCGGTGCCGAGCTCGACGACGACGATGCCGCGGGCGTTGGCCGTGGCGTCGGCCTGGACGACGCCGCTGACCACGGTGCCGACGATCTCCTGGTAGGCCTCGTAGGCCTGGCCGGTCTCGGCCTCGCGCAGGCGGCGCACGATGGCCTCGCGCACGGCGTGGGCGCCGACGCGGGAGAAGTTCGCGGGGGTGTCGTCGTACTCCTCGACGGCCTCGCCGTCCTCGTCACGCTCGGTGACGATCACGGCCACGTCGCCGCTGGCGGAGTCGATGTCGACGCGGGCGGCGGAGCGCTCCGTCGCTGTGGTCCCGCGGAACTCGCGGTAGGCGCCCAGCAGCGCCCCGGCGATCGTCTCGAGCATGTCCCCAACGGGGATGTCCTTGTCCTTCTCGATCGTGCGCAGCGCGTCGATGTCGATATTCACTTGTCGTCCTTTCGCGTGACGGTGTTCAGCGACTCAAAATCCGCCCCGGTCAGTTCGGTCTCCTGCTCCGGGGCAGAGGAGAATTCTACCTGAACGACCGCGCGCGGTGAATCCGCCACCTTGAGCAGGCGCACCGACAGGTCCGCGCCGACGAGCGCGACGGTCTCCTCGGCGGCGTCGAGCGGCCCGATGCGCCAGGTCTGCGGGGTCTCCCCCTCCGCGGTCAGCTCGACGAGCCGGTGGCGGTTGCGCCGCCAGTGGCGCGGGGCCGTCAGCAGGGTGTCGATCCCCGGCGTGGTCACCTGCAGCGTGTAGCCGGCGCCCAGGCGCAGCTCGCCGCGTTCCTCGGCGGCGTCGAGGAGGTCGGAGAGCCTCTTGGAGACCTCCTCGAGGCGGTCGAGGTCAGGTCGCTCGTCGGCGTCGACGGCGACGGCGATGACGGACTTCTTGCCCGCGGGGGTCGCCTTGACGTTCTCGAGGTCGAGACCGAAGTCGGCGACGGCGGGGGCGAGCAGTTCGGACAGTTCTGCGACGGTCGGGAATGCCATGGCCCCAACACTATCCGCCGCGGGTAGCATGCCGGTTCGTGACCTCCCCCGCCCGCATCCGCCGCACCCGCCCGCACCGTCTGAACGCCCGCCCCCGGGCACTGACTGCCGCCGTGCTCGCCGCCTGCGCGTTCGGCGCGACGTCGTGCTCGGTCCTGGGCCCGCGTCCCGACGCCGCGGTGCTCGAGCTGGCGCGCGGCACGCTCGCCGCCGCCGAGGAGTCCGACTCCCTGCTGCGCGCGCAGCAGGCCGACCAGCTCTTCGACGAGGTCGAGCGCCTCTGCGGTGAGCCGCTGCCGGAGAGCTGCGCGGTCGAGCGCACCACCGACGGCGTGGTGCCGGCGGGGCTGAAGGCGACCGTCGACGCCGTCGACGAGGTCCCCGAGGAGTCCGCGGACCTCGTCGCCGCCCAGGCGGTGGACCTCGCCGTCGCCGAGAACGAGCCCGGCGCCACGGACGAGGGCGCCGGGGACGGGACCGTCGACGCGGACGTGGCCCTTCCGGATCCCGAGGACGTCTCCGTCGAGGGCCTGACCGAAGAGGACGCCGAGGCGCTGCGCGAGCTGCTCTCCTGGGAGCAGGCGCTGCGCTACGGGCTGACCTCGGCGGCGGCGTGGGCGGGCCCCCAGGACGCCCTGGTCGCCGCCGGCGACCGGCGCGCGGCCGTGCTGACCGCGCTGCTGGAGCAGGCGGATACGCCGGTGCCCTCCCCCGCCACCGGCTACGAGTTCGAGGTGGCGCCGGCCGAGCTGCCGGCGCGGGCCGCCGAGGACACGGCGGCGCTGTGGACGCGCACGGCCGCCGGCATCGGGGCCGACGCCGTGCGCGCGGTGGTGGTCAGCGGCGCGGCGAACGCCACACTGACCAACCCGACCAGATGAGCGGCAGCTGCAGGGGCAGCCGGCCGTAGGCCACGGCCAGCCAGGCCGGGCCCTTGCCCGCGCGGGTCCACTGGCGGGCCATCTCGACGTTCGCGGGGAAGACCGCGGTCATCAGCGCCGCGGTGGCCAGGCCGCCGTAGCGGCGCACCTTCTCGTCCGGGCAGGCCATCGCCGCGGCGCAGCCGAGCTCGGCCACGCCCGAGGCATAGGTGTAGGCCCGCGCCGAGCCGGGCAGGCCGGCGGGCACGATCGAGTCGAAGGGCTCGGGCTTGAGGAAGTGCAGCACGCCCGCACCACCGAGCAGGGCGATCATGAAGCGGCGCATCAGCGGGCCTCCTCGACGGCGGCGAGGATGTCCTCGACCGCCGAGTCGACCGGCACGTTGCGGGTCTCACCGCCGCGCTCGCGCAGCTCCACGTGGCCCTCGGCGAAGCCGCGGCCCAGGATCGCGATGAAGGGCATGCCCAGCAGCTCGGCGTCCTTGAACTTCACGCCGGGGCTGACCTTTTTCCGGTCGTCGAAGAGCACGTCCAGGCCCGCCGCCGAGAGCTTCTCGGCCAGGCGGCCGGCGGCCTCGACGGCCTCCGGGTCCTTGTTCGCGGCGACAACGTGCACCGGGTAGGGCGCCACGGAGACCGGCCAGTTCAGGCCCTTCTCGTCGTGGCGCTGCTCGGCGAGGACGGCCAACAGGCGGGAGACGCCGATGCCGTAGGAGCCCATGGTGGGCACGACGCGTTTGCCGTTCTCGTCGAGGATCTTCACGTCGAAGGCCTCGGTGTACTTGCGGCCCAGCTGGAAGATGTGGCCGATCTCGATGCCGCGCTCCAGCGTGAGCGTGCCGTGGCCCTCGGGGGCCGGGTCACCCTCGCGGATCTCGGCGGCCTCGACGTAGCCGTCCGGGGTGAAGTCGCGGCCGCACACCACGCCCACGGCGTGGCGCTGCGGGGCGTCGGCACCCGTGATCCAGGTGGTGCCGCGCACCACGCGCGGGTCGGCGAGCACGCGCACGCCGTTGGCGGCCAGCCCGACGGGGCCGACGTAGCCCTTGACCAGGAACGGGTTGGCGGCGAAGTCCTCCTCGCCGGCCAGCTCGACCTCGGCGGGCTCGAGGGCGGCCTCGAGGCGCTTCATGTCGGCTTCGCGGTCGCCGGGCAGCAGCACGCCGGTCAGCTCCGGCTCGCCGCCGGGCTGGGTGACCTTGACCACCAGGCACTTCAGCGTGTCGGTCAGCTCGACGTCGCGGCCGTCGACGGTGACGCCGGCCGAGCGCGCCCACTCGACCAGGGTGTCCATGGTCGCGGCGTCCGGGGTCTCGTGGACGGTCATCTCGGGCAGGTCCTCGACCTCGCGCTCGGCGGGGTGCGGGGTGACCACGGCCTCGACGTTGGCCGCGTAGTCGCCCTCGGTGGCGCGCACGAAGGTGTCCTCGCCGTTGTCCGAGACGGCCAGGAACTCCTCGCTGGCCGAGCCGCCCATCGCGCCCGAGGTCGCGTGGCAGATGGCGTAGTCCACGCCGAGGCGGTCGAAGATGCGCTGGTAGGCCTCGCGGTGCTTCGCGTAGGACTCCTCGAGGCCCTCGTCGGTCATGTCGAAGGAGTACGAGTCCTTCATGGTGAACTCGCGGCCGCGCAGGATCCCGGCGCGCGGGCGCTCCTCGTCGCGGTACTTCGTCTGGATCTGGTACAGGGTGACCGGGAAGTCCTTGTACGAGTTGTAGAGGTCCTTGACGGTGAGGGCGAACATCTCCTCGTGGGTCGGCCCGAGCAGCATGTCGTTGCCCTTGCGGTCCTTCAGGCGCAGCAGGGCGTCGCCGTACTCGGTCCACCGGTCGGTGGTCTCGTAGGGCTCGCGCGGCAGCAGCGCCGGGAAGAGGAGCTCCTGGGCGCCGATGCGGTCCATCTCCTCGCGCACGACGTTCTCGACGGCGCGGAAGGCCTTCAGCCCCAGCGGCAGCCAGGAGTACACGCCCGGCGCGACGCGGCGGATGTAGCCCGCGCGCACGAGCAGCTTGTGACTGGGTACTTCGGCGTCCGCCGGATCCTCGCGGAGGGTGCGCAGGAACAGCGTCGAAAGGCGTGTGATCATGTCTGGGAACTCTACCCGCACCCCTCCGCGGTGCGGGGACGTAGTCTGGGGAGCCGTGTTGATCGTGCTGCCTCCCTCCGAGACCAAGGCCCCCGGCGGCTCCGGTGCCGCGCTCGACGTGGCGTCTCTGTCCTTCCCCGGGCTCAACCCCGTGCGCCGCGAGCTGATCGCGGAGCTGAGCTCCCTCGACGTCGACGAGGCGCTCGAGGTGCTCGGCATCTCCGAGCGGCTGCGCGGCGAGGCCGAGGCCAACCGCGAACTGACCACTGCCGCGACGATGCCGGCCGTCGAGCGCTACACCGGCGTGCTCTACGACGCGCTGGACGCGCCCTCGCTCTCCGACGCCGCGCGGACCCGCCTCGCGGTCGGCTCGGCGTTGTTCGGACTGGTGCGCGCCGGCGACCTCATCCCCCACTACCGCCTCTCGGCGGGCAACAAGCTGGGCGGGCGCACGCTCAAGTCGCGCTGGGGCACGGCGGTCACCGCCGAGCTCGAGGCGCTCGACGGGCTGGTGGTGGACCTGCGCAGCGGCGCCTACCAGCAGCTGGGCCGCTTCCGCGAGGCGGTGACGGTACGCGTGGAGACCCCGGAGGGCAAGGTGGTCAGCCACTTCAACAAGCACTACAAGGGCGGGCTGGCCCGGGTGCTGGCCGAGTGCCCCGACGAGCCGGACGACGCCGCCGGCGTGGTGCGCGTGGCCCGCGCGGCGGGCCTGGACGCGCGCGTGGACGACGACCCGCCGAAGTCGGCGCCGAACCAGGTCATCCTCACCGTCGAGCGCTGAGCGGCGTGCGCGCGAGTGCCGACGCCGCGTGGGTCACCGTCGGGCGGCGACCTCGCCGATGACGTAGACGGCCGGCGAGGCGACCTGCTCGCGTGCCATCGTCTCCCCCAGGGTGCCCAGCGTGCAGTGGAAGGCGCGCTCGCGGGCGGTGGTGCCCTCCTGGATGACGCAGGCCGGGGTGTCAGCGGACAGGCCGCCCCCGCCGAGGGCGACGGCGATCTCGGCGGCGTGGCGCACGCCCATGATCACGCAGACGGTGCCGCCGGCGGCGGCCAGCGCGTGCCAGTCGACCAGGCTGCGCGGGTCGCCCGGGGCGAGGTGCCCGCTGACCACGGTGAAGGAGTGCACCACCCCGCGCTCGGTGACGGGCACGCCCACGGCGGCGGGCACGGCCACCGCGCTGGTCACGCCGGGCACCACGGTGCACGCGACGCCGGCGCGCGCGCAGGCGCGCCCCTCCTCGGAGCCGCGCCCGAAGACGAAGGGGTCGCCGCCCTTGAGGCGCACGACGTTCCTGCCCGCCAGGGCGTGCTGAACCATGAGACGGTTCGTGGTCTCCTGGGCGACCTTGCGCGCATACGGCAGCTTCGCGACGTCGACAATCTCTTTTTCTGCGGTGTCGCACAGCCGCTCCAGCTCGGCGGTGGGGCCGAGGTGGTCGGTGAGGATGACGTCGGCGTCCTGCAGGGCGTGCATGCCGCGCACGGTGATCAGGTCCCAGGCGCCGGGGCCGCCGCCGACGAGCGTGACGCGGCCGGGTGCGGCGGGCACTTCAGGGTTGTCTTCAGACACCGTGGGGGAAACCATGGGATCACATGTTAGCCCGCTGTGTACCCCTGTTGGCGCGCCGCCTCCGGGCGGCCTTAGAGTGATGGGCGGACAAGCCGTCACGTTCCCGAAAGGCCCGCATGTTCCCCAAGCGTCTCGCACTGATCACCGCCGTCTGCGCCTCCGGGGCCCTCCTCGCCGCCTGCGGCGGTGAGGGCGCCGAAGACGAGTCCACGACGACCTCCGCAACCGCCTCCGAGACCGCCCAGACCACCGAGACGACCGAGGCCACGCCCGACCACGTCGAGCGGCTGACCGCCGTCGTTCCCGAGCTGGACGGTGTGCCCGAGTTCGCCGAGAAGGTCGCTGACAGCGAGGCTGTGCGCGAGGCCGCCGACAACGTCGAGATCGACACCTGGGACGACGAGGCGGAGACCGAATCCCTGCTGGCCGACGGTGAGCACGACATCGTCATCGCCCCCGTGCAGAAGGCCGCACGCGCCTTCCACGAGGGCGCGAACATCAGGCTCGCCGGCGCCACCTTCTGGGAGCCGCTCGTGGTCGCCGGTGTGGCCGAGACCCCCGAGGACCCGGACGACGCCACGCAGTGGACCGGTAAGCTGGCGGGAAAGAAGATCGCGACCGCGCTGCCCGAGGACTCGGTGCCGGCGCTGGCGCTTCGCCACATCCTCGACCGCAACGAGCTGCAGGACACCGAGATCCTGCACGTGGCGGACACCGCCGTCGCGCAGGCCGCCATCGACGAGGGCGAGGCCGCCGCGATGCTGACCTACGCCACCACCGACACCGACCTCAACCGCCTGTTCAAGCTGCAGGACGAGTGGGCGCGCACCACCGGCTCGCTGCCGCGGCTGCCATCGCTGGGTGTCATCGTCAACGCGGACTTCGCCGAGGAGCACCGCGACATGGTGCGCACCGTCGTGCGCGCCGCCTCCGACGAGGCCGGCGAGGACCGCGAGCTGCTGCCGGGCCGCGAGGTCGCCTCGGAGCTGGGCCGCTTCTACGAGAACATCGGCCAGACCGCCGAGGACGTCATCGGTGCCCGCACCATCGACCCCGACTTCTTCCTCAAGCGCCGCGTCTGAGTAACCCGTGACGCGGGGGCGCTGAGAGGCCTGCGGCACCGCCGGACGATGCCGGTCGACAGCGCCCCTCCCCCGGGCCCGGCGCCGGCCCGGACACGAGAACGGCCCCCGCATCTCGCGGGGGCCGTTGTCTCGTGGCGTCAGCGGTTGAGCTGTAGCGTTTTCTGGGTGCGCTCCCAGGTCTTGGCGAAGAGCTCGGGCTCCACGGCGAACTTGCGGCCGTAGGACGGGATGAGCTCGTGCAGCTTGTCGGACCAGTCGATCATGCGCTCACCGAAGCAGCGCTCGAGCAGCTCGAGCATCGCCGCCGGGGCGATGGACGCGCCCGGGGAGGCGCCGAGCAGGCCGGCGATGGAGCCCTCGGAGTTGTTGATCACGGCGGTGCCGAACTCCAGGGAGCCGAAGCGCGGGGCCGGCGCGGGGCGGATGACCTGCACGCGCTGGCCGGCGACGATGAGCTCCCAGTCCTTGCCCTCGGCGGTCGGCATGTACTCGCGCAGGGTCTCCATGCGCGCGTCGAAGTTCTTGGTGACCTCGCTGACCAGGTACTTGGTCAGGTCGAACTCCTGGACGGCCACACCCAGGTAGCTCGGGATGTTGTCCGGGCGGATCGACTTGAACAGGTCCAGGTAGGAGCCCTTCTTCAGGAACTTCGGCGTCCAGCCGCCGTAGGGGCCGAACAGCAGGCCCTTCTCCCCGTCGATGACGCGGGTGTCCAGGTGCGGCACGGACATCGGCGGGGCGCCGACGCGGGCCTTGCCGTAGACCTTGGCGCGGTGCTGCTCGATGAGCTCCGGGTTGGTGCAGCGCAGCCACATGCCGGAGATCGGGAAGCCGGCGATGCCGCGGACCTCGTTGAGGCCGGCGGAGCGCAGCAGGTCCAGCGCGTAGCCGCCGGCGCCGACGAAGACGAAGTTGGCGCGCACGGCCTTGCGGTCGCCGGTGTGGACGTTCTTGTAGTAGACGATCCACTTGTCGCCGTCCGGGCGGATGCGGGTGACCTCGTGGCCGTAGCGGAACTCGGTGCCGGCCTTCTCGGCGTGGGCGACGAACTGGCGGGTCAGGGCACCGTAGTTGATGTCGGTGCCGGACTCGGTCCAGGAGATGGCGACCGGCTCGGAGAAGTCGCGGCCCTTGGCCATCAGCGGCAGCTTCTCAGAGAAGACGTCCTTGTCGTCGGTGAACTGCATCCCCGGGAAGAGGGTGTGCTCACGCAGCGTGTCGTAGCGGCGGCGCAGGTAGTCGACCTGCTCCTGGCCCTGGGCCAGCGAGACGTGCGGGACCGGGTTGATGAACTCCTTCGGGTCGCCCAGCACGCCGTGCTCCACCTGGTGGCTCCAGAACTGGCGCGAGACCTGGAACTTCTCGTTGATGTTGACGGCCTTGGTGATGTCCAGCAGGCGGTTCTTCTCCGGGGTGTAGTTCAGCTCGCACAGGGCGGAGTGGCCGGTGCCGGCGTTGTTCCACGGCGAGGAGGACTCGAGGGCCGGGCCGTCGAGGCGCTCCAGGACCATCTGGGTCCAGTCGGGCTGCAGCTCCCGGAGCATCGCGCCGAGCGTCGTACTCACGATGCCCGCACCGATGAGTGCGACATCGACCTCGTCGGTGATCTTAGCGGTTTCTGACACCTTTGTCTTCCCCTCACATGGACTGTCGGCCGCCCGCCCGGACGGGAACACCGGGACCAGGGCTGGGCAGACCGGGATGGCTGACCTTGTCGCACCCAGCTTACGCCGTACCCGAGTGACCGGGGTCAAATGGCCCACCCCCTGGCTGTTCCGCTACACCGCACCCCCGCTCACCCCGGCGGACCCCGGTACACTCAACGGCCATGACCGACACGATGTGGCAACCGTGGGCCCCCGACATCCTCGGCCCGGACTACGAGAGCGCGACGCTGCGCCTCGGTCCCGACCCCGACGGCGAGGGCGAGGCGGTGGCCACGCTCGTGCGGCGCACCCCCGTCACCGACGGCCCGGCGGTGCTGTGGATCCACGGCATGACCGACTACTTCTTCCAGGACCACCTGGCCGCCCACCTGGCCGAGGCCGGCTACGCCTTCTACGCGCTGGACCTGCGCAAGTGCGGCCGCTCCCACCGCCACGCGCAGCGCTGGCACTACACCAGCGACCTGCGCCACTACCACCCGGAGCTGACCGCGGCGCTCGATCACGTCGCCGCCCGCCACCCCAGCGTGGTCCCGATGGCGCACTCGACCGGCGGGCTGATCGCCGTGCTCTGGTTCGACTGGCTGCGCCGGGCCCGCCCGGAGCTGGCCCGCCGGGTCGCGGGCATGGTCCTGGACAGCCCGTGGCTGGCCCTGCAGTACGGCGCGCGCAACCCGCTGATCGCCGGGGCCGCGCACGTGCTCGGCCGGCTGCGCCCGGGCATGGCGCTGCCCGGCGGCGACCTCAACGCCTACGGCGAGTCCATCGCCGCCGACTGGGACTTCGACGAGCGCTACAAGCCGGTGGCAGGCACCCCGAAGTACGCCGGCTGGCTGCTGGCGGTCGTGCGCGGCATGGAGCAGCTGCGCGGCGGGCTCGACCTGCACCTGCCGGTGCTCACGCTCACCTCGGACCGTTCCTGGCTGGGCCAGCCCTACTCGGCGGCGTCGGACACGGCGGACACCGTCCTCGAAGTCGAGGCCATCCGGCCGGTCGCCGAGTCCCTCGGTGCGGCCGCCGAGGTGGTCCCCGTGCCGGGTGCCCGCCACGACGTCTACCTCTCCCTGCCGCTGGCCCTGGAGCAGGCGCTGACCGAGACCACCGGCTTCCTCGACCGCGTCACCGGCGCCGAGGCCGAGGGCACCGGCTCCGACGGCGCCGACGGCTCCGCCGACGACGCCGCGCACTGAAACCGGCCACAATGGTGGGGCGGCCACGGGAGACCCCGGGGCCCTGCCGAGGAACGAGGAGCAGATGAAGACCTACGACCTGATCATCGTCGGCACCGGTTCGGGTAACTCGATCCCGGACGAGCGCTTCGACGGGATGTCCATCGCCATCGTCGAGGAGGGCCGCTTCGGCGGCACCTGCCTGAACGTCGGCTGCATCCCGACGAAGATGTTCGTCTACCCCGCCGAGGTCGCCGCCGAGGCCGCCGACGCCCGCCGCCTGGGTGTCGAGCTGGACCTGGAGTCCGTGGACTGGCGGGACATCCAGCGCCGCGTCTTCGCCGAGAAGGTCGACCCGATCGCCGCCGGCGGCGAGGAGTACCGCCGCGGGGACCGCACCCCCAACATCGACGTCTACGCCGGGCACGCCGTCTTCAGCGGGCCGCGCACGCTGCGCGTCGGCGACGAGGAGATCGCCGGGCGCCAGATCGTGCTCGCCGTCGGCTCGCGCCCGGTCATCCCGGAGCAGATCGCCTCCTCCGGCGTGCGCTACCGCACCAACGAGGACGTCATGCGGCTCCCCGAGCGCCCGGAGCGCCTGGTCATCGTCGGCGGCGGCTACATCGCCATGGAGTTCGCCCACGTCTTCGCCTCCCTGGGTACGAAGGTGACCGTGCTCGTGCGCTCCGGCGCAGCGCTGCGCCACCTCGACGAGGAGCTCGTCGGGCGCTTCAACGACGCCGCACGCGAGCGCTTCGACATCCGCTACCACACCGAGGTGGTCTCGCTTGCCGACGCCGCGGACGGCGTCGTGGAGGTCGAGGTCACCGGTGGTGAGAAGATCACCGCCGACGAGGTGCTGGTGGCCACCGGCCGGGTGCCCAACGGCGACCTGATCGAGGCCGCCGCCGGCGGCGTGGAGGTCGACGGCGGGCGCGTGGTCGTCGACGAGTACGGCCGCTCCGTCAGCACCGAGGGCGTGTGGGCGCTCGGCGACGTCTCCTCGCCGTTCATGCTCAAGCACGTCGCCAACGCGGAGGCGCGCGCCGTGCAGCACAACCTGCTCAACCCCGGGGACCTGCGCCCGATGCCGCACGAGGCGGTGCCGGCGGCGGTGTTCACCCACCCGCAGATCGCCTCCGTGGGCCTGACGGAGAAGGAGGCGCGCGAGTCCGGCCGCGAGATCACGGTCAAGGTCCAGGAGTACGGCGACGTCGCCTACGGCTGGGCCATGGACGAGCACGTCGGCGTGGTCAAGCTGATCGCCGACCGCGCCAGCGGACGTCTGCTCGGCGCTCACATCCTGGGCGCGCAGGCTCCGACGCTGATCCAGACCGCGGTCACCGCGATGGCCTTCGGCCTGGACGTGCGCGAGCTGGCGCGTGGCCAGTACTGGATTCACCCGGCACTGCCGGAGGTCGTGGAGAACGCCCTGCTCGGGCTGGATTTCGCGGATTAGTCCCGGGCCGGCGGCAGAAAAATCGCGGCTGAGAACTCACAGCGTTCAATAACCTTGTCATTAAGGTTCCGCCCGCCCGGGTTCACCCTGGGCGCCGCCCGAAACCTGACCACTCCGACGCTAAGGAAGTTTCTCATGCGTTCCATCCGTCGCGCCGCAGTCGCCGGCGCCGCCGCCCTCGCCCTGACCGTGTCGGGCATGTCCGTCGCCTCCGCCGAGGAGGACGTCCAGACCCCGGCCACCGGCAACGCCTCGCTGTCCTCCCAGATCGGCGAGGGCCTCGACGCCGGCGAGAATGCCGACAGGAAGGCCTTCTTCCCCGGCTCCGCCGGTCTCGAGGAGGGCGAGGAGATCCCGAAGATCGAGGACCAGCCCGCGTGGTCCAAGGTCCTCTTCGCCGGCACCATCATCGGCACCATCGGCTCCATCCTCGGCCTGGTCGTCGGCCCGATCGTCAACTTCATCAACCACGGCTAACTCGGGGCGCCCCGCTCCGCACCACCACACGACCCGAAAGGTAAAAGACAAGAACCCATGCGTTCCTTCCGCACCATGGCCGTGGCCGTCGCCACCGCCGCCGCCGTCACCCTGACCGGTACCACCGTCGCCTCCGCCCAGTCCTCCGACCAGCAGCCGACCGCCGCGTCCGAGGGCCAGGGCGAGCCGCACGCCCCGTCCAACAACTCCGAGTTCTTCGACTCCTTCAAGCAGGACGGCGAGCGCACCCCGGACATCGAGGACGACCGCGACTTCATCGGCCACGACGCCTTCGGCGACGAGACCCGCTGGGACAAGGTCAACAACCCGGCCAAAGCCTGGATCGCCGTGACCTACGCCGGCCTCATCGGCACCGTCATCGGCGCCGTCAACTGGCTGAAGTACAACGGCATCCTGCCGGGCTAACTCCCCTCCGGAAAAAGGACCGACTTCCACCGAAAGAACAGACCCGCCGCGCGAGTGCGCGGCGGGTCTTTCGTGTGCCCCGGGCGGCCACGAGGGCGCCGGGGGCTCACCGGATCAGAAGGTCTCGGTGGGCAGGGTGAGGATCTCGTTGCCGTCCTCGGTGATGACCAGGGTGTGCTCGAACTGGGCGGTGAACTTACCGTCGCGGTTCTGCACGGTCCAGCCGTTGTCCCAGATGTCGTAGGCCAGGTCGCCCAGGTTGATCATCGGCTCGATGGTCAGGGTCATGCCCGGCTCGAGGATGTCGCGGTAGGCCTCCGAGTCGTAGTGCAGCACCACCAGGCCGTTGTGGAAGGTCGGGCCCACACCGTGGCCGGTGAAGTCGGTGACGACGTTGTAGCCGAAGCGCTTGGCGTAGCTCTCGATGACACGGCCGATGACGTTGATCTCGCGACCCGGCTTGGCCACCTTGATGCCGCGCATCATGGCCTCCCTGGTGCGCTCGACGAGCAGCTTGTGCTCCTCGGAGACGTTCCCGGCCAGGAAGGTGGCGTTGGTGTCGCCGTGCACGCCGTTCTTGTAGGCGGTCACGTCGATGTTGACGATGTCGCCGTCCTCGATGACGGTCGAGTCCGGGATGCCGTGGCAGACGATCTCGTTGAGCGAGACGCAGCAGGACTTGGGGAAGCCGCGGTAGCCCAGAGTGGACGGGTAGGCGCCGTGGTCGCACATGTAGTCGTGGGCGACCCGGTCGATCTCGTCGGTGGTCACCCCCGGGGCGACGGCCGCGCCGGCGGCGGCCAGCGCGTTGGCGGCGATCTCCGAGGCCTCACGCATCGCCTCGATGGTCTCCGGGGTCTGGACGAAGGGCTCTCCCACGTTCTCCTGGACCTCGTCCTTCCAGGCGTACTCGGGTCGCTCGATGGACTCCGGGACGGTCCGGATGGGGGTGGGCTTGCCTTCAGTCAGCTTCGCGCGTTCGGTCATGCGCCTCATAGTAATACCGGCTACGGCTGCCCGGCCTCCCCGGGTGCCGCGCCGATCTCCTCGGGGTTCGCGTCGCCGTCGAGGTGCCGGAAGAACTCGTCGGTGATGGCCACCGAGGTCTCGGAGCCGCCGCCGTAGACGACGAGCGTGGCGAAGGCGATGTCGTCGCGGTAGCCCGCGAACCAGGCGTGCGAGCCGTCGTTGACCTCGGCCTCACCGGTCTTGCCGTGGATCTCTCCCCCGGCGCTCATGCCGGCGGCCGTGCCGTTGGTGACCACCGTGCGCATCATGCGCTGCAGCGCCGCGATGGCCTCCGGGTCCGGCGGCTCGATCTGTTCGTCGACCGTCGTCTCACGCCCCGTGACCAGCTGCGGGGTCGGGGTGCGCCCGGCCGCCGCGGTGGCTGCCACCATCGCCAGGCCGAAGGGGCTGGCCAGGTCGAGGCCCTGGCCGTAGCCGGACTCGGTGCGGTCCAGCGGGGTCTCGCCGAAGGGCACCGAGCCGGTGACGGTCTCGAGGCCGGGGATGTCGTAGCTGAGCCCCAGACCGAACTGCTTGGCGGTGTGCTCGAGCTGGCCGGGCTCCAGCTTGGTGGAGATGTCGGCGAAGGTGGTGTTGCACGACCGGGCGAAGGCGGTCTCCAGGGAGGTGTCGCCGACGCCGGAGGCGTTATAGTTGGTCACCGTGCGCCCGTAGATGTCCATCGTTCCCGGGCACGGGACCGTCGAGTCGGGGGTCAGCCCCTCGTCGGCCACGCCGGCGGTGGCGGTGATCATCTTGAACACGGATCCGGGCGGGTACTGCCCGGTCAGGGCGATGTCGCCGTCCTTGTCAGCCTCCGGGGTCTGGGCGACGGCGAGGATGTCGCCGTTGGAGGGACGCACGGCCACGATCACGGCCTTCTGCTTCGCGTGCGCCTCCAGAGCACGCTGGGCGGCCAGCTGGACGGAGTGGTCGATGCTCACGCGCACCGCAGGTGCCAGCCGCGCGTCGTGGTGCTCGACGTCGTCAAGCTCGTTGCCCTCCGGGTTGACCACGGCGACCCGCCAGCCGTTCGCGCCGTCGAGCTCGTCGCCGACGGCGGCACGCACGCGCGAGAGGATGTCCGGGGCGAAGCCGGGCTCCGGGGTGACCATCGCGGCCTCGTCGTTGAGGGTGACCGCGTCGTCCCCGGCGAAGCGCTTGGCGACGCCGTCGGCCGCGGCGTCGTCGAGCATCGTCACCGAGTAGGGGCCGTCGGTCTCGCGCAGGTTCTTCTCCAGCTCCGCGGGGTCGATGCCGGCGTCGACGTCGGCGGCGTGCAGGGCCTCGGTGATCTCGCGGGAGAGCTTGCCGGGGGTGTCTGTCTTGGAGCCGTCGACGAGCAGGCGGTGGCGGACGCCGGGGGTGAGCAGGGCGACGCCGTCGGAGCTGACGACGCTGGCCTTCTCGGCGACGACGGGGCGCAGCTCGAGGTGCTGGTGCGCACCCAGGCGCGGGTGCAGCACGGTCGGCTGCCAGTGCACGGTCCAGTCGCGCCCCTCGCGCTGCAGGTTCACGTCCGTGTCGTAGGCGAAGTCGCGCCCGCGCGGCAGGTGCCAGGTCAGGCGGGCGTGCGCGGTCGCGGTGGCCGCGTCGGTCGACTCGGGCGTGTCCAGCCCGGTCAGCTCGGCGTCGAGGCCCTCGGCCTGCAGTCCGGACCAGGTCTGCTCGGTCGCGGCACGGGCCTCGTCGGGTGAGTCGACGAGGCCGGCCACCGTGTCGAGGTCGGCCTCGGCCAGCGCCGCCAGGAAGTCCGCCGCGACCGGCTCGGCCGACGGCGGCTTCGGGGTGCAGGCGACCAGGCCCGCGGCAGCGAGGGCCGCGGTGAGAAGAAACGCCAGCAGCCTGCGCACGGTGCTACCCCGTGACGCGCACGGACGGGCCGGCGCCGTTGTTCTGGGCGGCGGACAGCTCGTCGGGGTCCATGTCCTCGGCGAGGCGCTGGGCCTCCTCGAGCAGGGTCTCGACGATCTTGGACTCGGGCACGGTCTTGATGACCTCGCCCTTGACGAAGATCTGGCCCTTGCCGTTGCCGGAGGCCACGCCGAGGTCGGCGTCGCGAGCCTCGCCCGGGCCGTTGACCACGCAGCCCATCACGGCGACGCGCAGCGGGATGTCGAGGCCCTCCATGCCGGCGGTGACTTCCTCGGCCAGGGTGTAGACGTCCACCTGGGCGCGTCCGCAGGACGGGCAGGAAACGATCTCGAGACCGCGCTGGCGCAGGTTCAGCGACTGCAGGATCTGGTCGCCGACCTTGATCTCCTCGACCGGGTCGGCCGACAGGGAGACCCGGATGGTGTCGCCGATGCCGGAGCCGAGCAGCCAGCCGAAGGCCACGGAGGACTTGATGGTGCCCTGGAAGGCCGGGCCGGCCTCGGTGACACCCAGGTGCAGCGGGTAGTCGGTCTTGGCGGCCAGCTGACGGTAGGCCTCGACCATGACGACCGGGTCGTTGTGCTTGACGGAGATGGCGATGTCGCCGAAGCCGTACTCCTCGAAGAGGCCGGCCTCCCAGATGGCGGACTCGACCAGGGCCTCCGGGGTGGCCTTGCCGTACTTCTCCAGCAGGCGCTTGTCCAGCGAACCGGCGTTGACTCCGATGCGGATCGGCACGCCCGCGTCACCGGCGGCCTTGGCGACCTCCTTGACGCGGCCGTCGAACTCGCGGATGTTACCCGGGTTGACGCGCACGGCCGCGCAGCCGGCGTCGATGGCGGCGAAGATGTACTTCGGCTGGAAATGGATGTCCGCGATGACCGGGATCGGCGACTTCTTCGCGATCGCGGGCAGCGCGTCGGCGTCCACCGTCTTCGGGCAGGCGACGCGCACGATGTCGCAGCCGGTCGCCGTCAGCTGGGCGATCTGCTGCAGGGTCGCGTTGACGTCGTGGGTGCGCGTCGTGGTCATCGACTGCACGGAGACCGGATAGTCGGAGCCGACACCGACGTCGCCCACCATCAGCTGGCGGGTCTTGCGGCGCGGGGCCAGGGTGGGCGGCGGTGCGTCGGGGAGTCCGAGACCGACGGTATTCGACACTGTGCATGCTCCTTGGGTCAAACGGGTTCGCGCCGATTCTACCGCCCGGCGTCACTGCGGGTCGGGAGGCCGGGCCGCGGCGGGTGCGCGCCGCGACGGGCGCCCCGGCGGGCGCCGGCTCAGCCGAAGAGGCGTACCGGGTTGACCACGTCGGCGACGATGACCACCGCGCCGAGTGCCAGCAGCGCGGCGCCGACGGTGTAGGTCAGCGGCAGCAGCCGGGTGTAGTCGGCCGGACCGGCCGGCGGCAGCCCGCGCAGGGCGCGGATCCGGTCGCGCACGGCCTCCCAGACGACGACGGCGACGTGCCCGCCGTCGAAGGGCGGCAGCGGGATGAGGTTGAACAGCGCCAGGAAGAAGTTCAGCGAGGCCAGCATCATCCAGAAGACGTCCCAGAGGGACCGCTCGACCAGCTCGCCGCCGACGCGGGAGGCGCCGACGACGCTCATCGGCGACTCCTGGGAGCGCTCGGCACCGAAGATGCTGGCGACCACCCCGGGGATCTGGGCGGGCAGCTTGCCCAGCGCGGTGAGCGTGCCCTGCAGCAGCTCGCCGGTGTAGGCGCCGGTGGCCGGCACGGCCTCCGCCGGCCCGAAGCGCTTGACGGCCTCGGGCACCGGGGCGCCGACCAGGCCGACCGCGCCCACTCCCCCGGCGTCGGCGACGTCCACGGTCACCGTGCGCTCGGCGCCGTCGCGCTCGACGGTCAGCTCGGCGTCACCGCCGGGCATGCCGCGCACGGTGTCGCGCAGGGTGAGGAAGTCCGGGATCTCCTCGCCGTCGACGGCCAGGATCCGGTCGCCGACCTCGATGTCGGCGGCCGCGGCCGTGCCGTCGGGCAGCACCTCGCCGACCACGGCGGTGCGGTCGGCGTAGGGGTTGGGGATGCCGCTGGTGACGGCCACCCCGTAGAGGATGGTGAAGCCGATCAAGAGGTTCATCAGGATCCCGCCGAGCAGCACCACGACCCGCTTCCAGCGGGCCTGGTTGCGCATGGCGTAGGGCTCCTCGTCCTCGGTGACCTCGTCGAGGGCCGTCATCCCGGCGATCTCGCAGAAGCCGCCGAGCGGCAGGGCGCACACGCCGTAGCGGGTCTGGCCGATCTTCCTGGAGAAGACCTCGGGGCCGAAGCCGATCATGTAGCGGCGCACGCGCATGCCGAAGCTGCGGGCCGCCACCAGGTGGCCAGCCTCGTGCAGCGCGATGGTGACCGCGATGCCCAGGGCGAACAGCGCCACCCCGGCGATGTAGGCGACCACCTAGCCGGCCGCCTTCTCCGCGGCCGCACGCGCACGCTCGCGCGCGGTGCGCTCGGCGGCGTAGACGTCCTCGATGTCGCGCGGGCGGCCGGCGAAGTCGTCGGCACCGGCGAGGACCTCCTCGATGACGTCGACGATCTGCGGGAAGCGCAGGCGCCCGTTGAGGAAGGCGTCGGCGGCCTCCTCGTTGGCGGCGTTGTAGACCGCCGGCCACGTCCCGCCGCGCCGGGCCGTGTCCCGGGCCAGCTCCACGGCCGGGAAGTTCTTGTTGTCCAGGGGCGCGAAGTCCCAGGAGTAGGTGCTGCCGAAGTCGAGGAAGGGCTCGACCTCGGGCACGCGGTCCGGCCAGCCGAGCGCCAGCGAGATCGGCAGGCGCATCGAGGGCCGGGAGGCCTCGGCGATGGTCACGCCGTCGGCGAAGGTGACCATGGAGTGGATGATCGACTGCGGGTGGACCACCACGTCGACGTCGTCGGGGGCGACGTCGAAGAGCAGCGTCGCCTCGATGAGCTCCAGGCCCTTGTTGACCAGGGTGGCGGAGTTGAGCGTGTTCATCTGGCCCATCGACCACACCGGGTGCTTGCCGGCCTGTTCCGGGGTGACCGGCCACATGCGGCGCCGGTCCCAGCCGCGGAACGGCCCGCCGGAGGCGGTGAGCACCAGGCGGGCGACCTCGGCGCGCGAGCCGCCGCGCATGGCCTGCGCCATGGCGGAGTGCTCGGAGTCGACCGGCACGATCTGGCCGGGCTTGGCGCGCCGGGTGACCAGGTGGCCGCCGGCGACGAGGGACTCCTTGTTGGCCAGGGCCAGGGTGGCCCCGGAGTCGATGGTGGCCAGGGTGGCGGGCAGGCCCTGCGAGCCGACCATGCCGTTGAGCACGGTGTCGACCTCGCCGGCGGTCTCCTCGACGAGCACGCGGGCGGCGTCGGCGCCGGCGATGACCTCGCCGCCGAGGCGCTCGGCCACCCGGCGGGCGGCCGACTCGTCGGCCACGGCCACGCGCCCGGGCGCCAGGCCCAGGGTCTCGGCCTGCTCGGCCAGCGCCGCGGGGTTGCCGCCGCCGGCGGCGATGCCGACGACCTCGAAGCGCTCGGGGTGCTCGGAGACGACCTCGAGGGCCTGCGTGCCGATGGATCCGGTGGAGCCCAGAAGGACGATGCGTTTCCTGTTCTGCTCAGTCACGGCGACCATTGTTCCATTTTCGCCCGCCCACGACGGGGGAACCGCCCACGGAGTGGGGCGGCACGTCGGAAATTGAACGTACGGGCACCGCACCGCCCCCGCGGAGGCCGTCCACCCGCCCCGGGAGGGGGCAGACGAAAGAATGACCGGGCCTATTCCAAGGTCGGTCCCGTGGCCGGTTTCGGCCCTCCGTGTGGCAGAATGGACGCGAAGAACGAGCTTTTCCCAGCGCGCGCAAAGGAGATTGCACCGTGGCAGGTAACCACGAGCCCAAGGCCGAGATCTACAACGGCGTGTCCACCCTCGACGAGCCCTCCGCGGCGTGGGGCTGGCACGGCATCGGCAACCGCGCCATCCAGCTGGCCGGCTGGATCTCCGTGATCTTCCTGCTCGCGATGAACTTCGGTAACCACCGCGGCCACGTCGAGACCATCTGGCTCAACGGCTTGGCCATCGTCATCGCCCTCGGCCTGCTCCTGCTGCTCTTCCAGCCGAAGCTGAGCCAGGTGCGCACCCTGTCGGCGCGCAACAAGCCGGTCGGCCACCAGGAGCCCGACTGGGCCTACGACCAGGCCACCCTGTCCGGCGCCTACGCCGACCTGACCGACTCGCAGCTGCGCGCGCTGAACATCGAGCCCTCCCGGGTGGCCGACCTGCGCCGCCTGCCGCAGTCCGAGGCCCCGGCCGCGCACGCCGTGACCGAGGGCGGCGCCCACGCCGCGACCGAGCAGCACTAGGCACCGCGCGCGCCGCGCGCCTACAGACGACGGTCCCCCGCCCACCTTCCTGGTGGACGGGGGACCTTTCTGTGCGCCGGATCAGGCGGACTGCTGCTCGTCGGCCTTGAGCTGGCCGCAGGCCGCGGCGATCTCCGAGCCCTTGGTGTCGCGCACCGTGCACGGCACGCCCTGGGCGATGA
Organism: Corynebacterium frankenforstense; assembly: GCF_030211955.1. Taxonomy (GTDB): domain Bacteria; phylum Actinomycetota; class Actinomycetes; order Mycobacteriales; family Mycobacteriaceae; genus Corynebacterium; species Corynebacterium frankenforstense_A. Next base: position 180,858 of record NZ_JASODI010000002.1, on the reverse strand, counting down.
CGCGGCGGACAAACTCGTCCTGGCGCTCCCTCGGCGAGGCGTCCCACTCGCTACCCGGGGTCGGGTTCAGCGGGATGACGTTGACGTGCACCTTGGGGCCGAGCGCCTTGTGCAGCTTCTTGCCCAGCATGTCGGCGCGCCACGGCTGGTCGTTCTTGTCGCGGATGAGCGCGTACTCGATCGAGACGCGCCGGCCGGACTTGTCCGCGTAGTAGCGGGCGGCGTCGAGGACCTCGGCGACCGGCCAGCGGTTGTTGACCGGCACCAGGGTGTCGCGCAGCTCGTCGTCCGGGGTGTGCAGCGAGACCGCCAGGCGCACGGAGAGCTCCTCGTCGGCCAGACGCCGGATCGCCGGGGCCAGCCCCACCGTCGAGACGGTCACGCCGCGCTGGGAGATGCCGAAGCCGTGCGGGCCGGCGGCGGTGATCTGGCGCACGGCGGAGACGACGCGCTTGTAGTTGGCCAGCGGCTCGCCCATGCCCATGAAGACGACGTTGGACAGGCGCTTGCCCTCGGCGGCCATCGTCGCGGCGGCGTTGCGGACCTGGTCGACGATCTCGCCGGTGGACAGGTTGCGATCCAGACCGCCCTGCCCGGTGGCGCAGAACGGGCAGTTCATGCCGCAGCCGGCCTGGGAGGACACGCACAGCGTGGCCCGGCCCGGGTAGCGCATGAGCACGCTCTCGAGCAGCGTGGAGTCGTACAGGCGCCACAGCGTCTTGCGGGTCTCACCGTCGTCGGTGGTCAGGTGGCGCAGCGGCTGCATCAGCTGCGGGAAGAGCTTCTCGGCGACCTCCTCGCGGGCGGCGGCGGGAAGGTCCGTCATCGTCAGGGGGTCCGCCTCGTGGCGCACGTAGTAGTGGCGGGCGATCTGGTCGGCGCGGAACTTGGGCAGGCCGAGCTCGGCGAGCGCCTCGATGCGCGCGTCCTCGGAGAGGTCGGCGAAGTGCTTCGGCGGCATGCCGCGCTTGGGGGCGGCGAACTGCAGGGGAACGGGAGTAGCCATAGTGGCCCCATTCTCACACCCCACGGCCCCGTTTTCGAATCGCGCTCGGGCACAATGGAGCCATGACGAACAGTTACCCCGCCGGCCGCGGCGCCGACGACGCCCACTCCCCCGCCGACCCCTACGCCGGGGCCACGCCCGACGCCTTCGACGAGGCCCCGATTTCCGACGTCCCGGTGGTCCGGGAGGAGGGCACGCCCGCCGAGGGTGCGCGGCGCGCCGAGCGCGCCGAGCGCGCTGAGCGCGTGGAGCCCTCGGAGCGTTCCGAGCCGCGGGAGGAGCGCCGCGATGAGCCGCGCGGGACCGGGCGCACCGTCGCCGGGTCGACGTGGGTGGCGATGATCATCGGCGCGCTGCTGCTGATCCTGCTGCTCGTCTTCATCATGCAGAACCCCGAGGCCGTCGAGCTGAAGCTGTTCGCCTGGGAGTTCTCCGTGCCCTCGGGCGTGGGCTTCCTCCTGGCCGCCATCGTCGGCGCGCTGATCATGGCGCTGGTCGGCGGGGTGCGCATGTTCGAGCTGCGCCGCGCCGCCAAGCGCGGGTAGCCGCCGGATCAGGCGACGATACTGAGCAGCAGCCAGCTGACCATCGCCGCCGGCAGCAGCCCGTCGAGGCGGTCCATCAGGCCGCCGTGGCCGGGCAGCATGCCCGACATGTCCTTGATCTTCAGGTCGCGCTTGAACTGCGACTCGACCAGGTCGCCGAGCGTGGCGCACACGGCCATGAGGGCACCGAGTGCCAGGCCCAGGTACCAGGCGTGGTCGAGCAGCAGGCAGACCAGCAGCGTGCCGGCCACCGCCGCCCAGACCACGGAGCCGATGAAGCCCTCGACGGACTTGTTGGGGCTCACGGCCGGGGCCAGGGGGTGCGAGCCGAAGAGCACGCCGGTGACGTAGCCTCCGGTGTCGGAGGCGATCACGCAGACGACGAAGGTGATGATGAACGCACCCGCGTCCAGGTGCGGCCCGCCGAGGCGCGAGATCATCGCGGCGAAGGCCGCGAAGAGCGGCACCCAAGTCAGCACGAAGATGGAGACGCCGGTGTCGCGCAGGTAGTTCTCCGGGGCGTGGTTGCGCCCGCGGTGGAAGAGCCGGCCGAACATGACCACCAGGGCGGCGGCGACGAAGCCGGTGGCGATGCCGGTCACCCCGAAGGGCCAGGAGGCCCAGAGCATGACCTGGCCGCCGACGATCAGCGTGATCGGGTGGACCACGTAGCCCTGTTCGCGCAGCCGGCTGCAGACCTCCCAGGTCGCCAGCCCCGCGGCGGCGGCCACCAGCGGGTACCAGGCGAACGGCCCGGTCAGGGCCGCGATGAGCACCAGCAGGCCGAGCCCCACGCCCACGGCGACCGCCTTCTTCAGGTCGCGTCCGGCGGAGTTCTTCGGCTTGAAGCCGAGGCGGCGGGCCTTGGCCGGTGCGGCCTCGGGCGCCGTGCGGGCATCTGCCCGCCCCGGCTGCCCGCTGGGGGTCTCACTCACCTGAGCTGGCTCCTTTGTCGTTCTCGCCCGCGAGGTCTCCCCCGGCGGCCGAGGCTGCGGTTGGCTGGTTCTCACATACCCGGGCGCCGGAGCGTCCGGGGTGTCCGGCCGCGGGTACGGCCGGTGTGGCGGAGGCTAGACCTCCATCAGCTCGCCTTCCTTGGCCTCGACGAGCTCGTCGATCTTGCCCACCTGGGTGTGGGTGAGCTTGTCGAGCTCCTTCTCGGCGGCCTGAACCTCGTCCTCGCCTGCGTCGCCGTCCTTCTGCAGCTTCTTGAGCTGCTCCATGCCCTTGCGGCGGATGTTGCGGATGGCGATCTTGCCGTCCTCGCCCTTGGACTTGGCCACCTTGACCATGTCGCGGCGGCGCTCCTCGGTCAGCTGCGGCACGGTCACGCGCAGCACCTGGCCGTCGTTGGTCGGGTTCACGCCGAGGTCGGAGTTGCGGATGGCCTTCTCGATCTCCTCCATCACGGAGGGCTCGTAGGGCTTGATCAGCAGCATGCGCGGCTCCGGCACCGAGATGGTGGACATCTGGGTGATCGGCGTCGGCACCCCGTAGTACTCGGCGATGACCCCGTTGAACATCGAGGGGTTCGCGCGGCCGGTACGGATGGTGGTCAGGTCCTCGCGGGTGTGCTCGACCGTGGCCTCCATGCGCTCCTCGGAGTCCAGCAGAATGTCGTCGATCATCGGAAAATCAGGTCCTTACGTCTCGGTTCGGAGGGTTTTCGCGTACAGGACAAATCTATCAGGACTGCACCAGGGTCCCGATGCGCTCGCCGCTGACGGCGCGCGCGATGTTGCCCTCGGTGAGCAGGTTGAACACCAGGATCGGCATGTTGTTGTCCATGCACAGGCTGAACGCGGTGGCGTCGGCGACCTTCAGGCCGCGCTCGATGACCTCGCGCGGGGTGATCTCGTCGAAGAGCTCGGCGTTCGAGTCCACGCGCGGGTCGGCGGAGTAGACGCCGTCGACGGCCTTGGCCATCAGCAGCACCTCGCAGCCGATCTCGAGGGCACGCTGGGCGGCGGTGGTGTCGGTGGAGAAGTACGGCATGCCCATGCCGGCGCCGAAGATGACCACGCGGCCCTTCTCCAGGTGGCGGGAGGCACGCAGCGGCAGGTAGGGCTCGGCGATCTGTGCCATGTTGATGGCGGTCTGCACGCGGCACTCGACGCCCTCCTGGAGCAGGAAGTCCTGCAGAGCCAGGCAGTTCATCACGGTGCCGAGCATGCCCATGTAGTCGGAGCGGGCGCGGTCCATGCCACGCTGCTGCAGCTGGGCGCCGCGGAAGAAGTTGCCGCCGCCGATGACGACGGCGACCTCGGTGCCGGCGTTGGCGATCTCGGCGATCTGCCGGGCGACGTTCTCGACGACGTCGGGGTCGATGCCGACCTGTCCGCCGCCGAACATCTCACCGCCCAGTTTGAGCATCACCCGCTTGTATCCGGTGCGCTGGCGGGTCGTCTCCTCCGAGAGGGTCACTGTCGGCTCCTTATTTGCCTGGTGGTCGGTCACTGCCGGGCGGTCTGCGCCTCGCGGACATCCTACCGCGCCGGTGCCCGTGCCCCGAGTGCCGCCCCGGCCGCGTCAGACCCCGCTGACCCCGGGCACCGTGCGGTCGCCCGCACGCCGGTGCTCCAGGGCGTCGCGCACCGCGTGCGAGGAGGCCGCGGCCCCCTCCGGGGTCGGGTGGACGAGGTCCTCGCGCAGCTTCGACTGGTCCGCTTTGACGGCGTGGCACCAGTCGGCGACGGCGGACAGGGACGCAGGCCCCGTCGGCGCTGCGGGGGCGTCGGAAATTGAAGACGCGGCGGTGGCGGACATAGGGCGCACCCTATGACACACACCACCGCCGCGTCTGCATTGCCCGGGGAGTGTTCCCCGGAAAAAGCGGTCGGGCCGGAGTTACTCCTGGCCGACCTCGAAGCGGGCGAACCCGGTGAGGGTCACGCCGGCCTCGTCGGCGACCTGCTTGACGGTCTTCTTGTTGTCGGCCACGGACGGCTGGTCCAGCAGCACGACGTCCTTGTAGAAGCCGTTGAGACGACCCTCCACGATCTTCGGGATCGCCTTCTCGGGCTTGCCCTCCTCGCGGGTGATCTTCTCGGCGATGCCGCGCTCCTTCTCGATGACGTCGGCGGGGACGTCCTCGCGGGTGAGGTACTTCGCCTTGAGAGCGGCGACCTGCATGGCGGCGGCGTGGGCGCCGGCCTCGGCGTCCTCGCCCTCACCGGTGTAGGTCACGAGCACACCGACGGCCGGCGGCAGGTCCGCCGAACGCTGGTGCAGGTAGACGGAGACGTGCTCGCCCTCGACGGTGGCGGCACGGCGCAGCTGCAGCTTCTCGCCGATCTTGGCGGAGAGGGCCTCGAGGTAGTCGTGGGCGGACTGGCCCTCGACCTGGACCTCGTTGAGCTCCTCGGCGCTGTTGGCCTTGGCCTCGGCGGCGGCGTCGGCGATCTTCTGCGCGGTCTCCTTGAACTCGGCGTTCTTGGCCACGAAGTCGGTCTCGGAGTTGACCTCGATCATCGTGTTGCCGGAGACGGCGATCAGACCCTCGAGGGCGTTGCGCTCGGCGCGCTTGCCCACGTCCTTCGCGCCCTTGACGCGCAGGATCTCGACGGCCTTCTCGAAGTCGCCCGAGGTCTCGTCGAGCGCCTTCTTGCAGTCGAGCATCCCGGAGCCGGTCTTCTCGCGCAGCTTCTTGACATCCGCAGCGGTGTAGTTCGCCATTGGCGGGCGATCCTCCTAGTTCGTGAAAAAGGGTTTACCGGGTGGCCATGCTAGCCGAGGGCTACTCGCCCTGCTTGGCCTCGGCGCCGTCATTCTCGGCGGGGGCCTCCGCGGCCTTCTCGTCGGCCTTGGCGGCGTCCGCGGCATCGGCGGCGGCCTTCTCGTCGGTGTCGCCGGCGGCCTCACGGGCGGCGGCGAGCTGACGCTCCTCGCGGGCCTTCTTGCCCTCGACGACGGCCTCGCCGACGATGTGGGTCAGCAGCTTGACGGAGCGGATCGCGTCGTCGTTGCCCGGGATCGGGTAGGTGACCTCGTCGGGGTCGCAGTTGGTGTCGAGGATGGCGACGACCGGGATGTTGAGCTTGCGCGCCTCGGCGACGGCGATGTGCTCCTTGTTGGTGTCGACGATCCACAGGGCGGAGGGCACCTTGGTCATGTCCGAGATGCCGCCCAGGACGCGCTCCAGCTTGGTGCGCTCGCGGGTGAGCATCAGGACTTCCTTCTTGGTGCGGCCGAGGTAGCCGTCCTCGGCGGCGTCCATGGCCTGCAGCTCCTTCATGCGGTGCAGGCGCTTGGAGACGGTCTGGAAGTTGGTCAGCATGCCACCGAGCCAGCGGTGGTTGACGAACGGCATCCCGACGCGCTCGGCCTCTTCCTGCACGGCCTCCTGGGCCTGCTTCTTGGTGCCGACGAACAGGATGTTGCCGCCGTGGGCGACGGTCTCCTTGACGAACTCGTAGGCCTCGTCGATGTAGGTCAGCGTCTGCTGCAGGTCGATGATGTAGATGCCGTTGCGGTCGGTGAAGATGTGACGGCGCATCTTCGGGTTCCAGCGACGCGTCTGGTGGCCGAAGTGGACACCGGCATCGAGAAGCTCGCGCATGGTAACGACTGCCATGGGTTCTTCCCTTTCTCTTTTTGGGTTTTGGTTGTCTTTCCGCGACAGGATTTGTGGCTTTGTCCTGCGCCCTGGCGACCTCCGCGCCCAAACCCAACGCCCCTACCGGTGAAGGTCGGGGACCGTGTCGGGTCCTCGGGTCGCAGACTCCCGGAGCCTGCGTGCGGGTGCCGCAGCGTAGTCAGCACGCCCGGAGGGCACACTGCTGCGCGCGATAATACCTGCCGGATCGCCCCAGGCCAAACGGTACGCGCCGGAATCCACAGGCGGCGGTCACACCCGTACCACCCGTTTCATCCGCCCCGGTCTCCACAGATTGACGACGTCCCGGTGGCCGCCGTGGGCGGTTCCCGCTTGGCTTGCGGGCATGGAGCACTCATTCTCACGCGCCCCACGCGTCGCCGCCCGGCGCCGGCTGTTTCCCGGCGTGGCCGCCGCCCGACGCGCGCTGCGCACCGCGGTCACGGTCGTGGCGGTGGTGGCGCTGGCCGCCTCGTCCGCGACTCCGGCCGGCCACTCCCCCGCCACCGGCCCCGTGGCCCGCACCGCCGCCCACGCTTCCGAAGCCTCTGACGCTTACCGTCTGACCGCCGACGCCGAGCCGCGCCGGCGGAACACCGTGCGCTACACGGACCCGCTGACGGGAGGGCGCACGCCCTCGCGGGTGACCCGGGGTTTCGACCCGCCGGCCCACGACTGGCTGCCCGGCCACCGCGGCGTGGACCTGGCGGCCACGCCGGGCACCCCGGTGCTCGCGGCCGCGGCCGGCACGGTGGCCTTCGCGGGACAGGTCGCGGGCACCCCGGTGGTGTCGATCGACCACGCCGACGGGCTGCGCACGACCTATCAGCCGGTGCGCGCCGCGGTGCGCCGCGGCCAGGAGGTCGCCGGCGGCGAGCGCATCGGGGTTCTGGTCACCGCGGCTCCGGCGCACGGCGAGGCCTTAGGCGACGCGGATGCGGGCGCCGGCGATGCCGCCCACGACGGGCTGCACTGGGGTGCGCGTCCCGGCGACTCGCCGACCGCCTACGTCGACCCGCTGGCGCTTCTCGAGGCCGCCGTCATCCGGCTCAAGCCCCTCAGGCCCGGGGATGGGCCTGCTGGTAGACGCGCTTGAGGCGGTTGGTGGAGACGTGGGTGTAGATCTGCGTGGTCTGCATCGACGAGTGGCCGAGCAGCTCCTGGACCTCGCGCAGGTCCGCGCCTCCTTCGAGCAGGTGGGTGGCCGCCGAGTGGCGCAGGTCATGCGGGCTGGCCTCGCCGGCGCCGACGGCCTCGACGGCCGCGGAGACCACGCGGCGGACCTGCCGGTCGGTGATCCGCCCGCCGCGCACGCCGAGGAAGACCGCGTTCCGGTCGGCCGCGCGCCCTGCGTTTTCCGGGCGGATGAGCTGCGGGCGGCCGCGGTCCAGCCAGGCGGAAAGCGCCGCGGCTGCCGGCCTGCCGAAGGGTGCGGTGCGCTGCTTGTACCCCTTACCGGTCACCCGCAGGGTGCCGGATTTCAGGTCCACGTCGTCGACGTCCAGACCGGTCAGCTCGCTGACGCGGATGCCGGTGGCGTAGAGCAGCTCGAGGATCGCGGCGTCGCGGAGCTCCTCGGGCCCGGCCTCCTCGGACCCCGCGGCGGCGTCGCCGGCGTCGAGGACCTCGCGGGCCTGGTTCTCGCTGAGCACGTGCGGCAGGTGGCGCTTCGGTGCCGGCGTCGACAGGCGCGCGGCGACGTCGCGCTCGAGGTGTCCGTGGCGCACCGCCCAGGTGGAGAAGGCCCGCGCGCTGGCGGTGCGCCTCGCCAGCGTGGAGCGGGCGAGGCCCCGGTGGGCGGCCTCGCCGAGCCAGGCGCGCAGGTTCTCCAGGGTGAACTCGGCGAAGGTGGGGATCACACCCGCCAGGTCGAGCAGGTCGGAGTGGTAGGAGCGCACGGTCGCCGGCGAGCGGCCCAGGACGAGTTCCTGGTACTCGGCGAAGTCGCCCGCCGCCGCCTCGATCTGTGACTCGTGTGCTCCCATGGGGCTCATGGTAGCTGGCCGCGGTGCCAGAGCTCCCCCTCCAGGCGCACCAGCCCGGCGCGCATGAGCCCGACGAGCAGGTGCACGGTCAGCGGCAGCGGCAGCCCCGCGGTCGCGGCGACCTCCCCCGCCCTACGTCCCTCGCCCGGTTCGAGGGCGTCGAAGACCCGCAGCTGGTTGCGGTCGAGGCGCTGGACCGGGTCAGGGCCGAAGTCGAGCTCGTACTGCTCGCCCGAGTCCGGGGTGCCGGCCGGCCCCACCAGGGCGCGCACGTCGTCGGCACTGGTGACCAGCTCGGCGGTGCGGGTGCGGATGCGCTCGTGGCAGCCCACCGAACCGGCGGTGGTCACCGGCCCGGGCACGGCCATGCACACCCGGCCCAGGTGTTCGGCCCAGCTGAGCGTGTTCAGCGCGCCGGAGCGCCAGGCGGCCTCGGTGACCACGGTGCCGAGGCTGAGCGCGGCGACCAGGCGGTTACGCGTCAGGAAACGGTGGCGGTGCGGGGTGGCCCCGGGCGGGTACTCGCTGACCACCGCACCGTGCTCGGTCACCCGGTCGAAGAGGCGGGCATGCCGGCGCGGGTAGTCGACGTCGATGCCGCACGCGGCTACGACCACGGTGGATCCCCCGGCGTCGAGGCAGGCGGTGTGGGCCACGGCGTCCACGCCGAGCGCCCCGCCGGAGACGACCGTCCAGCGGTGGCCGGCCAGTCCCCGGGCAAGCGAGCCGGTGACCTCGGCGCCGTAGCGGGAGATCGCCCGGGTGCCCACCAGGGCGACGGCCTGGGCGCACAGTGCGGCCGGCGAACCGCCACGCACCCACAGCGCGTGCGGGGCAACCGCGTCGGCCCGCCCGCCGGCCTGCTGGCCGGCGAAGCCGAAGGCGGCATCCAACTCGGCGGCCGGCCAGTCGGGATGCCCCGGGTGGATCAGCCGGGCGCCCACCGCGGCGGCGGCCTCGAGGTCGGCCTCCGGGTGGCACTCCCGGTGGCGCGCGGCGGTCTCCCTGATCAGCCCGCCGACCGCGGGATCGCGGGTGTGCACGCCGGCGGCGATGTCGCGGGCGTTCCAACCGGCCTCGAGCAGCGACTGCAGCGCGCGTGAGGGACCCTCGACCACGCGGCTGAGATAGGCCCAGGCGAGTAGCTCGGCGTGGGGGTCGGTGCTCATGCGGCCTCCTGCAGGTCGGCGGCCGGGGCGTGCAGCGCCACGGCGCGGTGGACGTGGTCGAGTCCCGGGCGGGCGACCTCCTCGAGGTCGGCCAGCGTCCAAGCCAGCCGCAGGGTACGGTCGACGCCGCGTTGGCTGACCGAGCCCTCGGCGAGGAAGGCCTCGAGCAGCGCCATGGCCTCCTCGGTGGCCGGGAAACGGCGGCGCAGCACCGGTCCGGGCACGCGTCGGCCCGCCCCGCCCGTACCGGCCCAGCGGGCGTCGGCGCGCTGCCGGGCGGCGGCGACCCGCTCGGCCACGGCCGCGCTGGACTCGCCGGCCGGGGCGCTGAGCGTCCCGGTGGCCTGAGTGCGCACGAAGATGTCGAGGCGGTCACGCAGCGGCCCGGAGAGGTTATTCAGGTAACGGGCCCGCTCGGCGGGGCTGCAGCGGCAGGCGGCGGGCTCGGCGGCCCCGCAGCGGCACGGGTTGGCGGCGAGCACCAACTGGAAGCCTGCGGGCAGGGTGACCCGGCTGCGCGAGCGCAGCAGGTGCACCTCCCCGGTCTCCAGCGGCTGGCGCAGCCCGTCGAGCACGGCGGCCGGAACCTCGGAGACCTCGTCGAGGAAGAGCACCCCGCGGTGGGCGAGGCTCACCGCCCCGGGCCGCGGGTGGCCGGCTCCCCCGCCGAGGAGTGCCGCGCGGGTGACGGTGTGGTGCGGGGCGACAAACGGCGGGCGGGTCACAGGTCCGGCACCGGTGGCGGCGGCGACCGAGTGCACGACGGTGGCCTCGATCATCTCGCGTTCGGTGAGGGGCGGCAGGATCCCGGGCAGGCGCTCGGCGAGCATCGACTTCCCCGAGCCCGGCGGGCCGACCATCATCATGTGGTGGCCGCCGGCGGCGGCGACCTCGAGGGCCAGGCGGGCCTCGGGCTGGCCGGCCACGTCGGCGAGGTCCGGCACCCGGGCCGCCTGCCCGGCGCGCAGCTCACCCGGTCCCCCGGAATCCCCGGGCCGCCCGGCGCGCGGCAGCTCGGCGTAACCGCGCGCCCAGTCCCACGCGGCGGATAGCGTCGGGGCGACGAGCACCTCGACCGAGACCAGCACCGAGGCCTCGGCGGCGTTGCCCGGCGGCACCACCACCGTGTCCAGGCCGTGGGCGCGGGCCGCCAGTGCCGCCGGCAGCGCGCCGGGCACCTCGCGCACGGTGCCGTCGAGTCCGATCTCGCCGATAACCATCGCCTCGTGCAGCCTGTGCTCCCCGCGGCCGCGCTCGGCGCCGCTGAGGATGGCCAGCGCCATGGCCAGGTCGAACTGGGAGCCGGCCTTGGGCAGGTCGGCCGGCGACATCGAGACGACGATCTTGGTGCGCGGCCAGTCCAGCCCGCTGTTGGTCACCGCGGTGCGGATCCGGTCGCGCGACTCGCGCACGGCGGTGTCGCCCATCCCGACGACGTGCACGCCGGGAAGCCCCGGGCCGATGTCCGCCTCGACGGTGACCAGGTGGGCGTCCACCCCGTTGAGGGCGACCGTGCGGGTGCGCCCGAGTCTCCCGGCCAACTCAGGCACCCTCATCGACCCCCTTGAAGAAGGTCAGCGCAGCGGTGCCGTCGCCGGCGACCACCACCTCGACGACGTCCAGGCGCACCTCGGCCCAGAGCTTGTCGCCCAGCCAGGCGGCCGCGGCACGGCGCATGCGGTGCAGCTTGGCGGCGGTGACGGCCTCCGCCGCGCCGAAGCCGTGCCCGCGGCGGGTCTTGACCTCCACGAAGACGACGGTGCCGTCCGGTTCCTCGACGATCAGGTCGATCTCGTCGCGGCCCTCGCGCACGTTGCGCCCCAGCACGTGCGCGCCGGCCTTCTCGTAGGCCGCGGCGGCGTGGTCCTCCCCGCGGCGCCCGAGGGCGGCCTGCGCAGGCGGTCCCGTGGGTCTCGGTCGTGGTCTGGTGGTCATCATCTGCTCCCCGTTCAGCTGTGGTCGTTGTCCACGCACCACCCTGACGGGGTCGCGCGGCGGGTGCGACGCGACGTCGGCAATTCTGTGGACAACTCGGCTGCGTCCACAGGCCCGCAACAGCCCACTTGCGCCGACGCCACCCCACCGCACAACCACCCGCGGACAGCGGAAGGACCCGGCGCAGCGCAGGCCGCGTCGGGTCCGGGTGCGGGTCAGTCCCCGCGGAGGACTACTGCTCGGGGAGCACGAAGTCGGGCTTGTCGAGCTCCTCGATGTTGACGTCCTTGTAGGTGATCACGCGGACGTAGCGCACGAAGCGCGCCGGGCGGTACATGTCCCACACCCAGGCGTCGGACATGCGCACCTCGTAGTAGACGTCGCCTTCCTTGGTGTGCGGGATCAGCTCGACGGCGTTGGCCAGGTAGAAGCGGCGCTCGGTCTCCACGACGTAGGAGAACTGGCTGACGACGTCGCGGTACTCCCGGTACAGGGAGAGCTCGACCTCTGCCTCGTAGTTGTCCAGGTCCTCAGCGCTCATGGGGCTGAACCGTCCTTCCCGTGCTGCACGAACTCGCGGTTGGCGGCCGCGACATTGGCATAAGTGTAACGGTGCACCGGGCTCACGCCGTGGCGGCGCACCGCGTCCATGTGCGCGCGTGTCCCGTAGCCCTTGTGCCCGGCGAAGCCGTAGCCCGGGTACGTCTCGTCGAGCCCTGCCATCAGCCGGTCGCGCGAGACCTTGGCCAGCACGCTGGCAGCGGCGATGCAGCGGCAGGTCGCGTCTCCGCCGATGACCGGCAGGTGCGGGGCGGTAAGCCCCGCGACGTACCAGGCGTCGGTGAGCACGTAGCCGGGCGCGACGTCGAGAAGGGCGACGGCCCGGCGCATGCCGGCGAGGTTGGCGCGCTGCACGCCGCGCGAGTCGCACTCGGCGGCGGGGATGTGCACCACCGACCAGGCCAGCGCGGCCTTCTGGATGAGCGGGAAGAGCCGCTCGCGGGCTTTGGACGTGAGCTTCTTCGAGTCGGTCAGCTCTTTGAGCTGCGGGAAGGTGCGCTCGGGCAGCACGCAGGCGGCCACGGTCAAGGGGCCGGCACAGGCTCCTCGTCCGGCCTCGTCGACGCCGGCGACCGGGCCCAGCCCGGCGCGGCACAGCGCGACCTCGTGGGTGCGCATCTGGGTCAGTCGGCGCATTATCGCCGCGTGTCCCCCGCGCCTAGTTCGCCGCGGCCTGCAGGTCGGCGTGCTCGACGCCGCCGATGCGCGAGGGCGGCCACACACGGGCGACGACCTTGCCGCGGATGTTGTCCTCGGGGATCGTGCCCTGGTACTCGTCGCCGATGTGGTAGCGGGAGTCCTGGGAGTTGGTGCGGTTGTCGCCCATGACGAAGACGTTGCCCTCCGGCACGGTCAGCGGGCCGAAGTAGTCGCCGCCGCACTCGGTCGACCCGGTGGCGGGGTCGACGGGGTACTGCGGGGGCTGCAGGGTGAAGGACTGGTCGGTCGGCTCGCCGTCGACCATCACCGAGGGGTCGCCCTCCTGGCAGCTGACGGTCTGGCCTCCGGTCGCGACGATGCGCTTGACCAGGTCGTTCTCGTCCGGGGCGACCAGGCCGACTAGCGCGCCGACGTTCTGCAGGCCGCGGACCACGGCGTTCTCGGAGCGCTGGGAGGTGAACGACTCGTTCCAGGAGTCGGTGCCGGCGAAGACGACGACGTCGCCGGGCTCCGGGTCGGAGGCGTAGTAGGAGATCTTCTCCACGAAGATGCGGTCGCCGGTGCAGCCCGCGCAGCCGTGCAGCGTGGGCTCCATGGAGGCCGAGGGGATCAGGTAGATCCGGCCGATGAAGGTCTGCACGAGGAAGATCACCAAAAACGTGGCGACGATCACCAGGGGAATCTCCACGAACCAGGGCAGCTCCTTCTTGTCGCCCTCGTCCTGCCCGGCGGTCCCGCTCTCGGCGGCGTTCTCGGCTGCTGCTGCACTCACGCCCGGCAACTCTAGCAGCCACAGCCGGCGGTCCCGGTATTCGCGGACTAGCATTCGCGGAATGCGAACGAGACCATTTGTCACGCTGCTGGGCATGCTCGCCCACCACCGCGGTGCCCTGGCCTTCGCGGTGGCACTCAGCCTGGTCAGCTCCGTGGTCGCCCTGGTCCAGCCGCTGGTGGTCAACCGGATGATCGCCGACTTCCCCGACGGGGTCGCCGGGCGCGCCGGCATCCTCGTGGCGCTCCTGGCGGTCAGCTCCGTGGCCGACGGCGCGTCGATCTACGTGATGACGCGCACCGCCGAGTCCGCCGTCTACGACACGCGCACCCGCCTGATCGACCGGGTGCTGCGCCTGCCGGTCACGGCCTACGACCGGCTGCGCACCGGTGACCTGGTCACCCGTGTGGGCGCCGACACCACCCTGGTGCGCTCCGCGTTCACCGGCGGGCTGGTCGGCGCGGTCGGCAGCGCGGTGACCATGGTCGGCTCCGTGGTGCTCATGGGGCTCATCGACGTCGTCATGCTCGGCGTGGTGCTCACCGTGGTCGCACTCGCCCTGCTGGCGGTGATCGTGGCCTCCGGCAGGATCCAGCGCTCGACAAAGGCCGCCCAGAAGTCCGTCGGCGAGCTGGGCGCCGGCCTCGAGCGCGCGCTGGTCGCCGTGCGCACCATCCGTGCGGCCGGTGCCCGTGCCCAGGGCCGCATCGAGGCCGCCCTGGGCCGCGACGCCCGCCGCGCCTTCGGGCACGGCCGCGACGTGGCCAAGGTCGAGGGCCTGCTCTTCCCCGCCACGGGGCTGTCCCTGCAGGTGGCGTTTCTCGCCGTGCTCGGCATCGGCGGCATGCGCGTGGCCGCCGGCGCGATCACCGTGGCCGACCTGGTCTCCTTCGTGCTCTACCTGTTCATGCTGGCCTCCCCGCTCGGCGCGGTCTTCGGCGCGGTGACCACCGTGCGCCAGGCGATGGGCGCGATCGAGCGCATCCAGCGCATCCTCGGCGAGCCCGTCGAGTCCGAGGCCGGCGCCGAGCTCGAGCCGGTGCCCGGCGCCCCGGCCGTCGAGTTCGACCGCGTCACCTTCTCCTACGCGCACACGACGGAGGAGGGGGAAGAAGAGATTGACGACGCCGCGCGTGCGGACGCCGGAGGCGCCCGCACCGTGGTGCTCCACGACGTCTCCTTCACGGTGCCGGCCGGCACCACCACCGCGCTCGTCGGCCCCTCGGGCGCCGGCAAGTCCACCGCGCTGGCACTCATCGAGCGCTTCTACTCCCCCGACTCCGGCCGCGTGCTCGTCGCCGGGCGCGACACGGCCGGGCTCAACCCGGCCGCGCTGCGCCCGGCGATCGGCTACGTCGAGCAGGAGGCCGCCGTGCTCGCCGGCACCGTGCGCGAGAACCTGCGGCTGGTCGCCGAGGACGCCACCGACGGGGAGTGCTGGCGCGTCCTCGAGCAGGTCGGCCTGGACTCCCCGTTGCGCGAGCGCGGCGGGCTGGACACCGTCCTCGGCGAGCGCGGCATGACGCTATCGGGCGGTCAGCGCCAGCGCCTCGCCCTGGCGCGCATGCTGCTGGCCGACGCCCCGCTGCTGCTCCTCGACGAGCCGACCAGCGCGGTGGACTCCATGAACGAGCAGCTCATCCTCGATGCGCTGGCCACGGCCTCCCGGGGCCGCAGCGTGGTGGTCATCGCCCACCGGCTGTCCACGGTCACCGACGCCGACCAGATCATCGTCCTCGACGAGGGCCGGGTGGTCGGCCGCGGCACCCACCACGAGCTGATGGCCGGAAACGAGGTCTACCAGGAGCTCGCCAGCCGCCAGCTCATGCAGTAGGCGACGGCGCTGACGCGCCGCCGCCGGGGACCCGGGTGGCCGGCCCCGGGGACGCGAAAACCCCGCCGCCGGACCGGGTCCGGGGACGGGGTGATGCGGTGGGCCGGGTGGTACCCGGCCCGGGATGCGCTTAGCGGCGCTCCTTGATGCGGGCCGCCTTGCCGCGCAGGTTGCGCAGGTAGTACAGCTTCGCACGGCGGACCTTGCCGCGACGCTCGACCTTGATCGAGGCCAGGTTCGGCGAGTGCACTGGGAAGGTGCGCTCCACGGCGATGCCGAAGGAGACCTTGCGCACGGTGAAGGTCTCACGGATGCCCGAGCCCTGGCGGCGGATGACCACGCCGGTGAAGAGCTGGGTGCGCTCGGTGGAGCCCTCGATGACCTTCACGTCGACGGCGACGGTGTCGCCCGGGCGGAAGTCGGGGATGTCGTCGCGCAGCTGGGCTGCGTCGACCTTGTCAAGAATGTTCATTGAAATCCTTCGATGAGTCTGGACAGAGGACCCTGGCGGCGGTGAGGCTCGACCGGTTCGTATCCGCTACATGGAACTGGGACATTGTGCCATAACCGCAGGCTCGCGGACAAATCACGGCCGGCGGGCCTACACTTGCGCATCGCAACCAGAAATCCACGGGAGCCCTGCCCCGGTCACGCCGGAGGCCCCAGGGGCTGAGAGAGCGCGTGCGGCGCGCGAAACCGTTTGAACCTGTCCGGCCAGCACCGGCGGAGGAAGAGAGGTCGGGCCGTCGTGGCCGCAGAACCAGACCTGAGATGCTACCTGGTCACCGGGGCCGGCACCCCGGAGCACATCACGAAGGTCGCCGCCGCGGCCGCCCGCGGCGGAGCCGGGGTCATCCAGGTGCGCTCGAAGCCCATCGACGCCGGCGACCTGCTCGAGCTGACCGTCTCGGTCGCCCGCGCCGTCGCTGAGGCCAACCCCGTCACGAGGGTGCTCGTCGACGACCGCGTCGACGTCGCCGCCGCCGCCATGGCCCGCGGCGAGAACGTCCACGGCGTCCACGTCGGCCAGACCGACCTGCCCGTGGCCGACGTGCGCCGCCTGCTCGGAAAGGACGCGATCATCGGGCTGACCACCGGCACCCGCGAGCTGGTCGAGGCCGCCAACGTGCACGCGGCCGCAGGCCTGATCGACTACGTCGGCTGCGGGCCCTACAAGCCCACCCCGACCAAGGACTCCGGGCGCAATCCCCTCGGCGTCGAGGCCTACCGGGAGCTCACGGAGCTCTGCGAGGTCCCCATGGTCGCCATCGGCTCGGTGACCGCCGAGGACGCCCCCGCCCTGGCTGCCACAGGTGTCGCCGGGGTCGCCGTGGTGCGCGCCCTGATGAACGCCGAGGACCCGGCCGGATACGCCGCCCGCATCGTCGCGGCCTTCTCCCCCGCGGGCGCCGCGCCCGGCGGGGCCAACGGACATGGAAACGAGGAATTCTGATGAGCCACGTCACCGTCATCGGCGCCGGCCTGGTCGGCCTGGCCACCGCCTTCGAGCTGACCGAGCGCGGGGCGGACGTCACCGTCGTCGACCCGGCCCCCGCCGGCCAGGCGACCCACTTCGCCGGCGGCATGCTCGCCCCGGTCGCCGAGGTGCAGTACCGCCAGGAGCCGCTCTACCCGCTCATGCTCGACTCCGCGGCGCGCTACCCGGACCTGATCGAGCGGGTCTCGGCCGCCACCGAGCTGCCGACCGGCCACCGCACCGACGGCACGCTCGTCGTCGCCGCCGACCGCGCCGACGCCACTCACCTGGCGGAGCTGGCCGCCCACCAGTCGGCCCACGAGATGACCGTCGAGCGCATCACCGTGCGCGAGGCCCGCCGCCTGGAGCCGGGGCTCTCCCCCAACCTGGCCGGCGCCGTGTCCATCCCCGGCGACCACGAGGTCGCCCCGCGCCAGTTCGCCGAGGCGCTCATCGACGCCCTGAGGTCCCGCGGCGTCGAGTTCATCGCCGAGAAGGCCACCGCCCTGGTCCGGGCCGCAGACGACGCGGCGGCCGCGGTGACCGCCGTGCGCACGGAGTCGCACACGCTGCCCGTCACCGACGGTGACTCAGTCGTGCTCGCGACGGGGCTCGGGGCGTCGGAAATCGAGGGCGTCAACGCACCGCTGCAACTGCGCCCGGTCTACGGCGACATCCTCATCGCCGCCGCACCGCACGGCGAGGAGCTGATCACCCGCGTGGTGCGCGGCTTCGTCGAGGACCGGCCGATCTACCTGATCCCGCGCGCCGAGGGGCGCATCGCCATCGGGGCGACCAGCCGCGAGGACCACCGAGCCGACACCCCGCTGTTCGCCGTGCGCGACCTTTTGCGCGACGCCTGCCGGGTGGCGCCCTGCCTCGAGGAGGCGGGCATGGTCGAGTGGGGCACCGGCGCACGCCCCGGCACCCCCGACGACCTGCCGTACCTGGGCCGGGAGGGCAGGAACCTGGTGATCTCCACCGGGTACTTCCGCCACGGCATCCTGCTGACCGCGCTGGGCGCGGCCGTCGGCGCCGAGATGGCGCTCGGCGCCGAGGCCCCCGAACTCATCGCCGCCTGCGACCCGCGCCGTGCGCGACGCTGACGCGCCGCGCACCAGACAAGCCCAAAAGGAAAAGGAGCGAAACAGCACCATGATCCACTACACGGTCAACGACGAGCCCCGCGAGGGCGAGCCGCTCACCGTCGCCGAGCTTGTCGACGCCGAGGTCGGCACCCGCACCGGGGTCGCCGTCGCCGTCGACGGCGAGGTCGTGCCCGCCTCCGGGTGGGACCGCCGCATCAACGAGGGCGAGCGCGTCGACGTGCTCACCGCCGTCCAGGGAGGTTAAGAATGCTCACCATCGCCGACAAGCAGTTCCACTCGCACCTGATCATGGGCACCGGCGGGGCGACCTCGCAGGCCATCCTCGAGGAGTCGCTGGTGGCCAGCGGCACCCAGCTGACCACCGTGGCCATGCGCCGTCACTCCGCGGCCACCGGCGGCGGCGAGAGCATCTTCGAGATGCTGCGCCGCCTCGACATCGCCCCGCTGCCCAACACCGCCGGCTGCCGCACCGCCCGCGACGCGGTGACCACCGCCAAGCTCGCTCGTGAGGCGCTGGGCACCGACTGGATCAAGGCCGAGGTCATCGCCGACGAGCACACCCTGCTCCCCGACGCCGTCGAGCTGATCGACGCCTGCGAGCTCCTCGTCGCCGAGGGCTTCACCGTGCTGGCCTACTGCCCCGACGACCCCGTCGTCGCCCGCCACCTCGTCGGCGTGGGCGTGGCCGCGGTGATGCCGCTGGGCTCGCCGATCGGCACCGGGCTGGGCATCCTCAACCCGCACAACATCGAGCTGATCTGCACCGAGGCCCACCGCCAGGACGTGCCGGTCATCCTCGACGCCGGGGTGGGCACCGCCTCCGACGCCGCCCGCGCCATGGAGCTCGGCTGCGACGGCGTGCTCCTGGCCAGCGCGATCAACCGCTGCCAGGACCCGGTGGCCATGGCGCGCGCGGTGCGCCACGCCGTGGAGGCCGGCCGCCTGGCGCGCACCGCCGGGCGCATACCGCAGCGCGAGCACGCCCGCGCCTCCTCCAGCTTCGAGGGCCTGGCCAGCTGGGCCGACCAGGTGCTCTAGGGGGTGAGCCGATGACGATCGAGGAAGGCGAGCTGCGCCGGGTCGCCCGCCAGCTCAACCTGATCACCGCCGCCCAGCAGGAGCGGCTGCACGCCGCGCGCGTACTGGTCATCGGCGCCGGCGGCCTGGGCTGCCCGCTCATGCAGTCGCTGGCCGCCGTCGGGGTCGGCCACATCCGGCTGCTCGACGACGACACGGTGGATCTCACCAACATCCACCGCCAGGTCCTCTTCGGCGCCGGCGACGTCGGCCGCCCCAAGGTCGAGGTCGCCGCCGAGCGGCTTACCGCCCTGCAGCCGGGAATCGTCGTCGAAGCCGCCCAGACCCGGCTGACCACCGACAACGCCCTCGCCGAGTGCGAGGCGGCGGACCTGGTCATCGACGGCTCGGACACCTTCGCCACCAAGTACCTCTCGGCCGACGCCTGCGAGGCCACCAGCACCCCGCTGGTGTGGGGCACGGTGCTGCGCTTCGCCGGCCAGGCCGCGCTGTGGCACTCCGGGCCCGGCGGCGGGGCGGACCGCGGGGTGGGCCTGCGCGACTTCTTCCCCGAGCAGCCCGACGCCGCCTTCGCCCCCGACTGCGCCACCGCCGGCGTGCTGGGTGCCACCACCGCCGTGGTGGGAAACCTCATGGCCACCGAGGCGGTCAAGTACCTCGCGGGGCTGACCCGCCCCGACGGGGAGCCCGCGTCGGTTGCGGGCCGCGTGCTCAACTACGACGCGCTGACCGGCACCGTGCGCGCGCTGACGGTGCGCGCCGACGCCGCGCGCGAGCCGGTGACGGGGCTGCGCGACTTCTACGGTGCGGCGTGCGCGGCCTCGATTGACGACGTCGCGTTCGACCCCGAGCGCGCCGAGGCGCGCCGTCTGCTCGAGGAGGTGCGGGCGGGAAAGGCGGTGGCGGTCGACGTGCGCGAGCCGCACGAGGTGCTCGTCGAGGACCTCGACTGTGAGTCGGTCAAGCTGCCGCTCTCGCAGCTGAACCCGGACGCGCTGGCCGAGGCGGTGGGTCAGGCGCAGAAGGTCGTGGTCTACTGCGCCTCGGGGGTGCGCAGCGGCATGGTCGTCGACAACGTCGAGCTCGACGGCGTCGAGATCGTCAGCCTGCCGGGTGGGACCGCCGCGCAGCGCTGAGCCGGGCGGCGGTTCCGCCCGGCCGGCGCGGCACCGGTGCCCGGGCGGGGGTCTAGTCCGCGAGCCCGGCGCGCTTGAGGGCGTCGGCCATCGCGCCGCCGCCGGTGTTGCCGCCGCGGCCGGAGCGGCCGTTGCCGCCACGCCCGTTTCCGCTGCCGTTTCCCCGCCCGTTGCCGCGTGAGCCGTTCTTGCCGCGGCCGCGGGAGCCGTCGCGCCCGCCGCGCTCTGCGCCGGAGTTCTTCTCGCCGCGCCCGCCGCGGCGCCCGCCCCTGCCCTTGTTGTTGTCCCCGCCGGGCTCGTCGTCGAGGCGCAGGGACAGCCCGATGCGCTGGCGCTCGACGTCGACGTCCATGACCTTGACCTTGACCACCTGGCCGGAGTGGACGACGTCGTGCGGGTCCTTGACAAACGACCGCGACATCGCCGAGACGTGCACCAGGCCGTCCTGGTGGACGCCGACGTCGACGAAGGCGCCGAAGGCGGCGACGTTGGTCACGGTGCCCTCGAGCACCATGCCCGGGGTCAGGTCGGAGACCTTCTCCACGCCCTCGCGGAACTCGGCGGTGCGGAACTCCGGGCGCGGGTCGCGGCCGGGCTTGTCCAGCTCGGCGATGATGTCGGTGACCGTGGGCACGCCGAAGCGCTCGTCAGCGAAGTCCGCGGGCTTGAGCTTCTTGAGCACGTCACTCTTGCCGATCAGCTCGGCGACCCCCAGGCCGGTGGCCTCGGCGATGCGGCGCACCACCGGGTAGGCCTCCGGGTGCACGGCCGAGGCGTCCAGCGGGTCCGCCCCGCCGTTGATGCGCAGGAAGCCCGCGGACTGCTCGAAGGCCTTCGGGCCCAGGCGCGGGACCTTGCCCAGTTCCTTGCGGGTGGTGAAGCTGCCGTGCTCGTCGCGGTAGGCGACGATGTTGCCGGCCACGGTCGCGGAGATGCCGGCGACGCGCTCGAGCAGAGGCACCGAGGCGGTGTTGAGGTCCACGCCGACGCCGTTGACGGCGTCCTCGACGACGTCGTCGAGGGTGTGGGCGAGGCGGGTCTGGTTGACGTCGTGCTGGTACTGGCCCACCCCGATGGCCTTGGGGTCGACCTTGACCAGCTCGGCGAGCGGGTCCTGCAGGCGGCGGGCGATGGAGACCGCGCCGCGCAGGGCGACGTCCATGTCCGGGAACTCGGCGGCGGCGACCTCGCTGGCCGAGTAGACCGAGGCGCCGGACTCGCTGACCACGACCGGGGTCGGACGTGTCCCGCCGGCGGCGGCGATGAGGTCGGCGACCTCGCCGGCCAGCTTGTCGGACTCGCGCGAGGCGGTGCCGTTGCCCACGGCGATCAGCTCGACGCCGTGCTCGGCGGCCAGACCGGCGAGGGTGTCGCGGGCGGCGCCCCAGCGGTTCTGCGGGGCGTGCGGGTAGACGACCACGGTG
Organism: Corynebacterium frankenforstense; assembly: GCF_030211955.1. Lineage (GTDB taxonomy): Bacteria > Actinomycetota > Actinomycetes > Mycobacteriales > Mycobacteriaceae > Corynebacterium > Corynebacterium frankenforstense_A. The sequence goes on along the minus strand of NZ_JASODI010000002.1, from coordinate 159,613 downwards.
TCGAGCACCTTGCCTGTGGCGTCGACGACGGCGCACTTGACGCCGTTGCGGTAGCCGGGGTCCAGCCCCAGCACGGCGCGCTGGCCGGCCGGGGCGGCCAGCAGGACGTCGCGCAGGTTGGTCGCGAAGATGCCCAGGGCGTCGTCCTCGGCGCGCTCGCGCAGGCGCATGCGCGCGTCCAGTCCCGCGCTCACGGCGAGCTTGGTGCGCCACCCGAAGCCCACGGCGTCGGCAATCCAGCTGGAACGCTCGACGGGCAGCTCGGCGCGGCGCGCGATCAGCCCGGTGTAGAAGGTTTCGTCGCCGCCGTCGAGGCCGAGGTGGAGCACGCCCTCCTTCTCGCCGCGCAGCAGCGCGAGGATGCGGTGGCCGGGCAGCTCGGTCAGAGGCTCGGAGAACTCGAAGTAGTCGCGGTACTTCTGGCCCTCCTGTTCCTTACCCTCGATGACCCCGGAGCTGACGGTGCCGCGGGAGTAGAACTCCTCGCGCACCTCACCGACCAGGTCGGCGTCCATGGCCAGGTCGTCGACGAGGATGTCGCGCGCGCCCTCGAGCGCGGCGGCGGTGTCCTCGTAGCCCTCGGTGGTGAAGGCCTCGGCCAGGGCGGCCGGGTCGGCCCCGGGCTCGGCGACGAGCTTCTCCACCAGCGGGGCCAGTCCCGCCTCGCGGGCCTTGTCGGCGCGGGTCTTGCGGCGCTTCTTGAACGGGCGGTAGAGGTCCTCCAGGCGCGCCTTGGTCTCGCAGGCGGCGATCAGCCCGCGCACGGTGTCGGTCAGCTTGCCCTGCTCCTCGATGGCGGCGAGCACCGTCTCCTTGCGCTCCTCGAGTTCGCGCAGGTAGGTGGCGCGTTCCTCGAGGCGGCGCAGCTGGGTGTCGTCGAGGCCGCCGGTGGCCTCCTTGCGGTAGCGGGCGATGAAGGGCACGGTGTTGCCCTCGTCGAGTAGCGCGAGGGCGGCGTCGACCTGGTCGACGTGCACCCCGAGTTCCTCTGCGATACGGGTGGAGATCATTGCGGTAATTCTAGGGGTGCCGCGGGACGCGCGGGTGCGAGGGCGGACGTTCACGAGCGGGAAGACGCCCGTGGGCATCCATGACGCCGGTGGGAGTGTCCCAATGAGCACATTGCACTAGTTGTACTAGTTCATCTATACTTAAAGCCGTGATCATCCGTACCGACCCCTCCGACCCCACCCCGATCTACCGGCAGATTGCCGGCCAGGTCGCCGCCCAGATCCGCGACGGCACGCTGGCCCGCGGCGAGCGCCTGCCCACCGGTGCCGAGCTGGCCGCCTCCCTCGACGTCAACCGCAACACCACGCTGCAGGCCTACCGGCTGCTGCGCGACGAGGGCCTGATCGACCTGCGCCGCGGCCGCGGGGCCGTCGTGCGCACACCAGGCGCCGACACCCCCGCACCGGCGCGCGCACCCGCCACGCCCGCCACACCCGCCGCGACTGCCGGGGCCGTCACCTCGGCCCCCTCCCCCGCCACCGACCCGGACGGCGAGCTCGACGCGCTCGCCGCGCGACTGGCCGCCGCCGCCCGGGCCGCCGGCGCCTCCCTCGACGACATGGTGCACCTGCTGCACCGGAAAGGACTGTCATGACCCCCACCACCCGCCACCTCGTGCTGACCACCGGGGCCGGCGCACTGGTCACCGTCGGCGCCGCCGTCTGGTCCGCGCTGCTCCTGCCGCGCTCCCCCGACCCCGCAGCCGTCCACTTCGGCCCCGACGGCGTCGCCGACGGCTTCGCCACCCCCTGGGTGGCCTGGGCGGGCATGCTCGCCCTGAACGTGCTGATCCTGGTGATCTACACCGCCTCCGCGCGCGCCGCGGCCAGCCGCTGGTCCGCGGGCGTGTGCACCTTCGGCCTCGGCCTGACCGCCGCGGTGCAGGTCAACATCGCGATGACCAACGCCGGGCTGGCCGATGCCGCCGCGGCACGGCTCGGCTGGGGCGATCTCGCGGCCGTGCTCGGCGTCGGCCTCGCTCTGGGGCTCATCGTCGCCGCAGTGCCCCCGGCCCCGGAGATCGACGACACCGCGCGCACGCCCGCGCCCGCCGAGGTCCCCGCGGGCGGGGCGGTGGCGTGGGCCGGCGTGGCGGTCTACCCCGCATGGTTCCGCGCATTGCTCGTCGGCCTCGTCGTCGCGCTGGTGATACTGACGCTGGCCACGGCCAACTGGTACGCGCTGGCGGCCACGGCGCTGACGGTGCTCGCCGGGATCTTCGCCGGCGGCTGGCGGCTGCGCGCCGATTCCGAGGGCCTGCACTACACCGGGGTCTTCGGCTGGCCGGACTCGCTGGTGCCGGCCGCCGAGATCGAGTCAGCCGAGGTCTTCGACCTGCGTCCCGGCCAGTGGGGCGGGTGGGGCTACCGCACCCAGCCCGGGGCGACAGCGCTGGTCACCCGGGGTGGCACGGCGCTGCGCCTGCGACTGACCGGCGGGCGGACCTTCGCGGCCACCTGCTCGGATCCCGAGGGGGCCGCGGCGGTGCTCAACCGCTACGCGGGAGGCAGGGCCTAGAGCAGCAGCTGCGCCAGGCCGGAGCCGACGACGCAGGAGGTGAACACGCCGATCGCGCCCGGGATCAGGAACGAGTGGTTGATCACGAACTTGCCGATGCGCGTGGTGCCCGTGGTGTCGAAGCCGATGCAGGCCAGGTCCGAGGGGTAAGTCGGCAGGATCCAGTAGCCGTAGGCGGCGCCGTAGAAGCCGATGACGACCACCGGGTCCACGCCGAGGGCCAGGCCGATCGGGGCGATGGCGACCAGGGCCGCGCCCTGGGAGTTGACCAGCTTCGAGGTGATCAGCAGCGCCAGCGCGTAGGTCCACGGGGCGGCGGCGACGACCTCACCGAGGACGTCGGTGAGCTGGTCGAGGTGCGAGGAGAAGAAGGTGTCCGCCATCCAGGCGACGCCGAAGACGGAGAACACGGCGGTCATGCCGGCCTTGAAGACGGCCGTCGAGGCGATCTTCTTGTGGTCGACCTTGCAGGCCAGCAGGATCACCGCGCCGCCGACGAGCATGAGCATCTGGATGACCAGGTTCATCGACAGCGGCTTGGACGTGCCGTCGTCGTCCGGGAAGGACGGGCGCAGGCCCTCGAAGGCGCCGAGGATGACCACGAGGATGATGACGGTGAAGAAGATCCACACGGCCCGGTAGGCCGACGGCGGGAAGGTCTTGCCGATCAGGGTCTGGCCCTGGCCCTCGAGCTGGGCGGCGAACTCCGGGTCCTTCATGCGCTCCTGGAAGGCCGGGTCCTTGTCCAGGTCCTTGCCGCGGCGCAGCGACCACAGCGCGGCAAGCAGCACGCCGGACAGGGAGGCCGGCATGGCGACCATGAGGATCTGCGGGATGGAGAAGGAGACGTGGGTGATCCCGGCGTTCTCCGCGAGGATGGAGGCCAGCGAGACGGTGGCCACCGAGACCGGGGAGGCCGTGATGCCCATCTGGGCGGCGGTCGAGGAGACGGCCATGGGGCGCTCGGGGCGGATGCCCTTCTTCAGCGCGATGTCCTGGATGATCGGGAACATCGTGTAGACGACGTGGCCGGTGCCGCACAGCACGGTCAGCGACCAGGTGGTGATCGGCGCCAGGATGGTGACCATCTCCGGCTTCTTGCGCAGCAGTTTCTCCGCGAACTGCATCATCACGTCGAGGCCCTTGCCCTGTTGCAGGGTGGCCGCACAACCGATGACGGCGACGATGGTCAGCATCACCGAGACCGGCGGCTCGCCGGGGGTCAGGCCGAAGAGGAAGACGAGGATGACCAGGCCGATGCCGGAGATGAGGCCCAGCCCGATGCCGCCGAAGCGGGTGCCCATCAGCAGACAGCCGAGGATCACCAGAATCTGCAGCACGATGGCGACCCCGGAGGAGGGGTCGAGAAGTGAAGCCAGCATGGTAGCTCGCTTTCGGATCGATTGACAGTGCCTGTCAATATCATTTCGCTTTACCAGGAAACCGGAAACCAACCGGGCGCGATCCCACGTCTAATCGGACACACTTCCGCGTATTTTCAGACACATTCGAAAGAATTAAACTTCCGGTTTCAGCGGTCGGCCGACCGCGCCAGGACGGCCGAGGGCCCGCCGGTCAGCGCGTGGTGACAGTGAGCACGATGGCACCGGCCACGCCGGCGGCGACGAGCAGGCGCAGCACGCGGTCGTCGATGCGCGCGACGATCTTGGTGCCCAGCCAGCCACCAACGGCGTTGCCCGCCGAGAGTGCGACGACGGCGGCCAGCGCGGGCATGGCGACCAGCGCATAGGAGATCGCGCCGGTCAGGTTGAACGACAGCTGGACCAGCTTGGCGGTGGCCAGGCCGGTGCGCAGGCCCGCCCCCAGCACGAACTGCATGACGAGGATGAGGACGCTGCCGGTGGCAGGCCCCAGCAGGCCGTCGTAAAAGCCCAGCACGATCACACCGCCGGCCATGCCCGCGAGCACCCCGGCGGTGGGCGCCCCGGCGCGCTCGGGCACGCGCACCTTCGGCTGGATGAGCAGGACGTAGGCGAGCACGACGACCAGGGAGGCGACCAGCAACGGGGTGAACTGGTCGGTGTCCAGCCTGCTGGCCAGCCACACGCCGGCGATCACGCCGGGAAGCCCCGCCCCGAGCGCGACCGCGGTCGTGCGCCCGTCAGGGCTGGCCACGCCCTCGGTCCGCCGGAAGCGGGTGAAGGAGACGGCGTTTCCCACCGCAGCAGAGACCTTATTGAGCGCCATGATCGGCGCCACGGCACCGGCGCCGGGGCCGGCCAGGGCGAACAACGCGGGGATCTGCAGCATGCCGCCACCACCGGTGGTGGCGTCGACGATGCCGGCGGCGATCCCGACGGCGAGCAGTGCCAGCAGCGCGAGCCACAGGCCCGCGTCCCCGAGGGAACCCTGGTGCCGCAGAAGCCGAAGTCGCCGAATGTCGCCACAGGCCCGCGTCCCCGAGGGAACCCTCCCAGGGCAGTCCCGCGGCAAGTACGTCAGTCATGGACCTCAGTCTGGTGTAATGGCATTATGCATATCAACCCTTACGGCTCGGACGCGGCGGTTCTCGCCTGTGCACTGCGCAATCGGCCGCCCTCCTCCCCCGCCGAGCTCGACGCCGTCTGCGCCGAGCACGGTCTCAACCTCGAGGAGAAGACGACCGGGAGGGACCTCGAGCAGGTGCTGGGTTTCCTCGACGACTGGGCCGCGGTGCCGGACCCCGGAACGGACGAGGCCGCACGCATCGGGCGGGTCAACGAGCTCCTGGCGGCCTGGGCGGGCCCGCCGCAGCTGACCGACCACGCCGGCGACGGCTGGCACCTGCACTACCGCCCGGCGCCGGCGTCCACGGCGCGGATCGTGTGCACGATGCTCTCGGTGGGCACCGCTCTCTTCCTCATCGAGCGCGGCACCGACGCGATCGCGACCTGCGCGGCCGAGGGCTGTCAGGCGGTCTTCGCCGACCGCTCGCGCAACCGCACCCAGCGCTACTGCTCGCCGGCGTGCGCCAACCGCGAGGCGGTGCGCCGCCACCGGCGCCGGGCGCGGTGACCCGCGAGCGTCAGTCGTCGCCCTGCCAGGCGCAGGCGGCCGAGCCGGCGTCGCCGGCCTCGGGGTCGACGCCGCCCTCGTAGGAGGAGCCGTACCAGTAGGCGCCCTTGGGCAGGGCGGCGACGACGGCCTTGGTCACCTCGCGAAGCTCCAGCTCGGTGGTGCCGGTGACCGTGACCCGGTGGAGCACCTCGGCGATCGGCGGATGGCCCTCGCGCTGGGCGTACTCGGTGACCAGCATGTTGTCCGGCTCGCAGGTGAAGTCGGTCTCGGCGGCCCAGACCTGCGCGCCGGCCACACGCGCGGCGGCGAGCGTGCCCGGCATCGCCTCGGCGATCGCGGGCCACTCGACCGGCGGGATGAGCAGCTGCAGGTCGCAGTGCACCGCGCGGCCGGTGACCGCCCCGGCGGCGTCGTCTCCAGCGCCCGCCGGCTCGGCCTCGGCGGCCTCGGCGAGCCCGGCGAGGAAGTCCCTGTCCGCCGCGGTGAGTTCCGCGGCGTCGAGCAGCTCGGGCCGGCGCCGCCAGGTGCGCTCCAGGGAGCGCTCGCGGTGCCAGCGGTCGACGCGGGCGTGGTCGCCGGAGAAGAGCACCTCGGGCACGTCGAGCCCGCGCCAGCTGCGCGGCTTGGTATAGCAGGGCCCCTCGAGCAGCCCGTCGGAGAAGCTGTCCTCTTCGTGGCTGCGCCGGTTGCCCAGCACGCCGGGGATGAGCCGCACCACGGCCTCGGCGATGACCAGGGCGGCGACCTCGCCGCCGATGAGCACATAGTCGCCGATGGAGACCTCGCGCACACGGTAGCGGCCGGCGGCGTCGTCGATGACGCGCTGGTCGATGCCCTCGTAGCGCCCGCAGGCGAAGACGATGTGGTCCTCGGCGGACCAGGCGCGCGCGTCGGACTGGGTGAAGGGCCGGCCCGCGGGCGTCGGCACGATCAGCAGCGGCAGGTCGGCGTCCTCGCCGGGGTAGGCCTGCGGGGCCACGCCGTTGAGCTCGTCGTGGCGCGCGGCGTCGCGGTGGGGCTCGGCGCTGGCCAGCTCGTGGCCGGAGCGCCCGGCGGCGACGTCGTCGAGGGCCGGGCCCCACACCTCCGGCTTCATGACCATGCCGGGCCCGCCGCCGTAGGGCGAGTCGTCGACGGACTGGTGCACGCCCGGCGCCCAGTCGCGCAGGTCGTGCACGCCGACGGTGAGGCGGCCCTGCTCGATGGCCTTGCCCAGCAGGGCGTGGCGCAGGGGGTCGAGGTACTCGGGGAAGATGGTGATGACGTCGAGGCGCACGTGGCGCAGTCTAGCCGCCCTGGAGGTCGAGCAGACCCTCCGGCGGGTCGACGGTCAGCGTCCCGGCGTCCAGGTCGACCTCGGGGACGATGTCGGCGACGAAGGGCACCAGCGCCTCGCCGCCGCCGTCCAGCCCGATCTCGAGCAGGTTCTGCGCCGGGGCGTGGGTGACACCGGTGACCGTGCCGATGCGCTCGCCGGCGCGCAGCACGGCCAGGCCCTCGAGCTGGTGGTCGTAGTAGCCGTCGTCGTCGGCGTCCTCGCGCGGGGCGGCGAAGAACTGGGTGCCGCGCAGGCTCTCGGCGGCGGTGCGGTCCGCTATCTCCTCGAAGCTGACGAGCAGGCGGCCCTTGTGCGGGCGCACGCCGGCGACGGTCAGCTCGTGGGTGCGTCCGTGCCGGCGCCCGACGAGGTGCTCGCCGACGGCGAAGCGCTCCGCGGGGGTGTCCGTGGTCGGGTCGACGACGACCTCGCCGCGGATGCCGTGGGTCTTGACCACCCGTCCGATCCTCAGTTCCATGTCCGGCAATGCTACCCGCACCGCCCGCGCACACGGTGAGCGCGCGCCCGGCCGGGGGCGTCGTCAATTGACCGCATTTCCACCCGCATTAACACTTTTTATTCCGCCTGTTTACTTTGCGTTAAACGTCCCACAATGCGCTTGCATAAAGCTGGAAATTTACGACGCTGCCAGCGCCGACGGCTTCGACCACCCGTGCGGAAGTATGTTCTAACCAGGTTTTATAGCCAGCACCCCAGGCTTCTATAGTTGACATATAGGTCCATTTAGATTAAAGTAGTACTTTGTCCAATCGCGTGAAAAGCGCGAGAAGGAACGCTTCCGGCGACTACGACCGACCGGGCGTGACCCGCAGAATTGCGCCCGGGTAATCGCCGTCCCTCTACAGCCAACGGAAGGAACGCATGAGCGCAATCTCGAACTTCTTCAGCAAGCTGACCGGCAAGTCCGACGACTACGAGTTCATCCAGGACAAGCACCGCGACGCCATCGTCGTCGGCGGCGGCTCCGCGGGCTCCGTGATCGCCAACCGGCTGACCGAGGACCCGGAGACCGACGTGCTCGTCCTCGAGGCCGGCCGCCCGGACTCCTGGTGGGACCTCTACATCCACATGCCGGCGGCCTTCTCGTTCCCCATCGGCAACAAGCACTACGACTGGGGCTACGAGTCCGAGCCGGAGCCGGAGATGAACGGCCGGCGCATCTACCACGCGCGCGGCAAGGTGCTGGGTGGTTCGAGCTCCATCAACGGCATGATCTTCCAGCGCGGCAACCCCATGGACTACGAGAAGTGGGGAAACCACGAGGGCATGGAGAACTGGGACTACGCCCACTGCCTGCCCTACTTCAACAAGATGGAGACCGCGCTGGCCGCCGACCCGGACGACCCGCGCCGCGGCCACGACGGCCCGCTGAAGTTGACCCGTGGGCCGGCCACCTCCCCGCTGTTCCAGGCCTTCTTCCGCTCCGTGCAGGAGGCCGGCTACAACCTAACCAACGACGTCAACGGCTACCGCCAGGAGGGCTTCGCCCCCTTCGACCGCGACATCCACAAGGGCAAGCGACTCTCCGCCGCCCGCACCTACCTGTACCCGGTCAAGGACCGCGACAACCTCGAGGTGCGCACCCGCGCCTTCACCACCAAGGTGCTCTTCGAGGGCACGAAGGCCGTCGGCGTCGAGTACGAGTGGAAGGGCAGGAAGCGCCGCGTGACCGCCGACAAGGTCATCCTCTGCGGCGGCGCCTTCAACACCCCGCAGCTGCTGCAGCTCTCCGGCGTCGGTGACCGGAAGCTGCTGGAGTCCAACGGCATCGACGTCGTCTCCGACCTGCCCGGCGTCGGCGAGAACCTCCAGGACCACCTCGAGGTCTACATCCAGTACAACGTGACCAAGCCCGTCTCGATCCAGCCGGCCCTGAAGCTGTGGAAGCGTCCCTTCATCGGCCTGCAGTGGATCCTGTCCAAGACCGGCCCGGTGGCCTCCTCGCACTTCGAGGGCGGCGGCTTCGCCCGCTCCAACGACGACGAGGACTACCCGAACCTGATGTTCCACTTCCTGCCGGCGGCCATCCGCTACGACGGCACGAAGTCCGACTCCGACCACGGCTTCCAGTTCCACGTCGGCCCGATGTACTCCGACACCAAGGGCCACGTGCGCATCACCAGCAAGGACCCGCGCAAGAAGCCGTCGATCCTGTTCAACTACCTGCGCACCGAGCAGGACCGCCGCGAGTGGGTCGAGGCCGTGCGGGTCTCCCGCCGCCTGCTCGACACCAAGGCGATGCGCGAGTACTGGGACTACGAGATCTCGCCCGGCAAGAACGTCGAGTCCGACGAGGAGATCCTCGAGTGGGTCCGCAACGACGCCGAGACCGCGCTGCACCCCTCCTGCACCGCGAAGCTGGGGCCGGCCTCCGACCCGATGGCCGTGGTCGACCCGGACACCATGGGCGTGCACGGCACCGAGAACCTCTACGTGGTCGACGCCTCCGTCTTCCCGAACATCACCAACGGCAACATCTACGCGCCGACGATGATGGTCGCCGAGAAGGCCGCCGACCTCATCCGCGGCCGCAAGCCGCTGGCGCCGAACAACGCGCCGTACTACAAGGCGAAGGCGGACATGCCGCTCTACGCCGAGGGTGAGACCGCCAAGGACCACACCACCGCCCCGCGCGGCGGGAAGTAAGGTCCGCGGCTGAACGCCTGAGCGTCGCCCGGTTCCCCATGTGGGGCCGGGCGACGCTTGTGTGTGGCGGCCGGGTCGGTAGTTGGCAGCGGAGACAGGCGGCACCGGCAGCCGTGCGGTGTGCTGGGGGCGCAGCGCTCCTGCCCCGACCCCGCACCGCCCTTGCCCTGCTCGTGGCGCTCCTACCCAGCCCGCGGCGCTCCTACCCTGGCCCCGCACCGCTCCTACCCTGCCCGTGGCGCTCCTACCCTGCCCGTGGCGCTCCTACCCAGCAAGCTCCTCTATAGCAGGCGGACGCCTTGCTGGGTCGAGGAACGCCCTTGCTATACGCGGCCTTGCTGGGCAGGCCTCTGAGGGCGCCGGCCGGACGTCTGTAGGCGACCGACCACCGCCGGAAGGCGTCAACGCATGCGTCCCGCCAAATCTTTTCCACGACTCTCTTCGGCTCAAATGACTCTTCCGGGGTAAGGTCGACCTCATGGCCACCACCGCTCCGCTGCCCAAGCCAGCCGCGCCGCCGCCCACGCGTCCGGGCACTGGCCGCTCACCCGCGTCGGCGAGAAGGTCCTGCGCCTCGCCCCTGCGCCGCGCTCCGGCAACCGGCCGGCCGTCCAGCGCCTGCTCGAGGGCGACGGGGTCAACCTGATCGCGATGCGCTTCCGGCCCGGTCAGTCGATGATCCGGCACTCGGCAGCCCACCCGATCACGGTGCAGTGCCTGACCGGCCACGTGCGCTACGGCTGCGAGTGCGGCTGCGGGCAGGTCGTCGACCTGGTGCCCGGGGTGGTGGTGCACATGCCCGCCGGGCTGGTGCACTGGATCGAGGCCCCGGCCGACAACGAGGGCGAGTCGGTGTTCCTGCTGAGCATGCTCACCGGCGAGCGGCACTCGGTGCCGCAGGAACCGGACGAGGCGGGCGCGGCGGGCGCGGATCACACGCCGGACGAGGCGGGCGCGGAGGACGCCCCGAACACCACGGACTGAGCGCACGAAAAAGGGCCGCAGGAACAACCTGCGGCCCTTTGTCTCAGTCCCGGGGTGCACCCGGGGCCGGGAGATCCTTTACTCGGACTTCTCCTCGGCCTCCTCGGTGGACTCCTCGGACTCGGAGGCCTCAGCGGCCTCCTCAGCCTTGGCGGCCTCGGCGGCGGCCTTCTCCTCGGCCTCCTTCTCGGCGGCGGCCTTGGCCTCGGCGGCCTCGCGCTCCTTGCGCTTGGCCTCGAGGACCTCCTCGGCGGACGGGCCGTTGTTGGCCTCGGAGAGGGCGGCGTTGAACAGGTCGAGCTTGGAGGGCTTGGCCTCCGGCTCCTTGTAGGTGCCCTCGGCACCCGGCAGGCCCTTGAACTTCTGCCAGTCGCCGGTCACCTTCAGGATGGCGAGCACGGGCTCGGTCGGCTGGGCGCCGACGCCGAGCCAGTACTGGACGCGCTCGGAGTCGAGGCGGATGTAGGAGGGCTCGACCTTCGGCTGGTAGATGCCGAGGTTCTCGATCGCCTTGCCGCCGCGCTTGGAGCGGGAGTCGGCGACGATGATGCGGTAGTGCGGGGTGCGCAGCTTACCGATGCGCTGCAGCTTGAGCTTGACGGCCATGGAGGGGCCACCTTTCTGGTCACTGGGCAGTTCTGACACCCGCCGTCTTCTCCGGCGGGCCGGTTCAACCCTTGGGATTAACCTGCGCCGTGATCAGGCCGGCCGACCGGGGTCGGTGACGGCGATGACGCAGGGGTGTGCGCGCCATGCAACGGCACACAACCCGACTAAGGGTACCCGCGCTGGCGCGAGCATGGAAATCGCCTGCGCACAGGGGTAACATATACGCCCGTGAGCTTGCTTCCCGCCGCCCGGCGCGGCTACGAGGTGATCCGCTACGTCGACGACTCGCGCCTCGAGTCGCTCGTGCTCACCGCGGACCTCGCGGGCCTCGACCGGCTGCTTTCCTCGACCGGGGTGGACGCGCGCACCACCGACGGGCGCACGGCCCTCATGCTGGCCGCCGGGCGCAACAACCTCTTCGTCGCCGCCGCCCTGCTCGACCGTGGCGCGGACGTGGCGCTTTCCGACGTCGCGGGGGCCACCGCCCTGCACCACGGCGCCCGTGCGGGTGCCGAGGCGGTCGTCGAGCAGCTCCTGGCCGCCGGCGCCGAGATCGAGGCCCGCGACAACGACGGGCGCACCGCGCTGTGGCAGGCCTGCGCGCACAACCTACCGGACTCGCAGATCGTCGACATGCTGCTGCGCGCCGGCGCCGACCGCTTCGCGCGCGACCGCAACGGGGTCTGCCCGGAGGACATGCTCTAGACCCGGCCACCACCGGCGATCGACCTCAGGCGCCGAGACACGCCCCGAGCACGCAGATAAAGACTGTCTGAACACGAGATACGGGCAACCTGGCCGGCACCGAGAGTTTACCTCCCGTAGACCTTCGGGAAAGCTGGCCGGAACATTAATCGGAAATAATTTTCAGTTGGACCCCAGCCTTTGAACCCGACAGGAGCCCACCCGTGTCCACCACCCTCCGCCCCTGGCGGACCACCGCCGCCGTGGTCGCCGCCGCGGCCGTCCTCGTCGGCTGCTCCGGCACCGACTCCGAGCAGTCCCAGGAGACCACCACCTCGGCCAGTTCCGAGGTCGATCCGGTATACGGCGAGCGCAACGGCCTCGACCTGATCGAACTGAGCGACACCAAGCCGGAGGTCGCCGAGGTCGAGAAGAGCAACGAGCCCAACCGCATCGCGATGAACATCCCCGAGGACCCCTCGACCTCGATGTCCTTCAACTGGTACACCACCGACGCCACGGACTCCTCCGTGGTGCGCGTGTCCACCTCCGAGGATCTCGCCGACGCCCAGGAGTTCCCCGCCGAGACCGCCGAGGTCACCTCCGAGTACGCCGAGCGCGACGCCGACGGCTACTACATCTACGCCTCGGTGACCACGGACGAGGAGGGGGAGTTCCTGCTCGACGACAACGGCGAGCCCGAGGAGATCCTCGGCTACTTCACCGACGAGCAGATCACCCTGGAGAACACCCAGTGGACCGCGGAGGGCAGCGACCTGGGCTACCTGGACCTGCAGGAGGTCAAGGAGCACACCAACAAGGCCACCGCCACGGGCCTGCAGCCGGACACGCAGTACTACTACCAGCTCGGCAGCGAGGCCGAGGGCTTCTCGGAGACCGGCTCCTTCCGCACCGCCGCCGCGGACAGCGACGAGTTCCAGTTCATCCACTACACCGACACCCAGAACGCCTACTGGAACGCCAACGTCAACAACGAGGCCGCCTACGGCGCCGACACCCTCAACCACGCCCTCGAGGTCGCGCCCAACGCCGACTTCGCCCTGCACACCGGCGACTTCGTCGAGACCGCGCAGGTGGAGGACGAGTGGGTCGACAACCTGGACATGTCACGTGAGTCCAACATGAAGCTGCCGCACGCCTACACCTCCGGCAACCACGACGAGTACACCGTCGGCTGGCAGGACGGCAAGGACACCGAGGCCTTCAACGAGCACACCAATGTCCCGGCGGCCAACGACGCCGTCGACGGCGGCTCCTACTACTCCTACGACTACGCCGGCGCCCACTTCGTCGTCCTCAACACCAACGACAACAAGGAGTCGGAGGACAACCCGGAGGAGGGTGCCATCGGCACCAAGCAGCTGGAGTGGGCCAAGGCCGACATCAAGAAGGCCCGCGCCGACGGCGCCGACTGGATCGTGCTGGCCTACCACAAGCCGGTCTACTCCGCGTCCTACCACGCGCTGCAGGACGAGGACGTGCAGGTCACCCGCGAGGAGTTCGTCAAGCTCGCCGACGAGCTCGACGTCGACGTGGTCATGCAGGGCCACGACCACAACCTGACGCGCACCAAGTCCCTGGTCTACACCCCGGACAACTACGCCTACGGCGAGGTCGAGGAGACCGAGAAGAAGGAGATCGACGGCGTCGAGCACCACGTCAACCCCGACGGCGTCACCTACGTCATCCCGAACACCTCGGGCACCAAGAACTACGACGCGATCTACCAGAAGGGCGCCGAACACGTCCACCACGTGCGCCCGAAGCTCGACTGGATGACCGAGGAGGACGTCGAGCTCTGGAACGGCCTCTACGACATCGCCGAGCAGCCCAACCAGGTCGACCGCTTCGCCGAGTCGCACGAGAACGACCGCCAGTCGCAGCTGCAGACCTTCGCGGTCTACACCGTGACCCCGGAGACCTTCAAGATCGACTTCTACTTCGTCGAGGGCGACCTCCACGGCGGCGAGGAGCGCACCGTCAAGCTCTACAACTCCTACGGCATCGCCAAGCAATAACCCACCGCGGCCTGCCGGGCGCCAGACGGCCCCGGCCCCGGCCGGCCCCGGCGGGCCTGACGGCCTCGGCCACCCCGGCTCGGACCATCGCCGGCCCCGCCCACGGCAAAGGCGCCACCTGCGCATCTCTGCAGGTGGCGCCTTCCGCCGTCCGGGGACTCTCCCCTACTTCTTCTTTCCCTGGCCGAAGTCGAGGTTGTCCAGGTCGATGTTCTCCATGCCCTTGGGCAGCTTGGGCATGCCCATCTTGCCCAGGCCCGGCATGCCGCCGCCCATCCCGGGCATGGCGCCACCCATCTGCTCCTGCATCTTCTGCAGTTCGGCCATGCTCGGCATGCCGCCGCCCATGCCCGGCATCTGCGGGGCCTTGCGGCCGCCGCCTCCCTTGCGCTTGCCCTTCTTGTTCTTGCGGCCCTTCGGGCGCTTCTTGGTGGCGCTGCGCTTGGAGCCGCCCATGCCGAACTGGCCGGCCATCTTGCCCATCATCTTCTTGGCCTCGAAGAAGCGGTCGACCAGCTGGTTGACGTCGGAGACCTTCACGCCCGAGCCGTTGGCGATGCGCTTGCGGCGCGAGGCGTTGAGGATCTTGGGGTTCTCGCGCTCGGCCGGGGTCATGCCGCGGATGATGGCCTGGATGCGGTCGAGCTGCTTCTCGTCGACCATGTCGGCCATCTGGTCCATCTGCTTGCCGCCGGGCAGCATCTTGAGAAGGTTGCCCAGGGGCCCCATCTTGCGGATCATCAGCATCTGCTCGAGGAAGTCCTCGAGGGTCAGCTCGCCGGTGCCGATCTTCTGGGCGGTCTTCTGGGCGGTCTGCTCGTCGACCATGCCCTCGGCCTGCTCGATGAGCGTGAGCACGTCGCCCATGCCCAGGATGCGGCTGGCCATGCGCTCCGGGTGGAAGACGTCGAAGTCGTCGAGTTTCTCACCGGTGGAGGCGAACATGACCGGCTTGCCGGTGACCTCGCGGATCGACAGGGCGGCACCGCCGCGGGCGTCGCCGTCGAGCTTGGTGAGCACCACACCGGTGAAGTCCACGCCGTCGCGGAAGGCCTCGGCGGTGGTCACCGCGTCCTGACCGATCATCGCGTCGATGACGAAGAGGACCTCGTCGGGCTCGACGGCGTCGCGGATGTCGCGGGCCTGCGTCATCAGGGTCTCGTCGATGCCCAGGCGGCCGGCGGTGTCCACGATGACGACGTCGTGCTGGGTGCGCCGGGCTTCCTCGACACCGGCGCGCGCCACGGCCACCGGGTCGCCGTGGGAGACGGTGCCCGAGTGGGCCTCCTCCTCGTTGGCGGACTCGAGCGTGGCACCCGGCTCCGGGGCGAAGGTGGGCACCCCGGCGCGCTCGCCGACGATCTGCAGCTGCTGGACCGCGCCCGGGCGCTGCAGGTCACAGGCCACCAGCATCGGGGTGTGGCCCTGCTTGGCCAGGTGGCGGGCGAGCTTACCCGCCAGAGTGGTCTTACCGGCGCCCTGCAGGCCGGCGAGCATGATCACCGTCGGCGGGCGCTTGGCCAGGTTCAGCCGGCGGGTCTCGCCGCCGAGGATGTCGGTGAGCTCCTCGTTGACGATCTTGATGACCTGCTGGGCCGGGTTGAGGGCCTGCGAGACCTCGGAACCGGCGGCGCGCTCCTTGATGCGCTTGATGAAGCCGCGGACGACCGGCAGCGAGACGTCGGCCTCCAGGAGGGCCAGGCGGATCTCCCGGGCGGTGGCGTTGATGTCCGCCTCGGTCAGCTTGCCCTTGCCCCGGATGCCCTTGAGCGCCCCTGCGAGACGATCGGACAGTGACTCAAACACGTGTGGTTACGCTCCCTCGTGGTCGTGGCTCCTCAAGCGAATTGCCTACCCATGGTAGCCGTCGCAACGGGGACCGGTCACATTCCGCCCAGCCCGGCGCGCACGGCGTCATCAAGCGCGGGTCTCTCGGCCACCCCGGGACGGACCCGCAACGCCGCGCGCGCGGTGACGGTGGCCCCGGCCGTGGTCAGTGTCAGCCACTCGAATTCGGGCAGGACGTCGGCGAGCACGGCGAGCACGCCGGGGCGGTCGCGGGTGTGCACGTCGACGAAGCGGCCCTCCCAGCTGACGGCGACGGGCCCCGGCGCGGGCACCGGCGGGGTGGTGTGCACCCCGGAGAGGAAGGCCTGGCGGAAGCCGGGCAGGTCCAGGCGCCCGCCGAGACTGCCACGCACCTCGAGCTCGGTGACCAGGAGGCCCTCGGGGTCCACGCGGCAGCGCGCCTGGTCGATCACCCAGGCCAGGGCGTTGCACACGGCGACCAGTCGGGAGAGCTCACCGGGCCGGCCGCGCCAGTGCAGCACGCCGCGGCCCTCCCCGCGCTCCACGAGCGACATCTCGCCGCCGGCCGGCGCGGAGACCACGGGCGCGACCGGGGTGAAGCGCGAGAGCCTGCGGCGCGCGGCGGCAAGCAGCGTGTCGCGGCACAGGGCGAGCTGGTGGGTCCACACCCCGGGTCCGGTCGCCTTCGAGTCCGCCTCGACGAGCGCGGCGAGCAGCTCGATGGTGCGCAGGTCGTGGGCGGTGGCGTCGAGCAGCTCGCCCAGCGCCGCCGGGTCGTCGGGGTCGCGGCGGGCGGCGATGCGCGCGATGGTGGAGTGCTCGGCCACCACGGTCTGCAGGCAGGAGCGGTCGCGCAGCGGCAGGCCGAGGCGGCCGGCGAGGCGGGCGACGGCCTCGGCGCCGACGGCGGCGTGCGGGCGTCCGCTGCCCTTGCCGACGTCGTGGTAGAGCCCGGCGATCAGCAGCAGGTCCGGGCGCGAGACGTGGATGGCCACCCGCGCGCAGCCGGCGACGGTCTCGAGGGTGTGGCGCTCGACGGTGTGGACGTGGGTGCGCTCGCGCGGCATCAGCCCGCGGATGCGGTCCCACTCGGGCACCAGCGGCGTCCACAGGCCGCGGGCGTCGAGCGCGGCGACGTTCTCGGCGGTGCGCAGCGGTGAGGACAGGGCGGTGACGAAGTCGGCGGCGGCGGGCTTGGGCAGACGCCGCGGCAGCCCCGGGGCGCCGGTGAGCCGGTCCCAGGTCGCCGCCGGCACGGGCAGGCCGGTGCGCGCGGAGACGGCGGCCACGCGCAGCGGCAGGCCGGGGTCCTCCAGCGCCGCGTTGCGCGCCAGGCGCACCTGACCGCCGGACTCGACGACGTCGACGTCGAGCGGGCGGCGCGGTTCCCGCCTCGCCGGGGTGCGCAGCACATCGCGGCTGCCGGCGACGGCGGCGGTCAGCGCCGCGTCGATGGCCCGCCCGGCGTCGGCGACCCCGCGGGCGAGGTCGAAGCGGTCGGCGAAGCCGAGTTCGACGGCGATGTCGGCGGCGAACTCGGGGTCGAGGATGTCGCGGCGGCGCCGGGCCAGGCGGTGCAGGGCGGCGCGCACGCGTAGCAGCAGGTCGCGCTCGTCGGTGAGCGCCGGCGCGTCGCAGAGGTTGGCCAGGGCCAGGGCGCGCAGCAGCTCGTGGTCGCGCAGGCCCCCGCGGCCGTGCTTGACGTCGGGCCGGGTCATGGCGACCACGGAGCCGGAGCGCCGCCAGCGTTCGATCGCCGCGTCGAGCACGGCGTCGAGGCGCCGGGGCAGCTCGCGACGCCAGGCGGTGCGCACGAGCCGGCGGGCCTCCTCGACCAGGGCTGCCTCCCCCGCCACCGTCGAGAGGTCCAGCAGCGCCAGCGCGGCGGTGGGCTCGGCGGCGAGCACCTCGGCGTTCTCGGCCGGGGTGCGCAGCGCGTGGTCGACGTGGCGCCCGGAGGCGCGCGCGGCGTCCCAGACGGCCTCGACGGCGTCGGCCTCGGGGGCGGCGCCGGGGCGGTGGATGAGCACCAGGTCCAGGTCGGAGTGGCCGGTCAGCTCGTCGCGGGCGAGCGAGCCGGTGGCCGCCAGGGCGGTGCCTGCGGGCAGTTCCAGCGTGGCGAGCCTGCGGCGCTCGATTGCCGACGCCGCGGCGGTCGCCGTCGCGGGCCCCGCCCCGTCGGCGGCGGGTGCAGTGCGCCCCGCGCCGTGGGCGCGGGGCGGGGTGGTGCGCGGCGGCGTCACGCGGTCACAGGGCGTCGTCGTCGACCTCGCCGGTGCGCACGCGCACCACCCGGTCGACGGGGCTGACCCAGACCTTGCCGTCGCCGACCTTGCCGGTGTAGGCGGCCTGCATGATCGCGTCGAGGGCGTCGGTGACCTGGTCGTCGGCGACGAGGACCTCGACCTTGACCTTGGGCACGAAGTCGGTGGCGTACTCGGCACCGCGGTAGACCTCGGTGTGGCCGCGCTGCTGGCCGTAGCCCTGGACCTCGGTGACCGTCATGCCGTGGACATCGGCCTGGTCGAGGGCGGCGCGGATGTCGGTGAGGGTGAACGGCTTGACGATCGCGGTGACTAGCTTCATGGCGGTACTGGCTCCTGTTCTCGAGGTGGACTCTGCTGCGGCTCAGGCGTCGCGCTCGTCGCGGCCGGTGGCCGGCACCTCCCGCGGCACGGCGGGGACGGTCGGGACCGTGGCCTTCGATTCTACCGGGGCGGCAAGCGCCCCACGGGAGGTGCCGGGGCGGTCGCCGCCGAGGTCGCGCGCGGACTCGGCGTGCTCGGCGAGGTCGATGCCGTCGTGCTCGGCCTCGGCGTCGACGCGCCAGCCGACGGTCTTGGCCAGCGCCAGGGCGATGACGGCCGTGACGGCCCCGGCGAAGAGCATGGCGACGACGGCGATGATGACCTGGATGGCCAACAGTTTCAGGCCGTTGACGCCGCCGCCGGTGAACAGGCCGGTGTCGGTGGCGATGAAGCCGACGCCGACGGTGCCCCAGAGGCCGGCGACGAGGTGGACGCCGACCACGTCGAGGGAGTCGTCGTAGCCGAAGCGGTACTTCAGCCCCACGCCGAGGCAGGCGAGCACGCCGCCGATCGCGCCGAGAAGCACCGCGGTGGCCGGCACGAGGTCGCCGGCGGCCGGGGTGACGGCGACGAGCCCGGCGACCACGCCGGAGGCGGCGCCGAGGCTGGTGGGCCGGCCGTCGCGCAGGCGCTCGCAGAAGAGCCAGCCGAGCATGGCCGCGGCCGCCGCGACGGTGGTGTTCAGCCAGGCCAGGCCGGCCAGACCGTCGGCGGCGAAGGCGGAGCCGCCGTTGCAGCCGAACCAGCCGAACCACAGCATCGCGGCGCCGAGCATGACCAGCGGCAACGAGGAGGGCCGCGAGACATTGCCGGGGAAGCCGCGGCGCTTGCCGACGACGAGCGCGAGCACGAGGGCCGCGGTGCCGGCGGAGATGTGCACGACGGTGCCGCCGGCGAAGTCGATGGGCTCGATGAGCGCCTCGTCCTCGGCGTCGGCGCCGAAGAGCGCGGCCGCGAGCGAGCCGGAGATGATCGCCGTGGAGATCACCGCGAAGGTCAGCTGGAAGCCGACGTCGATGATGTTGGCGTAGCCGTTGGCGCCCACGAGGTACTCCCCCGCGTCGTCGGTGACGGTGCCGTGGAGGCCGAAGCACTCGAAGGGGTCGGCGACCACGCAGGCGATGGAGCGGGTGCCGTAGGACATCGACCAGCCCCACAGCACGTAGACGACGGCGACGACGCCGAGGGCGCCGAAGGACATCATCATCATGTTCAGGGTGGCGGCCCTGCCGGTCATGCCGCTGTAGAAGAAGGCGAGGGCGGGCGTCATCAGCAGCACGAGTGACGCCGCGACCAGCATCCAGGCGGAGTCGCCGGTCGCGGCCGCCAGTTCGGTGGGGTTCATGGTCTTTCCTCCTGGTCGGGATGTCTTGACAGTTTCTACCTGTAGCCCTATAGGTTTATCGCCGAAGACAAAACCCGCAGAGTGTGCGGCATGTCACTCTGCGGGTTCTTGTCCGGATGCCCGCCGGTCAGCTGGTGGGTTGTCCGGCGGGCCTGTCGGCCGGGCCGCCGACGGGGTGGCTCTTAGCCGAGCAGGGCGTCGACGAAGCCCTCGACCTCGAAGGGCGCCAGGTCGTCGGCGCCCTCCCCCAGGCCGACGAGCTTGACGGGCACGCCGAGCTCCTCCTGGACCTGGAAGACGATGCCGCCCTTGGCGGTGCCGTCGAGCTTGGTGAGCACCACGCCGGTGATGTCGACGACGTCGCGGAAGGTGCGCGCCTGCATCAGGCCGTTCTGGCCGACGGTCGCGTCGAGGACGAGGAGCACCTCGTCGACCTTGGCGCGCTTCTCGACGACGCGCTTGACCTTGCCGAGCTGGTCCATCAGGCCGACCGAGGTGTGCAGGCGGCCGGCGGTGTCGACGAGCACGACGTCGGCGTGCTCCTCGATGCCGCGGGCCACAGCGTCGAAGGCCACGGAGGCCGGGTCGGCGCCCTCGTTGCCGCGCACGGTGGTGGCGCCGACGCGGCGGCCCCAGGTCTCCAGCTGGTCAGCGGCGGCCGCACGGAAGGTGTCGGCGGCGCCGAAGAGGACCTTGTGGTCCATGGAGACGAGCACGCGGCCGAGCTTGCCGGTGGTGGTGGTCTTGCCGGTGCCGTTGACGCCGACCATGAGGACGACGGCGGGCTTGCCGTCGTAGGGCATGGCCTTGATGGAGCGGTCGAGCTCGGGGCGGCCGACCTCGATGAGCACCTCGCGCAGCATGGCGCGGGCCTCGGCCTCGCTGGACACGCCGCGCTCGGCGATACGCTCGCGCAACTTCTCGACGGCCTCCATGGTCACCTTGGTGCCCAGGTCCGCCATGATCAGGGTGTCCTCGATCTCCTCCCAGGCGTCCTCGTCGAGGTCGCCGGCGGAGAGGATGCCGAGCACGGACTTGCCGATCATGTTCTGCGAGCGCGACAGGCGGCCGCGCAGGCGGCCCAGGCGGCCGGCGGCCGGGGCGATCTCCTCGACCGGCTCCTCCGGCTCCGGGGAGGCGGCCGGCTCGGCCGGCACCTCGGTGGACTCGCGGGCCTCCTCGGCGGCGTCCGCGGTGACGGCGGCCGCGGCGGCGGCCTCCTCGGCCTCGGCCTCGGTGGCCGAGTCGTCCTCGGTGGAGGCCTCGTCGACGGCGTCGTCGGCGATCTCCTCCGGGGTCTCCTCGGCGGGCGCCTCGGTCTCGGGCTCGGCCGGGGTCTCCGACTCGGTGGTCTCCTGCTCCGGGGTCTCGGCCGGGGCCTCAGCCTCGGCCTTGTCCTCGGACTTCTCGTCGGCGGAGACGTCCCCCGCTGCGGCGGCGGCACCGGCGACGCCCGCAGCGCCCGCGGCACCGACGGCCGCGGCACCCGCAGCGCCCTTCGACTCGTCCTTGACGGGCGCGACGACCTCGGTGTCGACGACGGCGGGCTCGTCGGCGACCGGTGCGTCGACGTCAGAGTCCGGGACCTCCAGTTCCTTCTCGTCGACGACCTTCGGCTCCGGCTTCTTCTCCTCGACCGGCTCGGCCTTCTGGGGCTTCTCGGTCTCGGCCTCCTTCGGCTCGACCTGCTCAGCCGCAGACTTCTCGGCCTTGACCTTCGGCTCCGGGACCTCCGGCTTCTTTTCGTCGACGACCTTCGGCTCCGGCTTCGAGGCCGCCTCGGCGACGGGCTGCTTCTCCGCCTTCTTCTCACCGGTGAAGTCGCTGACCGCCGCGCCCGGGGCCGCTCCCCCGCCGGCGGCGAAGTTGAAGCCGCCCTTGGCCTGGTAGTTTCCGGACTTCTCCTGCTGGGTCAGCTCCTTCGGCTCCTCCTTCTCCTCCTTGGGGGTGAAGGAGACCGTCTTGGCCTCACCGCGCTTGCGTCCGATGACGACAAGCGCGATGAGAAGGATGATGACGACGGCGAGGACGATGCCGCCGATGATGAGGATGGTCGAGTTCGTCATGGCCCCATGATGGCAGGTCCACCCGCCCCCGCGCAGCACGAGGCCCCCGCCCCGTGCGGCTCACCCCTCCGATGGCCGGGCGGGAGACGCCTCCCGCCCCGGCGGCCCGGTCAGCGGGCGGCCCGCGCGGCCTTCGCCGCGATGACCATCGCCTCGGCGGACATCAGGTCGCCGGTGACCAGGTCGGGCACGACGTCGGCGAGCTGCGCCCAGCCCTCGGCGGCCTGGTCCAGCTTCGCCGACTTGCCCAGCATCTCGTGGGCGTGCAGGCGCGCGGCCAGCGCGAAGACCAGCGAGACCACCGGGGCCAGGGCCCAGGCGTTGGCCCGGTCCTCGGTGTTGACGCCGTCGATCTTGTCGAAGCGCACGCGCGCCGCCGAGTACAGCCCGCGGTTGGCGCCGCGCACCGCGCGCAGCAGCGAGACGGCCGGCTTGATCAGGCCCTCGCTGGCGACGATCTCGGTGAGCTCGTCGCGGCGGCGGAAGGTCTCGAAGACCGCCATGAGCCGCTGGCCGTCGTCCATCGCCGGGCCGGGCACTATGTCCGCGCTGGCGAAGAACATCTTGATCAGCTGCTCCTGCTGCGCGGGGTCCATGTGGCTGATGCGCACCGTCGAGCTGTCGATCACCGCGGTGTCCAGCGTGGCGTCGCGGCCCGTGAGCACGGTCTCCACCAGGCGGTGTCCGGCCAGCTCCTCGAGGCGGGAGAGCAGCCCGCGCACGGTGTCGTGGCTCGCCGCACCCTCGCCGATGGCCTCGGAGAGCTCGCCGAGGGTGAGCATCGTCGAGATCCACGCCGAGCGGTGCCGGCCCGGCTCCGAGACCTCCTCGCCGCCGGTCATCGGCAGCGTGACCAGACCCGAGGAGATCATCCGGCCGGGCTGCAGGTGCGCGGGCACCAGCGAGGCCGACAGCGCCAGCAGCGCTCGGGCCGGCTCGGCCTGGAAGACGCTGCGGGCGACCTCGCGCTCGCGCGGGGTAGCGCCGAAGTGGTCCCAGATCACCGGCAGCACCTCGCCGCCGGCGGGCGGCTCCTCGGTGGCCCCGGAGAAGAACGCCGACAGCGCGGTCAAGGCCTCCGACTGGTCGGTCAGGTAGCCGTCCTGCTCGGCGGTGAGCGCGCCGGCGGCCGGGCGCTCGGGCGCGCGCAGCGCCGAGAACGGGTCGGCCGAGTGCAGCTGAACGGTCAGCTCGCCGGCGCCGACGATGCCTTCCGGCAGTGCGGTGCGCTCGGCGAGATTTCCGACGGTGCGCGCCGGCGCCCACGGGGCGGTCGCCGGCCACACCCAGGCGGCCAGGTCCCGGTCGGCGGCCAGGTCGGCGAAGACGAGCTCGCCGTCCTCGACGGTCACCGAGGTGGCGTGCGGCACGGAGCTGACCCGGGCCAGCGCCACCGAGATGCGCCGGCCGGCGGCCGGGTCGGTCCACTCCAGGTCGATGCGGCCCTCGGGCATGACGGCCACGGCGTGCGCGATGCCGGCGGTGGCGGTCGAGTAGGTCACCGGGTCCTCGAGCTCGAGGGTCTCGGTGCGCACCGGCGAGCCGTGCCGGTTGCGCACGGTGACCTTGACGTCCTTCAGCCCCCGGCCGGCGCGCACGCGCAGGCGGCCGGCGGGGTCGACCTCGCGGGAATTCAGCCAGATGCGGCTGGTGCGCCACTGCGGCGGCTCGGTGGTCAGGACCAGCTCGAAGCGCAGGGCCTCGGGCGCCCAGATCAGCGGCAGGCGGTCGCCGTCGGCGGTGGCGAAGACGATCTCACAGCCGGCCTCGGTGGCCGGCACCACCGGCTCGGCGGGCTCGGCGGTGAACTCCTTCTCGCCGCAGGTGATGCGCCCGTGCACCACCGACAGCCCGGCGCCGGCGGGGATGCGCACGGCCGTCTCGCCCTCGACCTCGCCGTGCAGGCCCAGGCCCTCGACCACGGCGTAGCGGTGGCGGAAGGACTCGTTGCGCGGGCCTTTCAGGCGCACCAGGTACTCGCCGACCCAGGGCGAGTCGTAGGCCTCGGGGTCGAAGACGGCGAACTCGCCGCCCTCGGCGGGCACCTCGAGCGGCTCGGGCTCGGCGATCTCCTCGGCGGGCTCGCCGACACCAGCGTAGGCCGAGATGGACAGCTGCCAGATCTCGTCGCTGCCCGAGAGCGTCGGCGGGAACTCGGCGATGAGTCCGGCCGGGTTGACCGGCAGGCGGTTGTGGGTGCGCAGGCCCGCGACGGGCTCGGCGGGGTGCACGAAGCGCACGCGCTGACGCGGGTCGACCGAGCGCAGCGGCAGCATGGCGCTGGGCTCCTTGCCGGCGCGCACGACCTGCAGGCTGGCGGCCTGGGAGGCGTCGATGACGCGGTGCTCCCAGCCGGCCCAGCCCTGGATCTCGCCGGAGTCGGTCACGGGCAGGTCCTCGCCGGTGACGACGTCGACCAGCCGGGCGTCGGCGGGCACCAGCACCGTCATCCGGGAGTGGTGCAGCGAGGCCTTGTCGGTGATGTCCTGGCCGTTGGCGGCGAAGATCAGGGCCGGGTCCTCGCCGTCGACGACGTCGACGACCCAGGTGATGCCGTTGGTGGTGTCGGCGACGGTGACCTCGCGCACCGGCTGTTCGACGGCGACGTCGAGGGCCTCGGCGTAGACCTCCTCGCCCCAGGGGCGCTGGGTGCGGAAGACGCGGGTGGTGCCGCCCTGGGTGACCCGCCAGGTCACCTGCGGCTCGGCGTCGTCGGCGCCGGGGGCGGCGGCCACGCGCTGCTCCGGGAGACGCAGGCAGACGCGGTCACGCACGGCGTCGAAAATCAGGCGCGGGCGCAGCTCGCGCGGGGCGACGCCGACGGCGGTGGCGCGCTCGGGCGTGCCGACGGGGCGCTCGCGCAGCTCGGCGACGACGGCCAGCTCCACGCGCCGCGGCAGGGCGGGCTCGAGCCCGGAGCGGTCGCGGTCGAGCCAGGAGGTCGGGTGCGCCAGGCTGAAGGCGCGCACGGCCTCGATGCCGGCGATCAGTTCGCGGCCGCGCTCGGGGGCGATGCGCATGACGGCGGCCGTCAGCGGCAGCTCCTCGGCACGCTCGGCGAGGTCGGTGACCAGGGCCCCGGCGTCGGCGTCGGCGGCCGGCGAGGCGGCGTCGAGGATCTCGATCAGACCCGGCACCTCCGCGGCGGTGACCCCGGCGTGCAGGGTGAGCACCTCGGTCGGGGTGGCGGACTCGGGTGCCTCGAGGCCGACGCGGGCGGGGAGCCCGTCGGCGAACTCGGCGATGAGCTTCTCCTGCCCCTCCGTGCCCTCGAGGCCGAGACCGGCGACGTATTCCCCGGCCAGGGCGTCAGGCTCGCGCAGGCGGCCGGCGCGCGCGATGAGCGTCGCGCACGCCAGCGAGGGGGTGACGCCGAGCAGGTCGGACAGCTCCGCTCCGGCGGCAACCTGGCGGGCCAGGAAGGTGCCGTAGAGGCGCTCGGTGCGCTCGAGCTGGTCGTCGGTGTAGCCGGCCGCGGGGAACCACGGGTGGGCGGCCATCGCCTCACCGAAGGTCAGCTCGCTGCGGGACGCCCAGCCCAGCAGGGTGTCGGTGGGATCTGCGAAGGGGGTGGCCTCGGCGGGGCGGCCGGCGCTCATGGAATACGGGCTCCTTGTCTGTGGTGTCTGCGGTTGTCGTCGTTTCAGTTGTGGCGGCGGCCCGGACGGGGCCGCGGGGCATGCCTCACGAGCCTAGTTCGGCACCTCGGCGCCGCCACCCGGAACAGGGTTCCCCGCCGCGGCGCCGGGCGCGGGTGCGGAGTCCGGGGAGGACACGGCACCGGACTCCGTGGGGCCGGTCCAGCCGGCGGGCTGCATGCGCTGGCTGATCACGCGTGTGACACCGTCGCCGCGCATGGTCACCCCGTAGAGGACGTTGGCCACGTCCATCGTGGCCTTCTGGTGGGTGATCACGATCAGCTGGGAGTCCGCGCGCAGCTCGACGAGCAGGTTGATCAGGCGGCGCAGGTTGACGTCGTCGAGGGCGGCCTCGACCTCGTCGAGCACGTAGAAGGGGCTCGGCCGGGCGCGGAAGATCGCAACGAGCATCGCCAGCGCGGTCAGCGACTTCTCGCCGCCGGAGAGCAGCGAGAGCTTGCGCACCTTCTTGCCCGGCGGGCGGGCCTCCAGCTCGATGCCGGTGCCCAGCATGTCCTCCGGGTCGGTGAGCACGAGGCGCCCCTCGCCGCCCGGGAAGAGGGTGGCAAAGACCCTCGGGAACTCCTTCGCCACGTCGTGCCAGGCGTCGGTGAACAGCTGCAGGATGCGCGCGTCGACGTCCTCGATGACCCCGCGCAGGTCGTCGCGGGCCTCCTCGACGTCCGCCAGCTGGGTGGCCAGGTAGCTGTGGCGCTCCTCGAGGGCCTTGTACTCCTCCAGCGCCAGCGGGTTGACCTTGCCCAGGGCACCGAGGTCCTTCTCGGCCTGCTTGAGGCGCTTGCGCTCAGCGGCTACGTCGAAGTCCTCGCCCGGGGTGTGCTCGGCGAGCAGGTCGGCCACCGGCACGCCGAGGCGCTCGACGGTGGTGTGCTCGGTCTCATCGGCGCGCACCTGGGCCTGGCTGAGCTTGATCTCGGCCTCGTGGGCGGCCTGGGAGCGCCGGTCGCGCTCGCTGCGGGCGGACTGCTCGGCCCGACGCGCCTCGTTCTGGTGCGCCTGGGCCAGGGTGCGCCGCTCGGCGGCGGCCTCGCGGGCCTCCGCCGCCCGGCCGGTGGCGGCGGCGACGCGTTCGGCCAGTTCACCCGCGGACTCGGCGACGGCGGCGGCCAGCTCGCGGCGGGCCCGGCTCGCGGCGACGGCGCGCTCGTGGCGGGTGCGGGCGGACTTCTCGGCCTCGGCCTGGCGGCGCAGCTGGTCGCCGCGCCCGGCGACCTGGCCGGCGCGGTCCTGGGCGGAGCGCAGCGCGAGGCGGGCCTCGACCTCCATGGCGCGGACCTGCTCAAGCACGGTCGCCGCCTCGTCGCGCGCGGCGGTCGACGGCTCCTCGGGGGCTTCGTCGTCCTCGGCGCGCGCCAGGCGGTCGCGGGTCGCCTCGAGCTCCTTGCGGGCCTCGTCGCGGCGGGTGCGCGCGGTCTCGACCTGACCGCGGGCGGTCTCGGCGGCCCGGGCGTCGGCGGCGGCGCGCTTCTTCAGGTTCTCCGCCTCGCGGGCCGCCGAGCGGGCGGCGGCGTCGTGGTCGCGCAGCTCGGCGGTCGCGGCGGCGGCCTCCACGCCGGCCTCCTCGGCGGCCTGGCGCGCGCCCTCGAGCGTGCCCGCCAGCTCCTCGAGGCTGGCCTCGGCGGCGGCGAGTTCCTCTTCGGCCCGGGCGATCTGGCCGGCGACCTCGACGGTGCCGGGCCGCTCGCGGCCCAGCCGGGCCCAGCCCTCGCCGAAGAGCTCGCCGTCGGGGGTGACCGCGCGCAGGCGCGGGTCGGAGTCGACGACGCCGCGCGCGGCGCGCGCGTCGGCGACCAGCACGACGTCGGCAAGCAGGCGGGTCACCGCGGCCCGGGCGCCCTCTGCCAGCTCAATGTGGTCGAGCAGCCAGGTGGCCTCCGTGGGCAGGTCGGCGTCCATGCGCCAGGTCCCGCCCGCGCGGTCGGTGTCGATGAGTGTGGTGCGCGCCAGGGCGCCGCCGGCAAACGACGAGTACGTCTCCTCGCCGACGTGTCCGGCCAGGGCCTCGGCGTGGTCGCCCAGGGCGGCGGCCACGGCGGTCTCGGTGCCGGGCTCGGGCGTGATCAGGCCGGCCAGGGGCGAAAATCCGTCGAGGCTGTCGGCGGCGTCGGCGCCGGTCTCGGAGTCGCGGAGGGTCTCGATGCGCGAGCGCAGCGCGTAGACGGCGCCGGAGCGTTCGCGCTGGGTCTCGCGCAGCTGCTCGAGGCGCTTCTCGGCGGCCTCGCGCTCGGCGGCGGCGTTCTCGGCGGCGGCCTTGAGCGGCTCGCGGGCCCCGCCGGCCTCGGCGACGGCGGCGTCTGCGGTCGCGAGCTCGGCGGCGGAGGCCCCTGCGCGTTCCTTGGCGGCGGCCTCGCGCTCCTC
Source organism: Corynebacterium frankenforstense (assembly GCF_030211955.1). Lineage (GTDB taxonomy): Bacteria > Actinomycetota > Actinomycetes > Mycobacteriales > Mycobacteriaceae > Corynebacterium > Corynebacterium frankenforstense_A. Next base: position 131,940 of record NZ_JASODI010000002.1, on the reverse strand, counting down.
GGCGCGGGTGATCTCGGCGTCGAGCTCCCCGACGCGGGCGGCCAGGGACTCCTCGGCGGCCAGCAGGCGCACCACGCCCTCGCGGCGGTCGGCCACGGCGCGCACCTGGGCCAGGTGCTCCTCCTCGGCGTCGCGGTAGGCTTCCTCGGCGGCGTCGAGCTCCTCGCGCACGGCCTCCAGGCGGGCCTCCGCGGTGGCGGCCTCGGCCTCGGCCGCCCTGCTCTTCTGGTCGGCGGCCTCGGCGCGGGCGAGGATCTCCTCGGGGTCCTCGCCGTGGTAGTCCTCGCCGCCGCCGGCGCGGGCGCGCTCCTCGGCCACGCGCAGGGTCGCCGAGACGCGCTCGGCCAGAGTGGACAGGCGGAACCAGAGCTGCTGGGCGGCCTCGGCGGCCGGCTCCGCCTCGGCGACGGCGGCCTCCGCGGTCTCGCGGGCGGCGGCGGCCTCGGCCAGCTGCTCCTCGGATTCGGCGGCGGCCAGGCGCGCGCGCTCGTGGGCGGCCTCGGCGGTCTCCAGGGCCGCGCGCACGCGGGTGATCTCGTGGCCGGCGAGTGCCAGACGGGCCTCGCGGACGGTGGCCTGGACGGTCGCGGCGCGCTTGGCTGCCTCGGCCTGGCGGGCCAGAGGGCCGAGCTGGCGGGAGAGCTCGTCGGTCAGGTCGCGCAGGCGGTCCAGGTTGCCCTGCATGTTCTCGAGCTTGCGCTGGGCCTTCTCCTTGCGGCGCCGGTGCTTGAGCACGCCGGCGGCCTCCTCGATGTAGGCGCGGCGCTCCTCGGGGCGCGAGTCGAGGATCTCGGCGAGCTTGCCCTGGCCGACGATGATGTGCATCTCGCGGCCGATGCCGGTGTCGCTGAGCAGCTCGCGCACGTCCATCAGGCGGGCGCGCGAGCCGTTGATCTCGTACTCACTGGCGCCGTCGCGGAACATGCGGCGGGTCACCGAGACCTCGGAGTACTCGATGGGCAGCCGGCCGTCGTGGTTGTCGATGGTCAGGGTGACCTCGGCGCGGCCCAGCGGCCCGCGGTCGCCGGCGCCGGCGAAGATGACGTCCTGCATGGAGGACCCGCGAAGTGTCTTCGCGCCCTGCTCCCCCATCACCCAGGCCAGGGCGTCGACCACGTTGGACTTGCCCGAGCCGTTGGGGCCGACCACCGCGCAGATGCCCGGCTCCAGCTTCAGCGTGGTCGCCGACGCGAAGGACTTGAAGCCCTTCAGGGTCAGCGATTTCAGGTGCATGGTGTTCCCAGGATAGCAGCCGGCCAGGCGCCCACCGCAGGCTCAGCGGGCGGCGCGGGCGGGCCGGGGTGCCCCGACGGTCCAGGCGGCGATCAGGGTGGTCAGCGGCACCGCGGCGACGAGCGCGAGCGAGCCGGTCACCGAGCGCATCACCTCGGTGGCCATCGTGTCGGAGGTCAGGATCTCGGCCAGCCCGCGCCCGGAGACCCCGAGGAGGACCAGCAGCGGCAACGTGGCGCCGGCGTAGGAGAGAACGAGGGTGTAGACGGTGCTGGCCAGGTGGTCGCGGCCCACCCGCAGCGCGCGGGTGAACAGCTTCCAGCGCGAGGCCGCCGGGTCGAGCTCGCGCAGCTCGGCGATGGTGGCCGACTGGGCGACGGTGATGTCGTTGAGCACGCCGAGGGTGCCCAGGATGAACCCGGCCGTCAAGAGCCCGGTGATCTCGATGCCGGGCAGGTAGAGCAGCACCTGCAAGTTGTTCTCGTCGCCGAGGCCGCGCAGCCGGTTGGTGCCGATGGCCGCCTGGGCGATGCCGACGCCGAGCAGCATCGCCGTCAGCGTCCCGCCCAGTGCGGAGGCGGTCTTCCAGTTCGCCCCGTGGACCAGGAAGAGCACGAGGTAGAGCACGGCCGCGCACGCGGTGATCGCGGCGGGCACCGGGGACTCGCCGCGGGCGAGGGCGGGCAGCAGGAAGACCCCGATCACGCCGAGGGTGACGGCCAGGCCGATCACGGCGCGCACGCCGCGCCAGGCGCCGACGACGGCGATGCCGGCCAGCGCGAGCAGCAGCCAGAACCAGAAGGCGCTGGTGCGGTGGAAGTCCTGGAAGCCGTAGGTGCGCGTGCCGTCGGCACCCGTGTGCACGGCCAGGCGGATCTCGTCGCCGCTCTCGAGGTGCGCCGCGCCCTCTGCGCCGCTGGCGGCGGCGTCGGTCAGCAGCGTGCGGCGGCCTTCGTCCGGCCCGGAGTGGATGTCCACGGCGACGAGGTGGCAGGCCTCCTGGCCGGCCGGCACCTGGTCGACTCCGGCGGGGATGACGTCGAGGACGGAACCGACGGCCTGGGTGGTGCACGCGGCGGTCAGCCCCTCGGCGACGGTGCCCTCCTGAGTCTCCACGCCCAGCGGGGAGGCCTCGGAGAAGTCGCCGGCGGGAGTGGGCGCCGCGCCGGTGGGCCACTGGACCACGAGCGCGACGGCGGTGGCCACCGCCCCGAGGAAGAGCGCGATCGCCAGCACCACCCGCGACGGCGTCCAGGCCGTGGTGCGCGGGTCGAGCCGCTCGCGCAGCGGGCGGTCGTCCGGCGGCCCGGAGTGCCCGTGCAGGTGGGAGTGCCCGTGCGGGTCGGCGTGAGTGTCTGCGTGCTTGTCGACGTCCGCGTCTGCGGCGCGGGCGGTCCGGCTCGCCGTCGGGCGGTGGTGATGGCGTCCCATGGTCAGCAGATGGTAGCCGGGCGGCGGGCGGCGGTGCCGGTCAGCGCTCGCGGAAGCCCTCGACGCCCTTCGGCTCGCCCCACTGCTCGACGACGAGCTCGACCGAACCGGGGCGCCCGGTCGTCGTCGGCTCCTCGCGCAGGAGCTCGAGCAGGCGCTCGCAGGTGCCCCGCTCCCCCTCCGCGACGATGCAGACGCGCCCGTCGACGAGGTTGCTCGCGGAGCCGGCCAGGCCGAGCTCCAGACCCCGGGAGCGGGTCCACCAGCGGAAGCCCACGCCCTGGACGTGGCCGTGGACGAAGGCGGTCAGGCGCGTCGCGCTCACTTACCGGCCTCCGTGCCGCGCGCCGTCTCCCAGCCGTAGTCGAGCGACTCGTACTCGGCGGAGCGTTCGGTGATCGGGTCGGAGCCGTCCCAGGTGCCCATCTCCTCCCAGCCGAGGGTGTCTCGCGGCAGGTCCTCGCGGCGGAAGACCGGGTTGAGCCCGGCGCGGCGCTGCACGGCGTAGTGGCGCAGCAGGGCCACGGCCACGCCGGCCAGCGGGAAGAGGGCGACGAGGTTGATGGTGGCCATCAGGCCGGAGAAGACGTCGGCCAGCGACCAGACCAGCGGCACGGAGCCGATGGCGCCGCCGAAGACGCAGAGGACGACCAGCCCGCGGAAGACCTGCAGGGTCGTGGAGTTGGTGCGCCCGACCATGTAGCCGATGTTGGACTCGCCGTAGTAGTAGTTGCCCACCACCGAGGAGAAGGCCAGGAAGATGATCAGCACGGTCAAAAAGTGGATGCCCCAGCCGCCGACGGAGTCGGAGAGCGCGGCCTGGGTCAGCTGCATGCCGCCCTCCTCGCTGCTGAGGTCCGGGGCGGCCAGCAGGATGATGAAGGCGGTGGCCGAGCAGACGACCAGGGTGTCGAAATAGACGCCGAGGGTCTGGATCAGGCCCTGCTTGACCGGGTGGGAGACGCTCGCGGTCGCCGCGGCATTGGGCACCGAGCCCATGCCGGCCTCGTTGGAGAACAGGCCGCGGCGGATGCCCTGCTGGATCACCGCGCCCAGGGTGGCGCCGGCGAACTCGCGGATGCCGAAGGCGCTGAGCACGATGTCCTCGATCATGCCGGGGACCTCGCTGATGTTCAGGCCGATGACGATGAAGGCGACGATGATGTAGGCGACGGCCATGACCGGCACGATCGTCTGGGTGACGGTGCCGATGCGCTGCACGCCGCCGAAGATGACGACGCCGGTGGCCGCGGCGAGCACGAGGCCGACGCCGACCTTGAGCCCCATCGAGTCGTTGCCGGCGGACTGGCCGATGGCCTCGGTGATGGAGTTGGACTGCACGGCGTTGAAGACGAAGCCGTAGGTGACGCAGATGACAACGGCGAAGACGACGGCCAGCGGGCGCCAGTGCAGCGCCTTGGTCATGTAGTAGGCCGGGCCGCCGCGGTAGGAGGCGGCGTCGCGCTCCTTGAATACCTGGGCCAGCGTCGACTCGATGAACGAGGTCGCGCCGCCGACGATGGCCAGAAGCCACATCCAGAACACCGCGCCGGGGCCGCCGGTGGCCACGGCGATGGCCACGCCGGCGACGTTGCCGGTGCCCACGCGCGAGGCCGCGGAGATGGTGAAGGCCTTGAAGGCGGAAATGCCCTTCTGGCCCTCGGAGATCTCCGAGGGGGTCTCGGTGACGGCCTTGAGCATGTCCGGCACGTAGCGGATCTGCACGACGACGGTGCGCCAGCAGTAGAGAAGTCCGGACCCGATGAGCAGGAACATCACCAGGTACCAGAACTTGTCGTTGAACGCCTGTACGGCGTTGACGAGAGATTCCATGAACCAGAATCGTAATCCGCCGAGTCAGTGCCTGCGCTGACAGGTCGGGCAGAGGTGACTGGATCGGTTCATGAACGTCTCGCGGATCACCGGCGTGCCGCAGCGCGGGCAGGGCCGCCCCGCCCTGCCGTAGACATTGAGCGAGCGGGAGAAGTAGCCGCTGCGCCCGTTGACGTTGACGTAGAGCGAGTCGAAGGAGGTGCCGCCCTGCTCGAGGGCGCGCTCCATGACGGCGCGCCCGGCGTCGAGCAGTTCGACCAGCCTCGGCAGGGCGACGCGGTCGGCGCGCTGGCGCGGGTGGATGCGGGCGGCGAAGAGCATCTCGTCGGCGTAGATGTTGCCGATGCCGCTCAAGATCTCCTGGTTGAGCAGCAGGCGCTTGATCTCGGTGCGCTTCGTCTTCATCAGCGCGGCCACGGCGTGCGCGTCGAAGGCGTCCTCGAGCAGGTCGGCTCCGATGTGCGCGACCGGTTCGGGCACCGCGCGCCCGGCCTTGCCGAGGGCGAGCGCGCACGGCCACCAGTAGCCGAAGGTGCGCTGGTCGACGAACCACAGCTCGCGCCCCTGCGCTCCCCCGACGCGCGCCCGGATGCGCAGGTGCGTGTGATTCGGGTCCTCCGCGCCGGTGCCGGCGGGCTTGATGAGCATCTGCCCGCTCATCCCGAGGTGGACCAGCAGGCAGTCGTCGGCCACCCCGTCGAGGTCCAGCCAGAGGAACTTGCCGCGGCGTTCCACGGCGCGCACGCGCGCGCCGTCCAGACGATTGGCGACGTCGCATGGCTCGGCGCAGCGACGTACCGCCCGTGAGTGGCGCACCGCGACGTCGTCAATCGTGCGCCCGGTGAGGTGTCCGGCGAGGCCGCGCCGGACGACCTCGACCTCGGGCAGCTCAGGCATCCTCGCCCATGCGCAGGGCCAGGACGGTGGCGCGCTCGCGCAGCGCCGTCCAGGCCCGGTGGGCCGCCTCCTGCTCCGCGAGCTTCTTGTTGTGGCCCACGCCGCGGCCGAGCTCCACGTCGCGCACGCTCGCGGTGGCGGTGAAGGTCAGGTCGTGCTCGGGGCCGGTCGACTCGGCGGCGTAGACGGGCATCTCGAGCTTGAGCTCGGCGAGCCGCTCCTGCAGTGCGGTCTTCCAGTCCTGGTGGTGGCCCTGGGCGGTGGCGGTGGCGATCTTCTCGCCGAAGAGGCGCAGCACCACCTTCCGGGCTGTCTCGAAGCCGTGCTGGCGGTAGACCGCCCCGAGGACGGCCTCGGTGGTGTCGGCCAGGATCGACTCCTTGGTGCGCCCCTCGGTGGACTGCTCCCCCTTGCCCAGCAGGATGTGGCGGCCCAGGTCGATCTCGCGGGCGATGTCCGCGCAACCGTAGCGCGAGACGACCGAGGCCCGCATCTTGGAGATGTCGGACTCGGGGCGCGAGGGGTAGTGCTCGTAGAGCTCGCCGGCCACGGACAGGCCGAGCACGGCGTCGCCGAGGAACTCGAGGCGCTCATTGTTCGGCAGCGTGCCGTTCTCGTTGGCGAAGGAGCGGTGGGTCAGCGCCAGGCGCAGGTGCTCGTCGTCGACCTCGACGCCCAGCGCCTCGAGCAGCGGGGTGTGGTCGACGGCGCCGTAGGCGGCCTCGAGGGCCTCGACGCCGGTGGGCCGCTGGCTGCGGCGCCGGCTCACAGGAACTTCTCCAGCCCGGACCAGCGCGGGTCGGTGCCCTGGTACTCGCCGGCGACGCCATCGGGCGCGGGGACCTCGGAGTCCGAGCCCTCGCAGCCGTCCTCGCAGACGGGGCTGAAGGGCAGGTTGAGGCCGATCTCGTCGGTGACGGCCTGGGTCAGGTCGACGCGCTCGTCGACGACGAGCGGCGGGAGGTCGTCCTCGTCGTCCTCGCCGTCCTCCGGCGCGTCGCCGGACTCGGTGAAGACGTCGGCGTCGTAGGCGAAGAACTGCTCGACGTGGAACTCGCCCTCGCGGTGCAGCTCGCGCAGGCAGCGGGAGCACTGGCCGTCGAGCGGCGCGGTGACCTCGGCGATCACCTGCACGCCGGTGCCCAGGTCGGTCAGGTCGGCGTCCACGGTGACCTCGGCGCCCTCGGGCACGGCGATCATCGCCACGCCGATGCGCTCGGGGGCGGGTGCGGTGCGGGTCTGACGCTCACGGCCTCCGTCGAGACCGGAGACGTCGAAGATGAACGGGGAATCCATAACGGCCGACGATCCTACCCCTCACGACGCGGCTGCGACCAGCCACGTTCGTCATAGTCGTAGCCGCCGCGGCTTGTGCCCCGCGTGCCGGCGGCACCCGCGGCCCCGGCCGCGCGGTCGCCGCGCTGGGCGCCGCCGGAGGCCCCGGCGCCGCGGCGCAGGGCGGCGCGGTCGCTGGAGACGGTGCGCAGGACCCCGGAGAGGGTCTCCTCGAAGTCGGCGAGCTTGCCGTCGACGAACTCGTCGCACTCCTGGCGCAGCTGGCGCGACTCGGAGTGGGCGGCCTCGACCACGCGGTGGGCCTCCTCCTCGGCGCGGCGGGCGACCTCGGACTCGGAGACCAGGCGCTTCTGCTCGGCCAGGCCCTCGTCGACGCTGCGCTGGTAGGAGGCGTTGCCCTCCTTGACCAGGCGGTCCGATTCGGACTGGGCGCGGGCGACGGTGTCCTCGGCCTCCTCGCGGGCGCGGGTGACAGTCTGCTCGGCCTCCTCCTGGGCGCGCGAGACCATGGTGGTCGAGCGGGTCTGCGCGTCGGCGAGCATGTTCTCGCTCTCCTCGTGGGCGGAGCCGACGATGTCGTTGGCCTCGTGCTCGGCGTCGGAGACGATCTGCTGGGCGCGCTCCTCGGCGCCGCGGATCAGTTCGTCGCGGCGGTCGAGGACGTCCTGGGCGTCGTCGATCTCGACGGGCAGCGCGTTGCGCATGTCGTCGAGAAGCGCCAACACGTCGTTGCGCGGCACCATGCAGTTGGAGGTCATGGGCACGCCGTAGGCCTGCTCCACGGTCTGGACCAGTTCATCGAGAGCTTCAAACACGCGGTACATGGCCCCAAGCGTACCGGCGCGGCGCGGGGTTCTCCCCGCGCCGCGCCGCATTTTCCGGGTCCTTGCGGACCGTGAACTTCGCCTAGATCACGCCCTGGGCGAGCATGGCGTCGGCGACCTTCTTGAAGCCGGCGATGTTCGCGCCCACCACGTAGTCGCCCTCGCGGCCGTACTCGGCGGCGGCGTCGGCGGTGTGGCGGAAGATGTTGGACATGATCTTGTGCAGGCGCTGGTCCGTGTACTCGAAGCTCCAGGAGTCACGGGTGGCGTTCTGCTGCATCTCGAGCGCGGAGGTGGCCACGCCGCCGGCGTTGGCGGCCTTGCCCGGGGCGAAGTGGACGCCCTTCTCGCGGAAGACTTCGATGGCGTCGGCGGTCGAGGGCATGTTCGCGCCCTCGGCGACGAAGCGGCAGCCGTTGTCGAAGAGGTGCCCGGCGTGCTCGCCGTCGAGCTCGTTCTGGGTGGCGCACGGCAGGGCGACGTCGCAGGGCATGTCCCAGATGGAGCCGTCGGTGTGCAGGGTCGCGCCCTCGGACTCCTCGACGTACTCGGCGACGCGGCCGCGGCGGACCTCCTTGACCTCCTTGAGCAGCTCGACGTCGACGCCGTTCGGGCACTCGACCCAGCCGGAGGAGTCGGAGAAGCCGATGACGGTGGCGCCGAGCTCCTGGGCCTTCTCGATGGCGTAGATGGCGACGTTGCCGGAGCCGGAGACGGTGACCTTGGCGCCGGAGATGGACTGGCCGTGCGAGGACATCATCTCCTGGGTCAGGTAGACCAGGCCGTAGCCGGTGGCCTCGGTGCGCACCAAAGAGCCGCCCCAGGTCAGCCCCTTGCCGGTGAGCACGCCGGACTCGTGCTGGTTGACCAGGCGGCGGTACTGGCCGAAGAGGTAGCCGATCTCGCGGGCGCCGACGCCGATGTCACCGGCGGGCACGTCGCGGTACTCGCCGATGTGGCGGGAGAGCTCCGTCATGAAGGACTGGCAGAAGCGCATGACCTCGGCGTCGGACTTGCCCTTCGGGTCGAAGTCGGAGCCGCCCTTGCCGCCGCCGATGGGCAGGCCGGTCAGGGAGTTCTTGAAGATCTGCTCGAAGCCCAGGAACTTGATGATGCCCAGGTTGACCGAGGGGTGGAAGCGCAGGCCGCCCTTGTACGGGCCCAGGGCGGAGTTGAACTGGACGCGGAAGCCGCGGTTGATCTGGACGTCGCCGTTGTCGTCGACCCACGGCACGCGGAAGATCAGCTGACGCTCCGGCTCGCAGAGGCGCTGGATCAGGCCGTAGTCGCCGTAGTGGGAGTCCTTCTCGAGCACGATCTTGAGCGAGTCGAGCACCTCGGCGACGGCCTGATGGAACTCCGGCTCGCCGGCGTTGCGCTTGAGCAGGAGGTCGTAGTAGCTGGAAACCTGTTCGTCGACGTTCATGTCCTGACGGTCCTTCCTTGGGGTCTCTTCCCGTACGCCCGGCGACCGTGTGAGACACGTCGCCCAGAGACGCCCGGTGTGGCTGTGGACGCGACTAATTATGACACAAGGGTGTTTGACCTGCAGCAAAATACCGGTCAAACGACCGACAAAAACTAGGTGATGCTGGTCACAGCTCCCTGTGCGTCACAATGGGGACGTGGAAAACAGCGCAACCGAGAACCCCCGGGTCGTCATTGCCCCCGACTCCTTCAAGGGCACCTTCGACGCCGACGCCGCCGCCGAGCTCATCGGTGCCGGCGTGCGCGAGGTGCTCCCCGACGCCGAGATCACCCTGGCCCCCATGGCCGACGGCGGCGAGGGCACCGCCGCCCGCTTCACCGGCCAGACCGTCGTCCTGCCCACCACCGACGCCGCCGGCCGGCTGACCGAGGCTGCTTACGTCTACGACGCCGCCGCGGCCACCGCCTACATCGACGTCGCCGCCGCCTCCAGCCTGCCCGCGGTGGCCGACCGGCCCGTGCCGCTGACCGGCGACACCTACGGCACCGGCGTGCTCATCGCCGACGCGCGCACCCGCGGCGCGCAGCGTGTGGTGCTCGCCCTGGGCGGCTCCGGCACCGTCGACGGCGGCAGCGGCATCCTCGTCGCCCTCGGTGCACGCCTCCTCGACCGCCGCGGCCTGCCGGTGCCCAAGGGCGGCGGCTGGCTCAGCGCCGTCGAGGCCGTGGACACCGCCCGGCTCAACACCGACGCCGGCGCCATGGAGTTCGTCCTGCTCACCGACGTGACCGCCCCGGTGACCGGCCCCGAGGGCGCCGCCCGGGTCTTCGGCCCGCAGAAGGGCGCGGCCGAAGACGACGTCGAGCTGCTCGACGAGTCGCTCGCCCACCTCTGCGAGGTCCTCGAGTTCGACCCGGCCACCCCCGGCGCGGGCGCGGCCGGCGGCGTGCCGGTCTGCCTGACCTGGCTGGCCCGCCTGCTGGGCAACCCGGACCCGCGGATCCTGCCCGGCGCGCCCGTCGTGGCCGCCTCGCTGGGCCTCGAGGACGCAGTGGCCGCGGCCGACCTGGTCGTCACCGGCGAGGGCTCGCTGGACGCGCAGAGCTTCACCGGCAAGGTCGTCGGCACGCTCGCCGGGCTCGAGCGGGCCGAGGGCGCGCGCTTCGCGGTGGTCTGCGGGCGCGCCGACGCCGCCGCCCGCGGCGCGCTGCCGGCCGGCAGCCTCGTCGAGGAGACGGGCGGTAAGGACGCCGACGCCCTGCGCGCGGCCGGCGCCCGGGTGGCCGAGGCCTACCGGAAGATCTCCACCGTCCAGGGGTAGACGGCGGGCAGCTCGTGGGCGGTCTCGTTCTCGAGCAGCACCGGGTCGTCCGGCAGCTCGGCGGCCGGGGTGAGCAGGCGCGAGAGCGCCATCGTCAGCTGGTTGACGGAGCCGGAAAAGCCCTCGGGGCGCAGCAGGTAGCACACCACCTCCGCGTTCTCCAGGTCGCGGCCCTGGTGCTGATCGCGGTACGTTTGCCTTAGCTGATCGGCGACCCCGACCTGCAGCCGGGCCTGCGTGGACTCCACCGGCATCGCGTCGAGGACACCGGCCGCGGCCAGCTTCTCCCCCGCGTCGGCGAAGCGCTCCTTCAGCGCCTCCGCCCGGTCCGCGGGGACGAGGACGTCGAACTGAATCTGTGGCATGGCCCCAGAGCATAACCGGAAAGGTGGACCATGAATAGCCCCTACATTCCGCGGCACAACCCGCTGAACGTGATGGCCGACGGCACCATCAAGCAGGTCAACCCGTTCACCGGCACCGAGGTCTGGACGGTGCCGGGCCGCGGCAACCGCCCGCTGTCCCGCCCGAAGGCGGACCCGGAGCCGGTCACCGACGCCAACCGCGAGGACTCCTGCGCCTTCTGCGCCGAGCGCATGCTGCAGACCCCGCCGGAGAAGGCCCGGATGATCCGCGAGGACGACCACTGGCGCATCGTGCGCGGGGTGACCCCGGACCAGCTCACCGAGACGGTCCCGGAGTTCCGCCGGGTGCCCAACCTCTTCGAGATCGTCTCCTACGACTACTGGCGCGAGAACTACGACTACCGCATGGACGCCGCGCAGCTCGCCCGCCGGGAGCAGTACCTCTCCGCCCCGGGCGGGCGCGAGCACGTGCTGGCCACCGTGCAGAACAAGCTCAAGGCCGCAGGTCAGGACCCGAACCTGCCCGAGGAGCGTCTCCTCGAGCTCGGCGACGCCTTCTTCGGCGGCGGCCACGACCTGGTCATCGGCCGGCGCCACTTTGTCGACGGCGCCGAGAACACCTCCCAGCTGGCGTCCTCCGGCACGCTGACCCCGGACGAGCACGCCGCCTTCATCCGCTTCACCGTCGACTCGATGGCGGAGATCTACGAGCACAACCGCTACGCCCGCTATGTCGCCGTCTTCCAGAACTGGCTCAAGCCCGCCGGCGCCAGCTTCGACCACCTGCACAAGCAGCTGGTGGCCATCGACGAGCGCGGCGTGCAGTCCGAGCTGGAGATCTCCCACCTGCGCACGAACTACAACATGTACAACGAGTGGGCCGTCGACTACGCGAACTACCACAACCTGATCATCGCGGAGAACCAGCACGTCGTCTGCTTCGCCGGCTTCGGCCACCGCTACCCCACCCTCGAGGTCTTCTCGAAGTCGGCGGTCGCCGAGCCCTGGCTGCAGGACGCCTCCGAGGTCCGCGCGATGAGCGACATGCTGCACGCCTGCCACGCCGCCACCGGCCCGGACGTGCCGTGCAACGAGGAGTGGCACCACAAGCCCGTCGACCTCGACGTGCCGATGCCCTGGCGCATCATGATCAAGTGGCGCGTGTCCACCCTCGCCGGCTTCGAGGGCGGCACGAAGATCTACGTCAACACGCTCTCGCCGGAGAACATCCGCGACCGCGTGACCACCGAGATGATCCGCCTGCGCGGCGAGGGCCGCATCGCCCAGGACCTGCGCATCGGCACCGAGTGCCACGTGGAACCCAACTCCCTGCGCTACAACCCGCTGCTGCCTTAAGGGTCCAATTGCCGACGCCGCGCAGCGCGCCGTCGGCGCGCCCCACCCGTGCGCGCCCCGCGCGGCGCGGGGCGCCGCGCGCCGGAGGGTGCCCCCTTCCCGCGCACGTCAGGGGCGTCGCATGCGTCGTCACTTCCTGGTCCGTTAGGCCCGCTGCCTCTATAGTGGTCGCCGACCACGAACAGACCGGAAGGCAGACCCGAGGCATGAGCCTGACCCCCGCCCACCTGCTCGCCAACGCGAAGACCGACCTGAGCTTCCAGCGCGCCCTCTACGAGGACCTGCACGAGCACCCGGAACTCTCCGGGCTCTAGCGCGCGACCTCGCAGAAGATCCTCGGCCGGCTGGAGAACCTCGACTGCGAGATCGTCCAGCCGATCGGCGGCTTCGGCATCGTCGGCGTCTTCCGCAACGGCCCCGGCCCGACCGCGCTCTTCCGCGCCGACTTCGACGCGCTGCCGGTCAAGGAGACCACCGGGGTACCCTACGCCTCCACGCGCGTGCAGGCGCGCCCGGACGGCTCGACCGTGCCGGTCATGCACGCCTGCGGCCACGACATGCACACCACCGCGCTGCTGGGCGCCTGCGAGCTGCTCGACGACAACCGCGACTCCTGGTCCGGCACCTTCCTGGCGCTCTTCCAGCCCTCCGAAGAGATCGGCACCGGCGCCGACGCGATGCTCGCCGACGGCCTGGCCCGGCGCATCCCCGCCCCGGACGTCTGCTTCGGCCAGCACATCATGCCCGGCCGCGCCGGCGAGGTGCAGACGATGCCCGGCGGCCAGCTCGCCGCCGCGGACTCGGTGACGATCACCATCACCGGGCGCAGCGCCCACGGCTCGATGCCGCACAAGGCCGTCGATCCGACCTACGTCGCCGCGATGATCATCATCCGGCTGCAGGGCCTGGTCGGCCGCGAGGTCGACCCCAACGACTTCGCCGTGATCTCGGTGGGCAAGGTGCGCGCCGGTACCACCAACAACATCATCCCGGACACCGCGGAGCTGACGCTGAACTGCCGCTTCTACGACGACACGGTCAAGCGGCGGGTCTACTCCGGCATCCGCCGCGTCGTACACGCCGAGTGCGAGGCCTCCGGCTGTCCGGAACCGCCGCGCTTCGAGTACTTCTCGCACGCGGAGCTCACGGACAACTCGAAGGAGGTCTTCGAGCGGGTGCGCCCGGTCTTCGACGCCGTCTTCGGGCCGGACTCCGTCGACGCGGAGCGCTCCACGGTCTCCGAGGACTTCTCGCACATCCCCCGCGCCTTCGGGGCCCCGTACCTGTTCTGGCTGGTCGGCTGCACCCCGCGCGAGCAGTGGGACGCGGCCGTGCACGGCGGCACCGTGGACACCGACGTCCCGGTCAACCACATGTCGACCTTCCTACCGGACTACGAGCCGACGGTCTCCTCTGCCACCCGGGCCGCGGCCGCCGCGGTGCTGACCTACCTGGGCAACCACAACTGAGCGCGGCCACCCCCGTCGCCGAGCACAACCCACGGGGGCGAGCTAACCTGGACGCGTTCGCTGACACGTCCCTTTAACCGTGAGAGCAGGAGCAACTGATGCCCCACCCGTCCCCGATCCCCAGCCTGCCTGAGGCGCTGCCCGGCCACGTCCGCGGCGCCGCCGGCACCTCCCCCGCCGACGCGACGAACCGCAAGTACTGGTTCGGCCTGTCGCGTGCGGTCATGGACCAGATCGCCGACCGTTGGGAGGCCACCGACCTGACCTACAGCCGGGGCCGCCAGCAGCACTACTTCTCCGCCGAGTTCCTCATGGGCCGCGCCCTCCTGAACAACCTGACCAACCTCGGCCTGGTCGAGGAGGCCCGCGAGGCCGTGGCCGAGGACGGCCGGGAGCTGGCCGACGTGCTCGAGGCCGAGTACGACGCGGCACTGGGCAACGGTGGTCTGGGCCGCCTGGCCGCCTGCTTCCTGGACTCCGCGGTCACCCAGGACTACCCCGTGACCGGCTACGGCCTGCTCTACCGCTACGGCCTGTTCCGCCAGTCCTTCGAGGACGGCTTCCAGAAGGAGTCGCCGGACTCCTGGCGCGACGACGGCTACGCCTTCACCTTCCGCCGCCACAGCCAGCAGCGCATCGTCCACTTCGACGACATGACCGTGCGCGCCGTGCCCCACGACATGCCGATCACCGGCTACGGCACCGACAACGTGGGCACCCTGCGCCTGTGGAACGCCGAGCCGATGAGCGAGTTCGACTACGACGCCTTCAACTCCCAGCGCTTCACCGACGCGATCCTGGAGCGCGAGAAGGTCTCGGACATCTGCCGCGTGCTCTACCCCAACGACACCACCTACCAGGGCAAGGTGCTGCGCGTCCGCCAGCAGTACTTCTTCGTCTCCGCCTCCCTGCAGTCGATGGTGGCCAACTACATGCACAACCACGGCGAGGACCTCCGCGGCTTCGCCGAGTACAACTGCGTCCAGCTCAACGACACCCACCCGGTGCTCGCCATCCCGGAGCTGCTGCGCATCCTGCTCGACGACTACGCGATGAGCTGGGACGACGCCTGGGGCGTGGTCACCGAGACCTTCGCCTACACCAACCACACGGTGCTCACCGAGGCCCTCGAGCAGTGGGACGTCTCGATCTTCCAGACGCTCTTCCACCGCATCTGGGAGCTCGTCTGCGAGATCGACCGCCGCTTCCGCGAGGACATGCGCGCCCGCGGCATCGACGAGGGCCAGATCGCCCGGATGGCCCCGGTCCAGGACGGCAAGGTCCGCATGGCCTGGATCGCCTGCTACGCCTCCTACTCGATCAACGGTGTCGCCGCGCTGCACACGGAGATCATCAAGCGCGAGACCCTGGCCGACTGGCACGGCATCTGGCCGGAGAGGTTCAACAACAAGACCAACGGTGTCACCCCCCGCCGCTGGCTGCGCATGTGCAACCCGCGCCTGGCCGGCCTGCTGACCGAGGCCGCCGGCTCCGACGCCTGGGTCACCGACCTGACCGAGCTGGCCAAGCTGGCCCCGCTGGCCGAGGACGCCGCGACGATGAAGCGCCTGCGCGAGATCAAGACGGCCAACAAGGCCGACTTCGCCGAGTGGGTCGCCGAGCGCGAGGGCGTCGAGATCGACCCCGACTCCATCTTCGACGTGCAGATCAAGCGCCTGCACGAGTACAAGCGCCAGCTGCTCAACGCGCTCTACATCCTGGACCTGTACTTCCGCATCAAGGTCGACGGCGAGCGCGACGTGCCGAAGCGCACCTTCATCTTCGGTGCGAAGGCCGCCCCGGGCTACATCCGTGCCAAGGCGATCATCAAGCTGATCAACGAGATCGCCCGCCTGGTCAACAACGACGAGGAGGTCTCGAAGTACCTCAGCGTCGTCTTCGTGCACAACTACAACGTCTCCCCGGCCGAGCACATCATCCCGGCCGCGGACGTCTCCGAGCAGATCTCGACGGCCGGCAAGGAGGCCTCGGGCACCTCGAACATGAAGTTCATGATGAACGGCGCGCTGACGCTGGGCACCCTGGACGGCGCCAACGTCGAGATCCTCGACGCCGTCGGCGACGACAACGCCTACATCTTCGGCGCCGAGGAGGACGAGCTGCCCGGCCTGCGGGAGAACTACGACCCGAACGTCGTGGCCGACGCCACCCCGGGTCTTCGCCGCGTGCTCGACGCCCTGACCAGCGAGCTCCTCGACGACTCCGGCTCCGGCTGGTTCGCCGACCTGCGCCGCTCGCTGCTGGGCGACGGCTACAACGAACCGGACACCTACTACGTGCTCGGCGACTTCGCGGACTACCGCGACACCCGCGACCGGATGGCCGGCGACTACGTCGCCGACCCGGACCACTGGGCCCGGATGTGCTGGCTGAACATCTGCGCCTCCGGCCGGTTCTCCTCCGACCGCACCATCGCGGACTACGCCAACGAGGTCTGGCACCTGGAGCCGACCCCGCTGAAGTGGGACTAGTCTCCCCCGGACATGAGAAGAGGGGCCCCGTGAGGGGCCCCTCTCCTCGTGTTCAGCCTCGGTGCCGCTCACCCGTGGGTGGCGGGACCGGGGCCTGCCGGCCTACTTGCGGTCGGCGTCCACGGCGGCGCCGACGGAGAAGTCCTCGCCGAGCAGGTGCACGTGGATCATGTTGGTGTTGCCCTTGATTCCGGGCGGGGTGCCGGCCACGATGACCATCATGTCCTCGCGGTCGTACTCGCTCATCTTGAGCAGGTTCTCGTTGATCTCGACGATCATCTCGTCGGTGGAGGCGACCTTGCGGGTCAGGAAGGTCTCCGCGCCCCAGCTCAGTGCCAGCTGCGATCGGACCGAGGGATCCGGGGTGAACACCAGCAGCGGCAGGTGCGAGTGCAGGCGGGCCAGGCGGCGGGCGGTGTCACCGGAGGTGGTGAACGCGACCAGCGCGCGGGCGTTGAGGCGCTCGGCGATGTCGCGGGCCGAGAAGGAGATCACGCCGCGCTTGGTGCGCGGGATGTGGGCCAGCGGGGGCACCGAACCGCCGTGCTCGGCCTCGCGGACGATGCGGGCCATGGTGCGCACGGTGTGCTGCGGGTTGACGCCCACCGAGGTCTCGCCGGAGAGCATGACCGCGTCGGCGCCGTCGAGGACGGCGTTGGCGACGTCGGAGGCCTCGGCGCGGGTCGGGCGCGAGTTGTCGATCATCGAGTCCAGCATCTGGGTGGCGACGATGACCGGCTTGGCGTTCTCGCGGGCGATCTGGATGGCGCGCTTCTGGAACAGCGGCACCTCCTCGAGCGGGACCTCGACGCCGAGGTCACCACGGGCGATCATGATGCCGTCGAAGGCCAGCACGATGGACTCCAGGGCGTCGACCGCCTCCGGCTTCTCGAGCTTGGCGATGACCGGCACGCGGCGGCCGACCTCGTCCATGATCTCGTGGACCAGGTCGACGTCCGCCGGGGAGCGCACGAAGGACAGGGCGACGAGGTCGACGCCGAGCTTCAGCGCGTAGCGCAGGTCGTCCTTGTCCTTCTCGGACAGCGCCGGCACGGAGATGTCCATGCCGGGCAGCGAGACGCCCTTGTTGTTGGAGACGGGGCCGCCCTCGACGACCTCGCAGACGACGTCGTTGCCGTCGACCTCCTTGCAGACGAGGGCGACCTTGCCGTCGTCGACAAGCAGGCGGTCACCGGGCTTGGCGTCGCGCGCCAGGCCCTTGTAGGTGGTGGAGACGCGGTCGTGGGTGCCCTCGACGTCGTCGATGGTGATCCGGACGATCTCGCCGTTCTTCCACTCCGTCTCGGTCTCCTTGAACCGGCCCAGACGGATCTTGGGGCCCTGGAGGTCGGCCAGGATGCCGACGGCGCGGCCGGTCTTGTCCGTGGCCTCGCGGACCCACTCGTAGTTCTGCTTGTGGTCAGGGTGGTCGCCGTGCGAGAAGTTCATGCGGGCGACATTCATGCCCGCCTCGACCAGCTCCAGGATGCCCTCCTGGCTGGCGACGGCGGGACCGAGCGTGCAAACGATCTTGGTTCTTCTATCCACGAGCTCCAACCTACTGCTTTCCGTTGTGGGTTTCCATACGAGCGACTGCCCGATCGGTCACGATAATGCCCGATTGTGTTGCTACTGTCACGTTTTTCAGTCGCCAGGAAGCCTGTTCGGCCGCTCCGGGCCCGGTCTGTGCCCGTTTTCTTGGGGCACACCCGGGAGCCTACAGGTCTTTCCCGGTTCCGTCCGTTCGTGTCTGTTTCCCTGCGGTGGGCTTGCCGACGCCCGCGGCGTCGTCAATCTCCTCGGGCGTCTCGGACTCGGCGGTGTCAGGCGCGGGGCGGTCGCCCAGCACCTCCTTCTCGGACTCGCGGCCGCGCGGCAGGAGCAGGAAGGCGACGAGGCCGACGACGATGAAGACCAGCGCGGCGAAGGAATTCACGCGCATGCCCAGGATGTGCTGGGCGGGGTCGGTGCGCATCAGCTCGACCCAGGAGCGGCCCAGCCCGTAGATGACGAGGTAGAGGGCGAAGACCCGGCCGTGGCCGAGGCGCAGGTGGCGGTCCAGGGAGAGCAGCAGCAGGAAGGCGCCGACGTTCCACAGCGACTCGTA
This sequence comes from Corynebacterium frankenforstense, assembly GCF_030211955.1. Taxonomy (GTDB): domain Bacteria; phylum Actinomycetota; class Actinomycetes; order Mycobacteriales; family Mycobacteriaceae; genus Corynebacterium; species Corynebacterium frankenforstense_A. Next base: position 113,887 of record NZ_JASODI010000002.1, on the reverse strand, counting down.
GAGGAAGGTCGGGTGCACCGAGGCGATGACCTCGCCGGTGGAGCGGCCGGTCAGCGGGGCGAAGTTGCCGTCAGCGTCGACGCGGTAGTAGAGGTCGAGTGCCCAGGGCACGTCCGTGGGCCGGCCGTAGAGCTCCTGGTTGAACCAGTTGCCGAAGCGCCCGATGCCCTGCGCGAGGATCAGGCCCGGGGCCACCGCGTCGGCGAAGGGGGCCACGGGCACGCCGCGGGTGCGGTAGAAGACCCAGATGGCCAGCCCGCCGAGCAGGACCGCGCCGATGATGGCCAGGCCGCCCTCGGTGATCTTGGCCCAGGCCCACGGGCCAGCGTCCTCACCGAAGTAGTCCGGCCAGTGCGAGATGACGTGGTAGGCGCGCCCGCCGATCACGCCGGCGATGATGACCACGATCGCGGAGTCCCAGACCATGTCCGGGTCGCCGCCGCGGGCGCGGTAGCGGCGCAGGGTCAGCCAGAGGGCGACGAGGATGCCCGTGATGATGCACAGCGCGTAGGCGCGCACGGGGATCGGCCCGAGGTGCCAGACGCCCTGCGGGGGCGAGGGGATGTTGGCGAGGTAATCGGTGTGCACGAATCGCCATTGTGCCCTACCGGGCGGTGACGCGCCGGGGGCAGGCCGGGTGGTTGCCGGCCGCGGAGAGGGTGCGCACGCAAGCGGCCGGGTCCTCGTCCGTCATCACGGTCTGACCGACCACCACGGCGTCGGCACCGGCCGAGGCGTAGGCGAGCACGTCGCGCGCCGAGCGCACGCCCGACAGGGCCACGCGGGCGACGGACTCGGGCAGCCCGGTGGTGATCTCGGCGAGCAGGCCGCGGTCGACGGCGCCGGTGACCGGGTCGCGCGCGTCGACCCCGACGACCTTCGCGCCGGCGGCCAGGGCGCGCTCGAGGGCCGGGTAGGTGCGGGCCTCGACCATGGGGGTCATGCCCAGCGAGGCCGCGCGGTCGACGAGGGCGGCCAGGCGGTCGGCGTCCAGGTAGTCGGCGATCAGCGGGATGACGTCGGCGCCGTGGACGCGGGCCTCGTGGATCTGGTACGGGTCGAAGATCAGGTCGCGGACCATCACGGGCACCTCGACGGCCACGGCGACGGCGGCCAGGTCCTCGAGGGAGCCGGCGAAGCGGTGCGGCTCGGTCTGCACGGCGACCATTCCGGCGCCGGCCTCCTCGAGCTCGGCGGCGAGCACGGCCGCGGCCTTGGTGTCCAGGTCGCGCAGGCGACCCTGGCCCGGGCTGTGCCGCTTGATCTCGGGAATGACGGAGCAGCCGCCCTCGAGCAGCGCGGTCAGGCCGTCGCGGGTCGGCGCGCAGTCACGGGAGGCGGCCTTGATCTCCTGGAAGGGCACCGCGCGCTCCCGACGTGCGAGTTCGAGGCGGGCGTGTGCGAAGACATGCTCCACGGCCACGGACGTCGACATCGCCGACTCCTCTCCGCCACGCCCGGGGGGTGGACGTGACTGGGGACACTGTCTGGTTCGTCTCGAATACTATCCCGGAGACTGCCCCGCCACGAAATCAGCCCCTCGCGGGCTCGCGGGGGGCTGCGGATGACGGTGGGTCACACCAGTAGTTCAGCGGTCCGTCGGGTCGATGTCCGCGTCGAGGGCGTCCCAGAGCACCCGCCCGGACTCGGGGTCCTCCTCGAGATCCCGGGTCACCCGCGCGCGGCGCTGGTCGCCTCGGGCGAAGCGGGTGCGCCGGGGCGCGTCGGTGCCCGGGCGCACGACGATGAGCACGGCGGCCAGCAGGGCCAGGGCCGCGCCGATCAGGGCGATCGAGGGGCCGAGGGCGTCGAGCTGGACGTCGGTGAGCTCCGCCCAGGAGTTCAGCGCGACCGGGTCGTCGGCACGCTGGCTGTCCGCCCCGGAGGTCAAGAGCCCGAAGACGCGGTCCAGGTCCGGCCCAGTGAGCAGCAGGCTCAGCGGGATCCAGGCGACGGCGGCGGCGATGAGCGCGGCGATCGCGCCGACGACGCGGCGGCCCACCCGGCGCAGCACGAAGCTGCCGGCGGCGGCCGCGACGAGCAGGAGCGCCGCGACGGTCAGCTCGGTGGCCCAGGAGCCGCCGACGATGTCGTGGTGGGTCTCCCCCAGCTTGTCGTCGAAGCTGTCGACGCTGACCCACGTCAGCCGCGAGCCCAGCCAGACGATGAGCCCGCCGAGGGCCACGCCGAGCGCGCCGCGGTGGGCGGTCTTCTTTTCGGCGACGCCGGCGGCGGTGGCGTCGGCCGTGCCCGCGACGTCGTCACGCGCGGCGTCGGAAATCTCCTTCGGCAACGCCCTACTCCTCCCCCAGCAGCTCGTCGGCGTCGAAGCAGGTGCGGTCGCCGGTGTGGCAGGCCCCGCCCTTCTGGTCGACGACCATGAGCACGGTGTCGCCGTCGCAATCCAGGCGCACCTGGTGGACGTACTGGGTGTGCCCCGAGGTCAGGCCCTTGATCCAGTACTCGCCGCGCGAGCGCGACCAGTAGGTGCCCCGGCGGGTGGCGATGGTGTGGGCCAGCGCGTGGGCGTCCATCCAGGCCATCATGAGCACCTCACCGGAACCGTGGGCCTGCACCACCACCGGCACGAGGCCGGCGTCGTTGAAGCGCACCCGGTCGGCGATGGCGGGGTCCAGCTTGAAGTCCGCGGGGTTCGTGCTCATCGGCGCACCTCCTGACCGGCCGCCGCGAGGGCGTCCTTGACCTCGCCGATGGTGACCTCGCCGAAGTGGAAGATCGAGGCGGCGAGCACGGCGTCCGCGCCCGCGGCCACGGCCGGCGGCAAGTCCGCGGCCTTGCCCGCCCCGCCCGAAGCGATGACCGGGACGCTCACGGCGGCGCGCACCGCGCGCAGCAGCTCGAGGTCGAAGCCGTCCTTGGTGCCGTCGGCGTCCATGGAGTTCAGCAGGATCTCGCCGGCGCCCAGCTCGGCGCCACGGCGTGCCCACTCGATGGCGTCGATGCCCGCCGAGCGGGTGCCGCCGTGGGTGGTCACCTCGAAGCCGCTGGGCTGGGGCTCGCCGTCGGCCGGCACGCGGCGCGCGTCGACGGACAGCACGATGCACTGGGCGCCGAAGGTGCGCGAGAGCAAGGCGATCAGGTCCGGGTCCTTGATCGCGGCCGTGTTGACCGAGACCTTGTCGGCCCCGGCGCGCAGGAGCTCGCGCACGTCCGCCACGCTGCGCACCCCGCCGCCGACGGTCAGGGGGATGAAGACCTGCTCGGCGGTGCGGCGCACCACCTCCAGCATGGTGCCGCGCCCGGCCTTGGAGGCCGAGACGTCGAGGAAGGTCAGCTCGTCGGCCCCCTCCGCGTCGTAGCGGGCGGCCAGTTCGACCGGGTCGCCCGCGTCGCGCAGGTTCTCGAAGTTGACCCCCTTGACCACGCGACCCTCGTCGACGTCCAGACACGGGATGACCCGCACGGCCAGCGACATGACTTCCTCTTTCTGCTCCTCGGGTGTGTGGCACGGCGGCTCAAGCCCGCCGGGTGTGGCGGCTCAGCGGCCGCCGCGCTCTCTGACCCTGGCAATCGTAGTCAAGATGGCCTCGTGCGAGGCCGGCGCACCCGCGACCACCCCGCGCGAGTCCGGCGTCCACTCCTCGCCGTGGATGTCGGTGACCCGGCGCCCGGCGGCCCGCGCCAACAGCACGCCGGCGGCGTTGTCCCACGGGTGCGGGGAGAGCGAGAGCGCCCCGCCGAAGGTGCCGGTGGCGGCAAAGGCCAGGTCCACGCCCACCGAACCGGTGATGCGCGGGCGCAGGAAGGTGCTGGCCAGCTCGGCGAGCAGGTTCTGGCGGAAGTGCGAGGTGAACTCCGAGCCGCTGGGCGAGGCGACCGAGGAGAAGCCGACCTGGGCGGGGATCGCGTCCGGGTTCGGGTCCGGGGTGATCTCCTCGCCGTTGACGGTGATCGGCCCGCCCTCGGTGACCGCCAGGCGCCGGCCGACCACGGGGATGGAGGTCACGGCGACCACGGGCTGACCGTGGACGAGCAGCGAGACCAGGATCGCGGCCATGGGGTTGCCCACCGAGTAGTTGGCGGTGCCGTCGATCGGGTCGACGACCCAGGTGCGCTCGGCGTGGACGTCGCCGCCGCCCTCCTCGCCGAGCACCGGGATGCCGGTCGCCGCCAGGCGCACGCGCAACAGCGACTCGATGTCCAGGTCGGCCTGGGTGGCGAAGTCGTGCTCACCCTTGGCCACGCTCGGCGGGGCGCCGATGCGGTCGAGGAAGACCTCCTCGGCGGCCTTCACGGCGTCGACGGCGACCGCCAGCATGCCCGGCAGGTCGGTCTCAGTGCTCTCCGTGTCCTTCGCGGCCATGGTTCTCGTCCTCGTTAGTGGTGCGTGTCATTCCGCCGGGGTCTCGGTGGCTGCGGCCTCGGACGCCTCGGCGGCGGCCGCCAGGGCGTCGGCGAGCGTGAAGCGGTCCTCGTAGAGCGCCTTGCCGACGATCGCGGCGTCGATGCCCTCTTCGAGAAGCCCCGCGAGCTCGCGGACGTGGTCGAGGGTGGCCACCCCGCCCGAGGCGGTCACGGCGGCGTCGGTGGCCGCCGAGACGTCGCGCAGCAGGTCGACGTTGGGCCCGCTGAGCATGCCGTCGGTGGAGACGTCGGTGACCACGAAGCGGGTGCAGCCGTCGGCGTCGAGGCGCTCGAGCTCCTCCCACAGGTCTCCGGCGTCGTCGACCCAGCCCTTGGTGCGGGTGCGCCAGCGGCCCTCCTCTTCGAGGACGGCCAGGTCCACGGCCACGCGGTCGCCGTACTCGCCGAGCACGCGGGCGATCCACCCCGGGTTCTCCAGGGCGGCGGTGCCGATGTTCACCCGCGCGGCCCCGGTGCCCAGGGCGCGCTCGAGGGAGGCGTCGTCGCGGATGCCGCCGGTCAGCTCGACGTTGATGTCCAGCTCGCCGGTGATGCGCGCCATCAGCTCGTGGTTGGAGCCGCGCCCGAAGGCCGCGTCGAGGTCGACGAAGTGCAGCCAGTTAGCGCCCTGCTCCTGCCAGGCCAGCGCCGCGGCCAGCGGATCACCGTAGGACTTCTCGGTGCCGGCCGCACCCTTCTCCAGGCGCACGGCCTGGCCACCGACGACGTCCACTGCGGGCAGGAGCTCGAAAGTCATGTGACTCATCGTAGCTTCCGGGGGTGGGCCCGTGGGCGGAAACGCCCGCCGGGCCTGCGACGCTCCCTGGTACTCCCCGCGGTGCTACCGTGGCGGGACACGCATGCGCGCCCCGGCTACCCGGGTTCCGCGCGCAGTCTCCGAGCACAGACGGGTTATACCTCTTGATCGAGCTCCGCGACGTCACCGTCGCCTACCCCGGCACGCCCTCCCCCGCCGTCGAGGCGGTCAGCTGCCGGTTCCCCGACGCCTCGGTCACCGCCCTGGTGGGCGCCTCCGGCTCCGGCAAGACCACCGTGCTGCGCACCGTCAACCGCATGGTCACCCCGACCGCGGGCACCGTGTCCGTCGACGGCCGCGACGTCGCCGACCTCGACACCGTCGAGCTGCGCCGCTCCATCGGCTACGTCATCCAGGGCTCAGGCCTGCTGCCCCACCGCACCGTGGAGGCCAACATCCTGACCGTGCCCAGGCTGACCCGCACCGAACCGGCCCACGGCGTCGAGGAGCTGGCCCGGATGGTCGAGCTGCCCGTGGAGCTGCTGCGCCGCTACCCCGGCGAACTGTCCGGCGGGCAGGCCCAGCGCGTCGGCGTGGCCCGGGCGCTGGCCCACGACCCGCGCATCCTGCTGATGGACGAGCCCTTCGGAGCCGTCGACCCGGTGGTGCGCCGCAGCCTGCAGGACCTCCTCGCCGAGCTGCAGTCCCGGCTGCGCAAGACGGTCGTCCTGGTCACCCACGACATGTCCGAGGCCTTCCGCCTGGCCGACCGCATCCTGCTACTCTCCGACGGCGGGCGCATCGAGCAGGCGGGCGCCCCGGAGGAGTTGCTGACCGCCCCGGCCACCGACCACGTGCGCGCCTTCGTCGGCGCCGACTCCCGCCGCCTGCACCTCGACGAGGCCGGCCGGGTGGTGCGTGACGCGCGCGGCCGGGTCATCGGCACCCTCGATCCGGGTGAGCGCCCGTGAGGCTCGACTGGATCGCCGACAACGCCGCCGAGCTGGCCGGCCTCGCCGTGACCCACGCCGGACTCGCGGCCCCGGCCGTCCTGGCCGCCACGGTCATCGCCCTCCCGCTCGGCTGGGCCGCCCACCGCGCGAAGCGCTGGCGCGACGTGGTGGTCACCGCCGCCGGGCTGGTCTACGCCGTGCCCTCGCTGGTTCTGTTCATCCTCATGCCGCTGTTCCTGGACACCTCGATCATCGCCCCGGCCAACGTCGTCGTCGCGCTGACCGCCTACGGGGTCGCTCTGCTCGTGCGCACCTGCGCCGACGGCTTCGACTCCGTGGACGCCACCGCGCGCACCACCGCCGAGGCACTCGGCTTCAGCCCCGCCCAGCGGGTGCTCCAGGTGGAGCTCCCCCTGGCCGGCCCCGTCATCCTCGGCGGGGTGCGTGTGGTCTCGGCCTCCACGATCGCGCTGGTCTCCGTCGGCGCGCTGATCGGCGTCGAGTCGCTGGGCACGCTGTTCACCGAGGGCTTCGCGCGCTCCTTCCCCACCGAGATCCTCACCGGGGTCATCGGCACCGTGGTGCTGGCGTTGATTTTCGACGCCGTGCTGGTCGCCGCCGGGCGCGTGTTGATGCCGTGGGGTGCGAAGGCGGCGTCCAAGTGATCTTCTTCCTCGACGCGCTGCGCTTCCTGATCGACCCCGCCAACTGGGGCATGCTCGCCGGCCGCCTCGGCGAGCACCTGCTCTACGCCTGCCTCGCGCTCGCCGCCGCCTGTGTGATCGCCCTGCCGGTGGGCCTGTGGCTGGGCCACCGCCGCCGCGGGGCCTCGGTGCTGCTGGCGGTCTCCGGTGCGCTGCGCGCCATGCCGGCCCTCGGCCTGCTGACCTTCCTGACCGTGGAGCTGACCGTCGGGGTGAGCCTGCCGCTGGTGCCGACGACCGTCGTGCTGGTCATTCTGGCCGTGCCGGCCGTGCTGGCCAACGCCTTCTCCGGGATGGCCGCGGTGCCGGCCGAGGTCGTCGACGCCGCGCGCGCCGTCGGCCACACCGAGGGCCAGATCGTGCGCGAGGTCGAGCTGCCGCTGGCCGCCCCGACGATCGTCGGCGGGGTGCGCTCGGCGATGGTGCAGGTCATGGCCACCACCACGGTGGCCGCCTACATCGGGCTCGGCGGGCTGGGCCGGCTGATCCTGGACGGGCTGGCCGTGCAGAGCTACCCGACGATGGTCGCGGGCGCGCTCGTGATCATCGCCGCGACCCTGGTCATCGACCTCGCCCTCGCGGGCGTGCAGCGCGCCGTGCGCCCGCGCACCGCCGCCGAGGAAGGAGCGCCCCAGTGACCGTCACCCACTCCCCCGCCCGCCGGGCCTCCGCGCGTGCGGATCACCGCCCGCGCGGCCCGCGCCCGGCGCGCCGCCTGCGCCGCGCACTCGGCGCCGCCGTGGCCGCCGTGCTCGCGCTCGCGCTCACCGCCTGCCTGAGCACCGACCCGACCTCCACCGAGGCCACCGCCGGCCGCGGCGGGGACGGAACGATCGTCATCGGCAGCGCGAACTTCCCCGAGTCCGACATCCTCGGCCACATCTACGCCGAGGCGCTCGAGGAGGCCGGCTTTGACGCCGAGGTCTCCTCGGGCATCGGCTCGCGCGAGGTCTACACCTCCGCGCTGGAGTCCGGAGACGTCGACGTCTTCCCCGAGTACCTCGGCGCTCTGGCCGTCTACTACGGCGTCGACGTCGCCCCGGGAACCGGGACCGAGGAGCTGGCCGGGCAGGCCGCCGCGGCGCTGCCCGCCGGCCTGGCGATCGCGCGGCCCGCCCCGGGCGAGAACGCCGACTCCTTCCGGGTGCTGCCCGGGACCGCACGGGAGCACGGACTGCACACGCTCGCCGACCTGGCCAAGCTGGACCGGGTGCGCTGGGCGGCGAACCCGGAGATCACCGGGCGCTCCTTCAACGCCGAGGGCATGGAGCGCGTCTACGGGGTGCCGGCCGACTCGATCGAGTACCGGCTGATCTCCGACTCCGGCGGACCGCTGACCGTGACCGCCCTGCGCGACGGGCAGGTCGACGTGGCCAACATCTTCACCACCTCACCGGCCTTGGACTCCGACGGCGACGAGGTCGACACGGTCACCCTCGAGGACCCGGAGGGCCTGGTCAACCCGGAGAACGTCACCCCGCTCTACCGCGCCGACGCGCTGCCGGAAAAGGCCGTGTCCGTGCTCGACCGGGTCAGTGCGGCGCTGACGACCGAGCGGCTGCGCGAGTTCAACCTGCGTAACGTCGGGGACGAGCGGGCCGAGCCCGCCGAGATCGCGCGCGACTTCGTCGAGAGCCTCTAGGCCCCGGGCCTCCCGGGCCGCGCCGGTCCCCCGCACCACGACCCCCGCCCCGCCGTCGCGGGGCCGGCGAAAGGAGCACCCCATGAACGCCCTCGACATCCTGCGCGAGTTCTCCTCGCGCCCGCGCCTGGCCGCCCACGCCCTGCCCGACCTCGACGCCGAACAGCTCAACGCGCACCCGGCCGGCCACCCCAACTCGATCGCCTGGCTGCTCTGGCACGCCGCCCGCGAGATCGACGTCCAGCTCGCCGAGCTGACCGGGAAGGACCAGGTCTGGTCGGCGCAGGGCTTCGACACCCGCTTCGGGCTGCCGGACTCGGACGACGACTTCGGCCTCGGCCACACCCCCGAGCAGGCCCGGAAGATCCACGTCGAGGACCAGGGCCTGCTCGTGGCCTGCCTCGACGCCGTCTGCGCCGCCCTCGACGCCTACACCGAGGGGCTCGCCGAGGACGACCTCGACGAGGTCATCGACCACCGCTGGGACCCGCCGGTCACCCGCGGGGTGCGGCTGGTCTCGCTCGTCGACGACGCCATCCAGCACGTCGGCCAGGCCTACCACGTCGCCGGGGCGCTCTCCGATACCCCCGTGGGTCCGGCCTAGAAGCTCGCCAGCCAGTTGCGCAGCAGCGCGGCGCCCGCGTCCCCGGACTTCTCCGGGTGGAACTGGGTCGCCCACAGCGGGCCGTTCTCGACGGCCGCGACGAAGCGTTCGCCGCCGTGGCTGGCCCAGTGCACCTTCGGCGCCTCGGTCAGCCCGTCGGTGACCAGCTCCCAGTCGCGCACGCCGTAGGAGTGCACGAAGTAGAAGCGCTCGTCGGCCACGCCGGCGAACATCTCGGAGCCCTCGGCCACCTCGACGGTGTTCCAGCCCATGTGCGGCAGGATCGCGCTGTGCAGCTTCTCGACGGTGCCCGGCCACTGCCCGCAGCCCCTGGCGTGCTCGCCGTGCTCCTCGCCGTAGTCGAACATGACCTGCAGGCCCACGCAGATGCCCAGCACCGGGCGGCCGCCGGCGAGGCGCTGGCCGATCACGCGCGGACCGTGCACGGCGTTGAGGCCGTCCATGCACGCGGAGAAGGCGCCCACCCCGGGCACCACCAGCCCGTCGGCCTTGACGGCCAACTTCGGGTCGGAGGTGACGGTCACCTCGGCCCCGGCGCGCTCGAGGGCGCGCTCGGCGGAGCGGAGGTTGCCCGCCCCGTAGTCGAGGAGCACCACGCTCTTGCGGTGCGGCGCGTGCTGCCGGTCGGCGGTCTGGTTCTCGGGGCACTCCTGCATGCCCGGGATCCTAGTCGGCGCAGACTGCGGCCCGCCTGCACCCCCGTCTCCCGGGGGTGATCTAGGATCTGGGGCGGGTCCACCGCAGATCACCCCGCATCCCCCGCCCCCGATGAGCCGAACGGCGCGCGCGGCCCGCGCGTCGACCTCGCCCCGGCGCGCCGCGCCCGCCTGAACCGGCGCGTGCGCCTGATCGTGGCGGTCACGATCTCCTGCAACGTCATCGAGGCGCTGATCTCCCTGGCCGCCGGCGCCGGGGCGTCCTCCGGGGCGCTGATCGCCTTCGGCCTGGACTCAGTCATCGAGGTCGCCTCCGCCGTCGCGGTGGCCTGGCAGTTCTCCGCGCGGAACCCCGAGGCCCGCGAGAAGGTCACGGTCCGCGCGGTGGCCGTCGCCTTCTTCGCGCTGGCGGCCTACGTCACCGTCGACTCGGTGCTGACGCTCTCCGGCGGGGCCGCCCCCGAGCACAGCCGGCTGGGCATCGCGATCACGGTGGCCAGCATCCTGCTCATGCCCGCGCTGGCCTTTGTCGAGTTCCGCACCGGCCGCGAACTGGGCTCGGCCAGCGTCATGGCCGATTCGCGCCAGCTGCTGCTGTGCCTCTACCTGTCGGTGACGGTGCTGGTGGGCCTCCTGGCCAACGCGCTGCTCGGCTGGTGGTGGGCCGACCCGGTCGCCGCGCTCGTGGTCGCCGCGCTCGCCGTGCGCGAGGGCGTGGAGGCGTGGCGCGAGGGCGAGCTCGAGGCGCCCAACGCGCTGCTGGCCGAGCTCGACGAGTAGCCCGCCTCAGCGCAGCGGGTCGAAGGGCTTAAGCACGGGGTCGACGCGCCCGGTGGCGATCTGCTCGGCGGGCAGCTTGCCGCTGACCGGCCCCAGCACCACGCCCCACATGCCGTGGCCGCCGGTGGTGTAGACGTTCGGCGCCTTCGTCGCGCCGATCAGCGGCAGCCCGTCCGGAGTCACCGGGCGCGAGCCGACCCACTCGTCCTTCCGGTCGTCGAGGTCGACCCCGGTGAACATGGGGCGCACAGCCTCGACCACCGAGTCGATGCGCGCCGGCTGGAAGGCCTCGTCGGGCCCGCGGAACTCCATTGTCCCGGCGATGCGCAGCCGGCCCTGGTAGGGCGTGCACGCCACGCGCTGCTCGGGCAGATAGATCGGGTGCTCGACCGGGGTCTCGGTGGGCACCGAGAACGAGTAGCCGCGGCCGGCCTGGACCATGGTGCGCACGCCGAGGCGCCGGGCGAGCTCCGGCAGCCAGGCGCCGACGGCCAGCACCACGGTGTCCGGGGTGCGGTACTCCCCGGTGGACAGCTCGAGCACGGGCTTGCGCGTCGAGTTGACCTCGGTGACCGCCACCCCGGTGGTCACCCGGCCGCCGCGGGCCCGCACGGACTCGGCGATGGCCTCGCAGAAGGGGCCGGGCTCGATGTAGCGCTGCCCGCCGATGCGATAGACCGCACGGGCGGCCTCGGAGAGCACCGGGGCCAGGCCGAGCGCTGCGTCTCTGTCGATGTGCTCGAAGGAGATCTCCTGGCCGTGGCGCACCGCGCCCTCGATCTCGCCGATGAAGCCGCCGGCTTCCTTCTCGTCACGGAAGGCCGCGACGTAGTCGCCGGTGTGTGTCTGCGCCTCCACCCCACCGTCGACGAGCTCGTCGTAGGCGGCGAGCGCCAGCTTATCTGCCGGGGTGAGCGCGGCCATCGTCTCATCCCAGCCCGAGCGGGTGGCGTGCGCCATGAAGCGGGCGCAGAAGGCCCACAGCCTCGGGTCGATGCGCGGCGGGACGGCCAGCGCGGCGTTCGGGTCGAACAGCGCGGTCGGCCCGTAGCGCCACAGCGAGGGGTGCGCCAGCGGGATGGTCTTGCCCGGGGCCAGCCAGCCGGCGTTGCCCCAGGAGGAGCCGCCGGCCACGCCGACCCTGTCGATGACCTCGACGTCGAAACCGTGATTCTGCAGGAATCAAGCGACGGACAGCCCCGTCATCCCGGCCCCGACGACTACCGCCTCGGGCATGGCCGCCGCTCCTTCTGCTTCCGGGGTTCAGATCCTACCCGCAGGATAGGTGTCGGCGATCACTATGACAAGAGTTAGTTGCGGGCGTCTCCGTCCACGGCGTCGCCCTCGTTCTCCTCGCGCCCCTTCCAGCCGGGGCGCGGCGGGCGTCGGCGCAGCAGGGCGGCGACGTCCACGGGGGCGTCGGCCGCGCGGCGTCGTAAAGCACGCGCACCACGCACCGCCCGGCGCGCCACCGGCACCTGGCGCAGGCGCGCACGGGTGTTGGAGTGCTCGGCAATGCGGTGGCGGCCCAGCACGGCGTCGGCGAAGGTGAGCAGCAGACCGAGCGCGATGACGGCCGCGCCCATGGCGAAGGCGTTGGAGTAGGCCGCACCGGCGGCGACCATGCCGAAGATGACGGAGCCGACGCCGGTGCCGGAGTCGTAGGCGCCGTTCCAGATCGCGGAGGCGTCCGAGACCCGGGAGCGCGGCAGGCGCATGAACATCGTCAGCAGCGCCTCGTTCTGCACCACGCCGAAGCCGCCGCCGAAGCAGACCGCCGCGACCACGAGCCACCACACCGACCAGTCGGCGAACATGACCACGGCCATCAGCGCCACGCCGATGACGGCCAGGGCCTGGCCGGGGCGCATGGTGGAGCCGGGCATGCCGCGGCGATCCGCGATCACACCCGAAGCGTAGCGGAAGACCATCGAGGCGCCGCCGACGATGGAGAGCATGAAGCCGCCGATGACGGCGCCGGTGACCGGGTCGAGCTCCTTGACGGCGGCCGGCAGGAAGGTCGAGACCGCGCCGAAGGACATCGATACGGTCATGATGGCCGCCGCCGGCACGGTGACCAGCTTCCAGGTGGGCACCTTCGGGCCGGATTCGTCGATGTGCTCGTAGGCCGACGGTTCGCTGTTCTCCTCGCCGCCGCCGGGGCGCACCGCGGGGATGCGCAGGCACAGCAGCGCCGCGCCGACGGCGATGACGGCGCCGACGATGTAGCTGGAGTTGTAGCCGAGACCGGCGTTGACCAGGGCCAGGCCCAGCGGCAGGCAGAGCATCTGGCTGACGCCGAGGAAGACGCCGAGCATGCCGGAGGCCTTGCCCAGGAAGCGCACGGGCACCAGCTCGGCGATCAGGGCGGACTCGGCGACGGTCAGCGCGCCGAAGCCGAAGCCGCGCAGGGCGGAGAAGCCCAGGGCGGGCCCGGCGGACATGCCGAGCATGTAGCCCAGGGCGGGCACGCCGAGCAGGAAGGCGGCCACGGCCATCACCGGGGTGTAGCCGAAGCGGCGCAGCAGCCGCGGGGTGAAGACCTGGGTGGCCACCGTGGTCAGGATGAACGCGCCGGTGGTCCAACCGGCCAGGGTCTCCGAGCCGCCGGAGTCGATCACCGCCAGCGGCACGACCGGCAGCAGGACGGACCAGCTGCCGAAGGCGCAGGCGACGGCGAGCAGTGTGGGTATGTAGCCGGGGCTCTTCCAGATGCTGTCGAGCTTCTCGATCTCAGCACGGGACAGAGCCTGCACAGCCACTTACCTCACTCCTCCGATCAACATCACCACCGCCGTCGCCACGGCCGCCGCCGCGACCAGGGCGCAGAAGACGGTGAGCTTCTTCGCGTCATTCTGGTAGGCCGAGATCGTCGCCCCGACCATGAGACCCGCCACGGCGAACATGAAGTAGATCGGCCAGGGGCTGGCCTGGCCGGCCTCCTCCGCCGCGGCGAGGACCGCCGACACTGTAGCAGTCGTGCCCACGGGTTACAGGGCCCCCTTGGTCGAGGGCACCCCGTGCACGCGCGGGTCGTGCTCGGTGGCCTCGCGCAGCGCACGGGCCACGGCCTTGTACTCCGCCTCCGTGATGTGGTGCGGGTCGCGGCCGTAGTGGCAGATCACGTGCAGGGTGATCCGCGAGTTCAGCGCCAGCGACTCGAAGAAGTGCCGGTTGATCACGGTGGCGTAGTGGCCGCCGATGACCTGGTGGACCATGTGCTCCGGCTCGCCGGTCATCACGAAGTAGGGCCGCCCGGAGAAGTCGACGACGGCCTCGACCAGCGTCTCGTCCATGGGCAGCTGGCGCTGGCCGAAGCGGCGGATGCCGGCCTTGTCGCCGACGGCCTCGGCCAGCACCTGGCCGAGCACGATGGCGGTGTCCTCCACGGTGTGGTGGGCGTCGATCTCGGCGTCGCCCTTCGCGGTGACCGTCAGGTCGAAGGCGCCGTGCGTGGCGAAGGCGGTGAGCATGTGGTCGAAGAACGGCAGGCCGGTGTCGATGTGGCTGACGCCGGTGCCGTCGAGGTCCAGCTCGACGGAGATGTCGGTCTCGCCGGTCGTCCGGCGCGCGGCGGCGGTGCGGTGTGCGGTCACTGTGCGGCTCCTTGTGCGTGGGGGTCGTCGTCATTGCCGACGCCGTGGTGGGCGAGGTCGGCGGCGACGGCCAGGAAGGTGTCGTTCTCCTCGGGCAGGCCGACCGTCACACGCAGGTGGCCGGTCGCGCCGACGTCGCGGATGAGCACCCCGCGCTCGAGGAAGGCCTCGAAGACGGCGTGCTGGTCTGCGAAGTCGCCGAAGAAGATGAAGTTCGACTCGCTGTCCTGGACGCGGTAGCCCAGCTCGGTCAACTTCGCCGCGACGCGGTCGCGCTCGGCGGAGAGCTTGGCCACGGTTTCCAGGGTCTCGTCGCTGTGGCGCAGCGCGACGAGCGCGGCGGCCTGCGAGAGCACCGAGAGGTGGTAGGGCAGGCGCACGAGCATGACGGCCTCGACGAAGGCGGGGGCGGCCACGAAGTAGCCGAGGCGCCCGCCGGCGAAGTCGAAGGCCTTGGACATGGTGCGCGAGACGACGAGCTTGGTCGGGTACTTCGCCAGCAGCGTGCACGACGAGGGGCTGTCGGAGAACTCCATGTAGGCCTCGTCGACGACGACGATGCCCGGCGCGGCGGCGATGATGCGCTCGACGACGTCGAGGTCGGTGGCCTCGCCGGTCGGGTTGTTCGGCGTCGTGACGAAGACGATGTCCGGGGCGTGCTCGGCGATGGCGGCCAGCGCCGCCTCGGCGTCGATGCGGAAGTCCGCCCCGCGGGGGCAGTCGATGAACTCGGTCTGCGTGCCGGAGGCCAGGATCGGGTGCATCGAGTAGCTCGGCTGGAAGCCCAGCACGCTGCGGCCCGGCCCGCCGAAGGCCTGCAGCAGCTGCTGGAGGACCTCGTTGGAGCCGTTGGCGGCCCAGACGTTGTCGCGGGTGACGGCAACGCCGGTCTGCCCGCTGACGTAGGCGGCCAGGGCGTCGCGCAGCTCGACGGCGTCGCGCTCCGGGTAGCGGTTGAGCGTGGCACCGAGGCGGGCGACCTCGGCGACGAGGTCGTCGACCAGGGCCTGCGACGGCGGGTAGGGGTTCTCGTTGGTGTTCAGCCGGACCGGCACGTCGAGCTGCGGGGCGCCGTAGGGGCTGTGGCCGCGCAGTTCCTCGCGCAGCGGCAGCGCCTCGAGGCCGACCTCGGCGGCGACGGTGCCGGGCAGGTGGCGGTTCGCGTTGTCGGTGCTCATCTACTTCTCCCCCTCCGCGTCGGCGGCGGCGCCGCGGGCGCGCACGGCCTCGCCGTGGGCGGGCAGGCGCTCGACGTCGGCCAGCGTCACGATGGTCCCGGCGATCTCGGCGAGCGCGTCGGCGCTGTACTCGATGAGGTTGACCGGGCGCAGGAAGGTGTGCGAGCTCAGCCCCGCACTGAAGCGCGCGGTGCCGGAGGTCGGCAGCACGTGGTTGGAGCCGGCGGCGTAGTCGCCCAGCGGCACCGGCGAGTAGGGCCCGACGAAGATCGCGCCGGCGTGGCGCACGCGCTCGGCGACCTGGCGGGCGTCGCGGGTGTGCACCTCGAGGTGCTCGGCGGCGTAGGCGTCGGCCACGCGCACCCCGGCGTCGATGTCGTCGACGAGCACGATGCCGGACTGGGCGCCGGTGAGCGCCTCGGCGACGCGCTCGGAGTTGAGGGTGACCGTATAGCGCTGCTCGATCTCGCGGTCGACGGCCTCGGCCAGCTCGCGGGAGTCGGTGATGAGCACGCTGGCGGCCATCGGGTCGTGCTCGGCCTGGCTGATCAGGTCGTAGGCGACGTAAACGGGGTCGGCCGAGTCGTCGGCGAGCACCGCGATCTCGGTGGGGCCGGCCTCGGCGTCCGTGCCGACCACGCCGCGCACCAGGCGCTTGGCGGCGGTGACGAAGATGTTTCCCGGGCCGGTGACCATGTCCACCGGCTCGAGGCCCGCCTCGTCGTCGCCGTAGGCCAGCATGGCCACGGCCTGCGCGCCACCGGTGGCCCACACCTCGTCGACGCCCAGCAGCGAGCAGGCGGCCAGCACCGTCGGGTTCGGCCAGCCGTCGTTGTCCACCTGGGGCGGGGAAGCCACCACCAGGGTGGACACGCCCGCCTCCTGGGCGGGGATGACGTTCATCAGCACGCTGGAGGGGTAGACGGCCTTGCCGCCGGGCACGTAGAGGCCCACCCGCTCGATCGGGTGGAAGACCTCGGTGACCTCCGCACCCTCGGCGAGCATGGTCGTGTGCGGGGCCGGCACCTGCTCGGCGTGCACCTTGCGGATGCGCTCGATGGCCTGCTCCAGCACGGCGCGCACGTTGTCCGGGAGAGCGGCCACCGCGGCGTCGACAATCTCACGCGGCACGCGCACGGAACCCGGGCGCACATGGTCGAAGCGCTCGCCGAGCTCGAGGGCGGCCTCGGCGCCGCGGGAACGGACGTCTTCGACGATGGGCTGGACCTTGGGCAGGACCGCGGCGACGTCGGTGCCGCCGCGCGGCAGCACCCGACGCAGCTCGGCTACGCCCGGCTCGCGGCCGGTCAGGTCCGTGACGGTGAGCATGGTTGGGGTCTCCACCTCTCAGGGGACAAATTCCTCGTTGACAGTGACAGGCCTCATTGTATGGACCGGGGTTGCATGAAACGCCACGCCCACCCCCGCGGGGACACTAGACTGATGTTTCGACCAGGAACACGATCCCCCTTCCGCCCCTCCGGACCCCCGAGGAGGACCCCGTGCCCCACCGGCAGCGCCCGCCGCGGCGCACCCCGGCGCGCGTCACCTTGGCCCGGCTCACCGCCGCGGCCGCCAGCTTCGGCTACCACTTCTACGCCGAGCGTGATCGCCTGCTCATCCCCTTCCCCGACCACCGCACGCTGGCCTACTTGACCAGCCCCGGCGGCACCCCGATGCTGGTGCTCGCCAGCCAGACCCGCGCCGACCTGCCGCTGGAGGCAGCCACGGACCTGGCCGCGGAGATCGACGCGTGGAACCGCACCCGCATCGGCCCGTCGCTCTACTTCCGCCACAACGGCGACGGCTCGCTGGCCGTCCACGGCCGGGCCGCCGTACCCGTGGCCGCCGGGCTGACCGACGAACAGCTCACCGAGGCCGTGGGCCTCGAGTTGACCGCCGCCCAGCTGGCCGTCGACACGCTGGCCGCCCGCTTCCCCGCGCTGCGCGCGACCGGGACGAACACCGGCGCCGACTCGGACGAGGCGACGGCCTTCGACTTCGACGCCGTGGCGCTGGCCGGCCCCCTGCCGGGCGGCACCGAGGACCCGCCGTACCTGCTGGCCACCCCGGGCGGGACCGTCGCGCCGCGGGAGACGAGCCCGGTCACCCCGGCCCGCCTGCTCGAGCTGCTGGCCGCCGAGGGGGTGCCCGCCACCTGGGCGGGCCCGGACGTGGTGGCCGCCTGGGTGGGCGCGACGCTGGTGGGGCTGGCCCTCGAGGAGGGCCCCCACCTGCTGATCACCGCACACTGGGGCCCCGGCCCCGGCGTCGAGGAGGAGCTGCGCGCCCGGCTGGTGTGCAACGACTGGACGGCTGTGTCCGCGCTGGCGCGGGCCTTCACCAGCCGCGCGGAGACGGGGCTGGAGGTGCGCACGGAGTTCGCCCTGGCGGTCACGGCCGGGCTCAACCCGGCGCAGCTGCACGGGGCGGTCACCGGCGGGATCGCGGCCGTGCTGCGCGCGGCGCACACGGTCTCCACCGAGCTCGGCGGGGTCGGCGCGCTGCGGCGCCGGGGGCCGGGGTTCTAGGACTCCCGGCGGGCGGTGGTGCCGGCCTTGGCGGCGGTGGCGGAGCCGCCGGCTGCCGCGTCGGCGTCGACCGCGGCGGCATCGCCCTCCGGGGTGTCCGGGCTCTTCGAGTCCTCGGGCCTCTTCGGCGACTCCGGCTCGGGCTCGAGGTCGACCAGACCCGCGCACCAGTAGAAGATCGCCGCGCAGAAGGCGGCGGCGACGAAGGTCACCGTGCCGGCCGTGACCGAGACCGGCAGCCGCGCAGGCGGGTCGGCCAACCAGTAGGCGGTCAGGTCGCCGGTCGCGGCGAAGACGCGGGTGCCCACGACGGCGACGACCACGGTCCACAGGAGCATCGCGATGCCGCGGGCGCGCGGGAAGAGACGGTAGGCCGCCAGCGCACTGACGGCGGCGGTCACGCAGACCAGTCCGACGAGCGTGATCCAGAAGCCGAAGGGCGCGCCGACGCCGGCGGCCACGCCCTCGGGGTCCAGGCTGAAGGTCGGGCGGGCAAGGCCCGTTGCCGCGCCGAGCAGCGCGTAGGCCGTGACGGCCACCGCGAAGACGGCGGCCGCGGCGTGGACTAGCGGTCGCACATGGTCCACCGGTTGTTTTCGCGCACGAGACGCACGGTGTTGGACTCCTCCTGGCCGTTGGCGTTGACGGTCACGTAGGCGGAGGCGCTGTCGCCGTCGACGCGGATGTCCTCGACGCTGTGCGTGGAGGCGACCATGCCGGCCTGGCCGATCGGGGCGTCGGCGGTGTAGGAGTTCTGGATCGCCTCGCGGCCGCCGGCCTCCTCGATGACGGCGGAGCAGGTGTTGTCGACCATGTAGTTGGTAAGGTCGGAGACCATGGTGTCCGGGTTGCCCAGGCGGTCGTAGAAGCCGTCGAGCACGCCGTTGATCTCGGAGGCGTCCTCCTCGCCGGCGGCCTCGCCGTCGACGGGCTCCTGCTCCTTGATCTGCAGGCCGTTCTCCAGCGGGTTGTCCACCTGCGGGGCGTCGCCGTCGCCGGAGTCGGAGCCCTGCGAACCGGAGCCGTCCTTGCCCCCGTCCTTGCCGTCCTTGCCGTCGGAGTTCCCGTCGCCGCCGTTGTCCGCGCCGTCGCCGTCGTGCAGCACGGCACCGCCGGAGCCACTGTTCGAGCCACCCTGGGCGGAGGAGTCCGCGTCGTCGTCGCTGCCGCAGGCGGTCAGCGTGAGGGCGGCCGCGGTGACGACGGCCAGGATCTTGGTGCGGTGGGAAGTGAACATCTGTGAACCGGTTTCCGTTTCTCGGGGCGGGGCGCCCGCGCGACGCCCGTTCGATCTGGTGCGCAGATGACGATACCAGCCGCGATCACGGTTCCCCGGGCACATCCTGCGCGTAGGCTGTCAGTGTGGCCCTTAACCGTACCCTCATCCTCGACACCGCGCTCGATCTCCTGGGCAAGTACGGGCTCGCCGACGTCACGATGCGTCGAGTCGCCAGCGCACTCGACGTCGCCCCGGGTGCCCTCTACTGGCACCTGAGCAACAAGCAGGAGCTCATCGCCGCGATGGCGCGCAGCATCCTCACGCCCGTGCTGGACCCCGAGTCCGGCCGGGAGGAGACCCCGGCCGTCGGCGACCTCTTGCGCAGCTTCCGCTCCGCGGTGCTCGCCCACCGCGACGGCGCCGACGTCGTCTCCGCGGCACTGTCCACCCCGCCGCTGCAGGCGGAGATGCTCGAGCGCATCTCCGCGGCCGTGGCCGCCGAGGGCGTGGACCCGTCCGCCGCCCTGGTGCTGCTGCACTTCGGCATCGGCGCGGCCGTCTCCGAGCAGGCCGCCCGCCAGCTCGCCGACGACGCCGGCGGCGAGCCGGTGGACGAGAAGGCCGCGGCGGAGGCCTTCGACCGCGGCGTGGCCACGATCCTCGCCGGCGCCGCGCGCTAAGATCACCGCGCACCGGCATCGCGGCGCACGCCCGCGCCGCGCACCGGCACGACCCCTCCGCAAGCCCGCCCACCCCAACGCGCCCCCGCCGCGCGGCGACGCGGGACACCGCCCCTCCCCCGTTACGCCGGGCCCGCGGGCCTCGCCGGCACCCCGACACGCCGGGCCCGGGGCACCCCGCCGCAGACAGTGCCCAAGCTCACTACCAGGACATCTACCACCGGGAACGGGCCCGGAGCCCGCGCGCCGAATCGATTTAGGTGAGGATCTGCGACTAAAATCCGTGACATGATCTCACAGAGCAACCCGTCGCTGTCTATCTGGCCCGGCAACCCGCAACCGCTCGGCGCCACCTACGACGGCTCCGGAACGAACTTCTCCCTCTTTTCCCGGATCGCGGACAAAGTAGAGCTCTGCCTCATCGACGAGGACGGCGCGGAGACCCGCGTCGAACTCACCGAGACCGACAACCACAACTGGCACTGCTACATCCCGGGCATCCAGCCCGGCCAGCGCTACGGCTACCGCGTCTACGGGCCCTACGACCCGGACGCCGGCCACCGCTGCGATCCGAGCAAGCTGCTCGTCGACCCGTACTCCAAGGCCTTCGACGGCGAGTACGACGGCGACGCCTCCCTGTTCTCCTACGACATCAACGACCCGAACAACCCGGACGGTCGCAACGAGGAGGACTCCCTGGGCCACACGATGCTCTCGGTGGTCATCAACCCCTACTACAACTGGGAGGGCGACAAGCACCCGCGCATCCCGGACCACCACACCGTCATCTACGAGACCCACGTCAAGGGCATGACGGCCACCCACCCGGACGTCCCGGAGCACCTGCGCGGCACCTACGCCGGCATGGCGCACCAGTCCGTGATCAACTACCTGAAGGACCTGGGCATCACCGCCGTCGAGCTGATGCCGGTGCACCAGTTCTACCAGGACGACCGCCTGCGTGAGCTGGGCCTGCGCAACTACTGGGGCTACAACACCCTGGGCTTCTTCGCCCCGGAGCAGCACTACGCCCACTCCTCGGAGCCGGGCGGCGCCGTGGCCGAGTTCAAGTCGATGGTGCGCGCGTACCACAACGAGGGCATGGAGATCATCCTCGACGTCGTCTACAACCACACCGCCGAGGGCAACCACATGGGCCCGACGCTGAGCTTCCGCGGCATCGACAACAGCGCCTACTACCGCCTGGTCGACGACGACCCGCGCCACTACATGGACTACACAGGCACGGGCAACTCCTTTAACGTGCGCGACCCGCACTCGCTGCAGCTGATCATGGACTCGCTGCGCTACTGGGTCACCGAGATGCACGTCGACGGCTTCCGCTTCGACCTGGCCTCGACCCTGGCCCGCGAGTTCGGCGACGTCGACCGCCTGGCCACCTTCTTCGACCTGGTCCAGCAGGACCCGGTCGTCTCGCGGGTCAAGCTGATCGCCGAGCCCTGGGACGTCGGCGACAACGGCTACCAGGTGGGCAACTTCCCGTCGCTGTGGTCGGAGTGGAACGGCAAGTACCGCGACACGGTGCGCGACTTCTGGCGCGGCGAGCCGTCGACGCTGGGCGAGTTCGCCTCGCGTCTGACCGGTTCCTCGGACCTCTACGACCACAACGACCGCCGCCCGACCGCCTCGATCAACTTCATCACGGCCCACGACGGGTTCACCATGCATGACCTGGTGAGCTACAACGACAAGCACAACGAGGCCAACGGCGAGGACAACCGCGACGGCGAGAGCCACAACCGCTCCTGGAACTGCGGCACCGAGGGGCCGACGGACGGCAAGGAGATCCTGGACCTGCGCCGCCAGCAGATCCGCAACTTCATGACGACCCTGCTGCTCAGCCAGGGCACACCGATGATCAGCCACGGCGACGAGATGGCGCGCACCCAGGGCGGCAACAACAACGTCTACTGCCAGGACAACGAGATCTCCTGGATGGACTGGCAGCAGCTCGAGGACAACGCCGCGCTGCACGCCTTCACCCGCCGCCTGATCGAGATCCGCGACCACCACCCGGTCTTCCACCGCCGCCGCTTCTTCGCCGGCGGCCCCCTGGGCACGGACGCGCTGGACCGCGACATCGCCTGGCTGGTGCCCAACGGCACGATGATGACCCAGGACGACTGGAACTTCCAGTTCGGCAAGGCCCTGATGGTCTACCTCAACGGCAACAACATCGAGGAGCCGGACCGCCACGGCAACCGCGTCGTCGACGACTCCTTCCTGATGATGTTCAACGCCCACTACGAGGACATCGACTTCACCCTCCCGCGCCGCGAGCTCGGCCGCGGCTGGCAGCTGATGGTTGACACCACCGAGCCGGAGGGCGTGCCCTCGGACAAGGAGACGGAGTGGGCCGCGGAGACGACCCTGACCGTCCCGGCGCGCTCGACGATCGTGCTCAAGCAGACCGCCGCCCCCGACTTCGGCGAGGACGACCCGGACCGCCCGAAGAAGGAGTCGATGTAGTCTGTAGTGCGTGATTCCCGCTCTCGACGCCACCGTCTCCGTGACCCGCGAGAAGGTCACGCTCACCCGCACTCTCCTGGCCGCCTCCCTGGCGGGGGCGCCGGAGTGTGTGCTCGACGTCAAGGGGATTGACGACGTCGCGCTCGTCGCCCCGGACGAGTACCTCCCCGGTGCCGTGCGACTCGCCTGCGCCGGTGAGACGGTGGCGGTGCGCTTCGCGCCGCACCAGGGCGCGGAGGCCAAGTTCTTCGCCGAGGCCGTGCGCGCGGCCATGCGCGGCGAGACGCCGTCCGACGACGCGGCCGCGATCCCCGTGCCGGGGCTGGACTGCGTGGTCGCCGACGTGCGCCTGCGCGACGGCAACTCCGGGCCGGTGGAGTCCGTGACGCTCGCAGAGGTCACCGACGGCGTCGCCGGGGCGGAAAGAGAGATTTCCGACGCCGCGGGGCTCGCCGATGCGCTCGGCTCCCGGGTGCTGGTGGCCCACAACGCCCAGCTTCTGCTCGGCGAGCTGGTACGCGCGGGGCTGGTCTCCGGTCCCGTCCCCTTCGGCTGCACGCTGGCGCTGGCCCGCGCCGCGCGCCTCGACCCGCCGGCGGCGGACCACACGCTCGCCGGCCTGGCCGAGGCCCTCGGCGTGCGGGGCGAGGGCGCGGCGCGCGTGGCCGGGGTGCTCGCGGGCCTGGCGCGCTCCTTCGGCCACGGCGGCGACGTCGCTGGCCTCTTCCACGACCGGAGGCTGACGCTGGGTGAGGTGCGTGCCGACGGCACCGTCTACCCTGTCCTGCACGATCTCTCCGGTGCGGCCGTGGCCGCCCAGCGCCGCGCCCTGGCCGGTGGGGCCGCGGACGCCGACTCCCCGGCCGCAACGGAGACCGAGAAGTCCTCCGGCACCCCGAAGACCGGCACCCCGAAGGCCGATTCCCAGAAGGCTGGCGCCGCCGACGCCGGGTCCGGTTCCACGGCGGAGTCGACCGAGACCGACTCCTCGAATGCCGTCCAGGAGGCGCTGATCTCTACCGCTGAGCTCTCGGCGACCGCCCGCAACGAGTCCGCCGGCTCGGCCAAGTCCGGCAGGTCCGGCGGCTCGCGCGGGCCGGCGCCCTGGACCGCCGTGGCCACGCCGGACACGATCCCGGAGCCGAACCCGAATGCCGACCCCGAGGGCGTGCTCTTCGGCGAGAACGTCACCCTGACCGGAGACTTCGAGCCCTTCGACAAGGGGCAGCTGTGGGCGGGCCTGGCCCACCACGGCGCGAAGATCGGCAAGAACGTCACCAAGAAGACGACCATCCTGGTCGTCGGCTCCTGGGCCTCGACGACCTCCAAGGAGAAACGCGCCCGCGAGCTGCAGGCGAAGGGCCAGGAGATCCAGATCTGGCCGGCCGCCGACCTGCTGGCCACCCTCGGCCTCGACGAGGAACCGCCCTTCTGACCCCTGCCCACCGGCACCGGGGCTGCGGCACGTCGACGGCACCGGCCGCTCCGGCCCCTCGGGGGTGCGGCGGCGTCCCCCGCACAACCACCGTGGGAACCGAGGGAAGGGTGCGGGCAGTCGGATACGGGTGAGAGCACCCGATCCGAGGAGCCCCCGTGCACCCGTTTCCGCACCGCCCGCCGAACCCGGCCCACCCGCAGCGCCGCCCGCCACGCCTGGTCCCCGAGCTGATCGCCGCGCCCGCGCGCGTGCCCGGCCTCGGCGAGGCCGCCTTCGCCCGTCGGCGCGCCACCGTCGCGCTGTCCCGCGAGCTGACCGCCGGCATGCTCCTCGACGGCCGCCCCGCGGCCCACGAGGACCTCGCCGCCGCGGGGCTGAGCCTCCACCGCGCGTGGCTGCGTGCCTCGGAGACCCTGCTGGCCGCCGCGCGCACCGAGTACGGACTGCGCTTCCTCACCCGCCCGGCCAGCCGGCTGTGCCCGCAGGCCCCGCCCGGCGCGCTCCAGGTCGCCGTCCACGGCGGCACGGACCCGACCGCCTGGCTGGCCCACCCGCGCACCTTCGCTGTGCTGCACGCGCACCTGCAACGCCTCACGGGCACCACGCCGCGCTACGTCGCCCCGCGCAGAGGGGTGCTCGTCGCGACGTCGGAAATTGCGGCGCACGCACTGGGCGACTGGGCCCGCGAGGCGGCCCACGCGGCCGGGAAAATGGCGCTGAGCGGGCGGTTCATCGAGTACGCCCGCGGCTTTCCGCGGCTGGTGGCCGGGCACGCCGCCGCGGTGACCACTAGCCTGTGAGGGAGTAAGGATCGCATGGGAAGGATTGTTGAGCCGACGTGGTCAACCGAGACATCATCGCCACCTACCGCCTGCAGCTGCGCGGGCCCGCCGCCGACCCCGACGGGGCCGGGCGCGCCTTCACCTTCGACGACGCCCGCGCGCAGATCCCGTACCTGAAGGACCTCGGGATCAGTCACCTCTACCTCTCCCCCGTCCTGTCCGCCCCGGCCGAGTCCAACCACGGCTACGACGTCGTCGACCCCACCGAGGTCAACCCGGAACTCGGCGGCATCGAGGGGCTGCGCCGCCTGTCCGCCGCCGCCCGCGAGGCCGGCATGGGCGTCATCGTCGACCTGGTGCCCAACCACCTGGGCGTGGACACCGCCTACCTGAACCCCTGGTGGTGGGACACGCTCAAGCACGGGCGCGACTCCGCCTGGGAGGACTTCTTCGACATCGACTGGCACGACGACAACGGCGCCGACGGCCGCCTCGGCCTGCCGGTGCTCGGGTCGCCGGACGACGTCGAGGCGCTCACGCTGATCGCCCGCGGCGACGAGGCCTACCCGGAAGGCCTCGAGGAACGCGCCGCCGAGGACGGCTCCGACGACGTGGTGCTCGCCTACTACGACAACGTCTTCCCCGTCGCCCCCGGCACCTGCTCGGGCCCGGACGACGACCCGGTGGCCGTCCATTCCCGCCAGCACTACCGGCTGATGTACTGGCGCGAGGGGGTCATCTCCTACCGCCGCTTCTTCTCCGTCAACGGGCTGGCCGGCATCCGCCAGGAGGACCCGAAGGTCTTCCGCGCCAGCCACCGGGTGCTGCGCCAGCTGTGCCGCGAGGACCTCATCGACGGCGTGCGCGTGGACCACCCGGACGGCATGGCCAACCCGTTCCAGTACCTGCGCCGGCTGCGGCGTCTGATCGGCCCGGAGCGCTGGCTGGTCGTCGAGAAGATCCTCGGCGTCGACGAGCCGCTCGACGCCCGCCTGCCCGCCGACGGCACCACCGGCTACGACGCGCTGCGCGAGCTCGACGGGGTCTTCGTCAACCGCGCCGCCGAGGACTCGCTGTCCATGCTCGCCCTCGAGCAGTCCGGCTCGACCTGGAACGCGCAGGCCATCGAGGCCAGCGAGCACCAGCTCAAGCACGGGGTGGCCGAGTTCGAGCTCGCCGCCGAGGTGCGCCGCCTGGCCCGTGCCATCCGCCGCGACAACTTCTCCACCGCCGGCTCCAACGTCTCGGAGGACCGCCTGGTCTCCACGATCATGCACCTGGTCGCCGCGATGCCGGTCTACCGCGCGGACTACCTGTCGCTGTCGCGCGTGACGGCCACCGTGGTCGCGGAGATGTCGCAGCGCTTCCCGTCGCGCCGCGACGCCCTGGACCTGATCTCCGCGGCGCTGCTGGCCGACGACGGCGAGGCGATGACCCGCTTCGCCCAGGTCTGCGGTGCCGTCATGGCCAAGGGCGTGGAGGACACGCTGTTCTACCGGGCCTGCCGGCTGGTCTCCCTGCAGGAGGTCGGCGGCGCGCCTGGGCGCTTCGGGGTCTCGGCGGCCGAGTTCCACCTGCTCCAGCAGGAGCGCGCCCGCCTGTGGCCGCGCGCGATGACGACGCTGACCACCCACGACACCAAGCGCAGCGAGGATACCCGCGCGCGCATCATCGAGCTGTCGGAGTTCCCCAACGACTTCGCCGAGTTCGTCGGCGAGGTCACCTCCGTGGTGCCCGCCCCGGACGCGGCCACGGGCCACTTCCTGCTGCAGAACATCATCGGCGTGTGGCCGGCCGACGGGCAGGTCACCGAGAAGCTGCGCGGGCGCCTGCGCGACTACGCGCTCAAGGCCGTGCGCGAGGCCGGCGTGCACACCACCTGGTTCGACCAGGACTCCGCCTTCGAGACCAACGTGCTCGACTGGATCGACGTGCTCGTCGACGGCCCGGTGACCAGCCGCATCACCGCCTTCGTCGCCGCGCTCGACGACGGCGCGCTCACCGTCACCCTGGGGCGTAAGGTCCTGCAGCTGCTCGGCCCCGGCGTCCCGGACGTCTACCAGGGCACCGAGTACGTCGACCGTTCCCTGGTCGACCCGGACAACCGCCGCTTCGTCGACTACACCGCCCGCGCGCAGACCCTGGCCACGGGCGCGCCGGACTTCGCCGCCCTCGCCGGCGGCGCCTCCGGCGCCACGACTGACGACGTCGCGGAGGCCGCCGCGGCGACCGACGGCACCGTCGCGAACGCCGGCTCGGCCGGCGCCGCGGGCGCCGGCGACACCGGCGAGGAGCCGAAGCGGCCGCGGGGGCTCATCGAGGAGGTCTTCCCCGCCTGGCACGCCGCGCTCGCCTCGCCGGACCGGGTCAAGCAGTACGTCACCCACACCGCCCTGACGGTGCGCCGGGCCTTCCCCGACGCCTTCGTCGAGGGCGACTACCAGGCCGTCTTCGCCGAGGGTCCGGGCATCGCGCACGTGATCGGCATGGCCCGCGGCGAGGCCGTCGACGCCGCCGACATCATCGGCGAGGAGGGCCTCGACGAGCCGGAGCCGCCGAAGGTCAGCGTCATCGCGCTGGCGGTGCGCCGCCCGCTGTCGCTGGCCTACCGGGGCGGCTGGCGCGGCACCACGGTCACCCTGCCCGAGGGCGAGTGGACCGAGAAGATCACCGGCCGCACCTTCTCGGGCACCGTGGACGCCGCCGCGATCTTCGCCGCGCTGCCCACCGCGGTGCTCGTGCCCGCCGACGCCGGCGCCGACGACGCCGCCGACGCCGCCCGGGAGGCGGAGGCCTAGAT
Organism: Corynebacterium frankenforstense; assembly: GCF_030211955.1. Classification (GTDB taxonomy): domain Bacteria; phylum Actinomycetota; class Actinomycetes; order Mycobacteriales; family Mycobacteriaceae; genus Corynebacterium; species Corynebacterium frankenforstense_A. The sequence continues at coordinate 86,691 of NZ_JASODI010000002.1, read as the reverse complement.
GGCCGGGGCGAAGAAGAAGGACCGCAGGAAGGCCGCGGCCGCCCGCGCCGTGCGCCGCGCCGGCCGCGGCGGCAAAGCCAAGCCCAAGGCCAAGGCAAAGCCGGACAACGCCGCCGCCGCGGGCGACCGCGGCGGCAGGAACGCAGCCCGGGCGACGGATGCGCACGGCGGGACGGACGCGGGCGTCGTCAAGCAGGACGACCAGACCATCGCCGAGCTGGGCAACCGCTACCACGAGTTCCGGCGGCGCCACCCGCACGCCGACGTCGAGTTCGCCGACGCCATCGAGGAGCTGCTCACCGACGCCGGCGTCACCTTCGACCGCGTCGTCGCGCGCGTGAAGACGTGGCGCTCGCTCAAGGACAAGGCCCGGCGCACCCGCGAGGACGGCACGCCGTCCTACCCGGAGCCGTGGACGGACATCCACGACGTCGTCGGCGTACGCGTGACGGTCTTCCACTCCACGGAGATCCCGCGCGCCGTCGACACGCTCACCGAGTCGTTCACCGTGCGCCGCAGCGTGGACAAGACCGCCGAGACCCGCATCGCCGGCTCCTTCGGCTACGGCTCACACCACCTGGTGCTCGCCGTCGACGAGACCGCCCACGAGGCCGTGGAGCTCGACGCCTACGCCGGGATGACCTTCGAGGTCCAGATCCGCACCGTGCTGCAGCACGCGTGGGCCGAGTTCGAGCACGACATCCGCTACAAGTCCGGCGTCGACGGCATCGACCCGCGCGTCGACCGGGCCTTCACGCTGGCCGCGGGGCTGATCGAGCTGGCGGACCAGCAGTTCGACCAGATCGCCGCGATCCAGGGCGCCGAGGTCGACGCCGCCGACGACGTCGAGCTGACCCCGGAGACCCTGCCCGGGGTGCTCGCCGTGGTCGGCGGCACGCGCTACCCGCGGCCGCGTTCCGACGACTACCCGTGGCTCAACCAGCTGCTGGCCGCCAACGGGATCACCACCGTCGGCCAGCTGCGCCGGCTGCTCACCGCCGCGGACGTCGACGCGGTGCGCCACGCGATGGCCTACCGCTACCGGCCCGGACAGGTGCGCCTGATCGACGACCTGCTGCTCGCGCGCTTCGGCGAGAAGCACATCGAGCGCACCGGCGAGACCGGCCGGCGCCCCGGGCAGCGGCCCGGCCGGCTGCGCCGCCGCCTCAAGGTGCTGCGCGCGCGGAAGCCCTAGGGCCCGGCGCGGCTGGGCGGGCGGCGCGGGCGGCGCGGGCGGCCTTCCCACCCCGGGTGCGCCCTCCCCTAGCGCGGGTACTTCGACGCCGGCGTCTCCCACTGCGCCAGCGCCGCGCCGGCGGAGGCGAGGTCGTCGGCGACGATCAGGCGCTCGAGGTACCTCCCCAAGAGGAACCCGGCGCCGACGACGGTGCGCAGGTAGTCGACCAGCGGGGTCCAGTAGGCCGTGCCCAGCAGCACGATCGGGTACGGGAAGTGCCCGAGCTGCTGCAGGGTCCAGGTCTCGAAGAACTCGTCGAGGGTGCCCGAGCCGCCCGGCAGCACGAAGACGACACCGGCCGCCTCGCGCAGGGCGGCCTTGCGGGCTGCCATGTCGGGGGTGCGCGTCAGCTCGCTCAGGCGCGGGTGCGCGATCTCGGCGTCGATCATGCTCTCCGGCATGATGCCGCGCAGCCTGCCGCCGTGCTCGACCACCGCGTCGCCGAGGACCCCCATCAGCCCCACGGCACCGCCGCCGTAGGCGACCTCCACCCCGGCGCGCGCCAGCCCTGCGCCCAGGCCCGCGGCCAGGGCACGCCCGCGCGGGTCGACGCCCTCGGCGGAGCCGGCGTAGACGGTCGCCGTGCCACAGGCACGCAGCCGCTCCAGGCCCGCCAGGGCGGTGCGCGAGAGCTGCGCGAGCTCGAGCCCCTCGCGATCGGCGGGGGTCAGCCAGCGGGCCTCGGCGATCTCGGAGTCCGGGCGGGCCTCGAGGACCTCGTCGGTCAGCCACAGCTCGCCGCGCACGGTGAAGCCGGGCTCGTTGGCCGCCCGGGCCGCAAGGCTGCCCAGGCGCACCATGCGGGAGCGGTCCGGGGTGCAGCCGATCTCCTCGGCGCACTCGCGCAGGATGGTCTGGTCCTCGGTCTCGCCCGCCTCGGGCTTGCCACCGGGGAACTGGAACTTCCCGCTGCCGCGCTTGCGCACCTGCAGCACCGCGCCGTCGTCGCGGCGGGCGATCAGGCCGCAGACGTGGATGACGCGCTCGTCGGAAACGCCGGGGGACGCAGGGGGGTTGGTCATGCGGCCCGTTATACCCCTCACCGCCGCCGGTCGCGGCTGGAGTGCCCGCGCAGCCGGTCGAGCTCGCGACGCTCCTTCTTCGTCGGACGCCCCGCGCCCCGGTCTCGCACCGGCATGCTCGCCAGGATCTCCTTCGGCGGGGGCGGCGGTGTGTGGTCGATGTAGCAGCTGCGCGCCACGGGCGCGGAGACCCGCGTGCGCACGGTCGCGGTGACCTCGACGTCGACCTCGTGGTGGTTGGCCCACACGCGCACCCGGTCACCCGGCACGACCTGCTGGGCGGGCTTGACCGAGGCCCCGTTTAGCTTGACGTGCCCGGCCCGGCATGCCTGGCCGGCCGCGGACCTGGTCTTGATCAGGCGCACGGCCCACACCCACACGTCGATGCGCACCGGCAGCCCCGAGGGCTCCCCGCGTCCGGGTCCCCCACCGCTCTTCGCCATCGTCTTGATCCTCCGTCGCGCCCGTGCCGGGCGCGCATCCACGCCGCGGCGGCGCCTCGAGCGCCGCGGGCGCCGCAGCGCTCGTCTAGTACTGGTCCCTGTGGTTGACGATCTTGCGGATCCGCGACCAGTAGTACCCGCCGCCGACCACCGCGACGACCAATCCGACGACCAGCCAGGTCCAACTGGTGAACAGCAGACCCAGGGCGACGCCGCCGACCACGCCGCCGCCGACGCAGACCGCGGCGTTGCGCGAATAGGTTCGCACGGCGGACTTGCGGGCCTCGATGGGGTTGCGGGGGTAGCGCTGCATGCTCATGCGGACGATTCTATCCGCTCCCCCGCCGCTCTCACCTCTCGGCGGGGACCTCCACCCAGGCGGTGCCGGCCTCCGCCGGCTCGGCCGCGCCGGCGGTCACGGCCGCGAGCGTCGTGAACAGCCCCTCGACGCCGTCGAGGTCGCAGGCCACGGTCAGAGTGACCGCCGCGCCGTAGGCGACGTCGGCGACCGTGACCCCGCGCGCTCGCAGATCGGCCTCGACGCGCCCGGCGTCGGCGTGCGGCAGCTCGAAGGTGAACAGGCGCCGGCGGACCCGCCGCACCCGCGGCACCTTCGGCAGCAGGTCGCCCACAGCGTTGGAGTAGGCGTGCACCAGCCCGCCGGCGCCGAGCTTGACCCCGCCGAAGTAGCGCACGACCACCGCGGCGACGTCCAGCATCCCGGAGCCCTTCAGCTGCTCGAGCATGGGGCGCCCGGCGGTGCCGGAGGGCTCGCCGTCGTCGGAGGAGCGCTCGACCGGGTTAGCGTCGTCGACGTGGTGGATGAACGCCGAGCAGTGGTGGCGCGCGTCCGGGAACTCGGCGCGCGTGGCGTCGATGAAGGCCCGGGCCTCGTCCTCGTCGCGCACCCGGCGGATCAGGCAGATGAACCGGGAGCGCTTGATCTCGTGTTCGCCGCGGAACGTCTCGCCCGCGACGGGCAGCAGGTAGGAGCTCATCCGCCGAGCATGTCGAACTCGTGCATGGTGCGCAGCGTCTCCTCGGCCTCGGCCTTCTCGACGGTGTCGACGGCAAAGCCGTGCTGGAACATCACGAAGTCACCGACCTCGACCTCCGGGGTATAGGCGAAGCAGCAGGGCCGCTCGTCGCCGACGACGTCGATGAGGCCCATCGGCATCAGGCCCTCACCGGTCTTGATCACCTTTCCGGGGATTCCCAGGCACATACGCTTACTCCTTTTCTCCGGGTTCCATCGTAGCGACCTCCACGTGCATCGCCCCGGGCGGCGCCGAGGAGCACGGCAGGCACGGGTCGGCCGTGCGGATCGCCTGCTCCATGCCCTCCTCGCCGGCGCCGGAGCGCGCCGCGTCGGTGAGCATCGCCGCCAGCCACGGCTCGTTCTGCGCGGTGGGCGTGAGGATCCAGCAGCCGGTGAGCGTGCCCTCGGCGTCGACGTCGAAGACGTGCGCGAGCAGCCCGCGCGGCCCGTCGACCAGGCCCACGCCGCGGCCCTGGTGCTTGACGACGCCCTCGTGGTCGCCGCCGGCGCGCAGCGCGCCGTCGCCGGTGGTCTCCCCGAGCGCGTCCAGTGCGGCGGCCACCCCGTCGAGGCTGTCGGCCACGCCGAAGCGGTCGCCGCGGGTACCCCGGGCGGCCGGGCCCACGCGGTAGGGCAGCCAGTCGCCGCCGAAGAGCACCTCCGGGCGCGGTGAGGTGGCACCGGGGCGCGACTCGCGCACCCGCTCCGGGAACTCGGCGACCGGGTAGATCTCGCGGGTGTCACCGGCGACCACGGCGAAGAACGTGCCGAGCGGGTCCCAGGTGCCGTCGGCGTCGCACAGGAAGACGTCGGCGGCGCCGGTGAAGGCCGGGGCTGCGAGCCCCGGCAGCGCGGCGGCACGTTCTCGTAGGTCGGCGAGCACCGCGACGTCGACAATCGAGGTGTCGGCGTCGTTTTTGACGCCACCGGGCACGGCGACGTCCGGGAAGTGGCCGGGACAGCCGGCGGCCTCGAGGACCTGCTTGCCGAATCGCTTGAGCTCGACGGCCAGCTCGCGGTGGGTGAACAGCAGCTTCGGGGCGAGCGTGTCGAGCACCGAGCCGTGGTGCAGCAGCGAGCGCACCGCCACCGCGCGCGGCGGGACGGTGAGGCCGGTGAGGTCGTCGAGGGCGCGCATCGCGGCGAGGTGGTGGGTGACCGGGCACAGCCCGCACAGGCGGGTGACCAGCTGCGGGACCTCCGCGGTGGTGCGCCCGACGAGCATCGGGTCCACGCGCGGGAAGCCGCTGAGGTCGAAGGCGGCCTCGTCGACGTGGCCCTCGGCGTCGTGGCGCACGTGCACCACGGCACCGGCCGGGTCGACGAGCTGGTCGACGCGGAGTTTCTCTGTCATCGCTTCCGGATCCTTCCTTTCACGGGGTGTGGCCCCTGCCCGCGATCCCAGGCAGGCGGTTGTCCCTAGGATGGGGGCCATGCATGAGCTGAGTCTTCTGACCGGGGTGGTCGACGCCGTCGAGTCGAGCGCCGGCGGGCGCGCGATCGAGGCCGTAGGGCTGACGGTGGGGCGCCGCTCCGGGGTGGTGCTCGAGGCGCTGCACGGGGCGTGGCCGGTGGCGCGCGCGGGCACGGTGTGCGAGGGCGCGCGCCTCGAGGTCACGGACGTGCCGGCGACGGTGTACTGCCCGGAGTGTGCGGCCGAGCGGGAGATCGACGAGTTCTTCGACCTGACCTGCCCGGTCTGCCACACCCCGACGGCGGACCTGCGTCACGGGCGTGAGTTCACGCTCGACTGGGTCGACGTGGCCAACGGGGACGCCGCGGACTCGGCGGACTGAGCCGGGTCGTCTGCGCCGGCGGCACCGTCGGCGCCACCGGTCCAGGCGGCGAGCTGGTCGAGGGCGAGCCGTGCGGCGGCCTCCAGGCCGCCCTGCGCGGTCTCGGTCAGCCCGACGGTCAGCTCGATCTTCTCGGCGACCACGCCGACGACGACCAGCTCGGCCGGTTCGTCGTTGAGCAGGCGCGCCGCGCCGAAGAGGTCCATCAGTCCCACCTGGTGCGGCGAGACGTTCTGCGGGATGAAGCGGCGGATCTCCGCCCCCTCGAGCCGCACGGCCTCGCCGGGGGCGCCGGGGCCGGCCACGGCGTCGAGCACCAGCAGTCGCTCGGCGTCCTGGAACTCGCCGAGCAGCTCCAGGCCCGCGATCGCCCCGTCGACGTAGTCCACGCCGGCCGGGCCGCGGTCCTCGACGAGCTCGAGGAGTGCCTGGCCGATGCCGTCGTCGCCCATGATGGTGTTGCCCACCGCCAGGCAGGTGACCTTTCCGGGGACGGTCACGTCAGCCGATCCTCGGGCCGTCGACCGGGTTGGAGTCGCGGTGCAGCCAGTAGCCGCCGTTGAGCATGGCGGACAGGCCGGAGTGCTCCTCCACCGAGTCGGCGCGGATGACCAGGTAGACGTGCAGGATCACGAACGCCCAGATGATGAACATGATCGCGGCGTGGATCAGACGCACCCACGGGATGCCCAGCAGGTCCACCGGCAGGCGCACGATGTCCCAGTACCAGACCGACGGCTTGGGCAGCGCGTAGAGCGCCAGGCCGGTGAAGATCTGGATGACCGAGAGCGCGTAGATGCCCGTGTAGGCGAACTGCTGCAGCGCGTTGTGGCCGACGTAGAGGGGCGCGGGCCCCTTGCCGAGGAACAGGTAGTTCTGCGCGGTGCGCAGCATGTTCTTGGCGTCCTCCATGTTGTAGATCGGCCACAGGGAGCGCCACCGGTTCTGCCGGGTCTTGGCCACGCACAGCAGCCAGACCCGCCACAGCGCCAGCACGCACCAGGCGAAGCCGCAGGCGATGTGGGCGAAGCGGATCCAGCCCATCAGGAAGCCGGTGTCGGCGGCCGGGTCGGGCCCGAAGAACGGGTCCATGATGAAGTAGCCGGTCAGCGTCAGCAGGATGATCAGCGCCAGGTTGATCCAGTGCTGCCAGCGCAGGGCGGTCGGCCAGACCTCCACGCGCACCCACTCCGGGGTGTTGTTGTCCACGGCGCGGGCCAGCTCGGACTCCTTGACCACGGACATGGCCACGAAGCCCTGCATCTGCATCGGCCCGACGTTGCCCAGCAGGTCCTTCTCCGCCACGGCCACGCCGAGGCAGCGCCGGCCCATCCGGCCCATCGAGCGGACGTTGCGGTTGAGCAGGCGGCGCTGGGCGCCGGTCATCTCGGCGACCTCGGCGACCGACTCGAGGTCGCCGCGCAAAATCACGCGGTCCTCCATGTCGGCGCGCGAGTAGCGCTGCTCCGGGGTCGCGGGGGTGAACTTCTCATCCGGGACGATCTCCGGCTCCACGCCCTGGCGGTTCGCGCGCAGCGAGCCGATCAGGGCCCGGTCAACCGGGTCGTCGGAGCCGGCCGGGGCGACGGCCGCCGCCTCGAGCACCTCGGTGGGAGCCAGCCGGGACAGGGCGAAGGCCTGGTAGGCGCGGATCGCGGGGGCGTCCGAGGCCGCCCGTCGCAGCGAGGAGGTCATTCTGTCATCACCTGGAAGATCTCGTTGCCCTCCGGGTCCAGCAGGTGGACGCCGCAGGCCATGCACGGGTCGAAGGAGTGGATGGTGCGCAGGACCTCGAGCGGTTGCTTCGGGTCGACCAGCGGGTGGCCGCCGGCCAGCGACTCCTCGTAGGGGCCGCGGTTGCCCTCCGGGTCACGGCCGCCGGCCAGCCAGGTCGTCGGGACGACGGCCTGGTAGTTGGCCACCTTCTTGTCCTTGACGGTGACCCAGTGGCTCAGGCAGCCGCGGGCGACCTCGACGATGGCGAAGCCGTCGGCCTCCTCGGGCCAGGAGCTCGGCTCCCAGCGGGTCTTGTCGAAGACGTCGAAGTCTCCGTTACGCAGGTTGTCGATGAACTTGGGGAAGATCTCGTCGCGCAGCTTCTCCGAGGCCGTCACCGACTCCACAGCGCGCGCCAGGGTACGCCCGGCGGTCGAGTTCAGCTGGGAGACCTTGATGTCGTACTTCTTGAGGGCGGAGTCGACGAGCTCCTTGGTGCGCTTGTGGCCCTGGATGTAGGCGCTGAGCACGCGCGAGATCGGGCCGACCTGGGTCGGGCGGCCGTCGTAGCGCGGCGCCTTGGAGAAGGTGTAGCGCCCGTCGTCGGCGTGCGCGAGCCACTCGTACGGCGGCTCCGGGCCGGTGTAGTTGGCCGTGGTCTCGCCGACCGAGGGGTGCAGGCCGACGTCGTTTCCCTCCTCGTAGGTGAACCAGGCCGAGGAGATGTACTCCTTGATCAGGTCCGGGTCCAGCGGGTGGACCTTGGAGTAGTCACCGTCGAGGATGACGCCGGGGCGCACCCCGTCGTCGCCCAGCGAGACCGGCTGGTCGAGGTCGTGGCCGACGTAGGCCGTGCCGGCCATGCCGACGGCCAGGAAGTTCGGCGCCGCGGCCCCGATGTCGAAGTAGTCCTTGTAGACGCCCATGATCGCCAGGGCGTCCGGGAGGTAGCAGTCGTTGACGAACTCGTGGATCTCCTCGATCCACTGGCGGATCTTGTCGATCTGCACCTGGTTGACCGTCTCGGACTTCTCCGTGTCGATCGAGCAGGCCATGCCGCCGACCAGGAAGTTCGGGTGCGGGTTCTTGCCGCCGAAGACGGTGTTGATGCGGATGATCGAGCGCTGGAACTGCAGCGCGTCCAGGTAGTGGGACACGGCCATCAGGTTGGCCTCCGGGGGCAGCCGGTAGTCCGGGTGCTCCCAGTAGCCGTTGGTGAACACCGACAGCTGGCCGGAGTCCAGGATCTCCTGGAGGGTGTTCTTGACCTGGGTGAACTTCTCCTCGGAGTTCAGCTTCCACTTCGAGCCGATCGATTGGGCGAACTCGACGGTCTTCTTCGGGTCCGCCTCGGCGGCCGCGACCACGTTGACCCAGTCCAGGGCGTGCAGGTGGTAGAAGTGCACGACGTGGTCGTGCAGCTCCTGGGAGCTGAGCACCATGTCGCGGATGAGCTGCGCCTGCTCCGGCGGCCGCGAGCCGATGGCGTCCTCGACGGCGTGCACCGAGGCGATCGAGTGCACGGCCGTGCACACGCCGCAGATGCGGCCGACGAAGGCCCAGACGTCGCGCGGGTCGCGCCCGCGGCAGATGTCCTCGATGCCGCGGTACTGCGTGGTCTCCGACCACGCGTCGGTGATCTTGTCGTTCTCCGTCTCCAGCTCGATGCGCAGGTGGCCCTCGATGCGGGTGATCGGGTCGACGACGATGCGTTCTGCCATTGTTCTCGGGTCTCCTCTACTTCGCGCCGTCGCTACCGGTGCCGGTCACACCGTCGGGTCCGCCCACGCCGTGGGCGCCGGAACCGCCCGCGCCGGGCGACGCGGCGTCGTCAATCGTGGTCGCCGTGGCACCGGCGGGTTGCTTGTCGTTGTCGTCGCCGAAGGCGGCGAGCAGCTCGACCTCGCCGGACTCGCGGCGCACGCCGATGGTCTTGAAGGCGGTGATCGCGCCGTGGACGGCCACGCCCGCGCCGGCGACGCCGAGCAGGCCGAGGCCGATCTTCTCCGCGGAGGCCTCCACGCCGAGGCCCGGGATGTTCGGCAGCACCTCGTAGAACGGGGTGAACTTGTCGAAGAAGTCCTTCTCCGTGCAGCCGATGCACGGGTGGCCGGCGCCGATGGGCCAGCTGGTCTTCATGTTCCACTGCACGATCGGGCAGGGCGCGTAGGTCGACGGGCCCTTGCAGCCGACCTCGTAGAGGCACCAGCCGTTGCGCGCGCCCTCGTCGTCGAAGGCGCGGACGAACTGGCCGGCGTCGAAGTGCGGACGGCGCTCACAGGAGTCGTGGATGCGCTGGTCGTAGGCGAACTTCGGGCGGCCCTGGCTGTCGACCTCCGGCGGCTTGCCGTAGGTGAGCAGGTAGGTGATGGTCGCGGTGATGACCTCGCCGATCGGCGGGCAGCCGGCGACCTGGATGACGGGCTTGTCCTTGATGATCTGGTCCACGCCGACCGCACCCGAGGGGTTCGGGTTGGCGGCCTGGACGGAGCCCCACACCGCGCAGGCGCCCACGGCGAGCACCACGGTGGCGTTCTCGGCGGCGTCGAGCAGAATCTGCTCGGCGGACTTGCCGGCGATCGTGCAGTAGGCGCCGTTCTCCTTGGTGGGCACGGAGCCGTTGACCACCAGGATGTGCGGCTCCTTGAACATGTCGTAGAGCGCCTCGTCGGCCGCGGTGCCGGCGGCGGCCATGATCAGCTCGTTGTAGTTCATGGACAGCTGGTTGAGCACCAGGTCCTCGACGGTCGACGAGCCCGAGCGCAGCAGGGACTCCGTGCAGCCGGTGCACTCCTGCAGCTGCAGCCAGGCGACCAGCGGCTTGTCGGCGCCGCCGAGGGCCTCGGCGATCTTGTCCGTCTCCTCGGCGTCGGCGTAGGCCGGGTCCGGGCGGCCCACCGCGAACAGCCCGGCCATGGCGGCGCACAGCTGCATGAAGTTGCGGCGCTTCACCCCCTGCCGCTCCAGGTTCTCCAGCAGGGTGCCGCCCCGCCACACGTGTGCAAGATCCATGATGTTGGAACCTCAATCTGTTGTGGGGAAACCGCGGTAAGACCGCCCGCCCCCGAACAGGGGGTGCGGTAACCGCACATACACAAACCCAGGTTATCAGCGCTGATAGGTTCTGACAGAACCGGAGATAAGCACTTTGGGCTGGGTGTCCTAAGAAACTTCGGTCAGCGGCCTCGACCCGGGGGCACCCGGGCCGGGGCGGAGTCGGGCCGGGACCGGTCCGTGGGCGACCCGGATGCCGCCGGAGACCGGTCCGTGGCCCGTGGCTACCGCGCCAGGCGCGGGTCGAGCCAGGCGAGCCACTCGTCGACGCCCTCGCCGGTGCGCGCCGAGCACTCGATGACCTTCACACCCGGGTTGACCTTCTCCAGGTTGGCCCGGAAGAGCTCCATGTCGAAGTCCAGGTGCGGCAGCAGGTCCATCTTGTTGACCACGACGACCTCCACGGAGCGGAACATCACCGGGTACTTGACCGGCTTGTCCTCGCCCTCCGTCACCGACGCGATCATGGCGCGGCGGTGCGCGCCGACCTCGAACTCGGCCGGGCAGACCAGGTTGCCCACGTTCTCCACGAGCACCAGGTCGAGGGTGGAAAGATCCAGTCCCTCGAGGGCGTGGGCGACCATCGGGGCGTCGAGGTGGCACTCGCCGCCGAAGCCGGCGCCGGTGTTGAGCAGGGAGACCTGTGCACCGAAGCCGGCGAGCTTCTCGGCGTCGATGCCGGTCTCGATGTCGCCTTCGATCACGCCGACGCGCAGGCGGTCCTGGGCGGCGGCCAGGGTGTGGCGCAACAGGGTCGTCTTGCCGGCGCCCGGCGAGCTCATCAGGTTCACGCAGGTCACCGAGTTGTCGTCGAAGGCCTTGCGGTTGGCGGCGGCCAGCCGGTCGTTCTCCGAGAAGATGTCCTCGAGCACGTCGATGCGCTCGCGGCCCGTCTCGTAGCCGGAGTGGTCGCCGACGTCGCGGTGGTCCTCGTGGTGGACGATCACGTCGTGGTCGTGGGTGTGGTCGTGACCGTGGTCATGGTCATGGCCGTGGTGGTGCTCGTGCACGGTGCCGTCGGCGTGACGGTGGAAACGTCCCATGGAAAACATCCCTCCCGGGCGCGGGGCGCCCAAAGACCTCTAGGTGTGCAGTTCCCGCCGGTGACGTTCTCGCGGGGTCTCAGGCGACCTCGATGTCCACGACGGTGAACTCTTCCCCGCCCACGATAGTGGTCTTCGCGGGGCACTCCGGGCAGGTCAGGTCGAGCTGCCCGCTCACCTCCGTGACGTGCCCGTTGGCGCACTCGATGACCAGCGGGACCCACTCGACCTCGAGCCCGGCGTCGGCCAGGTCGGTGCCGTCGATGACGAAGCCCCAGGCCCACCGCAGGGTCTCGGGCACGACCTGCCGCAACGCCCCGATCTTCAGGTGCACGCCGGTGACCCGGCGCCCGCCGGCGGCACGGCGGACCACCCCCGCCAGCTGGTTGCTCAACGCGACTTCATGCACGCCCCAGACCCTATCGGCCGGCCCCGGGCCCGGGTGCACGCCCCGGCTAGGCTCGGGGACCATGGCCCAGATCATCCGCGTCCGCACCCTGGTCACCGGCGTCGTGCAGGGGGTGGGCTTCCGCCCGCACATCGCGCGCACGGCCGCGCGCCACCCGGTCACGGGGCTGGTGGGCAACGACGACCGTGAGGTCTTCATCGAGGCTCAGGGCACGCGTGAGGCGGTGCACTCTTTCCTCGACGAGGCGCTTGGAACACTGCCCCCCTTGGCCAAGATCACAGGCCGACGTGAGACCCCGGTCTCCCCCGTTGAGGGGGAGGAGATCTTCCGCATCGTGGCGTCCGAACGGGCCTCCGGCGAGCGCACGCTCATCCCCCCGGACTCGGCGACGTGCCCCGACTGCCTGGCCGAGCTGCACGACCCCGACGACCGCCGCTACCACCACCCGTTCATCACGTGCACCAACTGCGGGCCGCGCTACTCGATCATCACGGACCTGCCCTACGACCGGCCGAACACGACGATGGCGGGCTTTCCGATGTGCCCGCGCTGCGCCGCCGAGTACGCCGACCCGCTGGACCGCCGCTTCCACGCCCAGCCGGTGGCCTGCCCGGACTGCGGGCCGACGATGTGGCTGGAGCGCGACGGGGAGCGCCTCGACGGCGAGCCGGACGAGCTGTTCGCCCTCGCCCGCGCGGAGCTCGACCGCGGCGGGGCGCTGGCGGTCAAGGGCATCGGCGGCTTCCACCTGCTCGCCGACGCCCGCAACCCCGAGGCCGTGGCCCTGCTGCGCGAGCGCAAGCACCGCCCGGACAAGCCCTTCGCCGTGATGGCCCCGCGCCCCGAGGAGGTCGCCGGCTTCACCGACGCCGAGCTCGAGCTCGTCCACTCGCCCGCCGCGCCCATCGTCATCGGCCGCGACCTGGGCGTGCTGGCCGCCGGCGTGGCCCCGCGCCTGGGCGAGGTCGGTGTGATGCGCCCCTACTCCCCGCTGCACGAGCTGCTGGTGGACCGCCCGGTCATCGCGACCTCGGGCAACGTGCCCGGCGAGCCGGTCTGCCACACCAACGACGCCGCGCGCGCGAAGCTGGCCCGCCTCGTCGACCTCTTCGTCCTGCACGACCGCCCCATCCACCTGCCCGTCGAGGACTCCGTCTTCCGCGGCACCCGCCCCGTGCGCCGCGGGCGCGGATTCGCCCCATTGCCGCTACGTCTCCCGCTTGACGACGCCGCGCCGGCCGACGTCGCGTGCGTGCTCGCCGTGGGCGGGGAGTTGAAGAACGCCTTCACGCTCGCCGTGGGCAAGCGCGCGAACGTGGCCGGTCACCTGGGCGACATGGCCTCGCTCGCCGGCAGGCGGGCCTTCGACGCCTCGACGGCGGACATGCTGACCATGCAGCGGGCCACCCCTACGGCGGTGGCCTGCGACCTGCACCCGGGCTACTCGACGAGGGCGTGGGCGGAGCGCTTCGCCGAGGAGCACGACGTGCCGCTGATCGGCGTGCAGCACCACCACGCGCACGCGCGCTCGCTGCTGGCCGAGCACGAGGTGGCCGGCCGGGCGGTGGTCGCCGTGGTCGACGGCACCGGCTTCGGCACGGACGCCACTGTGTGGGGCGGCGAGGTGCTCGCCGTCGACGCGTCCGGGCCGGACTGGTCGCGCGCCTGGCACCTGCCGGTCTTCCGGATGGCCGGCGGCGACAAGGCGGTGCGCAACCCCTGGCGGCTGGCACGCGGGCTCGTCGCGGCGCTGGGCGGAGGTACCGGTGACGGCCCGGATGACGCGGCAGACACGGCCCGCCGGCGCCTGGCCGCCGCGGTCGCGGAGGCCGACTGCTTCGCCGGGGTCGACGCCGCCGAGCTGCGGCTGGTCGACTCGCAGCTGGCCTCGGGCACGGGCACCGTGGAGTGCTCCTCGGCGGGCCGCCTCTTCGACGCCGCGGCGTTCCTCTCGGGCGCGTTCACCGGGCCGGTCAGCCACGAGGGCCAGGCGGCCATGGAGTTCGAGGCCCTGGCGCGCTCGGCCGGTGACGCGCCGGGCGACGCCGGGCCCGCCGCGCCCCGGGCGACCGGGCCACAGGCGGGTTCCCCGACGCACTCCCCCGCCCCCGCGCACCGCACCCCCGACGACGACCGCGAGGCCGTCGCCGCGCTGCTCGCCGCGGTGGCCGGTCGCTCCGCCCCCGTCGCGGAGCGCGCCCGGGACTTCCACCGCGGCCTCGCCGGACTCTTCGCCGCGCGCCTCGAGGCCGCGGCCGAACAGGCCGGCACGACCGTGGTCGGGGTGACCGGCGGCTGCGCGCTCAACCGGCTCTTCGTCAGCGATCTCGCCGCCGCTCTCTCGGCCCGCGGCCTGAAGCTTCTCGAGCACCACACGGTGCCCGCCAACGACGGCGGGCTCTCGCTGGGTCAGGCGGCCGCCGCCCGCGCCGGCGTCGACGACTTCGCCCGTCTCAACTGACGCGCGGGCGTCGGCAATCACGGCGCCGCACGTCGCACGGAACCGCCCACGGGGCGCACCGCGGGCGTCGTCAAGCAAAATCAGCAGATGCGCGGCAGCGGGTCGCCGGCGAGCTTGTCCACCATGCGCGCGCCGCCGAAGCCGGTGACCAGCACCACGGAGGCGGCCGGCTCCTCGACGATGCGGCCGACCAGGCGGGCCTCGGGAGCCCCGGCGGCGCGCACGGCCTCGACGGCGGCGTCGGCGGAGTCCTTCGGCACCACGGCCAGGAAGGTGCCCTCGTTGGCCACGTAGAGCGGGTCGATGCCCAGCACGTCGCAGGCCGCGCGTGTCATGTCGCGCACCGGGATGGCCTCGTCCTCGAAGGCGACGCCGAGGCCGGTGGCGTCGGCCAGCTCGTTCGCCACGGTGGCCACGCCGCCGCGGGTGGCGTCGCGCATCCAGCGGGTGTCCGGCACCGCCTCGAGCAGCGCGGCGGTCAGCTTGTTGACCGCGCGGGTGTCGGAGGCGATCGGCGCGTCCAGGGCGAGGTCGCCGCGCGCCATCATCACGGCCATGCCGTGGTCGGCGATCGGGCCGGACAGCAGGATCCGGTCGCCGACCTGCACCTTGCCGAAGCCGGTGTCGCGGCCGGCCGGGATCACGCCCACGCCCGCGGTGGTGATGTACAGGTGGTCGGCGGCCCCGCGCGGGACGACCTTCGTGTCGCCGGTGGCGATGGTCACGTCGGCCTCGGCGGCGGCGTCGCGCACGGCCTCGGCCACACGCCGCAGGGTGGCGACCTCCAGGCCCTCCTCCAGGATGAAGGACACCGAGATCAGCTTCGGGTCCGCGCCGGCGACCGAGAGGTCGTTGACGGTGCCGTTGACGGCGAGCTCGCCGATGGAGCCACCGGGGAACTCGATCGGGTTGACCACGTAGGAGTCGGTGGTGAAGGCGAGCTTCGCGCCCTCGGCCTGGGCGTCGGCCAGCAGGCTCGGCAGGTCCACGACCGCGGAATCGCCGCCCTGGTCGAGCATCTCATTGCCGTAGACGTCAAAGAACAGGCGGTCCAGCAGCGTGGTCGACTGCTTGCCGCCCGCGCCGTGGGACAACGTGATGTGGTCGTCCTTCAGCCGGCCGGGGTGACGCCGCACGCGCGAGATGTTGTCATTGACGCGCTCCTCGTCCTGGTTGATGCGGTTTTTCGGTTCCACGCTTACTCACGGCCTTTCTCGGGAGATAACGGGGGTCGGTGTTAGGCTCGACGGTAGTCCAGAAAACCTTGAGGAGGTTGCACATGTGCCTCGGAGTGCCCGCCCAGATCGTCGAGATGAAGGATCCCGGCCGCGCCACCGTCACCATCGGCGGCGTCAACCGCGTCATCTCCACTGATCTGCTCGTCGACGAGGGCCTCGACGTCGGCGAGTGGGTGCTCGTCCACGTCGGCTTCGCCCTGAGCAAGATCGACGAGGACGAGGCGACGACCACGCTGCAGCAGATCCGGCAGCTCGGCGCCAACACCTACGAGGACGAGCTCGACTCGTTCTCGACATCCAGAATCGACTGACCCGCGGGCCGGACCCTCCATCCGGCCCGCTCTTCGACGTCGCGTCGGTCCCCGTCGCCGGGCCCCGCACCCGTGGTGCGTGGTCGGCGGTGCGCGGCCGGCGCCCCGACGCCCGGCGCCTGCGCGCCGCCCCTGTTTCCCGTTTCCGCCCCTCTCCAGGAAGGTGCACTGCCAAGTGAAGTTCGTCGACGAGTTCCGCGACCCGGCTGCGGCCCGCGCCCTGCTCAAGCGCATCGAGCACGACGCGGCCAAGCTGGACCGCCCGATCAAGATCATGGAGATCTGCGGCGGCCACACCCACACCATCTACCGCTATGGGCTGGAGAACCTCCTGCCCGACAACATCGACCTGGTGCACGGGCCGGGCTGCCCGGTCTGTGTCATCCCGATGGGCCGCGTCGACGACGCGCTGTGGCTGGCCCGCCAGGACGACGTCATGCTGACCACCTTCGGCGACATGATGCGCGTGCCGGGTTCCGACGAGTCGCTGCTGCAGGCCCGCGCCCGCGGCTGCGACGTGCGCTTCGTCTACTCCCCGCTGGACGCGCTGAAGCTGGCCCAGGAGAACCCGGACCGCAAGGTCGTCTACTTCGCCGTCGGCTTCGAGACCACCGCACCGTCCACGGCCGTCACGCTGCGCACCGCCAAGGCGCGCGGGGTGAAGAACTTCTCCGTGTTCTCCAACCACGTCACCATCGAGCCGCCGCTGCGTGCGATCGCCGACGGCGGCGAGACCGAGGTCGACGCCTTCATCGGGCCCGGCCACGTGGCCACCATCGTGGGCACGAAGGCCTTCGACTTTCTGGCCGAGGAGTTCAACCTGCCGGTCGCGGTGGCCGGCTTCGAGCCGCTGGACATCCTGCAGTCGGTCGCCATGCTGCTCGAGCAGTTCGTCTCCGGGCAGGTCGCCCGCGGCGAGGCGAGCGTGGGCAACCAGTACTCGCGCGTGGTCACCGGCGAGGGCAACGTCGCCGCCCAGCGCCTCTTCGACGAGGTCTTCACCGTGCGCGACAGCTTCGAGTGGCGCGGCCTGGGCTGGCTGCCGAACTCGGGCTTCGGTATCTCCGAGGCCTACGCCGACTTCGACGCCGAGCGCCTCTTCGACGTCCCGGACGACCGCGTGGCCGACCCGGTCGCCTGCGAGTGCGGCTCCGTGCTGACCGGGCGTATCAAGCCCTGGCAGTGCAAGGTCTTCGGCACCGCGTGCACGCCGGACACCCCGATCGGCACCTGCATGGTCTCGCCCGAGGGTGCCTGCGCGGCGTACTACAACTTCGGCCGCATCGACAAGGCCGCCACCGCCGCCCTGGCCAACAACTGATCCGAGCGGCTCCGGCCCGGCCGGCACCGGCCCGCCCCCGGCCCGCCGCCGATTTTCCCCGCACCCGCTACATCCGGCGGGCGCGGTCTTTTAGTGTGGAGACCATGAGCTCCCCCACTGAACCCGACCGCCACCCGATCTTCTCCGTGTGGGCCCCGAACGCCGACCGCGTCCGGCTGGTCCTCGACGACCCCGACGGCGGGCGCGTGGATCTCGAGCGCGCCGACGGCGGCTGGTTCGTCCCGCCGGCCGACGCCCCCGCGCCGACCCCGGGACGCCGCTACGCCTTCCAGCTGGCCACCGAGCCGGCCGCCGAGGCGCCCGAGCCCGAGTGGTCCATCCTGCTGCCGGACCCGCGCTCGCGCCGCCAGCCCGACGGCGTGCACGGCTTCTCCGAGGTCGTGCCGACCGAATTCGACTGGACCGACGCGACCTGGACGGGCCGCCCGCTGCCCGGCCAGGTGCTCTACGAGCTGCATGTCGGCGCCTTCACCGCCGACGGCACCTTCGACGCGGCCGTCGGAAAGCTCGCGCACCTGCGCGAGCTGGGGGTGACCACGGTGGAACTGATGCCCGTCCAGCCCTTCGGCGGCGAGCGCAACTGGGGCTACGACCCGGTCAGCTGGTTCGCCGTCCACGAGGCCTACGGCGGGCCGGCGGGGCTGAAGGCCTTCGTCGACGCCGCGCACGCCCACGGCGTGGCCGTGGTCATGGACCTGGTGTTCAACCACTTCGGCCCCGACGGCAACTACACCGGCTTCTTCGGGCCGTACACCACGGGCGCGGCGACGGACTGGGGCGACGTGGTCAACCTGATGGGCCCGGGCTCCGACGAGGTGCGCCGCTTCATCCTCGACGCCACCCGCCAGTGGCTCGGGGAGTTCCACGTCGACGGCGTGCGCCTGGACGCGGTGCACTCGCTCGACGACCGGGGCGCGGTCTCCGTACTGGAGCAGATCGCCGACGTCGCGCGCGACGTCGCCGCGTGCACCGGCGTGCCGCGCTGCGTCATCGCCGAGAGCGACCTCAACGACCCGCGCCTGATCACCCCAGTCGAGGACCTCGGCTGCGGGCTCGACGCGCAGTGGCTCGACGACGTCCACCACTGCCTGCACACGCTGACCGAGGGCGAGCAGTACGGCTACTACCGCGACTACGGGCGCGTCGGCGACCTGGCGCGCACGCTCAGCGAGGCGTACCGCTTCACCGGTGACTACTCGCTGCACCGCGGGCGCTCGCACGGGCGCGGCTTCGACCGCACGCGGATGCCCGGGGCGCGCTTCGTCACCTACACCACCACCCACGACCAGACGGGCAACCGCGCGGCCGGCGACCGCGCCGCCGAGCGCATCACCCCGACGCAGCACCTGCTCAAGTGCGCGTTCGTCTACCTCTCGGAGTTCACGCCGATGATCTTCATGGGCGAGGAGTTCGGCGCGCGCCAGCCCTTCCCCTTCTTCGCCTCGCACACCGACCCGGGGCTGCTGGAGGCCACGCGCACCGGCCGGCTGCGCGAGTTCGCCTCCTCTGGCTGGGACCCGGACACGATCGCGGACCCGGCCGCCGAGGAGACGTTCGCCTCCGCCAAGCTGGACTGGGAGCTTGACGACGCCCAGCGGGGCATCGTCGCCGCCGTGCGCGAGCTGCTGCGGCTGCGCCGCGAGCTCGGCTGCGCCTCGGGCGTGCTTTCCGACGTGCGCGTCGACCACGCCGTGACGGCCACCGTGCGGGAGGCGGGTTCCGGGGCCGCGGTCGGCGCCGACGCCGTGGCCCTGGAGCACGGGTGGGTGGCCATGCACCGCACCGCGCCCGACGGGCGCGAGTGGACGCTGGTGGGCAACTTCTCCCCCGAGCCGGTCACGGTGCCCTTCGGCGGGGAGCTGCGCTACTCCTTCACCGAGCCCGAGGTCGGCGCGGACGAGACCCGGCTCGGTCCCTGGGAGTTCGCGGTCCTGCTGCGCTGAGGTGGCGGCGCCCCGCGAGCTCGGCGCCGCCACCCTGAAGCTTCTTGCTGCGCCCCTCCCCCGTGAGAGGCGCGCCCGATCAGGTCACTGGTCCGAGCCCAGTCGGGAGCCGGCGCCCCTCCCTAGATGAGGAAGGAGTACTCCGGGGTGCCCGGGTGGAGCTGCTGGCAGTCGAGCGGGGATTCGGCCATGCGCTCAAGCAGGCCCTCCAGGTCCGAGGCCCGGCCCAGCTCCAGGCCGACGAGGGCCGCGCCAGTGTCGCGGTTGTTGCGTTTGAGGTACTCGAACCGGGTGATGTCGTCGTCCGGGCCGAGGATCTCGTTGAGGAAGTGACGCAGCTGGCCGGGCTCCTGCGGGAAGTTGACCAGGAAGTAGTGGCGCAGGCCGCGGTGCACCAGCGAGCGCTCCATGACCTCGTTGTAGCGCAGGACGTCGTTGTTGCCGCCGGAGATGATGCAGACCACGGTCGCGCCCGGGGCGACGTCGACGGTCTTGAGGGCTGCCACCGACAGCGCGCCGGCGGGCTCGGCGATGATGCCCTCGTTCTGGTAGAGGTCCAGCATCTCGGTGCACACCGCACCCTCGGAGACGTCGGTGACGTGCACGCGGGAGAGGTTGCGCTCGACGATGTCGTAGTTGATGTCGCCGATGCGCTTGACGGCCGCGCCGTCGACGAAGGGGTCGACGGTCTCGAGGGTGACCGGGTGGCCGGCGGCCAGGGCCGCGGTCAGGCTGGCCGCCCCGGAGGGCTCGACGGCCACCACGCCGGTGCGCGGGGACATGTCGGCCAGGTAGCTGGTCACGCCGGCGAGCAGACCCGCGCCGCCGACCGGCACGTAGATGGTGTCCAGGGTCCTGCCCTGGGCGGAGAGCTGCGAGAGGATCTCGGCGGCGACGGTGCCCTGCCCGATGACGGTGTCACGGGCGGCGAAGGGCTCGACCATCACGGCGCCGCGCTCGGCGGCGTCGGCGCGCGCGGCGTCGGCGGCCTCGTCGAAGTTGTTGCCGGTGACCACCAGCTCCACGGCGTCGCCGCCGTGGACGCGGATCCGGTCGCGCTTCTGCTTCGGGGTCTGGACCGGCACGAAGATCTTGCCGCGGATGCCCAGCGCCTTGCAGGCGTAGGCGACACCCTGGGCGTGGTTGCCGGCCGAGGCGGCGACGATGCCGGCACTGCGGTCCTCGGGGCTGAGCTGGCTGACGGCGTTGTAGGCGCCACGGATCTTGTAGCTGCGCACGTCCTGCAGGTCCTCGCGCTTGAGGAAGACCTGGGCGCCGACGGCCTCCGACAGGCGCGGGCAGTACTGCAGCGGGGTCGGGGCGATGACCGCGGAGATGCGCGCCTGGGCCTGCTGAATGTCGGCCGCGTGAACGGGGTCGAAGGCCGGGGTCTCGTCGGTGGTGCGCGTCTCAGTCATGGAGGAGATTCTAACCTCGCCTCCCGCGCACGGGGGGTCGCAGGCCCGCCTTAAGTTCCCGGGGGATCGTTTCCGCAGGATCGTTTCCCTGCGAACAAACTTTCCTGTTTATGACTTAGGAGGATCCTGGTAGAGTGCTTCTCCGGAACCCGCCCCGGCGCCCGTGTCCGGCGCTCCCGGCGGCACCGCCCGCGGCCCCCGCAGGCCGAGCCGGAACCCGCGTCACCGCAGAAGCCGGCGAACACGACACTTCGAGAGGAACCACCACCGTGAAGAACTTCCGCCGCCGCACCGGCCTCGCGCTGGCCACCGCCGCAATGACCGCCTGCTCGCTGCTCAGCCCCGTCGCCGCTAACGCGCAGAGCTCCGTCGAGGAGACCGCCGCCTCGACGACGGCCCCGGCCGACAACAACTCCTCCAGCACCGAGGACAAGAAGACCGGCGAGCCGACCCCGTCCGCCACCGCGACGGACACCAACTCCAGCACCAACGGCTCCAGCGCCTCGGAGACCCTTTTCGAGGCGTTCCCCGAGTTCAAGGAGTTCTGCGCCTCGGACAAGAAGGCGGAGGAGTACCCGAAGGACTTCACGATCGAGGTCAAGGGCGACAAGCTGGGCTACGAGGCCGCCAAGTCCAAGTGCTCCTACGGCAACCAGCCCGCGTGGGCCTACCCCAACCAGGAGTTCAACAAGGGCCTGGCCATATTCAACACCGTCCTGGCCGTCCTGGCCGCCGTGGCCGGTGTCGTCGGGTTCATCTTCAAGATCAACCCGAACCTGATCAACGACATCCAGGGCGCCCTGCGCTTCTAAGGAACCCCGGGCCGCGGGCGCACCCCGCTGGCCCCGGCGCACAGCACACAGACGCGAGAAAGGCGCGGAGCGAAACGCTCCGCGCCTTTCTGCTGCGTGCGTCAGGCGGCGCAACCGGTGCACGCCCGTCCAAGCCATGGACCGGCGCCACCCGCGCGAAGCGCCAGCTTCGCGCCCCGCCCCCGCCCCGCGCCCGAGCGCGACAATCAGCACCCGGGCGACCGACGGGACGTCGGCAATTGAGGGGCCCTAGAGCTCCTCGGAGGCGATGCGCGCGCCCTCGACCAGGGACTCCAGCTTCGCCCACGCGATCTGGCGGTGCAGGCGCCCGCCGAGGCCGCAGTCGGTGGAGGCGATGACGCGCTCCGGGCCGACGAGCTCGGCGAACTTCAGGATGCGGTCGGCGACCAGGCGCGGGTGCTCGACGGCGTTCATCGAGTGCGAGACGACACCCGGATAGATCAGGGTGTTCTCGGGGAGCTCGTGGTCCTGCCAGACGCGCCACTCGTGGGCGTGGCGCGGCGAGGCGCCCTCGAAGGAGAAGCCGCCGACCTTGGCGCGCAGGATCTCGTCGATGATGTCCGCGAACGGCACGTCCGTGGTGTGCGGGCCGTGCCAGGAGCCCCAGCAGATGTGCAGGCGGGTCTGCTCGACGGGCAGGCCGGCCAGGGCGTCGTTGATGGCGTCGATGCGGATGCGCAGCCAGGCGCGGTAGTCCTCGATGGACGGCTCCGGGTTGATCTGGTCCCAGGCCTCGGCCAGGTCCGGCGCGTCGAGCTGCACGGTGAAGCCGGCGTCGGTGATGGCCTTGTACTCCTCGTGCAGTGCGGCCGCGCAGGCGTTGACCACGGCGGTGTCGTCGCCGTAGTGCTCGTCCTTCAGGCGCGCGGCGGCACCCGGGGAGATCGCGGCGATGAAGCCGGCCTGGGCACCCGTGGCGTCGACGGCGTGGCGCAGCAGGGCGGTGTCGCGCGCGACCTCCTCGCCGCCGGCGTAGGTGATCTCACCGGTGAACTTGGGGTTTCCCACCTTGGCGCGGCCGGTGAGGATGCCGGAGTCCGGGTCCGAGTAGGCCTCGCTGAAGCGGGCGCGGTCGCGGCGGTCGGCGAAGCTGGTCAGTTTGATGTTGCCCGGGGTGGAGCGCACGACGTCCTGGTTGGCCCAGCGATCCTCCTCGGTCATGGTCAGGCCGCCGAGGCGGGAGAAGATGTAGTTCCACCAGGCGCCGTAGTCGACGGCACCGGAGGTGATGTGGCCGTACTCGCCGTCGTTGACGATGTCGATGCCCAGCTCGACCTGGCGGGCGACGACCTCGTCGACGGAGGCCTGCAGGATCTCCCGGAACTCCTCGTCGCCGATCTCGCCGGCGTGGCGGCGGTTGTTCGCCTCCAGCAGCTGCGGGGTGCGCGGCAGCGAGCCGACGTGGGTGGTGCGGATGCGCGTGGTCAAGAGCCAGTTCCTCTCGGTCTCGGGTGCGGGCGATTGACGACGTCCCGGTGGGCGCCGTGGGTGCCGCAGGTTACGCAGTCACAGTGTAGCCGTGAAGTTCACGGGCTTTTCAATTTACTTTCAGTAAGCGTTCACAGCGCAGGTTCATCGTGTAACAAGGCAGAAGACCGGGTGCACCCGCTGCGCCCAGCCCGTGCCGAGAATTCCAGACGCTTTATCGAACGGGAGCACAAGTGAAGCACAAGACCCTGCGCACGACCCTCGCCGGCCTGTCGGCCGCCGCCCTGGCCGTGACCCTGACCGCCTGCGCGGACGACTCCGGCTCCTCGGAGGCCTCCGGCGCCCAGGTCGCGGAGACCCGCGAGGGCGAGGCCGGTGACCTGCTCGCCGACCGCTCCGCCAACGGCGACATCGCCGCCCACGGCGGTGCGCGCCGCATCGACGGCGACCAGGCCGCCATGCTGCAGAAGGCGATCGAGAAGTCGGACGCCAAGAACGTCATCCTGCTCATCGGCGACGGCATGGGCGACTCCGAGATCACCGTGGCCCGCAACTACGCCGAGGGCGCCGGCGGCGACTTCGCCGGCATCGACACCCTGCCCGTGACCGGCCAGTACACCCACTACTCGCTGAACAAGGACGACAAGACGCCGAACTACGTCACCGACTCGGCGGCCTCCGGCTCCGCGTGGGCGACCGGCACCAAGACCTTCAACGGCGCCATCTCCGTCGACGCCGACAACAAGCCGCAGGCCAACCTGCTGGAGATCGCCAAGGCCAACGGCCTGGGCACCGGCAACGTCTCCACCGCCGAGATCCAGGACGCCACCCCGGCCGTCCAGCTGGCGCACGTGGAGAAGCGCAAGTGCTACGGCCCGGAGGACACCGAGAAGTGCGGTGACGACCTGCTGGACAAGGGTGGCCGCGGCTCCATCTCCGAGCAGCTGCTCAACACCCGCGCCGACGTCGTGCTCGGCGGCGGCTCCGAGAGCTTCGACCAGAAGGCCAAGGCCGGCGAGTGGGAGGGCAAGACCCTCCGCGAGCAGGCCGAGGAGCGCGGCTACCAGCTGCCGACCAACGCCGAGGAGCTCGACAAGATCACCGAGGCCAACCAGGACTCCCCGGTTCTGGGCCTGTTCTCCGAGGGCAACATGCCCGTGCGCTGGGAGGGCCCGAAGGCCGAGAAGGAGGGCTACCTCGACGAGGCCGCCAAGTGCACCGACAACCCGGAGCGCACCGAGGACATCCCGAAGCTGGCCGACATGACCTCCAAGGCCATCGACCTGCTCAAGGACAACGAGAACGGCTTCTTCCTGCAGGTCGAGGGCGCCAGCATCGACAAGCAGGACCACGCCGCCAACCCCTGCGGCCAGATCGGTGAGACCGTCGACCTGGACGAGGCCGTCCAGGAGGCCCTGAACTTCGCGGCCGAGGACGGCGAGACCCTCGTCGTCGTCACCGCCGACCACGCCCACACCAGCCAGGTCATCGGCAACGTCTCCGAGGAGGACATCAAGGAGATGGCCGAGGAGTCCGGCAAGTCCGAGGAGGAGGTCCGCGCCGCGGTCTACCCGGGCCTGTCGCGCAAGCTCGTCACCAAGGACGGCGCCGAGATGACCGTCGGCTACGCCACCAGCGAGAACATGGACGTCACCGACCAGTCGCACACCGGCGCCCAGCTGCGCATCGCCGCCTTCGGCCCCGGCGCCGCGAACGTGACCGGCCTGACCGACCAGACCGACCTCTTCTTCACGGTCCGCGACGCGCTGGGCCTCGACGAGTCGAAGTTCGACGTCAACGCCGAGCCCGACACCAGCAAGTAGGCACGCAGGCACAGGTCACCCGGGCGGGCGGCGGGCCCAGCGCACCAGCGCCGGCAGCGGGCAGCACACCAGCTGACCGGACCGCGGCGGGACATCCCCGCCGCTCCCACTCCCCCGGCGCGCTGACCTGAGGACCTGAGAACCCGAAAGCCTGAAAGCCTGAAAGCGGGCGCCCCACACGGGGCGCCCGCTTTCTGCGGTTCCCGGGGCTGCCACACCGAGGTGCAGCGCAGGCGCCGGCACTTGCGCGCAGCAGCGCCCAACCCGAAGGGAACCGCGCACGGGGACCGACGGGACGTCGGCAATTGAGGGGCGTCAGCCCAGGATGCCGGGGCCCATCGACGCCTTGAGGTCGCCCATCAGGGAGGAGGAGCGCTCGACGCGGAGGTGCTCGTCAAGCACCATCAGCTGGCTGTCCGAGCCGTTGGTCAGGTTGAGGTAGACGTCGCTGTCGCCGGGGTTGCGCTGCAGCACGTGCTTGAGCTTGGCGATGTTGGTCAGGGTGCACTGGTCGGTGCGCATCGTCAGGCGCAGCGGCAGGCCGCGGCCGTTGCCGGCGCCGAGGTCCGGGACCTTCAGGTCGTCGCAGAAGAGGCTCATGCGGTCGTCGCGCACGTTGACGTGCACGCGGGCGAGTATGATGTTGTCCTCGACGATCTGCGGGGCCACCAGCGAGTAGACCTTGTTGAACACCAGGATCTCCGCCGAGGCGCCGTTGTGGTCCTCCACCGTGACGATCGCCCAGGGCGAGCCGTCCTTCTTGGAGAAGCGCCGGTCCACAGCCGAGATGATGCCGCCGATGACCAGCTCCTGGCGGTCGTGGACCTCGCCGGAGATGATCTTCGTGATCGGGGTGTCCGTCTGCGCGTTGAGCGCCTCCTCGAAGCCGTCGAGCGGGTGACCCGAGACGTAGAGGCCGAGCATCTCGCGCTCCAGAGCGAGCTTGTGCTTGCGGTCCCACTCCTCGTCGGGGACGTCCACGGCGAAGACGTTGTCCACCGCCGAGGCCTCCTCCCCGCCGCCGAGGCCCGCGAAGAGGTCGAACTGGCCGCGGTCGGCCGCCTTCTTCGTGGAGGTCACCGCGTCGACGGCGTCCTCGTGGATCAGCGCCAGGCCCTTGCGCGGCAGGTCCATCGAGTCGAAGGCGCCAGCCTTGATCAGGGACTCCGTGACGCGCTTGTTGCAGGCGACGAGGTCGATCTTCTCCAGGTAGTCGGAGAAGTCCCGGTAGGCGCCCTTCTCCTGGCGGGCGCGCACGATGCCGGCGACGACGTCGTGGCCGACGTTGCGGATCGCGCCCAGGCCGAAGCGGATGTCCTCGCCGACGGCCATGAAGTCGTCCTCGGACTCGTTGACGTCCGGGGAGAGCACGCGGATGCCCAGGTGGCGGCAGTCCGAGAGGTATAGCGCCGACTTGTCCTTGTTGCTGGCCACCGAGGACAGCAGCGCGGCCATGTACTCGGCGGTGTAGTTCGCCTTCAGGTAGGCCGTCCAGTAGCTGACCAGGCCGTAGCCCGCGGCGTGGGACTTGTTGAACGCGTAGGAGGCGAACGGCTCGATGGTGCCCCACAGCGCGTCGATGGCGTCCTTGGAGTAGCCGTTGTCCTTCATGCCGCCGGCGAACTTCTCGTACTGCTTCGCCAGGACCTCGGGCTTCTTCTTGCCCATGGCCTTACGGAAGTTGTCGGCCTCGCCGGCGGTGTAGTTGGCCACCTTCTGCGAGATACGCATGATCTGCTCCTGGTAGACGATCAGACCGTAGGTCTCCTCCAGGATGTCGTGCAGCGGCTCCTCCAGCTCCGGGTGGATCGGGGTCATCGGCTTACGGCCGTTCTTGCGGTCGGCGTAGTCGAAGTGGGCGTTGACGCCCATCGGGCCCGGACGGTAGAGGGCCAGGGAGGCGACGATGTCCTTGAAGCCCGTCGGCTTCATGCGCTTGAGCAGCTCCTGCATGCCGCCGCCGTCGAGCTGGAAGATGCCGAGGGTGTCGCCGCGGCCGAGCAGCTCGTAGACCTTCGGGTCGTCGGTGACCAGCTCCTCGAGGTGGATCTCCTCGCCGCGGTTCTTCTTGATGTTCTCCACGGCGTCGCCCAGCACGGTCAGGTTGCGCAGGCCCAGAAAGTCCATCTTCAGCAGGCCGATGGCCTCGCAGGCCGGGTAGTCCCAGCCGGTGATGATCGCCCCGTCCGCGGGCCGCTTCCACATCGGGATGTGGTCCATCAGCGGCACCGAGGCCATGATCACCGCGCAGGCGTGGACGCCGGCCTGGCGGACCACGCCCTCCAGGCCGAGGGCCGTGTCATAGATCTTGCGCACGTCCGGGTCAGCCTCGATGAGGCTGCGCACCTCGCCGGCCTCGGCGTAGCGGTCGTGCTCCGGGTCGGTGATGCCGTGCAGCGGGATGTCCTTGGCCATGATCGCCGGCGGCAGGGCCTTGGTGATGCGGTCGGCCATCTGGTAGCCGGGCTGGCCGAACTGCACGCGGGCGGAGTCCTTCAGCGCCTGCTTGGTCTTGACGGTGCCGAAGGTGATCACCTGGGCGATCTTGTCCGCGCCCCAGCGGTCGGCGGCGTAGCGGATCATCTCCTCGCGGCGGCGGTCGTCGAAGTCGATGTCGATATCCGGTGCGGAGGGGCGCTCCGGGTTGAGGAATCGCTCGAAGAGGAGGTCGTGCTCCATCGGGTCGATGTTGGTGATGGTCAGCGCGTAGGCGACCAGGGAGCCGGCGGCCGAGCCACGACCCGGCCCGACGCGGATGCCGACCTTGCGGGCGTGCTTGATCAGCTCGGCGACGATGAGGAAGTAGGACGGGTAGCCCTTCATGTCGATGACGCCGATCTCGTACTTGGCGCGCTCGGTGTACTTCTCGGGCACCTCGCCGTCCGGGAAACGGTTGGCCAGCCCGCGCATGACCTCCTCGGTCAGCCAGGAGGTCGGGGTGTAGCCCTCCGGGACGTCGGCGATCGGCATGCGGTCGTGGGGGTGCTCCTCCCACAGCTCCGAGTAGTCGCCGACGCGCTCGGCGATCCAGAGGGTGTTGTCGCAGCCGTCCGGCACGATGTCGTCGAACATCTCGCGCATCTGTTCGGCGGACTTCAGGTAGTACTCGGGGCCGTTGAACTTGAAGCGGTCCGGGTCGTGCAGGGTCTTGCCGGTCTGGACGCAGAGCATGGCCTCGTGGGGGCCGGCCTGGGACTGCAGCACGTAGTGGCAGTCGTTGGTCACCAGCGGCGGCAGGTTGAGCTTGCGGCCGACCTCGAGGAGCTCGCGGCGCACGCGCTGCTCGATGTCGAGGTCGTGGTCCATCAGCTCGAGGAAGAAGTTGTCCTTGCCGTAGATGTCCTGCCACTTGGCGGCGGCCTCGACGGCGGCGTCGAACTGGCCGAGGCGCAGGTGGGTCTGCACGTCGCCGGAGGGGCAGCCGGTGGTGGCGATGATGCCCTCGGCGTGCTCGGCGATCAGGTCGGCGTCCATGCGCGGCCATTTGCCCAGCTGACCTTCGTAGGAGGCCAGCGAGGAGAGCTTGAAGAGGTTGTGCAGGCCGGTGGCGTTCTCGGCGAGCATGGTCTGGTGCAGGTAGGCGCCGGAGGCGGAGACGTCGTCGGACTTCTGGTGCGGCTCGCCCCAGCGGATGCGCTTCTTGTTGAAGCGGCTCTCGGGCGCCATGTAGGTCTCGATGCCGATGATCGGCTTGATGCCGGCCTTGGTCATGGTCCGGTAGAAGTTGTCGGTGCCGAACATGTTGCCGTGGTCGGTGATGCCGACGGCGGGCATGCCCTGGCGGACGGCCTCCTCGGCGAGCATGTCCACCTTCGCCATGCCGTCGAGCATGGAGTATTCGGTGTGGTTGTGCAGGTGGACGAAGCCCGATTTTTTGACCATGGCAGCCAGTGTATCGATGCGCGCAAGTACGATCACGGCCATGCTCTTCGGTGTCCTGGCCTACCTGTTGTGGGGCGTTTTCCCGGCCTTCTTCCCGCTGCTGCTGCCCGCCGGTCCGCTGGAGATTCTGGCCCACCGCATCGTGTGGACGGCGCTGCTGATGGTCGTGGTGCTCGCGGTGACGCGCGGGTGGCGCGAGCTGCGCGCGGCCGGGCGGGCGCAGTGGGCGCGCATGGCGCTGGCGGGCGTGGTCGTGGCCGGCAACTGGCTGATCTACGTCGTCGCGGTCAACTCGGGCCACGTCGCCGACGCGGCGCTGGGCTACTTCATCAACCCGATCGTCAGTGTGCTGCTCGGCGTGCTCTTCCTCAACGAGCGGCTGCGCCCGGCGCAGACGGCGGCGGTGGGCATCGCGGCGGTGGGCGTGGTGTGGCTGGCGGTGCTCGGCGAGCAGCCGCCGGTGATGGGCGTGGGCCTGGCACTGACTTTCGGCTGCTACGGGCTGCTCAAGAAGAAGGTGACGGTGTCCTCGGCGGCGTCCCTGACGGCGGAGACGCTGGTGCTCACGCCGGTGGCGGCGGTGTATCTGGCGGTGCTCGCCGTGGGCGGGCAGGCGACGTTCGGCAACGCGGGTGCGACGAATGCGGCGTTGCTGGCGGTCTCCGGCGTGGTGACGGCGCTGCCGCTGCTGCTCTTCGGCGCGGCGGCGCACCGCCTGCCCCTGGCGACGATCGGCATGCTGCAGTTCCTCACGCCGACGATGCAGATGCTGTGGGCGCTGTTCGTGGTCGACGAGCAGCTCAGCCCGGCGCGCTGGGCGGGCTTCGTGATCATCTGGGTGGCCGTCGCCGTATTCATTGCGGACATCGCGCGCACCGCCCGTCGCGCCCGACGCGCCCGCTGTGCGGGCGCCGCCCCGATTGACGACGCCCCGCGTGGCGACGCTGCGGGTTAGACACCCGTCTCCTCGTCCCCCCCCGTGTCCTCACCCCGCCGCGGCCCTGCCGCCGCTCTCCTGCTTCCCTTTATCTCCGGAGCACACCGGATTCCGGGCCTCCGAGCTCCGTCGATCCGCCTCGCGGATTCCCGGGCCCTTAGCTGAGACAGCCGGGCTGCGCCACTGCGGGGCGGGCCGGGGTGTGGATGCCCGGGGGTGTTCCACAGCCGGGCGGCCGTGCTCTCGCGGAGCGGGGCGGCGGCCGGGATGCTGGGGGCCATGAACCCGCTCGACCAATTCATCGAAGTCTCCGGCCGGGGCATCGCCGTAGCCGAGGCCGCCGCCGGGCTGAGCCGGCACCGACTCATCGATCTCGGCGTCGTGCCGGCGGACGCGCAGAAGATCGCCCGCGTCTCCGCGATCTACTTCCCCGCCAACCGCACCACGTCCCCGGCGATCGCCGCGGCCCACGAGAACCGCCACTCGCTGGCCACCCTCGACATGATCGAGAACTACGCACGCAAAGTCACCGACCAGCGCCGTGCCTGGGGCTTCCGCAGGCGGGCCTGCGGCACGGCCGGCGACCACCAGGCCGTCAAGGAGGCCTGCGAGCGTCTGCTCCTCGAGTTCAACGGGCCGGAGGCCCCGGAACCGGAGCGGCGGGCGTCGCTGCGCCTGATCAACTCGAAGACGCGCGGCCCCGGGCTCATCTTCCACGGTTCCTCCACCCAGGTCTCCACGATCTACCGGGCCGCCTTCGAGCAGGCCCGGCAGAACCTCGCCCGGGCCGCCGCCCAGGATGACGCCGAGTCGGATGGCCGGTCCGACGTCCAGACGGATCTCCACGGCGCTGCCGACGCCGTCACCGGCGGCCGGCCGGCACCGCAGCCGGGTACGCAGGCCGACGGGCAGGACGGCGCCCGGATCGACCGGTTCGATCTCGGCGAGGCCTTCGCCGAGGTGCTCGCCCGGGGTGTCCCGGAGACCGTCTATCACGCGGGGGTCGGCATCGTGCTTGACGAGTACACGCAGGTCCTCGCCGGCGACGGCGACGACGTCCAGCTGCTCGCCTCCGACGGCGCCCGGATGACCGGCTCCGAGTTCGTCCGGCTCATGCTCCGGGACCGCGCGGTGGTCGACCGGGCCGTGCTGGTCCACCCGGTCAAGGGGCCGGTCGACCTCTACCGGTTGGAGCGTTTCGCC
Source organism: Corynebacterium frankenforstense (assembly GCF_030211955.1). Lineage (GTDB taxonomy): Bacteria > Actinomycetota > Actinomycetes > Mycobacteriales > Mycobacteriaceae > Corynebacterium > Corynebacterium frankenforstense_A. Next base: position 56,113 of record NZ_JASODI010000002.1, on the reverse strand, counting down.
TCGCCCAAGCAGCGCGAGATCCTCCAGCAGGTCTACGGGGTCTGCGCCCACCCGGAGTGCAACCGGCCGGGCGCCTACAGCGAGGCGCACCACAAGGGCAGCTTCGCCCGCGGCGGGATGACCAACCTGGACAACCTGCTGCTGCTCTGCCCTTGGCACAACGCCGCCAACGACGACGACCCGGACGCCCCCGCCCGGCACGGCCGCATCGAGTCCGACGGGCTCGACGTCTACCGGCGGCTGCCGGGCGGGAGGCGGCAGCGGGACCACACGCCGACGATGGCACGGCGCATCCTGAACGCCCACGCCGAGGCCAGCGCCGCCGCCTGCCCCGGCGCCTGACCCGGCGCCGGCCCCGAGCCGGCCGCACCCCGCGCGCGCCCCGAGCCAGCCGCGCCCCGCGCGCGACGCACCGAGCCGAGTCGGCCACACGGCCCCGCGCTCCACGCGCCCCTGCATATATCGCGGGGAGACACCCGGACCGGTTCCTCCACGAGGGGGGGAGGAACCGGGAATCCGGCATGCCCGACGCCACCGGCCCTCCCCACACGCCGGAGCAGGCCGGGCCTCGGCGTGCCCGGAGTCAGTGCGCAACCGCACGGAGCTGCGCCACAGCCAGCAGGGGGAGCGCTGTCAGCACAGCGTGGTCAGCACAGCGTGGTCAGCACAGCGTAGTCAGCGCGGCACAGTGAACGCGGCTCAGTCAGTCCAGTACGACGGGGCGCACGCCGGTGCGGCCCCACGCCGCATCGGAGGGCAGGGCCTCGACCACCGCGACGTCGTCAATCTGGGTGAGCGCACGCAACGCAGAACCGGAGTCGTAGGCGACGACGCCGTCGAGGCGGTCGGCCTCGAACGGGGCGCGGGCCAGCTCGCGGGCGAAGACGTCGGCGCGGGTGGCACCGGCGACGGGTTCGGGAATCTGGATCAGGCCGGCCTCGTGGGCCACGACCGCCGAGACCCGCCCCAGGCCGCGCGTCGCCTCGTCCGCGGCCTCGGTGTCCAGCGGCGCGGCGAAGGTCACGAGGGCCCACACGGGCTGGTCGGCGGGGGCCTCGGCGAGCGAGTCGGCGGCACGCGAGCGGTAGTCCGCCACGGACTCGTGGGAGTCCATGCCCAGCTGGTCGCCGTTGACGGGGTCCGGGCGGTCGGTCAGGTCCGAACGCGACGCCAGCAGCACCACCGCCAGGGCGATCAGCGCCAGCACCGCCGCCGCGACGACGCCCCGCCTCACCGCCGGACCATCTCCAGCGCCCGCGAGAGGTCCTCCGGGTAGGGCGCGGTGATCTCCATGCGGCGGCCGTCGGCCGGGTGGTCGAAGCCCAGGCACACCGCGTGCAGCCACTGGTGGTTCAGGCCGAGGCGCTCAGCGAGCCTCGGGTCGCCGCCGTACATCGGGTCGCCCACGCACGGGTGGCGCAACGCGGACATGTGCACGCGGATCTGGTGCGTGCGGCCCGTCTCCAGGTGCACCTCCAGCAGCGTCGCCTCGGGGAAGGCCTCCAGGGTCTTGTAGTGCGTGACCGCCGGCTTGCCGTCGGAGACCACCGCGAAGCGCCAGCCGGCCTTCGGGTGGCGGCCGATCGGCGCGTCGACCGTGCCGTTGAACGGGTCCGGGTGGCCCTGCACCAGCGCGTGGTAGGTCTTGGAGACCGTGCGCTCGCGGAAGGCGCGCTTGAGCATCGAGTAGCCGCGCTCGCTGGCGGCCACGACCATCACCCCGGAGGTGCCCACGTCCAGGCGCTGGACGATGCCCTTGCGCTCCGGCGGGCCCGAGGTGGAGATGCGGAAGCCCGCCGCGGCCAGCCCGCCGGTGACGGTGGGCCCGTCCCAGCCGACCGTCGGGTGCGCGGCCACGCCCACCGGCTTGTTGACGGCGATGACGTCCGCGTCCGAGTACAGGATGTCCATGCCCTCGACCTCGCGCGGCGTCTCGGCCTCCAGCGGGCGCGCCGGCTCCGGGAGGGTGACCTCCAGCCAGGCACCCTCCGCCAGGCGCGCGGACTTGCCCACGGGCGAATTTTCGACGAGCACGTCACCGTCCTCCGCCAATTGTGCGGCGACGGCGCGTGAGACGCCGAAGAGGCGGGCGACGCCGGCGTCGGCGCGCATGCCGGCCAGGCCCTCGGGGACGGGAAGTTGGCGGACCTCACGCACGGGCGGGCTCCTCTCCCTCGGCGTCGGTTTCTGCGGCGGTGGCGGCAGTGGCTGCGCCGGCGGCGGTGGCGCCCGCGTCCGGTGCACCGGTCTCGCCGGACCCCGCATCGGTCTCCCCCGCGTCGGCCTCGTCGTCGCCCGGCTGCTCGCCGGCCTGCTCGCCGAAGAACATGCCCAGCACGAAGACGACCACCCCGACCGTGATCGCGGAGTCGGCGAGGTTGAACACGGCGAAGTTGCCCACGGAGATGAAGTCGACGACGTGGCCGACGAAGAACGCGGGCTCGCGGAAGAGCCGGTCGACGAGGTTGCCGGCCGCTCCCCCGGCGATCAGGGCCAGCCCCACCGCGGTCCACCGGTCGTGCACCCGCGGCGCGGCGGCGGCCACGCCGACGACGAACGCGATCTGGATGCAGGTGAACAGCCACGTCGAGTCGCTGCCCATGGAGAAGGCCGCGCCGGAGTTGAACAGGAGCGTGAAGCGGAACCAGTCGCCGATCACCGCCACCGGCTGCCCGGGTTCCAGCCACCCGAGCATCAGCGTCTTGACCGACTGGTCGACCACGGCGACGGCGACCACCACCGCGGCCATCATGGCGGCGTATCCGCCCCCGTTCTCTCTCGGCTTCGTACTCACGCGACCATTATCACCGCCGCGGTGCGCCCGTGGCCAACCGCACCCGGCACGCACGGTAAATTAGTCACCGTGTCTGAAACCCCTCGACCGCAATTCCCGCGCCGGCGCGCCCTGCTCGCCCTGGCGGCGTCGCTGAGCCTCGCCCTGGTCGGCTGCGGCTCGGAGGCGGGTCTGCCCGACGACGACACCCGCACCGAGCAGGCCGTCGGCCTCGAGGTCGACCCCGTGCGCGTCACCGTCCAGGACGCCGGCGCCGAGCCGCGCGCCAACCTGGAGTTCCGGGACGTCGACAATCCGGCGCAGGAGACGACGGCGACGGTCGCACGCGGCTTCGCGCAGTCCGTCGCCCCCGCGGAAAAGGCCGACCCGGCCGCGCCCGCCGCGCCGGAGAGCCTCGACGCACCGGGGCTGAAGGCGACCTCGCTGCCGCTCACCGCCGCGACCACGGAGGCCGCCGCGGAGGACAACGGCACCCGGCGCGTCCAGTTCCGCCTCGGCGAGACCGACGACCTGCCCGGCGCGGCCGGTTTCGAGGCCGGCTGGACCGCGGAGGCCTCCGGCAAGGTCTCCACCGTCCGCCTCGCCCCGCCCGTCGACGCCGACGACGACACCCGCGCCGCCGCCGAGGACGCCGTGATGGGCATCGCCTCGCTGCCGGTCGTCTTCCCCGCCGACCCCGTCGGCCCCGGCGCGTCCTGGACCGTCGACTCGCGGGTGACCGGCCAGTCGACGCTGCTGCAGACGACGACCTACACGCTGGACAACGTCGACGGCGACCGTGTCGAGCTGTCCGTGGCCGTCCAACAGCGCCCGGCGGTCGGCGCGCTCGACATGTCCGGGGTGCCCGACGCCCCCGACGGCGAGCTGCGGGTGCTGCACTCCACCACGTCCTCGCGCGGTTCGCTGAACGTCGACCTGACCCGGCCGCTGCCGGTGGCCGGCACGGTCGCGGCGACCACCCGCGTGACCTACGGCGGCGACGGCGACAACCGCGTCATGCAGGACACCACCACCGCCCTCTCCTTCGGCTAGAACGGCAGGAACCGTGACCGAGACCAGGTACCACCACATCAAGCTGGACGGGGTGGGCTTCTCCTACCCCACCCACCGCGTGCTCACGGACGTGACGTTCACCGTGCCCGCCGGCCGCGTGATCGGGCTGATCGGCGAGAACGGCAGCGGCAAGTCGACGCTGATCTCGCTGATCAGCAAGCAGCGCCACCGAGACACCGGCTCGGTGGTGCGCCCGCCGGTGACCGGCTTCATGGAGCAGGAGACCTCGCTGCCGGCCACCGCACCGGCGCACGAGCTTATCGACGCCGCCGTCGCCGAGCTGCGCGGCATCGAGGCCGAGATCACGCGCCTGTCCGAGGCCATGGCCGCCGGCACCGCCGGAATTGACGACGCCGCGGCCTTCGACGCCGCACTGGCGCGTGCGGCCGAGGCAGGTGTGTGGGAGTTGGACGCCCGCATCGCCGAGGTGCTCGCCGGGCTGGGGCTGGCGGGGGTGGACCTGAAGACGCCGCTGGGCGACCTGTCCGGCGGGCAACGCCGCCGCTTCGCGCTGGCGGCGCTGCTGCTGCGACCGCTGGACGCGATGGTGCTCGACGAGCCCACCAACCACCTGGACGACGACGCGGTGGACTTCCTCATCGACGAGCTGCGGGCCTTCCCCGGGCCGGTGCTGGTGGCCAGCCACGACCGTTACTTCCTCGACGAGGTGGCCGACTTCATCGTGGACATGGACCCCTCGCTGGACCCGGAGGGGCGGGCCGAGGAGGGGCTGACGCGCCAGGACACGCTCTTCGGCGGCGGGTTCTCCGACTACCTGAAGGCGCGCGAGAAGGCCCGGCGGCTGTGGCGGGAGCGCTACAACGCCCAGGAGCAGGAGCGCGAGCGGCTCGAGTCGCGCGCACGGCAGACCGGCGAGGACGTCTTCCACTCGCAGGTGGCCAAGTCCGAGGTGCGCATGGCCGCGAAGTTCCAGGCGGACCGGGCGGCCAAGACGGTGGGGGCGCGGGTGCGCTCGGCGAAGTCGCGGCTGGCGGACCTGGAGCGCGACGAGATCCCGGCGCCGCCGGAGCGGCTGCGCTTCCGCGGCGTGCCGGACAGCCACCTGGCCAGCCTCGGTGAGCCGACGGTGACGGCGCGGTCCGTGGCGGTCGCGGGGCGGCTGGCGCCGGTGAACCTGAAGGTGCAGCCCGGCGCGCACTGGCTGATCGAGGGGCCCAACGGGGCCGGCAAGTCGACGCTGCTCTCGGTCATCGAGGGCACCGTGGCGCCGACCGCGGGCGAGGTGCGCATCCCCGAGGAGGTCACGATCGCCCGGCTGCGCCAGGACGACCACTGGGAGGACCTGGACCTGCCGGCTGCGGTGGCCTTCGAGCGGGAGGTCGCCAAGGGGCCGTGGGGCCGGTCGAGGAAGGCGAAGACCCCGCCGACGCTGGCCGAGCTGGGGCTGCTCTCCGAGGAGGACGCCGCGCGCCCGCTGCGCGCCCTGTCCTTCGGGCAGCGCCGCCGTGTGGCACTCGGCGCGGTGCTGGCCTCTCCCCCGGACCTGCTGCTTCTCGACGAGCCGACCAACCACCTCTCCCTGGCTCTGGCCGAGGAGCTCGAGGACGCGCTGGCCGACTTCGAGGGCACCGTGCTCATGGCCACCCACGACCGCTGGGTGCGCCGCCGCTGGCAGGGCAAGGTCCTGCACCTCGAGCCGGTCGACGGCCGCGCCTAGTTCTCTCCCGCGGCGCGCCGTCGCCGTAATGGCCGTCGGAGGCCGGGGTCTCTGGAGCCGAGACAGCGCACACAACGCCGAAGGCCCCGCATACCGCACGGTACGCGGGGTCGGGTGGGGCGCGACGTCGGCAAGCGACGTGGCGCGGCGGCGCTTACTACTGCGCCGGGGCCTCCTCGACGGGGGCCTCGGCGGGCGCACCCTCCGGAGCCTCCTCGGCGGGCGCACCCTCAGGAGCACCCTCGGCGGGGTCCTCGGCCGGGGCGTCACCCTGGCACATCGCCGGGACCTGCTCCGGCTCGACGGTGTTGGAGACCAGCATGCACGCCCAGGACTGGGAGAGCTTCCAGACGCCGTCCTCGTGGACGAACTCGACGTCTTCGGCGACCTGGTCCTCCTGGTCGGGCACGCTGAAGACGACCTTCGCGATGACGTACTCCGGGGTGTAGCCCGGCAGGATCGGGTCGACCACGGTGAACTTCGCGCCCGAGTCCTGCTGCGAGGCGGTCATGACGTCGAAAAGCTCCGGGGCGGTCTCGCCGCCCTGCACGGTCTGGGTCTTCTCCTCCAGCGGCACGTTCGGGTCGGTGGCGCGCTGCAGCACCGCGTTGAGCTCCTCGGCGGTCGGCGGCTCGACGCTGGCCTGCGTCGGCGACGAGGTCGCCGCGGACGACGAGGTGGCCTCGCCGTTGTCGGAGTCGTCCGAGCAGGCGCTCAGGGTCAGGCCGAGTCCGACGACGACGGTCGCGGCGGTGATCGTGGAAAACTTCAAGATCTCTCCTCGGTTCAGTCCTTCCCCGGCGGCGCCACCGGGGAGATTTCCGTTAACAGGGTACACGCGAGTGACGTGTGAAGATATTTTCGCCTCGCACGCCTCTCACTCCTCCTGCTCCTCCTGCGCCGCGAGCCAGTCGCCCCAGTCCAGCGAGGCCAACGGATCGCCCGGGGCGAGGTCCGGGTCGTCGACGGCGAAGGTTCGCGCCCGGCCCGGCCCCGTCGCGCGCGTCTCGAAGCGCACCGTGACCACCCCGGAGCCCGTGCCCTGCACCCAGCCGTGCCCGAACTCGCTGTGCACCACGTCCTCCGTGGCCCGCCAGCCGCTCTCGGCGGCCTCGGACTCCACGGTGATCTCCAGGCCGGCGCCGTCGGCCGGGGCCGCCGCGCCCACCTCGTAGTCGTCGGTGGCCGCCGAGCTGACCGGCGTGGCCACCAGCAGCTCGTCGAGCTCCGGGAAGAGCACGTCCTGACGCGCGTCCTCCAGACCGGAGTAGCCCACCCCGACCAGGCGCACCGGGCCGACCTCGTCCGGGTAACGGGTCAGCCGGCGCGCCACCGCCCCCAGCGTCGCCTCGTCGTCGGTGGCGTGGCCCAGCGTCGCCGAACGGGACTCGATGTGGAAGTCCGCCATGCGCAACTTGACCGTCACCGTGCGCGCCCCGCGACCGTCGTTAAGCAGGCGACGGTGCGCGTCCTCGGCGGCCCTCTTTACGGCGGCGTCGACCTGCGCGCGCGTGACCAGGTCGCGCGGGTAGGTGTGCTCGGCGGAGACGGACTTGGCCTCGGCGCGCGGCTCGACGGGGCGGTCGTCGTGGCCGCGCGCCAGCTGCCACAGCTGCACGCCCACCGTCGCGCCGAGGGTCAGCTCGACCTCGCGGCGCGACATCGCCGCCAGGTCCCCGATCGTCTCCACCCCGGCGGTGCGGAGATTCGCACCGGTCACCGGCCCCACACCCCAGAGCTTGTCGACGCCCAGCGGGTGCAGGAAGTCGAGCTCCTCGGCGTGCGGGATGACACGGTGGCCGTCGGGCTTGGCCTCGCCGGAGCCGATCTTGGCGAACTGCTTGCCCGAGCCCGCGCCCACCGACGCCGGCAGCCCCGTCTCCTCGCGGATCGCGGCGCGCAGCTCCTCAGCCCACTCCGTGACCTCCTCGGCGGTGGCGCCGACCAGGGCGGGCGGCTCGAGGAAGGCCTCGTCGATGGACAGCTGCTCGATCTTGTCGGCCGGCACGAAGCGCGCCACCGTGGCGAAGACGCGGCGCGAGGCCGTGGAGTAGACAATGCGGCGCGGGGCGACGAGCACGGCCTTCGCGCCGACCAGCGCGGTGGCCCGGTGCATCGGCATCGCGGAGTGGGCACCGTAGCGGCGGGCCTCGTAGGACGCGCCCGCGACCACGCCGCGGCCCGACACCCCGCCGACGAGCACCGGGCGCCCGCGCAGGGTGGGCCGGGTCAGCTGCTCGCAGGACGCGAAGAACGCGTCCATGTCGATGTGGAGGACCCAGCGCTGCATGCCCCCAGGGTATCGGCACCCGCGCGCGTCACCGACGCCGGTGCAGCGCCCACCACCCGCCGACGAACAGCGGCGGCAGCGCGACGGCCGCCGTGGCCAGCGTCCACGTGCCCACCGGGTAGTCGAAGCCCATGAGCACGACCACCCCGAGCAGGAACGCCCCGACGACCACGTCGCTCGCCGTGCCCAGCGGGTTGCGGAAGGCCGGCCGCTCGAGCCGCCCGGCGCGCACCTGGCGCATCATGCCGGCGTGGCTGGCGACGATCATCAGCCACATCCCCAGGATCCCCACCGACCCCAGGTTCAGCACGATCTCGAAGGCCTGGTGCGGCACCACGTAGTTGAGCACGATGCCCGCGACCATCAGCCCGGCGGTCAGCCACACCCCGTTGCGCGGCACGCCGCTGGGCGACATGCGCCCCAGGAACGCCGGCGCGGACCCGGTGTGCGCCAGCGGCTTGAGGATGCGCGCGGTCGCGTAGAGCCCCGCGTTGACGCTGGAGAGCGCGGCGGTGAGCACGACCAGGTTCATGATGTCGCCGGCGACCGGCACCCCGAGCGCGGTCATGAACGTCACGAACGGGCTCTCGTCGCCGGAGTAGACGTCCGCCGGCAGCAGCACGGCCAGCAGGAAGACGCTGCCGACGTAGAAGAGCACGATGCGCCAGACCGTGTTTTTAACCGCGCGGGATCTCGCGGGCGGGCTCCTCGGTCTCGCCGGCGGCCACGCCGATCATGTCGATGCCCGCGTAGGCGAAGATCACGCCCTGGGTCATCACGACCAGCGGCACGACCCCGTTGGGGAACCAGCCGCCGCCCTCGGCGAGCGTGGCCAGCCCGGGCTCGTGCCCGCCGACGTGGTGGCCGGTGACGATCACGGCCACGCCGACGACCATGAAGACCACCAGCGCCGCGACCTTGATGAACGCGAACCAGAACTCCGCCTCGCCGAAGACCTTCACCCCCGCCAGGTTCACCCCGACCACCACGACGAGCGCGACGGCCACCAGCGCCCACTGCGGCACCGACTGGAAGACGGGCCAGTAGCGCAGGTAGACGGCGATGGCGGTCAGCTCGGCGATGCCGACGGTCACCCACGCCATGAAGTAGATCCAGCCGGCGAAGAAGGCGGCCTTGTCGCCGAGGAACTCCCGTGAGTAGCTCGTGAAGGACCCCGACGTCGGCCGGTGGACGACCATCTCGCCGAGCGAGCGCAGCATCAGGTACCCGATCAGCCCGCACACCGCGTAGACGATCGCCAGGCCGGGCCCGCCGGCGTGCAGGCGGCCGCCGGCGCCGAGGAAGAGCCCCGTGCCGAGCGCCCCGCCCAGGGCGATCATCTGGATGTGGCGGTGCTTGAGGTCGCGGCGGTACCCCGCGGTCTCCGCTGCGTGTTCGTCGCGCGCGGGCGCGACGCCTGGTCGACTGGAGACTGTCATGTCTGTGATTATCTCCCCGTCGCGTACCAAGCGGTCTATTTTGAGCGCAGTTATATTCACTCCCCCAATTGCCGACGTCCCGTACGCCCCGCCCGGCGCCCCCGGTTGCGGTGGGCGTTGCGAAGACCTTCGCACGACCCGTCGTGTGACGCCGGCGGGACCGTGCGGCGCACCCCGTACACGGCCCCTCGGCGTCCCTGCGCCGACGTCTCGGCGCACCCGGCGGGAGTCCGGCGCCAAGTGGCGGAAGGCGCGGCGTCGGCAAGCGAAAAGGGGCGCTCCTGACGGTGCGCCCCTCCCGGGCTCTGGGCGACTGCGCCTGAGCCGTTGCGCTCAAGGCACTGCGCCCGAGGCACGGTGCCGGAGACACCGTGCCCGAGCCGACGTGGCTATGCCTTCGCGATCACCGCGGAGACGCCGTCGATGACCTCGTGCGCGTCCTCGCCGAGACCGTCGGTGACCACCTGGAACGAGGTCGCCAGCACCTCCTCGGCGATCCAGGACTCGTGGCGGTGCGCCCACTCGGCCTTCTCCTCCGGCACGGACAGCTCGACCGAGATGCGGTCGGAGACCTCGAGGCCGGCGGCCTTGCGCGCGTCCTGCAGGCCGCGGACCACGTCGGCGGCCCAGCCCTCGGACTCGAGCTCCTCGGTCAGCTCCATGTCGAGCACCACCAGGCCGTCGAGGCCCTCGACGCGCGCGGTGGAGTCCGGGTTCTCCGCGACCAGGCGCTCGGTGTACTCGTCGCCGCTCAGGCGCACGCCGTCGGCGATAACGTCGTCACCCTCGCGGGTGTAGTTGCCCGCCTTGACGGCCTTGATCGCCTTCTGCACGTCGCCGCCCAGGCGCGGGCCGGCGACCTTCGCGTTGACGACGACCTGGAAGGAGCCCACCGAGTCGACGTCGTCGGTGAACTCGACGTTCTTGACATTGACCTCGTCGCGGATGACGTCGGCGAACGGCTCGAGCGCCGCGGTGTCCGGCAGCGCGACGGTCAGCTTCGCCAGCGGCAGACGGTTGCGCATCTTGTGTGCCTTGCGGATCGACGACGCCGCGCTGCACACCGCCCGGGCCGCGTCCATCGCGGCGACCAGGTCCGCGTCGGCCGGGATGTTCTCCGGGTCCGGGAAGTCCGTCAGGTGCACCGAGCGCCCACCGGTCAGGCCGCGCCAGATGACCTCGGAGATCATCGGCAGCAGCGGCGCCGCGGTGCGCGTCAGGGTCTCCAACACCGTGTACAGGGTGTTGAAGGCCTCCGGGAACTCGTCGTCGCCCGTCCAGAAGCGGTCGCGGGAGCGGCGCACGTACCAGTTCGTCAACGCGTCGCAGAACCAGCGCACCTCGTCGCACGCACGCGAGATGTCCGTCGCGTCGAGCGCGTCGCGCACGCCGGCCACGACGTCGTGAAGCTTGGCCAGGATGTAGCGGTCCAGCACGTTGGTCGACTCCACGGACCACTCGGCCGGCTTCGAGGAGTACAGCCGCAGGAAGGAGTAGGCGTTCCACATCGGCAGCAGCGCCTGGCGCACGCCCTCGCGGATGCCCTGCTCGGTGACGATGAGGTTGCCGCCGCGCAGGATCGGCGAGCTCATCAGGAACCAGCGCATGGCGTCCGAGCCGTCGCGGTCGAAGACCTCGTTGACGTTCGGGTAGTTGCCCTTCGACTTCGACATCTTCAGCCCGTCGTTGCCCAGCACGATGCCGTGGGCGACGACCTTCTTGTAGGCCGGGCGGCCGAACAGAGCCGTCGACAGCGCGTGCATGACGTAGAACCAGCCGCGGGTCTGGCCGATGTACTCGACGATGAAGTCCGCCGGCGAGTGGGTCTCGAACCAGTCCTTGTTCTCGAACGGGTAGTGCTTCTGCGCGAACGGCATCGAGCCGGAGTCGAACCAGACGTCCAGGACGTCGGTCACACGGCGCATGGTGGACTTGCCCGTGGGGTCATCCGGGTTCGGGCGGGTCAGCTCGTCGATGTAGGGGCGGTGCAGCGAGGTCGGGCGCACGCCGAAGTCGGCCTCGAGCTCGTCGAGGGAGCCGTAGACGTCCACGCGCGGGTACTCCGGGTCGTCCGAGACCCACGCCGGGATCGGCGAGCCCCAGTAACGCGAGCGCGAGATGTTCCAGTCGCGCGCGCCCTCGAGCCACTTGCCGAACTGCCCGTCACGCACGTGGTCCGGGATCCACTCGATCTGGTCGTGGTTGAGCTCGACCATCAGGTCGCGGAACTTGGTCACGGAGATGAACCAGCTCGGCAGCGCCATGTAGATCAGCGGCTGGCCGGAGCGCCACGAGTGCGGGTAGGAGTGCTCGATGGTCTGGTGACGCAGCACGCGACCGGCGGCCTTGAGGTCGCGGATGATCTCCTTGTTGGCGTCGAAGACCAGCTGGCCCTCGTACTCGGGCACCAGCGAGGTGAACTTGCCGTCCATGTCGACCGGGATGACCAGGTCGATGTCGTTGTCGTTGCAGACGTTCATGTCATCCTCACCGAAGGCCGGGGCGGTGTGGACGATGCCGGTGCCGTCCTCGGTGGTGACGTAGTCGGCGGCCAGCACGCGGAAGGCGCCGGACTCGGCGCGGTCGGCGAAGTGGCTGAAGACGGGCTTGTAGGTCAGGCCCACCAGGTCGGCACCGAGGAAGCTGCCGAGCACCTCGGCATCCTCGCCGAACTCCTTGGCGTAGTCACCGCGCAGCTCGGCGGCGACGAGCAGCTTGGCGCCGGCGAACTCGGCGACGGAGGTCTTCTCGCCGACGCGGACGAGCTCGTAGGTGACCTCGGGGTGGACGGCCAGCGCCAGGTTCGACGGCAGGGTCCACGGGGTGGTGGTCCAGGCGATGGCGGCGGCGTCGTGCAGCTCGGGGTGCTCGGCCCAGGTCTGCACACCGGCGGTGCCCTCCCAGGCGCCGGTCAGCGGAATGGTGACGGTCAGGGTGGGGTCCTGGCGCATCTTGTAGGAGTCGTCGAGGCGGGTCTCCTGGTTGGACAGCGGGGTGTGCTCGGCCCAGGAGTACGGCAGCACGCGGAAGCCCTGGTAGATCAGGCCCTTGTCGTAGAGCTGCTTGAAAGCCCAGATGACGGACTCCATGTAGGTCAGGTCCATCGTCTTGTAGCCGCCCTCGAAGTCGACCCAGCGGGCCTGGTGGGTGACGTACTCCTGCCACTCGTCGGTGTAGGCGAGCACGGACTTGGCGCAGTAGTCGTTGAACTCCGCGAGCCCCATGTCCTCGACCTGGCCCTTGTCGGTGATTCCGAGCTGCTTCTCGGCCTCGAGCTCGGCGGGCAGGCCGTGGGTGTCCCAGCCGAAGACGCGCGGGACGTGGTAGCCGCGCATGGTCTTGTAGCGCGGGATGATGTCCTTGACGTAGCCGGTGAGCAGGTGGCCGTAGTGCGGCAGGCCGTTGGCGAAGGGCGGGCCGTCGTAGAAGACGTAGTCGGGCTGGCCCTCACGCCGGCGCAGCGACTCCCGGAAGGTGTCGTCCTTGTCCCAGTAGGCCAGGACGTTGGTCTCCATCTCGGCGAACCGGGTGGACCCGTCCGTCATGTCGACCTTGGGGTAGGCGTGCCCCACGTCGTTCTTGCTCATCGCTTCCTCCACATTGCTTTCCGACGACCGCGGGGACGGGCCGTGTGCGGCCCGCGGTACCACCCCGCTTGCCGCACCGTGGTGCGGCCGCTTCGTTTGTGGAGGAAGATGACGGTTCCCACCCGTCCGGTTCTACTTGCCGGCGCCGCTTGCGCGGCGCCGGTGTTCTTCCGGAAGGCTCCCCGGTGATGGCCGGCTCACTGCCCGTGATGGCGAACAGTTTAGCCCATGGACCGCGGATCGCCGTCCTCGACGCCACCGGGGGTGGCCGTGGCGCCGGACCGGTGGACTCGTCGAGCGTCTCAGCGGCGGTTGCGGCGCATCCGGAGGAAGTCGACGAGCCACAGGGCCACGGCGGCGGCCAGGGCGATGAACATCAGCACCACGAGCACGGTGTTGTTGGTGGCCACGACGGCGACGAAGAGCACGAATGAAATGCAGGCAAGCAGCAGCACGGCGCTCGTCATCGGGGGCCTCTCCTCGGGGTGTTCGACGGTGTTTCGGGGCTACCCCGAGATTAGCGCGGCGCACGGCCCCACGCCGCCGGCCGAGCCCGCGGGACGAGCCTCCGTGGAAGATCCACCCACCGGGCCCACTTGGCGCACAGTCGCCCCAGGCGTGCGGGTAGTCGCGGGGGCTCCAGCTGCCCGCCCAGGCAAGGCGCACGCGCGCGGTCTGCGGCCAGGCCCGCCATGCGCCGGCGGTTCGTCCCCTCCCCCATGCACGCCGAAAGCCCGGCGGTGGGGGTTCAACCGGCCGGGCCTGAGTTGGCGCGCCGACGCGCTGTCGACGCAGCGGGACGCGGCGCGCCCCCGCGAGGCGGGTTAGTTCTCGCCGCCCTCGTTGGCGTTCGGGGCCGCGCTGCCGCGGGAGTCCAGCTCGTCCAGCTGGGACTGCAGCAGGGTCTTCAGGCGGGTGCGGTACTCGCGCTCGAAGGTACGCAGCTCGGCGATCCGGGTCTCCAGCGCGTTCTGCTGCTGCTTGACCGTGGTCATGATCTCGTTGTGCTTGCGCTCGGCGTCCTTCTGCAGGGACGCGGCCTTCTCCTCGGCCTGGCGGATCTGCGCCTGGGCGCGGGAGTTCGCCTCGGAGGTGGTCTGCTCGGCCTTCTTCTCGGCGTCGGAGACCAGGGTCTTGGCGCGGGTCTCGGCGTCCGAGATCTGCTTCTCGGCGGAGGTGCGCGCCTCCTCGAGCATCGAGGAGGAGTCGGCCTGGGCCTCGGAGGTGAGGCGGTCGGCCATCTCCTGGGCCAGGCTGAGCACCTTGGCGGCCTGCATGTGGGTCTCGGCCGTGGCGGCACCACCGGCGGCGCCGGCGGCACCCGCGGCCGGGGCGGCAGCGGCGGCCTTCTGCTCGCCGGCGGAGGCGGCGGACTTGCGGGCCTCCTCGGCGTCCTTGCGCGCCTTCTCGGCGTCGGCCTTGGCCTGGTCGGCGGCCTTCTTGGCGTCGCCGAGCTTCGCGTCGTACTCGGCGCGCAGCTTCTGCTCGATCTCCTTGCGCAGGGCGGCCTCGTCGACCTGGTCCTCGGTCTTGGCGGCCGGGGCCGGGGCCGGGGTCGCGGCGGCCGCGTCCTTACCCTCGCCGGACTGCAGCTCGCTCACCCGCTGACGGAGGTCCTCGTTCTCGTCCTGGTACTGGGCGAGGGTGTCCTCCACGAGGTCAAGGAACTGGTCGACCTCGTCCTCGTTGTAGCCACGCTTGCCGATCGGCGGCTTACTGAAAGCGACGTTGTGCACATCAGCTGGTGTCAGCGGCATGGGCGTTCCCTTCGGTTCACGGAGTGCAAGCTGCCAGGCCCGCACCGGTTGTTTGTGAATATCTTACGTGTCTACCCCGACAGTGTACCGTCGGCAACAGTGGAAAAGCAGGGGCTTCCCCTTTAATCTTTAGTTGATATTGAGCCGTCTCGCCAACCAACACGCCGCTCAACGGCCGTTGACCCGTTACACCGCAATTCCCGGCGCGGGGAAGAAGATCAGCGTCACCAGCAACGAAATCAGCTGGATGATGATGAAAAGGACGATGACGGAAATATCGAGCGCCACCCCACCCATACGCAGCGGGGGAATGATTCTGCGCAGCGCCTTCACCGGCGGATCGGTGAACCGGAACAACGGTTCAGCGATCGGGTAAAACCAGCGCGGCGGGTTGAATTGGCGGGAAAACGAGTGGATCATCTCGACGATGATCCGCACCACCAGCACCAGCTGGAAAAGGCCGATCAAAAACAGCAGCAGCACTCCGACGGTTTCCACGAGGTGCCACCCTATCAGCGATCAGCCACGTCAGCGGACGCGGGCGGCGCGCTCAAGCTCGGACTGCTCGATGTCCGCGCCCTTCGGGGTCACGGCGAAGACGCGCGGGGCGATCTTGACCATCTTGCCCTCGAGGGCGAAGCAGATGCCGGCGGCGAAGTCGACGATGCGGGTCGCCTCCTTCTGCTCCATGCCGGAGATGTCGAAGACCACGGCGTCGCCGTCACGGAACGGCTCGCCGACGCGGGAGGCCTGGCGGTAGGAGGTCAGCACGACCGGCACCACGGAGGCGCGGCGCTGGTAGTCGTAGCGGCGCGGCTCGTAGGACGCGGCCGGCTCACGGTGCGCCGAGTAGCGCTCACGCTCGGTCTCGCGCGGCTCGTCGGCGTAGTACTCGTCGTCCGCGATCTCGTCCATCGGCGTCAGTCCGAAGAACTCCCGGGCGCTCCTGATGATCGACATCTTCTCCCCTTCTTCCGGTTGGTCTGTGGTGGTTCTCGCTGGCAGGGCGATTGGTTGGTTCTCAGGCTAACGGGCGCGGCCCGAAGATCCCGGTTCCGACACGCACGAGGTCGCTGCCCGCCGCGACCGCGGCCTCCAGGTCGGCGGACATGCCGGCCGACAGGATCATGCCGTCCCCTAAATTATCGACGATCGCGCGTGCCCTCATGAAGGTCCCCTCCGCGTCGGCGCCCAACGGCGGCACACACATCAGCCCGGCCAGGCGCAGGTGCGCCGCGTCCACGACCGCGGCGCACACCGCGTCCAGGTCGGCGTCGGCCACGCCGCCGCGCTCGGGGTCGCCGTCGGCGGACCACTGCACCAGGCAGGGCAGCTCGCCCTCGGCGCGCTCGCCGCGCTCGACGGCCAGGGCCACGCCCCGGTCGAGCTTCTCGGCCAGGCGCACCGAGTCCACCGACTCGACGACGGCCGCCCAACGGGCCACCGAGTTGGCCTTCTTGGTCTGGATCTGGCCGATCATGTGGAACTTCACGCCCGGCAGCGCGGCGGCCTTCTCCCGGGCCTCCTGCTCGCGGTTCTCGCCGAAGGCCTCGACCCCCGCCGCGGCCAGCGCGGCGATGTCGCCCGCCGGGTGGAACTTGGAGACGGGCAGGAGGCGCACGGAACCCGGCTCGCGCCCGGCGGCGCGCTCGGCGTCAAAAATTCGGGCCTTGACCCGCGCCAACGCCGCACGCAGCTCTGCGACGCGTTCGGGCGCGACGTCGTCAATCTCGGTCATCTTCGGATCCTCTCTCGCACCACACCAGTCCCGCCTGCCGGCCGGTGGTGCCCTCGCGCCGGTGGGAGAAAAAACGCGCGTCGGTGATGGTGTCGGCGGGGTCGACGTGGATCTCGGCGACGCCCGCGGCGCGCAGCTGGGCGGCCAGCCCGCGGCGCAGGTCCAACCCGCACGTGCCGGCCGCGGTGGTCGAGCGCGAGCCGGGCAGGGTGCGCTCGACGTCGGCGGCCATCTCGGCGGGCACCTCGTAGCTCGCACCCCCGGCGGCCGGGCCGAGCCAGGCGGTCACGCGCTCGGGGCGCGCGCCCAGGGAGACCATCGTCTCCAACGCGGCGGGCACGATGCCGCCGGCCGCGCCCTCGCGCCCGGCGTGCACGGCCGCGACCACGTGGGCCTCGGCGTCGCCGAGCAGCACCGGCACGCAGTCGGCCACGAGCACGGCGAGCACCACGCCCGGACGGTCCGTGACCACGGCGTCGGTGGCCGGCAGCGGCGCCGCGGCCGGGGCGTCGACCACGCGCACCGTCGTGGAGTGGACCTGATCCATCCACACGATGCGCTCCGGGTCCACGCCGAGGCGCGCCCGGTTGGCGGCCACCGCGGCCGGGTCGTCGCCGACGTGGTGGCCGAGGTTGAGCGAGTCGTACGGCGCGGCGGAGACACCCCCGGCCCGCGCGGTGAACAGGTGCCTCAGCATGGCGTCAGCTTTTCAGCGGCTCAACCGTCCGGGCTTCAGCGCAGGAAGTCTGGGACGTCCAGGTCGTCCTCGTCGGCCGGGGCCGGCTCGGCCGGGCGGGCGGCGGGGCGCTCCTCGCGGCGCGGGGCCTGCCAGTCGTCGGCGCCGGTGAACATGCCCTCGTCGGCGCGGTGGTGGCGGCCGCGGTCGGCGAAGAGTGAGCCGCGCGGGGCCGGGGTCGGGTCCGCGGCGGGGCGGTTTTCGCCTGCGCCGGCGCCCGCACCCGCGCCCGCCGCAGCGGACGCGCCCGCGGCGTGCTGCGCGGCGTCGGCACCCGGGGCGGCCGAGGCGGACGAAGCGGCGCCCTCAGCCACCTGGTTGTTGGCGGCGTCGAAACCCGTCGCGACGATGGTCACGCGGACCTCGTCGCCCAGGTTGTCGTCGATGATCGTGCCGAAGATGAGGTTGACGTCGTCGTCGGCCTGCTCCTGGACCATGCTGGCGGCCTCGTTGACCTCCATCATGCCCAGGTCGGAGCCGCCGGCGATGGAGAGCAGCACGCCGGTCGCGCCGTCCATGGTGGACTCGAGCAGCGGCGAGTTGATGGCCTGCTCGGCGGCGGCCATCACGCGGTTGTCGCCGCGCGAGGAGCCGACGCCCATCAGGGCGGAGCCGGCGTTGGCCATCACGGAGCGCACGTCGGCGAAGTCGACGTTGATCACGCCCGGGGTGGTGATCAGGCTGGTGATGCCCTGGACGCCGTTGTGCAGGACCTCGTCGGCCGCGCGGAAGGCCTCCATCATGGACAGCGAGGCGTCGCCGAGCTGCAGCAGGCGGTCGTTCGGGATGACGATGACGGTGTCGCAGACCTCGCGCAGGTTGTCGATGCCTTCGTAGGCCTGGCGCGTGCGGCGCTTGCCCTCGAACTTGAACGGGCGGGTGACCACGCCGATGGTCAGCGCGCCCATCTTCTTGGCGATGCCCGCCACGACCGGCGCCGCGCCCGTGCCCGTGCCGCCGCCCTCGCCGGCGGTGACGAAGACCATGTCGGCACCCTTGAGGGACTCCTCGATCTCGCTCTTGTGGTCCTCGGCGGAGCCGCGGCCGACCTCCGGGTTGGCGCCGGCGCCGAGCCCGCGGGTGGCCTCGCGGCCGATGTCGAGCTTGACGTCCGCGTCGGAGAACATCAGGGCCTGGGAGTCCGTGTTGACGGCGATGAACTCGACGCCCTTCAGGCCCTCCTCGATCATGCGGTTGACGGCGTTGACTCCGCCGCCGCCGACGCCGACAACCTTGATGACGGCGAGGTAGTTGTTCGGAGAGGTCATGTGCTTCTGGCTCGCCTTTCGCTAATTCTTCGGGACTACGCTTCTCGGCCGGCCAAAGACGTCCGGCGGTTCGCACCCCATCTTCCGCGATAGCGGGGCGAAATTGGGGGACATTTCGCGGGCGTGTCGCTACCCTCAATGACTACTTGAGGGTTGTACCCTGCCGCTTTCCGACAACCCCCTCCGTGCAGGTGCGCGGTTCCGCGCCGCGTGGGTGAGGGGCGGGGGCGGGCGCGGCGTGGGCGCGGGGCAGGTGCGGGTGTGGGGACGCGTCGGCGCCTTCGCTGCCTGCCGCGTGGGGGTGCGCGGCCCTCCCCCGGGCGCGACGTGGGTGCACCCGAGCGTGGTGGACACGCCGCCCGGCTGTCGCCCCCTCAGGCGTGCCTCACCCGAAGCTCCGGGCCAGGCGTGCTTTCCGGCCGCTAGCGGACGGTGACCAGCTGCGGGTTGGAGACGTTCCAGTGCTGGCCCTCGCGCTTGAGCACGGTGCGGGTGGCCAGGGCCTTGTCGTGGGCGGCCTCGGCCGAGCCCCAGTAGATCTCGCGGCCGTCCTTCGTGTGGAAGGTGATCTCCTCCGGCGAGGCGGCCGAGACCTTCGCCATCTGCCCGCGGGTCTCCCCGTCGAGTGCGGCGGCGGCCTCCGCGACCTCGGGGGCGGCGGCCGCGCCCTCGGCCTCGAGGATGCCCTCGGGCGGGTTGTCCACGCTGAACTCCTCGCCCTCTTCGTCGATGAGCTTGTCGCCGCTCTTGAGCACGGCGGTGCGCTCGACGACGGAGACCTTCAGAGTGCCGGGCAGATGGCGGGACACGGTGGCCTGGCGCACCCACGGCAGGGAGGCCACGCCGCCGGCCGCGGCCGTGGTGTCCACGCGCACGAGGTTCTGGCGTTCGCCGACCCCGGTGGCGTCGACGACCTGCTCGGTCGCGACGTTGGTGTTGCCCTCGACCTCGATGTCGCGCACCGTGAAGACCGGGAGCGCCCACACCGCCACGCCCGCGAGCACCGCCACGGCCACCACGGCCGCGACGATCAACGCCACCCGCCGCTTCACCGGGCAGCCCCGGCGTCAGCGTCGGCGGAGTCTGCGTCGATGGCCCCGGCGGCGTCCCCCGCCTCCCCGCCGAGGGCGGCGAATACCGGGTCGGCCAGCTTCGTCACGGAGCCGGCGCCCATGGTGATCACCACGTCCCCCGGCCCGGCCAGCTCGGCCACGCGCGCGGGCACGGCCGCGGCGTCCGGCTCGAAGACCGCGCCGTCGATCTTCCCGGCGATCAGCCCGCCGTCCACGCCCTCGACCGGCTCCTCACGGGCGGCGTAGACGTCGAGGACCACGACCTCGTCCGCCAGCGAGAGCGCCTCGGCGAACTCGTCGGCGAACTCCGCGGTGCGCGAGTAGAGGTGCGGCTGGAAGGCCACGACGACGCGCCCCGACCCGCGGGCCTCGACCCGGGCGCGCGCGGCGCGCAGCACGGCGTCGACCTCGGACGGGTGGTGGGCGTAGTCGTCGAAGACCTCGGCGCCGGCGCAGCGCCCGGCGGCCACCGTCCCGTGCGACTCGAAGCGGCGGTGCACCCCGGAGGACGCCGTGATGCCGGCGGCCAGCTTCTCCGGCTCGCCGCCGCACAGGTAGCCGGCCACCAGGGCGCCGGTGGCGTTGAGCACCATGTGCTCGCCCGGGGTGTGCACGGTGAACTCGACGGTCGTGCCGTCCAGGTCCACCCGAGCCAGCGTGCCCGTGGCGGTGTGCTCCGTGGCCAGGATCCGCGCCAGGCGCGGCACGTGCGGGTGCTCGGCGGCGGCCCGGGCGGTGCCGTAGGCGGCCACGCGCACGCCCTGGTGGTGGCGGCGCGCCGCCAGTCCCCCGGCGTGCGGGTCGTCCAGGCAGGCGACCAGGGTGCCCTCGGGGCCGAGCAGGTCGCAGAAGTCCTCGAAGACCTTGAAGTAGCTCTCGGCGTCGCCGAAGTAGTCCAGGTGGTCCGGCTCGATGTTGGTCACCACCGCGATGTCCGGGCGGTAGCTCAAAAGCGAGGCGTCGGACTCGTCGGCCTCGGCCACGAAGTCGGGCCCCGAGCCCTGGTGCGAGTTCGTGCCCGTCGAGCCGAGCACCCCACCCACGGCGAAGCTGGGGTCCAGCCCGGCGGCGGTCATCGCTGCGACGACGAAGGAGCTCGTCGAGGTCTTGCCGTGCGTGCCCGCCACGAGCACCTGGTTGTGCCCGGCCAGCAGCTCCGCCAGCAGGTCCGAGCGGCGCAGCACCGGGATGCCCCGCTCGCGTGCGGCGACCAGCTCGGGGTTGTCCTTGGGGATGGCGGCGAAGGAGGTCACCACCGCCGTCGGCGCCTGCCCGGAGAGCTCCAGGTTCGACGCCGCGTGCCCGACGGCCACGTGCGCGCCGAGGGACTCCAGCCAGCGCAGGTTCTCCCCGTCGGAGCGGTCGGAGCCGGAGACGACCCCGCCGCGCTCGAGCAGGATGTGCGCCAGGCCGGACATGCCGGCCCCGCCGATGCCCACGAAGTGGACCCGGGAGATGTCGTGGTGTTCGGCCATGGTTTAAGCGTCCTTCCCTTCCGCGACCCCGGGGTCGCCGGCCCCGAGGTCGGCGAGCACGCGCGCGGCGATGCGGTCGGCCGCGCCCTCCTCGCCGGTGGCGTGCGCGGCGTTGCGCATGTCCTGGTAGATGTCCGGTCGGCCGAGGATCTCCTTGACCTGTTCGGCGAGCACCTCGCCGGTCATGTCGGCGTCGGCGATCAACCGCGCGCCCCCGGCGGCGACGACGTCGGCGGCGTTGAGGCCCTGCTCGCCGTTGCCGTGCGGCAGCGGCACGTAGACCGCCGGCAGCCCGGCGGCGGTGACCTCGGCGACGGTCATCGCGCCCGAGCGGCAGACCACCAGGTCCGCCACCGCGTAGGCCGCCGCCATGTCCTCGATGTAGGGCACGGCCGTGTAGTGCTCCGCGGGCTCCGGCGCCGGGTTCTTCTTGCCGTAGGCGTGCAGCACCTGGAAGCCCTCGCCGAGGATCTCCGGCAGCGCGTCGGCGAGCGCGGCGTTGAGGTGCACCGCGCCCTGCGAGCCGCCGGTGACCAGCAGCGTGGAGCGGTCCTCGTCGAGGCCCCACTGCTCGCGCCCGCGCGCGGCGGCCTCGCCGCTGCGGTCGCCGGTCAGGCCGCGGCGCACCGGGATGCCGACGACCTCGCCGGGCATGCCCGAGTCGGCCATCGCGTTGAAGCCCACCCCACCCAGGCGCACGCCGAGCTTGTTGGCCATGCCGGCGCGCGCGTTGGCCTCGTGGACGTAGAACGGGATCTTCAGCGTGCGCGCGGCCATGTAGGCCGGCGCGGCGACGTAGCCGCCGAAGCCGACGACGGCGTCGAAGTCACTCTCGCGCAGGATCTCGCGGGTCTGCCGAACCGCCTTGGTCACGCGCCCGGGGACCTTGAGCAGGTCCGCCGAGAGCTTGCGCGGGATGGGCACCGGGTCGATCAGCCGCAGCCGGTAGCCGCGCGCGGGCACCAGGTCGGTCTCCAGACCGCGCGTGGTGCCGAGCGCCTCGACGGTCGCCCCGCGCGCGCTCAGCGCGTCGGCGACGGCCAGCGCGGGCTCGATGTGCCCGGCGGTGCCGCCGCCGGCGACGAGGACGTGCTTCATGATCGGTGGTATCTCCTTTGGCTCGTGGGTGCGTTGCGCGTTCGATTGCCGACGTCCCGTCGGTCCCGCCCGGTCCGAGAGTTACGGGTGCTGCGTGTGCCGCGCGCGCCGCGGGCGACGCGGGCTTCGCCCGCGGCGCGGGTCTCGCCCCCGCCGGAGCGGGAGCCCGTGCGCGCGCCGGCGCGCACCGGGGCGTCGTCAATCCGGCTGCGCCGGCCGGAGGTCAGTGCCTCGCCGCGGGTGCGGCGCGGGCGTCGGGAACCGTCGCGGCGGACGGCGGGGGTGTCGGGCTCGCCGATGAACAGCAGCCGGTCGAAGACCGGGCGGCCGTAGGACTGCATCGCGGAGACGGCCGCCGGCTCGTGACGGGCGATGTTGGCGAGGATGCCCATCGCCGCCAGGGTGATGATCGCCGAGGTGCCGCCCGCGGAGATCAGCGGCAGCTGGATGCCCGTGACCGGCAGGACGCCGACGACGTAGCCGATGTTGATGAAGGCCTGGCTGACGACGGTGGCAGTCAGTGTGCCGGCGACCAGCGCCTGGTAGTGGTCCGCGGCGCGCAGAGCGGTGCGCAGGCCGAAGAAGCCGAGCGTGCCGAAGAGGATGATCACCAGCGCGCCGCCCCACAGGCCGAGCTCCTCGCCGATGATGGCGAAGATGAAGTCGTTGCGGGCCTCGGGCAGGTAGAACCACTTCGCGCGCGACTGGCCCAGGCCGACGCCGCCGAGGGAGCCGTCGGCCAGCGAGAGGAAGCCCTGGTAGGACTGGAACGCCGTGCCGCGGGTGTCGGTGAAGCGGCCGAACAGCGCGTCGAAGTAGACGTGGAAGCGGTGCGAGCGGAAGCCGCCGCCGGCGAAGACGGCGACCATCGTGATCGCGCCGGCGCTGATCAGGCCGATCAGCCAGCGCTTGTCCACGCCGGCGAAGATGAGCACGAAGCCGACGACCAGCGCGAAGGCGACGGCCATGCCGAGGTCGCCCTCGGCCATGATCAGCAGCGTCATGGCGACGCCGATGGCGATGAAGATGGTGAAGGGGCTGCGCAGGCCGAGACCGCGGGAGCGGCGGTCGGCCAGCAGGTGGGCGCCGAAGATGGCCACGGCGATCTTCGCGGCCTCGGAGGGCTGCAGGCGCAACGGCCCGAGGACCAGCCAGGACTGGGAGCCGACCTCCTCGCGGCCCGTGCCGAGGCCCGGGATGAGCACGGCGATCAGCAGCGCCACGGCGATGCCGAGCAGCCACCAGGCGGCCGCGCGCAGGCGCCGCGGGGGGATCTTGAGCATCGCCCAGAAGGCGACGAGGCCGGCGAAGACCATCGCGGTCTGGCGGGCCGCGCCGCCCCAGACCGACGAGCCCTCGATGACCGACCAGGTCATCGAGCTGGACATGACCATCACGACGCCGATGCCCGTGAGCAGCAGCACCGTCAGGCGGATCATCAGGTAATCGAGACCCGGCCGGCTGTCCAGCGCAGAGAGGCCGTCGGAGACCTTCTTCGTCAGACTCATCTGGGCCCGTCCTTCCCGGTGACCTCGCGGGCGGCCGCCGCGAAGAGGTCCCCGCGCTGGCTCATGCCCGTGTACATGTCCAAGGATGCCGCGGCGGGCGCGAGCGCGACGGTTCCGCCACGCCGGGCGTGGCGGGCGGCGGCCTGACAGACCTCGGTCATGGCGGCCTCGGGATCGGTGGTCTCGACGGTCTCGACGGGCACCTGCGGGGCGAGGCGGTGGAGTGCCTCGGCCAGGATGGCCCGGTCGACGCCGAGGAGGACCGCGGCGTCGAGGTGCGGGGCCAGGGCGGCGACCATGTCGTCGACGTGGGCGCCCTTGAGCTGGCCGCCGGCGATCCAGACGACGCGGTCGACGCCCTTGAGCGCGGCGACCGCGGCGTGCGGGTTGGTGGCCTTGGAGTTGTCGACCCAGCGCACGTCATCGGTGACGAGCACGGTCTGGCCGCGGTGGCGGGCGACGTGGAAGCCGGCGAGCGCCTCTGCGATCGCGGCCGGGGCCACGCCCTGGCTGCGGGCCATGGCGGTGGCGGCCAGCGCGTCGAGCACCCCGGCGGGGCCGGGCGGGTCGATGCCCTCGGCGGGCGCGACATCGACGGGGCCGGCGCCGGTGTGGTCGACGATGCGGCCGTCGACCACGCCGACCTGGCCCAGGGCGGGCTCGCCCAGCGTGAAGCCGATGAAGCGGTGACCGTCGGCGGGCGCGGCGTGCACGGTCTCCCCGGCGGCGGCGGGAGACGCGCCGGCGTCTCCCGCGAGGAGCTCGCGCACGTGGGCGTCGTCGACGCCTGCCACGGCGACCGGCCCGCGCAGCACGCGCGCCTTGGACGCGGCGTAGGCGGCGAAGCTGCCGTGCCAGTCGAGGTGGTCGTCGGCGAGGTTGAGCAGCACCCCGGCGTCCGGGGTGAGCGTCGGCGCCCAGTGCAGCTGGAAGCTGGACAGTTCGGCGACGAGCACGTCGACGCGCTCCGCCCCGTCCAGCGCGTCGGCCACGGCGACGCCGATGTTGCCCACGGCCACGGCGCGCTCGCCGGCGGCCTGCATGCAGGCGGCGAGCATGCCCGTCGTCGTGGTCTTGCCGTTCGTGCCCGTCACGGCCAGCCAGCGCCGCGGGGCACCGAAGTGCCCGGCGCGGTCGAGGCGCCAGGCCATCTCGACGTCGCCGATGACGTCGAGCCCGGCCTCGGCGGCCGCCACCAGCAGCGCAGAGTCGGGCCGCCAGCCCGGCGAGGTGACCACGAGGTCGACGTCGGCGAAGCGCGAGCGCGCCTCGTCCAACCCGCAGGCGCGCACCTGTGCGCGCCCGGGCTGGGACGCGACGTCGTCAATCGAGGCCAGCAACCGCTCCCGGGCCGAGGCGTCGTCGTCGGCGACGGTGACCGTCACGCCGATGCCGGAGAGCAGACGGGCGGCGCCGGCCCCGGAGACCCCGGCGCCGGCGACGAGCACGTGGCCGGGCAGCATCTAGATCACTCCCCAGGTGGGCGTGGCGACGGCCAGGGCGTCGATCAGGCCGCCCTCGCCGGCGGCGTTGAGCCACTCGCCGTAGAAGATCGACATGCCGAGGCCGACGGCCATCGCGGCGATCAGCCAGAAGCGGATCGTCACGGTCGTCTCGGCCCAGCCGCCGTTCTCGAAGTGGTGGTGGAACGGCGCCATGCGGAAGAAGCGGCGGCCGGTGGTCTTGAACACGGCGACCTGGATGACCACGGAGGTGACCTCCATGACGAACAGGGCGCCGATGACGACCATGAGCAGCTCTGTGCGCGAGGCGACCGACAGGCCCGCGACCAGGCCGCCGAGGGCCAGGGAGCCGGTGTCGCCCATGAAGATCTTGGCCGGCGCGGCGTTCCACCACAGGAAGCCCATGCAGGCGCCGAGGCCGGCGGCGGCGAGCACCGACAGGTCCAGCGGGTCACGCACGACGTAGCAGCCGGGCACGACGGTCTCGCCGCAGGAGTTGCGGTACTGCCAGAACGTCAGGATCGTGTAGGCGCCCATCACCAGGCTGGTGACACCCGCGGCCAGGCCGTCGAGGCCGTCGGTGAGGTTGACGGCGTTCGACCAGGCCGCGGTGAGCAGCAGGATGAAGATGGCGAAGACGACCAGGCCGATCCCGCCGCCGAAGGCGATGTCCGCGGTCGGGATGTCGCGGATGAAGGACAGGTTGGTGCTGGCCGGGGTGATGCCCTGGTCGTCGGGGAAGAGCAGGATCAGGATCGCGAAGATGACACCGATGGCGATCTGCGAGGACAGCTTGGCGGTCTTGTTCAGGCCCAGGTTGCGGTGCCGGAAGAGCTTGATGAAGTCGTCGAGGAAGCCGACCAGGCCCAGCGCCAGCGTCAGCCCGAGCACGAGCAGGCCGCTGGCCGTGACGGCGTCGCGCCCGGTGGCCAGCCCGTAGATCGCCGTGGCGAAGTAGCCGCAGACGATGCCGAGCAGCACGGCGATGCCGCCCATCGTCGGCGTGCCGCGCTTGCGCAGGTGGGAGGCGGGGCCCTCCTCGCGGATCTCCTGGCCGAGGCCCTCGGAGCTGAAGTAGCGGATCAGCACCGGGGTGGTGAATATCGAGACGAGGAAGCTGATCGTCGCCGCAATGATGATCTGGGTCACGGGTAAACCTTCTCGTCTAGCTAGTTCTTGCCGTCAATAGTCTTAGCAGCGCCGCCGCCGGGCGCTTCCGGCGGTCCCTGCAAGGCCGCGGCCACGCGCCACAGGCCCTGCGAGTTCGACGCCTTGACGAGCACGACGTCGCCTCGGCGCAGTTGCTTGCCGACGACCGCGGCGGCCGCCTCCGCGTCTCCCACCCGTTGGGTGGTGACCCCGCGCGCCTCGGCGGCGCGCGCGAGCTCGGCGACCGGTTCGGAGTGGCCGACGGCGACGAGGTGGTCGACGCGGTAGCGCTCGAGCTCGTCGCCGATGCGGGCGTGCTCGGTCAGGGCGTCGCCGCCGAGCTCGGCCATCTCGCCGAGCACGGCCCAGCTCTTGGCCTCCGGGCGGGCCGCCGCGGTGTAGGCCAGGGCGGCGATGCCGGCGCGCATCGAGTCGGGGTTGGCGTTGTAGGCGTCGTTGATGAGGGTGACGCCGTCGGCGCGGGTGTGGACGTCCATGCGGTTGGCGCTGGCGGTGACGTGCTCGCTGAGGGCGGCGGCCACCTCGGCCGGGGCGATGCCGGACTCGACGCCGACCGCGGCGGCCGCCAGGGCGTTGGAGACCTGGTGGGCGCCGAAGACGCGCAGGCGCACCGGGTGGGTCTCCACGGTGCCGTCGGCGGCGCGCACCCCGAAGGTGAAGGAGGCGCGCGCGACGTCGTCGAGCGTGATGTCGGAGGCGGTGTAGACCGCGCCCGGGGCGGGCGGCTCGGCGGCCGAGAAGGTCACCACGCGGGCCCTGGTGCGCGGGGCCATCGCGGCGACGAAGGGGTCGTCGCCGTTGAGCACGGCCACTCCCCCGTCCTCGGCCGCGGGCAGCGCCTCGACGAGCTCGCCCTTGGCGCGGGCGATGTTCTCGCGCGAGCCGAACTCGCCGAGGTGCGCGGTGCCGACGTTGAGCTCGACGCCCACGGCCGGCGGGGCGATGCGCGCCAAGTGGGCGATGTGGCCGATGTTGCGCGCGGACATCTCGGCGACCAGGTAGCGGGTCTCCTCCGTGCAGCGCAGCGCGGTGTAGGGGTGGCCGATCTCGTTGTTGAAGCTGCCCGGGGGCGCCACGGTGGAGCCGGAGCGGCGCAGCACCGAGGCGATGAGGTCCTTGGTGGAGGTCTTGCCGGCCGAGCCGGTCACGCCCACGACGGTCAGGCGCTCGGCCTCGGGGCGGTCGGCGCTCGCGAGCGTGTCGACGACGCGGCGGGCCAGGGCGCCGAGGGCGTCGATGACCGCGGTGGCCGAGCCGTCGGCGTCTTTGGCGTAGGCCTCGGCCGTGGCGTCGCCCGGGCCCTTCGGCTCGACGACGATCGCGGGCACGCCGACGGGGCGGGCCGTCAGCGCTGCGACGGCTCCGCCCTCGTTGACGGCCTGCGCGGCGAAGTCGTGGCCGTCGACGCGGGCGCCCGGCAGGGCCAGGAAGAGCCCGCCGGGGGCGATCTTGCGGGAGTCGAACTCCACCGGCCCGGTCACCCGAGCCTCGGGGTCCGCCCCGTCGTGGAGGGTGCCGCCGACGGCGTCGGCGACCTCGGCGAGTGTCAGCTCGATCATCGGTCGTTCTCCTTGTTGTCTGCCCGCGCCTCGAGGGCGGCGGCGAGTTCCTCACGGTCGTCGAAGGGGTGGGTCACCCCGCGGACCAGCTGTCCGGTCTCGTGGCCCTTGCCGGCGACGATCACGGCGTCGCCGGGGCGCGCCCAGGCCACCGCGGCGCGGATGGCCTCGCGGCGCGAGCCGATCTCGCGGATCTCCGTCGCCCGGCCATCGGTGACGCCGCGGGCGCCCTCGACGATCGCCGCGCGGATGGGCGCGGGGTCCTCGTCGCGGGGGTTGTCGTCGGTGACCACGACGAGGTCGGCGCCCTTGGCCGCCTCCGCGCCCATCAGGGGGCGCTTGGAGTGGTCGCGCTCGCCGCCGGCGCCGAGGACGACGGCCACCCGGCCGTCGACCTGGTGGTCCAGGGTGTCGAGCACCTCGGTCAGCGCGCCCGGCTTGTGGGCGTAGTCGACGACGGCGATGAAGTCCTGGCCGCGGTCCACGCGCTGCATGCGCCCCGGCACCGAGACGCCGCCCAGCCCGGCGACGAAGCGGTCCAGGTCGACGCCGCAGCGCTCGGCGAGCGCGACGGCCAGCGACGCATTGGCCACGTTGAACACACCCGGAAGGGGCAGGTGGACGCCGCGGGGCGCGGCGTCGGAAATTGAAAGCTGAAAGTCCTGGGAGCCGTCGGCGGCGGCGGTGACCTCGCCGACGGTGACGTCGCCGGGCTCGCCGTGGGTGGCCACGGTGAGGGTGTCCGGGCAGAGGCCGGCCATGCGCGCGCCCCAGTCGTCGTCGACGCAGACGACGGCGCGGCGGGCGGACATCGGCGAGGCCGGGTCGAAGAGGAGGGCCTTGGCCTGGAAGTAGTCCTCCATCGTCGGGTGGAAGTCGAGGTGGTCCTGGGAGAGGTTGGTGAAGCCGGCGACGTCGAAGTCCACGCCGAGCACGCGGCGCAGGGCCAGCGCGTGGCTGGAGACCTCCATGACCAGGTGGGTCACGCCCTCGTCGGCCATGCGGCGGAAGAGCGCCTGCAGGGTCGGCGCCTCCGGGGTGGTCAGCGAGGTGGGGATCTTGCGGCCGTCGATGCGGGTGCCGGTGGTGCCGATCAGGCCGACCTTCGCGCCTGCGGCCATGAGGCCGGCCTCGACGAGGTAGCTGACGGTGGTCTTGCCGGAGGTGCCCGTGACCCCGATGACGGTGAACTCGCGCGAGGGGTGGCCGTAGAGCTCGGCGGCGACGTCGCCGAGGACCGCGCGGACGTCCTCGACCTCCAGGACCGGGCGGGTCTCGCTGGCCTCGCACAGGATCTCGGCGCCGGCGGCGTCGGTGAGGACCGCGGCGGCCGGGGTCTTCGCGGCGAAGACGGCGCCGTGGGTGTGGGTGCCGGGCAGGGCGGCGAAGAGGTCGCCCTCGTTGAGGCGGTCCGAGACCAGGTCCACCCCGGAGACCTCGACGTCGCCGCAGGCCGCGGCGCCGCCGGGGGCGTGGATGACGGCTCCGGCGGTCTCGGCTATGCGGGTGAGGGTTTCTGCCACGGTCTTTCCTCCAGACGAAACGGGTGAGTATCTGACGGGACGAATTGGTTTGGGGCGGGGTTCTCGGGGTCTCTGTTGTCCGGGGCTCGGGCGCCGGCTCGGGCGCGGAAATTGTAGCCCGCTCAGCCGGCCTGCAGTATCAGCTTGCCCTCCATCGGTTTGGACAGCGGGACGTTGTCGCGGTTGAGCAGCCAGGATCCGATGTCCCGGTAGATCGGCGCGGCCGACTGGCCGCCCGAGCCGCCGGGCTCGACACCACGGTCCGGGTCATCGACCATGACCGCGATGACGTAGCGGGGGTTGTCGGCCGGGACGACGCCACCGAAGGTGATCCAGAAGTCCGACATCGAGTACGCGCCCGTGTTCGGGTCGACCTTCTGGGCGGTGCCGGTCTTGCCTGAGGTCTGGTAGCCCTCGATCGCGCCGTTGGCGCCGGTGCCCTGCTGGGCGCCGGACGGGTCCTCCTGGGTGACCGCGCGGAACATGTCGATGACGGTGCGGGCGGTCTCGGGGCTGACCACGCGGGTGGTGGCCGGGGCCTCCTGCTCGCGGACCTGGCCGTCGGGGCCGGTGACCTCGCGGATGATGCGCGGCTCGACGCGTTCGCCGCCGTTGGCCAGCGCCTGGAAGATGCCTGCCATCTGCAGGGCCGTCACGGACATGCCCTGGCCGATGGGCAGGTTGGCGAAGGTGCCGCCGGACCACTGCTCGCGGGTCGGCAGGAGGCCGGCGGACTCGTTGGGTAGCTCGACGCCGGTGGGCTGGCCGATGCCGAAGCGGTTGAGGTAGTCGGCGAACTTGTCCTCGCCGACGCGCTGGGCCAGCATCAGCGTGCCCACGTTGGAGGACTTACCGAAGATGCCCGTGGTCGTGTACGGCACGGTGCCGTGGTCCCAGGCGTCGCGGACCGTGACGCCGGCCATGTCGATGGATCCGGGGACCTGGTGGACCTCGTCCGGGGTGGTCTTGCCCTCCTCGATGGCGGCCGAGGCCGTCATGATCTTGGCCACGGAGCCGGGCTCGTAGGGCGCGGAGATCGTCGGGTTCTCGAAGTCCTTGCCCTGCTCGACCTGCTTCTCGACGTCGCCGTTCGGGTCGATGGTGCCGGTGTTGGCCATGGCGAGGACCTCGGCGGTGTGCGCGTCGAGGACGACGGCCTCGGCGGACTTCGCCCCGGAGTTGGCCTTGGCCTGCTCGAGGAGCTGCTGGACGTAGGTCTGCAGCTCGAGGTCCAGGGTCAGCGAGACGCTCTCGCCGTCCTGGGCGGGCACCGCGTCGCGCAGCGTGCCCGGGATGACCTGGCCGTCGGTGGAGACGTCCTCGGTGGTGCGACCGTTGATGCCGGTCAGCGTGGCGTCCGCGGAGGCCTCGAGGCCGAACTGGCCCTGGCCGTCCATGGAGACGCGGCCGACGACGTTGTCGCCCACCGCGCCGTTCGGGTACTGGCGCACGTCCTGGTGGTCGGCGGCCACGCCGTGGAAGCGCGCGGCGATCCCGGTGGCGACGTCCGGGTCGACGTTGCGCACGAGCACCTCGTAGTGGGTGTCGGCGTGCAGCTTGTCGAGGATCTCGTCGGAGTCGACCTCGCCGGCGTCCTTCCGGCCGTCCTTGTCCTTGTCCTTGTCGGACTTGTCGTCCTTCTCGGAGTCCTTCTTGTCGGAGTCCTTTTCGGAGTCCTTGTCCTTGTCGCCCTTGTCGGAGTCCTTGTCCGAGTCGGCGGCGCCGGGGGTCTCGGCGTCGTCGGAGGAGCTCGCGGCGATCATCTCGGGGATCTGGTCCGCCATCTCCTGCAGCGTCTTCTCGACGGAGTCGTCGAGACGGCGGGCGACCTCCTCCTCGCTGAGGCCCTCGGTGGCGCCCTCGGCGCGCATCTCGTTGAAGTCCTGCTCACGCAGTTCCTTGCGCAGCAGGTCCGGCGAGACGGTCAGCGAACGGGCCTGCATGGTGTAGGCCATCGGGGTGCCGGAGCGGTCGGTGATCTCGCCGCGGCGGGCGGGCTCGACGTAGACGCGCGCGCGCTGCTCGTGGGCCTGCTCGGCCAGGGCCGGGCCCCAGACGACCTGCACCCAGCCGAGCCTGCCGATCAGCGCGGCGACCGCGATGACGACGACGACGGTCGCCCACATCAGGCGCCTGTCCAGCGCCTCCTTGTGTGTGCGGGGCCGGCCTGGTCGGCGGCGGCCTCCCCGCGTGTCCCAGGACGTCACAGCCCCTTGGTCACCTCACTCGGGTTCCTTCTCGATGGTCCTCTGTCGGAAACGGGCGCTACCCGCCCTCAGCGGGCGATGCCCGCCTGGTACGGCACCGGGTTGGACCGGGCGGCGGGGTTGTCGCTGGCCTCGGCCTGCCCGGGGGTCTGCCCCTGCGGGACCGGCGCGAGGTTCTCGGAGAGCCCCTGCGTCTTGTCCGGGTTGCTGGAAGCGACCGTACCGCGGGGGCTGTCCCCGTTGACGTCAATGATAGGCCGCGTCTCCTGTTCCGCCGGGCGACGCTCGGAGACCTCTCCGTTCTCGTCGACGGCGAGGACCCCGGCCTGCAGCGGCACGCCGAGCTTCTCGGCGGAGGCGCGCTCGGCCAGGCCCGCGGTGGAGCGGGCGTCCTCGAGGTCGCGGTCCAGGGTCTCGATGCGGTTGTCCAGCTCCGCC
Source organism: Corynebacterium frankenforstense (assembly GCF_030211955.1). GTDB lineage: Bacteria > Actinomycetota > Actinomycetes > Mycobacteriales > Mycobacteriaceae > Corynebacterium > Corynebacterium frankenforstense_A. Next base: position 24,259 of record NZ_JASODI010000002.1, on the reverse strand, counting down.
TCCTGGGCGGTCAGCTGCTGGATCTCGAAGGTCTGCTGGGTGCTCAGCCCCGACAGCCACATGGACACGCCGACACCGGCGATGAGCATGCAGAACGCGAGGGTGACCATGCGCCACCAGCGCGGGTCGGCGCGCTGCGTGGCCACGCGCCGCCCGCGCACGGAGACGACCTGGCGGGAGCCGAGGCGACCGGACTGCCGGCGGGCGGAGCCGTGCCGGTCGAGGCGCTCGCGGCGCCCGGGGGCGGGCTTAGGCGCCGGGACGGTGCGGCGCGGGCGCTCGTCGTGACGGGGCCGCGGGGGCGCGTACGTCGTGCCGGCGGCGGTCCGGGGACGCGACGTGACGGAAGTCGGGCTCATCGGGTCTCTCCCTCGGGGTTGAGGCGTTCCAGGGCACGGACACGTACCGAGGCGGCACGCGGGTTGGCGGCGGTCTCCGCCTCGTCGGCCTTCTCGGCGCCGTGGGTGACGGCGCGGAAGTCCGGGGCGGTGCCGGGCAGGTCGACGGGCAGGCCGGGCGGGGTCGTGGACGTGGTCAGCTCGCGCACCGCGTGCTTGACAATGCGGTCCTCCAGGGACTGGTAGCTCATGAACACCGCACGACCGCCGGCGCGCAGCCGGTCGGTCGCCGCGGGGATGGCCGCCTCGAGGGCGTCGAGCTCGCCGTTGACCTCGACGCGCAGGGCCTGGAAGGTGCGCTTGGCGGGGTGGCCGCCGGTGCGCCGGGCCGGCGCCGGGATCGTCTCGTAGAGGAGCTCGACCAGGCGGCCGGAGGTGGTGAACGGCTCGCGCTCGCGCTCGCGCAGGACCGCCGAGGCGATCTTGCCGGCGAAGCGCTCGTCACCGTAGGTCTTGAGCACGTGGGCCAGCCGGCCGTGGTCGTAGGTGTTGAGCACGTCGGCGGCGGTCATCCCGCCGCTCTGGTCCATGCGCATGTCCAGCGGGGCGTCGACCCGGTAGGCGAAGCCGCGCTCGGGGCGGTCCAGCTGCATGGAGGACACGCCCAGGTCGAAGAGCACACCGGCCAGGCCGTGTTCGGCGGCGATGCGCGCCACGGTGCCGGGACCGGCGACGTCGTCGGGCGCGGCGTCGTCAATCTCCCCCGGGGACCACGGGCTGCGCAGTCCGTCGGCGACCTCGCCGAGACCGTCGAAGCGGGTGTGGTACGCCTCGAAGCGCGCGCCGAAGCGGGCGAGGCGCTCGCACGCCTCGCCGAGCGCCTGGGTGTCGCGGTCGAGGCCGATGACGTTGAGCTGCGGGAACTCCTCGAGAAGGCGCAGCGTGTGCCCGCCGGCGCCGAGGGTGGCGTCAACGAGGACGGCGTCGGGGCCCGCCGCCTCGACGGCGGGGCGCAGCAGGTCGGTGATCCGGTCGATCATCACGGGGACGTGGCCACGGTTGGCGGTCAGCGCGGCGGCGTAGTCCTCCGCGTCGGTCTCGTGCGCCCCGGCCGTGTCGGTGCCGGCGGCGTGGTGCTTCGTCATGGTCGTTCTCCCCCTCTCCCGGGTCCGGCCCACGGGGATCCGTGGGGTCGGTTGCTGTCCGTGCTGGTCGGCTGAAGTTGTCGTGGTGGGTGGCTTCCGGCGGTGTGGTCGCCTGGGGCGCGGGGCTCGCGGGGTGCGTCCAGGGCCCCGCCCGGGGGACCGTTCTGATGTCGGGGAAGTACACCAGAGCCGGTCGACCCCGGACGGAGCCCGTGCACGCGCTCCGCGGGTCGGTGTGCAGTTGTCTACAGCAGGCCGCCGAGGACGTCGTCGGCGTCCGCGGCCGAGAAGGCGTCCTCCGTCTCCCGCTGGTAGGCGGCCCAGGACTCGGAGTCCCAGATCTCGAGGAAGTCGACCGAACCGATGACCACGCAGTCCTTCGTCAGGCCCGCGTACTCGCGGTGCGCCGCCGAGAGCGTGATCCGCCCGTGCCCGTCCGGGCGCTGCTCGTCGGCGCTGGCAGCCAGGTTCCTGATGAACGCACGGGCCTGGGGGCTCGTACGGGAGACCGCGGCGGCCTTACGGGCGCGGGCCGCGAACTCCTCCCGGGGGTAGACCGCGAGGCTGTGGTCCTGCCCCTTGGTGATCATCAGCCCACCGGCGAGCTCGTCACGGAACTTCGCCGGCAGGGTCAGCCGCCCTTTGTCGTCGAGTTTGGGCGTGTAGGTACCGAGGAACATCCCGGCACCACCTGCCTTCGCTCGCCGATAAAGAGGATCCGGTTGTCCTTCCACGGAGGTGACGTCATCTCGACCACCACCAACCGCTGGACCCCACTTTAACCCACTTCCCCCCACCAGAACGAGAGGGAGCGCGAACTACAGCGACGTCATTTAACGTAGTCGCAGGTAGATGTGGGTAAATCGAAGTGGGGCGGGCGCGTCACCTTAAATCACTTCAGTCACATTAGCCCCATCTTTAACATCAACACGTTACGGCTGGTCTCGCAACAGCTCCCCCACTGCCGTCAAAAATCCCCATGAGTCGGCCCTCGCAACAGGTTGCGGAGCCCAAAAGCCCAGGAAAGGCGTCGATCGGCGCGCCGTGGGCCAGAAAACGGCGCGCGGGAGACGTCACGCGCGCCGGCGAGGGGCGGAAGGTGGGGCAAAGTGGGGGATCTGGGTGGGGCGAAGTGGGGCGGGGCGGTGACCGGCGCCGGGGACCCACCGAACACACGAAAAACCGGTCGATGACGCAGCGTCATCGACCGGTCAGGAAAGCCGCCCCCGGGAACGGGCGGGAAGGTCTACGGAGGTCAGTGCCCCTCGAAGCGGCGGCGGAAGTCGTCCTCCATGCGCCGGCTGAAGCCGGAGCCCTGCCGGCCCCCGCCCGTGGTCGCGCGCGGGCGCGAGCCGGAGCGCGCGGAGGTCCGCGAGCCGCCGGCCGAGCCGCCGCCGCGCAGCATCCAGATGCCGGCGCCGAGCATCACGAGGAAGCCGGTGACGCTCAGCGCGATGAACCACAGGGACTGCTGGGCGAGCATCGCGCCGCCGAGCAGCATCAGGAGGCCGAGCACGCCGAGAGCCACGCCGCGCAGCGTGATCGACCCACCCGGGGCACCCCCGGTGAAGCCGGAGTCGTCACCGACCGACGACCCGAACTTGGGGTCGTCGGCGAGCAGTGACTCCTCGATCTCGCGCAGCGTCTGCTGTTCCTGCTCAGAAAGCGCCACAATTCCTCCACGTGAGTTCTTGGCCGGGACGTCGGTCACTGGACACAACGCCCGACCGAGGTGGAAAGTTCCCGCCGCGCCCGATGAGCCTCAGGCGGCGGCAAGATCCCCCTCGCCGTACTCGATCTCGGCGATGAAGTCAGCGACCGCGGCGATCAGCTCGTCGACCACGACCTTGTCCACCCCCGATTCTAGCCCCGAGAGCACGCGGGACCGCAATGTCGAATACCGCGAGAGACGTTTGGCCCACTCCTTCTCCCCCGGCCCGACCAGACTCAGCCGGTCCCAGGCCCCGGTGGGCAGGCGGCGCCGCCCGGCGACCGGGGAGTCGGCCACGCGGGCCCCGGCCGCGCGCAGGCCGGCCTGGTAGGCGTACTCGAGGGCCTCGCGCAGGCGCCCGGCGGCGCGCTCGCGGGCCGCCTGGGCCATCAGGCGGGAGGCCTTCGCGAGAAACAGCGCCGAGCGCGACGAACGGTTCGAACGGTAGGCGGTGGCGGAGATCAGCTGCGGCATCGTGGGGCACCTCGTCGCTTTCTTTCGTGTTCTCTTCTGCGGTTTTCCTTATGTCGTAGACGGTATTCTCCCACCGCGACACAGCCCTCCGATAATTCACACACCTGTTCGAATCCGTTCGAATAAACGGCCCTCTTCCCCACACACCCCACCCCCTCACGTGCCGCGGGGTGGCCGACGGTGGTTGCATGGGCCCATGACCGTATCCCTGCGCCGCCTGACGGCTCCCGAGTTCCATCTGCTCACCCCCGAACTCGTGGACATCTACATCGACGCGATGGGCTACGACCCCGCCATCCGCTCCGGCCGCATCGCCGTCTGGCGCCAGGAGTGCCGCCTGGCGGGCTTCACCAGCGTCATCGCCACCGAGCGCACCGACCGCGGCGAGTTCATCACCGGCCTGGCCTACGGCTTCTCCGGCACCCCGCGGGTGTGGTGGCACCACCAGGTGATGCGGGGCCTGAAGCCCCGCGGCCTGGAGGACCTGGGCCGCGACTACTTCGAGCTCGCCGAGATCCACGTCGACCCGCGCCGCCAGTCCCGCGGCACCGGCCGCGGGCTGCTGCGCGAGCTGGTGTGGAACCAGCCGCACCCGCACGTGCTGCTGTCCACCCCGGAGGTCGAGAACGAGGCCAACGCCGCCTTCCACCTCTATCGCTCGGCCGGTTTCAGCGACGTACTGCGCGACTTCCGCTTCGACGGCGACTCGCGCCGCTTCGCCGTGCTGGGGGCTCCGCTGCCCCTGCCGGGTCACCCGGTAAGTTTGGGGGCGGACCACACCCGCCACTGACGCCCCGCGTGGCGGCTCCCCCGGGAAAGGACGGCAGCTGACAGCCATGACGACACCGGACGCCCGCACTCTCCGACCCGCCGAGGTACCCGCCGCGGTCACGGAGGTCCTGCGCGGGTACATCTCCGCCCGCACCCCCGACGCCGCGAAGGTCGGCGAGCCGGTCGCCCGCGCCGTCGGGCACCTGAGCCGCTTCGTCCTCGACGGTGGCAAGCGCGTGCGCCCCCTCTACGGCTGGGTCGGCTTCACCGCCGCCGACGGCCTCGCCGGCGACGAGGACCCGCAGGCCGTGCTCCGCGCCGTGAGCTCGCTGGAGTTCATCCAGGCCTGCGCGCTCATCCACGACGACATCATCGACGCCTCGGACACCCGCCGCGGCGCGCCCACCGTGCACCGCGCCGTCGAGCGCCGCCACCACGACGGCGACTGGCTCGGCGACGCCGGCCACTTCGGTGAGTCCGCCGCGATCCTGACCGGCGACCTCGCCCTGGTGTGGGCCGAGGACATGCTGCAGGACTCCGGGCTTTCCGACGCCGCGCTGCGTCGCGTCCGCGAGCCCTGGCGCGCCATGCGCACCGAGGTCATCGGCGGCCAGCTGCTCGACATCGCCCTCGAGGCGCTGGGCAGCGAGGACCCCGCCGACGCCGACGCCGTCAACCGCTTCAAGACGGCCGCCTACACCATCGAGCGCCCCCTGCACCTGGGTGCCGCGCTCGCCGGGGCGAACGAGGGGACCGTCGGCAAGCTGCGCGGCTACGGCCGCGACGTCGGGGTGGCCTTCCAGCTGCGCGACGACCTGCTCGGCGTCTTCGGCGACCCGGAGGTCACCGGCAAGCCCGCCGGCGACGACATCCGCGAGGGCAAGCGCACCGTGCTGCTGGCCCTGGCGCTGGCCAGCGCCGACGCCTCCGACCCCGAGGCCGCCGCCCGGCTGCGCGCCGGCGTCGGCTCGGCCGACCCCGAGGTCATCGCCCGGGTCACCGACGCGATCGCCGCGACGGGCGCGCGCGAGCAGGTCGAGGAGCGCATCAGCGCACTGCTCGAGTCCGGCCTCGCCCACCTCGAGGGCCTCCCCGACGAGACCCGCGACGTGCTCTCCGACCTGGCGGTGCGCGCCACCGCCCGCCACCGGTGAGCGCCTCGCCGGTGGGCGTCCCGGCGCGCTTCGGAGTCCTCCTGGACCGCCTGCCCTCGCCGCTGGTCCTCGGCACGGTGGCCACCGTGCTGATCGCCACGTCCTCGTTCGGGGCCGGCGCCATCCGCAACCGCGGCGGGGTGCTCGACGCCCTAGGCCTCAACGTGCTCGCCTACGGCCACGCGGCCGGGGTGTGCGGCTCGATCCTGTGGCTGGGCATCTTCCTGCTCGTCGCCGCCTGGATCCTCGCGGGGCGGCGCACCGTCTTCGCCGCAGGCGCCGCCACGGACGTGGCCGGCGGTGACGCACGGGACGTCGGCAATCTCACCCGCACGTTCCTGGGACCGCTCGCCGACGACCGCCGCCTGGGTGCGGTGGTGCGCGGCACCACCGCGTGGACCCTGCCGCTGCTGCTGGCCGCGCCGATCCTCTCGCGCGACGTCTACTCGTACCTGATGCAGGGCGCGATGCTGCGCGACGGCTTCGACCCCTACACGCAGGGCGCGGCCGCCAACCCCGGCCCGATGCTGCTCGAGGTCTCGCACGACTGGCGCAACACCACCACCCCCTACGGGCCGCTGCACCTGTGGCTCGGCGAGGGCATCACGCGCCTGGTCGGCGACAACGTTACCGCCGGTGTGGTGCTCTACAAGCTGGTGTCGGTGGCCGGCATGGCCGCGATCCTGTGGGCCGTGCCGCGCATCGCCGCCCGGCTGGGCGCCGACCCCGCGCTGGCGACCTGGCTGGGCGTGGCCAACCCGGTGCTGGTGCTGCACATGGTCGGCGGCATGCACAACGAGTCGCTGATGGTCGGGCTGGTCAGCCTGGGCCTCGTCGCGGCGCTCGACCGGCGGTTCGTGGCCGGCGTGGCGATCATCGCCGTGGCCGTCTCGCTGAAGGCGACCGCGGCGATCGCGCTGCCCTTCGTCGTCTGGTTGGCCACCCGGCACCTGGGCACGCGGCTGACCCGGCGCGCTGACGGCGCCGAGGCCACCCGGCGCGCGGACGGCGCGGACGCCTCCCCCAGCGCAGCCACCGACCCCGATTCCGCCGACCTGCCGCTCTCGGCGATCCCGCGCGGCCGCGCCTTCGCCGCCTTCCTCGGCGCCGGCGCGGCCTGCACCGCCGGCACCGTCGCGGTGATCTCGCTGGTGACCTGGGCCTCGGGTGCGTCCTGGGGCTGGCTCGCCGAGATCTCCGGCAACTCGAAGGTGATCAACCCGCTGAGCCTGCCGTCGCTTCTGGCGGGCCTGGTCACCGACAGCGTGCGCGTGCTCGACGACTCGTTCACCTTCAACGAGCCGCTCGGCGTCTTCCGCACGGTCGGCAGCGTGCTCATGCTGCTCGGCCTGGTCGTGGTCTGGTGGCTCTTCCGCGAGAACGACCGGCAGGCCGTGCGCGGCATCGCCGTGGCCTACGCGGTGGCCTTCGTCTTCAACGCGGTCTCGCTGCCCTGGTACTACGCCAGCCTGCTCACCCTCGTCGCGGTCACCCCGGTGCCGCGCGCCCTGGTGCAGTGGACGGCCGGGGCCTCGGTGGTCCTCGCCGTCGCCTTCACCGGCTCGGGCAACCACCAGCTCTACAACGTGGCGTTCATGGCGATCGCCGCGCTGTGCGCCTGGGGCGCCGTGGGAGCACTCGCGGTGCCGGACCGCTCCCCCGTCAACGCCGCGCCGACGCGCGGCGTCGGAAAGCGAAGCCCCGCCCGGCCCGGGGCCGAAAAAGCCGGCGCCGGGAGAACCGACGCCGGCGCACGCTAAGCCGGGACTGGGCCGGGACTAGAACGCCATCGCCTGGGCGCGGCGCATGACCTCGCGGGCCTTGTGCCCGTGCAGGGCGTCGACGGGGCGCCCGGGCAGGGTGTCGTCCCCGGTGAAGAGGTGACGCAGGATGGCCTCGTCGTCGTAGCCGCCGTCGGAGAGCAGCGCGATGACGCCGGGCACGAACTTGTTGACGCGCCTGGCGTCGAAGAAGACCTCGGGCACGGCGGTCGCGCCGTCGGCGCGCACGGCGATGATCTTGTGCTCCTTGAGCAGGTCGATGACCCTGGTGACCGGCACGTCGAGGCGCTCGGCGGCCTCCTCGAGGAGGAGCAGCGGCTCGTCGGCGGGCAGGGCGTCACGGGAGGTTGTCTGGATACTCACGGCACCGATTCTAAACTGTGCGCCCGCCGCGCGGCCCGCCTCCGGTGTTTGCCGCGGCGCCGCCGTCCCCCATACTGGTAGCCATGAGTCATCTCGAGATCGGCGACATGCTCGAGGGGCGGTACCGCATCGACCACCCCATCGCGCGCGGCGGCATGTCCACCGTCTACCGCTGCGTGGACATGCGTCTCGCGCGCGCGGTCGCCGTGAAGGTGATGGACGACCGCTACGTCGACGACCCCGTCTTCCGCCACCGCTTCCGCCGCGAGGCCCGCGCGATGGCGCAGCTGACGCACCCCAACCTCGTCGGCGTCTACGACTTCGGCTCCGACGGCGACGTGATCTTCCTGGTCATGGAGCTGATCACGGGAGGCACCCTGCGCGAGCTGCTCGCCGAGCGCGGGCCGATGCCCCCGCACGCGGCCGCCGCGGTGATGCGCGCGGTGCTCACGGGGCTCGCGGCCGCGCACGCGGCGGACATGATCCACCGCGACCTCAAGCCGGACAACGTGCTCATCGGCGCGGACCACTCGGTCAAGCTCGCCGACTTCGGCCTGGTGCGCGCCGCGAGCGTGGCCACCGGGCGCACCGACAAGATCGTCGGCACGGCCGCTTACCTCTCGCCCGAGCAGGTGCGCGGCGACGAGCTGACGCCGGCCAGCGACGTCTATTCCGCCGGCGTGATGCTCTTCGAGCTGCTCACGGGCACCACCCCGTTCAACGGGGAGACGGCCCTCGAGCACGCCTACGCGCGCCTCGACGACGACGTGCCCGCCCCGTCGAGCCGCATCAGCGGCGTGCCGGGGCTCTTCGACGAGCTCGTCGCCGGGGCCACCGTGCGCGATCCCGAGCAGCGATTCCGGGACGCCTCCGAGTTCCTGGACGCGCTTGACGACGTCGCGCGGGAGCTGTCGCTGCCGACCTTCCGCGTGCCCGTGCCGCACGACGCCGCCGCGCACCGCGCGGCGGCGGTGCCCACGGACACCACCGGGCTGGCCGGGGTGCTGGCGCCGACCGGTGTGCTCAGCTTCCGCGGCCCGGACCGTCGGGACCCGGACGCCGACGACACGATGCTGCTGCCCGCCGAGGGCGAGGGCGAGGTCGACGAAGGCGGCGACGGGCCCGACGGCTACGGGACCGATGACTACGCCGACGGCTACGGGGCCGACGACCACCCCGGGGAGTGGCGGGACCCGCGCGAGACGCGGTGGGGCGGCCCCGGCGCGCCCGACGGTCCGGTGGGCCCCGGGCCGGGCGGGTACGGCACCGCGCTGCTGCCGGCGGCCGACGGCGACGGGCTCTTCGGTGACGCCAGCTACGGCACCGCAGGCTACCCCGCGGCCGGCCCGGACGGCTACGACGGCACCTACGACGACCGCTCCCCGGACCGCTACGACGACCGCCCCGCCGACTACGACGACTACGACGGCGCGCCGCCGGACGAGGAGGGCCGGGCGACGCGCGCGGAGAAGCCGCTGTCGAACCGCTCGCCGTGGCGACTGGCGGCCTGGCTGACCGTGGTCGCGGTGATCCTCGCGGCCGTCGCCGTGGGCGGCTGGTGGCTGGGCTCGGGCCGCTACGGGGAGATCCCGCAGGTCATCGGGCTGGACCGCTCGAGCGCGGTCGCCCAGGTGGAGGAGGCCGGCTTCTCCGCGGTCACCCGCGAGGTCTACGACGACGACATCCCGGTCGATTTTTCCACGGGCACCGAGCCGGACTTCCCCGACCGCCAGGTCCGCGGCCGGGAGGTCACCGTGCTCGTCTCCCAGGGCCGACCCACCGTGCCCGAGATCCAGGAGGGCGCGAACCCGGCGCGCTACCAACAGCTGCTCTCCGAGCGCACGCTGAACTGGGAGTACGGCGAGGAGGTCCACTCCGACGACGTCGCCGAGGGCGACCTGGCCAAAACCGAGCCGGCCGCCGGCAACGCCGTGCCGGTCGGCTCGATGGTCACGCTTCACCTGAGCAAGGGGCCCGCCCCGGTGGAGGTCCCGCACGTGGCGGGCATGTCCACGCAGCAGGCCACCGAGGTGCTCGAGGGCGCGGGCCTGAAGGTCTCCGGCACGGTGGAGAAGTTCGACGCCGAGACCCCGGCCGGCCACGTGATCACCACCGACCCGCCGACGGGCACCGCCACCACGCGCGGGTCCTCGGTGCAGCTGACGGTCTCCAACGCCGTGGAGGTTCCGGACGTCGTCGGCGAGAAGATCGACGCGGCGCGCACGAAGCTAGCCGACGCAGGCCTGACCGTCGAGGTCAAGCGCGACGACTCGCGCACCGCGGACAGCGCCGACGAGGTGCTGGCGGTCTCTCCCGCGGCCGGCGAGCTCGTCGACCCCGCCGACCCGCGGGTCACCGTCACACTGCCGGGCAAGGTGAAGGTGCCGCGCGTGGTGGGCAAGAAGGCCGCCGACGCCCGCGAGACCATCGAGGAGGCCGGGCTGAAGCCCTCGCCGGCCACCGGCGACGGACGCGTCTACCGCCAGTCGCCGCGCGCGGGCGGCACGGCCTCCCCCGACGACACGGTCAAGCTCTCCACCACGGGCGATTAGCCGCCGCCGGGCCGGTCCCGCCACAGGCCGCACGCCCGGCACGCCCCAGCTCCTCCGCCGGCCCCGGCGCCGGCGATGCAGGCGCCCGGGGTGCCCCAGGCACCCCGGACACGACTACGCCGGCGGTGCACGCACACGCGCACACCGCCGGCGTCGTCAATCACGGCCCCACGCACCGCGCGGGGCCGGGCGCACCTAGCGGCGCAGCATCTCGGCGACCAGGAAGGCCAGCTCGAGGGACTGCTGGGTGTTCAGGCGCGGGTCGACGGCGGACTCGTAGCGGCCCGGCAGGTCGACGTCGGTGATGTCCTCGGCGCCGCCGAGGCACTCGGTGACGTCCTCGCCGGTCAGCTCGATGTGCAGGCCGCCCGGGTGGGTGCCCAGGCTGCGGTGCACCTCGAAGAAGCCCTGGGCCTCGTCGAGGATCTTGTCGAAGTGGCGGGTCTTGTAGCCGTTGGAGGCGGTGAAGGTGTTGCCGTGCATCGGGTCGCACTGCCAGACGACCTTGTGCCCGGACTCCTCGACGGCCTTGACGATGCCCGGCAGGACCTCGCGGACCTTGTCGTAGCCCATGCGCGAGACGAAGGTCAGGCGACCGGGCTCGTAGTTCGGGTCGATGCGGTCGGCGTAGGCGACGGCCTCCTCCGGGGTGATCGTCGGGCCGATCTTCAGGCCGACCGGGTTGGCGATCAGGGCGGCGAAGTTGATGTGGAAGTCGTCGAGGCCGCGGGTGCGCTCGCCGATCCACAGCTGGTGGGCGGAGAGGTCCCACAGGCGCAGGCGGCCGTCCTCGTCCTCGTGCAGGCGCAGCATGGCGCGCTCGTAGTCGGCCAGCAGCGCCTCGTGCGAGCAGAAGACCTCCGCGGTGCGCAGCGAGGAGTCGTCGACCTGGCAGGCCTGCATGAAGCGCAGGCCGCGCTCGATCTCCTTGGCCAGCGCCTCGTAGCGCGCGCCGGCCGAGGACTTTGCGACGAACTGGCGGTTCCACTCGGTGACCCGGTAGAGGTCCGCGGTGCCCGAGGCGGTCAGGGCGCGCACGAGGTTCATCGCCGCACCGGCGTTGGCGTAGGCGCGCACCATGCGGGCCGGGTCGTGGCGGCGGGCCTCCTCGGTGGGGGCCACGCCGTTGACGATGTCGCCGCGGTAGTTGAGCAGCCCGTTGGCGTCGTGGTCCGAGGAGCGCGGCTTGGCGTACTGGCCGGCGATGCGGGCGACCTTGATGACCGGGGTCGAGGCGCCGTAGGTCAGCACGACGGCCATCTGCAGCAGCGTCTTGATGTTGGCGCGGATGTGCGGCTCGGTATTCGACTCGAAGGTCTCGGCGCAGTCACCGCCCTGCAGCAGGAAGGCCTTGCCGTTGGCGACGTCGGCCAGCTGCTTCTTCAGGCCGTAGACCTCGGGGGCGACCACCACGGGCGGCACCGACTCGAGGATCTTGCGCACCTGGTCGGCGTCGCGCCGGTCCCAGTTCGGCTGCTGGTGGGCCTCACGGGAGATGACGTCCTCCCACGCCTCCCTGATGCCGTCCGGCAACGGCGGCAGATCCGGCAGGGCTTCTTTGGGGATGTCTACAGTCCAGCTCACGCGATTCATTAAAGCATGTTGGCTCCGAAAGGAATCAACCGCGTCACCCGGCGCCGCCTCCGCGCAGCACGCGGTTGTCCTCGCCGAGGGGCAGCGCGGCCACGCAGCGGCGGAACTTCACCAGGTTGAACCGGGCGTCGACCAGGGCGTCGTGGGTGCCGCGCGGCGGATCGGGCAGGCCGGGCCGGCCGGCCATCTCCCAGAGCTGCTTGAGCTCGCGGGTGTAGCGCGGCATCGAGCGCGGCAGCCCGGACATGTCGCCCCACAGCTGGGCGAGCACGACGTGGTCGTAGGCGCCGACCCAGGCCCACAGCTCGGGGTGCAGCCGCTCGCGGCGCGGCACGCCCTCCCCGCCGGTGAGGAACTCCGTCAGGTCGCTGCGGATGCGGGCGCGCGGGCGCCAGGCGCGGTCCTCGGGCGGGGGCAGCTGCGGCAGCACGTGCTCGCGCACCCACGGGTTGGCCCGGGACGGGTCGAACTCGGTGGAGACGGCGTAGAACTCGCGGCCGTCCTCGGCGACCACACCGATGGAGACCAGCTCGATGACCCGACCGTCCTCCAGGAACTCGGTGTCGTAGAAGTACCGCAACGGCCTGCCCGCTTCCTTTACTCGTCGTCCGTGTCTCGTCTCGGCGGTTCGGCCGCCCGCCCACCTCGCTGCGGGGCCGGAGACGGTGGCCGTGCTCACAGTCTAGCGGCCACGTCCCACCGCGTGGACGACCAGGCGCGCGCCGGTCACACCTGGGGCGGGCCGGGGCGTCGTCAGACGTGGCCGGGCACCCTATACTCACCCGGGTGAGCACCGTTCCCGTCCCCGAGCCCACCGCACGCCGCGACCGCCCGATCTCCGGGCCGCCGCGCGGCCTGCTGACCTTCGGCGCGGTCGCCGCCGTGGTCGTCGCGGTCTACTGGATGATCGACATGCGCGCGCTGCGCGGCGGCGAGGGACTGATGTGGCGCAGGCTCGTGGACTTCGGCGTCTACCGCGGCGGCGGCGACGCCTACGCGGAGGGCCTGCCGATCTACTCGATGGGCTTCGAGACCCAGGGCATCGAGCTGCCCTTCACCTATCCCCCGCTGGCGGCCGCGCTCTTCGCCCCGCTGCGGCTGCTGCCGCTCGGCCTCGGCGGCGCGTTGCTCAACCTCGCGAGCGCCGTGGTGCTGTGGGTGGTCATCGCGCTGTTCCTGCGTTCCGCCACCCCGCTTGACGACGTCGCGTCGCGCCGCTGGGCGCTGGTTGCCGCGCCCGTCTGCGCGTTCCTGGAGCCCGCCTCGCAGACCTTCGACTTCGGCCAGGTCAACATCCTGCTCATGGGGCTCGTCGCCTACGACGCCCTGGGCCGCGGGCGCGTGCCGCGCGGGATACTCGCCGGCCTGGCCGCCGCGGTGAAGCTGACCCCGGCCGTCTTCGGCCTGTACTTCCTGCTGCGCCGCGACTGGGCCGGCGCGGCGCGCATGGTGGCCACCGCCGTGGCGCTCACCCTCCTCTCGGCCCTGCCGGACGTCGCGGTGTGGAAGGAGTACTGGTTCTCCGCGCTCGGCTCCCCGGAGCGCATCGGCGGACTGGCGTACTCGACCAACCAGTCGGCCACCGGCATGATCGTGCGCCTGACCGGCGACCGGCAGACCGGGGTGTGGCTGGTGGCCGTGGCGACCACCATCGCCGCGGTCACCGTCGCCGGTATCCTGCTCGCCCGCCGGGCCCGGGGCGCGGCGGCGCTCGGCGCGGCGGCCACGACCGGGGCCGGTGCCGGGGTCCCTGAGGCCGGTGCCGCCGAGGCCGCGAAGCGCGCGCGGCCGCGCGGGGCGGCCGCCGGCACGCTCGTGCTTGTCTCGCTGATCGCGCTGGTCTGCTCGCCGGTCTCCTGGTCGCACCACTGGGTGTGGCTGATCCCCGCCGCGCTGGTCACCGCGCTCTCCGGCACCCTTACCGGACGGATCTGGGCCGGGCTGGCCGTTGTCGCGATGGCCGTGCAGCCGCACACCTGGCTGCCGCGCGGCAGCGACGTCGAGCTGGCCTGGTCCGCCTGGCAGCACCTGGCCGGCTCCAGCTACCTGCTGCTGGCCGTCGCCCTGATCGTGCTCGCACTTCTCAGCCCGCGCGTGCTGCTGTGGCCGCAGGCCGCGGGCGCCCCGGCGCCCGCCACGCGCCAGGAGTGAGGGAAACGCCCGCGGTGGGTGCCGCGGGCGTCGTCAGTTGGGGGGGGTTCAGTGCCTGCGGGCGCGCTCGCCGGGGACGGGGACGAACATCGCGGCGATGATGAGGACCACCGCGACCGAGCCGACGAGCTCCTTGTGGAACTCGAGGGCGGCGAGGATGACGTAGGCCAGCGTGAAGGCGACGACGAGGGCCAGCCTGACGATGACGATCTTCTTGGCCTTGTCAGTCATGGTGTCGCCTCCCGGTGGGCTGTCCGATTCGCTGTGCGCCCTCGGCTCGCGGGGCGCTGTGGTGCACCCGGGCGAGGATACGCTGCCGCAGCGGCTCGATGGGCGGCGGCTTGAGCGACCAGCCGATCACCGGCACCCGGGCCAGCGCCCAGAGGACGAAGGAGCCGAGCGCGGCAGCCAGCATGCCGATGACCAACCACACGCCGGTACGGGTGGCGAACCCGCCGCTGCCGGTGCCGATCTCCATGCCGTCGGTGGCCAGGAACATCGGGGTGAAGATCAGCGTCAGCGCGATCGGGTGGCCCAGGTAGATCGGCAGGGTGTGGCGGCCGACGAACTGCAGGAAGCCCGAGACGAACGGGACCTTCGACAGTGCGAGCGCGCCGAGGACGGCGGCCGGGAGCATGAGCATCTGGCCGACGGCGCGCACGACGATCCACATCTCGTCGGGGCGGATGACCGCGCCCGGCCACAGCGGCCAGGCCACCGGGTCGAGGCCGAAGTCGGCGACCAGGCGCCACAGCGCGTAGACGGCGAAGCCGGCGATGTAGAGCGCGACCGAGGCGACGACCTTGACCGGGGCGACCGGCTCGGTGGCGAACTGGCGGATGGCCAGGCTGAAGTGGACGCCGACCATGAACACTGGCAGGAACATGATCGCCTGGGCCACCGCCGTGAACTCCTGGTTGAGCGGCAGGATCAGCAGCGGGGTCAGCGTCAGGGCGAGCGCGGCCCACCGCGGCAGACGGCGGGTGGCCCACAGGAAGACGTTGAAGGCGATCAGGGCCCAGAGGAACCAGTACATGTTCTCGCTGGAGACGACCGCCGCGATATAGGTGCCGGGCCCGGGCATCTCCTGGTCGAAGAGGAGCTCCCACTGGTGGCGCTTGAGCGACATCTCCACCGGCGTCCACAGCACGTAGGGCACGATGAAGAACCAGAGGCGGCGGCAGAAGAGCTCGCTGAAGGTCATCTGCATGACCTTCGCGGAGAACAGGCCGCTGACGAGGAAGAACAGGCACATCCGCAGCGGGTCGAGGACGTGGTTGACGCCCGCGATCGCGGTCTCCATGCCGTTGGGGACCTCGAGGCAGACGTGCAGGACGACCACGCCGATGATCGACAGGCCCTTAGCCACGTCCGGCCAGGCCAGGCGCACTTTCTTACGCTCGGGAGCCACGGCGGAGAGCCCGGTGGCGGGCCGGGACGCGTGGATCATGGGGCTCCCTCGAGGTGGCTGTGCTGGACCTGTCGCGGCGGATTCGGTGCCGCGCGTGGGGCACAGGATAGCCGCAGGAACCCTTGCAGGGAAAATGGCTCGGCGGCCCCGGGGCATGCGGGCCGGTTTATCCGGCTCCGCGAACGCCCTGGTTGACGGGGTGCCGGGGCGCGTGCGGGGCCCGGCGGGGGCCGCCCCCGCGGTGGAGTGCGGAGTGCTGCCCACCGCTTGGCGGCGCGGGCCACCTGTGCCCTAGTCGGCGCCCTTCTCGGAGGACTTCTCCGCGGCCTTCTCGGCGGCTTTCTCTGCGTCCTTGACGGCGTGTTCGCCGTTCTTCGGGTAGTGGCCGGGGCGGCGGGCGGCCGGGTCGCCCTTCGGCTCGGTGCTGGCCGGGTAGCCCTTGCCGGCCTCGAGCGAGGCGCGCACCTCGGAGGCGTAGGCGTCGACGTACTCGTAGCCGGTGATCTTGGAGAGCGTGTGCATGACGTAGTCGGTCAGCGCGCGGGCGGTCTCGTGGTCGGCCGGGTCCATGCGGCGGTTGCGCGCCCAGGCCAGCGGGTCGATGCCGGCGCCGACGATCGCGCGGACCTTGTGCGGCCGCGGGAAGGTGGTGCCGATCGGGTTGGCCTTGCGGGTGTCGACCATGCCGACCGGGATGATGGTCTCGCCGGTGGACAGGGCGATGCGCGCCATGCCGGTGTGGCCCTTGTAGATGCGGCCGTCGGGCGAGCGGGTGCCCTCCGGGTAGATACAGAACAAGTCGCCGCGGTCGAAGACCTTCTGGGCCGCCGCGGCCATAGTCTCGCCGGCGCCCTTGGCCTGGCGGTCGACGGGGACCTGGCCGACGGTGGTGAAGAACCAGCGCTTGATCGCGCCCTTGATCCCCTTGCCGGTGAAGTACTCCTTCTTGGCCGGGTGGGTCAGCTGGCGGTCGCACAGCAGCGGGAAGTAGAAGGAGTCCATGACCGCCTGGTGCGAGGAGGCCAGAATCGCGGAGCCCTCCTCCGGGATGTTCTGCCCGTTTTCCAGGACCGGACGGTTCCACACCCGCAGGAACGGCCCCATCAGGATGTGCTTGAACGTCCAGTACCACTTGTTATGCATAGCTCTCCCTCGTTGCCCCGCGCCGGCGCGGGGGTTTCGGCGGTCGGAGTGCACGCGTTGCGCTCCTTGAGGTCACGTGCCCGCGCTGCCCCGTGCTTCTGCGACACGGCCACGTTGGCCACATGGTCGCACGAACCAGGTCACGCTCGCGCGGCGCGACGCGCCAGATCGGACACACCGATCATACCCGCGTCGGCGCCCAGCTCCGCGACTGCCACGCGCGCGGTGGGCCGGTAGCCGGTGCCCACCACCCCGGACTCGAAGGTCTCGATCGCCTCGGGCAGGTAGAGGTCGGCGTCGCGGGAGACCCCGCCGCCGAGCAGGATCAGCTCCGGGTCGAAGAGGTCGCCGATCACGGAGAGGCCCTGGCCGAACCAGTCGGAGAAGTCGTCGACGACGGCCTTGCCGGCCGGGTCCCCGGCACGGGCGGCGGCCATGACCTGCTCGCCGGTCACGGCCGAGGGGTCGCGGCGGACGTGCTCGGCCAGCTTGGAGCCGTGGAAGCGGTGCGAGTGGACGATCTCGACGGCACTGACGACGAGCGCGGTGCCCGAGCAGTAGCGCTCCAGGCAGCCGAGCTTGCCGCAGGGGCAGCGCCGCCCGCCCGGCACCACGGTCAGGTGGCCGAGCTCCGGGGCGGTGCCGTAGGCGCCGCGGAAGATCTCGCCGTCGTGCATCTGGGCGGTGCCGATGCCGGTGCCCACAGCGAAGAGCACCCAGTCGCGCACGCCCGTCGCGGCGCCGAAGCGGTACTCGCCCCAGGCCGCGGAGTTCGCGTCGTGCTCGAGCCGCACCGGCAGCCCCAGGCGGTCGGCCAAGGTGCGGCGCACCGGCGCGTCGCGCCACGGCAGGTGCGGGGCGAAGCGGACGGTCTCGCACTCGGCGTCGAGGAAGCCGGCGACGGCCACGCCGACGGCCTCGATGCGGTTGCGCGCGGAGAGCTCGCCGACGAGCCGGACGATACCGTCCTCGAGGCCCGTGGCGGTACCCGAGGAGGCCATGGCCGCGGAGTCGACGATGTGGCCCTCGGCGTCGACGACGGCGGCACGCAGGTTGGTGCCCCCGATGTCGAAGCCGACGGTGAGGCCCGAAAGGGCCTGGGCGTCGGTGCGCGGGCTCGCGATCATGTGCGGCTGGACCTTTCCGGTCGGGTCAGGGTTTCGGTTCGCCTCAGGACCCCGCAGCTGCGGGGTCGCGTTCGGTCAAAGTGGAAATTATAGGCCAGGGCCCTCCCCCAGCCCCAACGCGCGACGCAGACGGAGGTCCATCTCACCGCGGCTCCAGGCGCCCTCTGCGTGGGCGCGGCCGGCCCGGCCCATCCGCGCGCGGCGCTCCGGGTCCGAGAGCAGCCCGACGAGCGCCTCCTCGATGGCCGGCAGGTCGCAGCCGTCGACGACGACGCCGGTCTCCGGGGTGACGGTCTCTGGCGCGCCGCCCGAGCGCCCGGCGAGCACGGGCACGCCGCTGGACTGCGCCTCGAGGTAGACGATGCCGAGCCCCTCGACGTCGAGGCCGCCGAAGCGGGTGCGCGCGGGCATGGCGGCCACGTCCGCGGCGGCGAGCAGGGCGCGCATGCGGTCGAAGTCGAGCGGGCCGGTCAACTCCACGCCTTCCCCGGCACGGCGGGCGAGGATGCGTAGGGTGGACTCGTAGCGGCCGCGGCCGACGACCAGCAGGCGGGCGCCGGGCACCTTGCCGCGCACGGCCGGCCAGGCGCGGATCAGCTGGTCCTGGCCCTTGCGCGGCACCAGGCGGGAGATGACCACCACCAACGGCGCGTCCGCGCCGACGCCGAAGGAGGCGCGCACGTCGGCCCGCGCGGCGTCGTCAATCGGGCGGAAGAGGTCAGTGTCCACGCCGGAGGGCAGGTGGACGAGTTCGGTTCCGCTCAGCAGGCGCGCGAGGCGACGGAGGGTGTAGTCGGAGATGTAGGTGACGACGTCGGCGCGGCGGAAGATGCGGCGCAGCAGCCGGCGCGCGCCCGGCAGCATGGACCAGCCGACCTCGTGGCCGTGGGTGGTGGCGACGATGCGCCGCGCGCCGGCGCGACGGGCGGCGTCGGCGAGCAGACCCAGGGGCGCGGC
This sequence comes from Corynebacterium frankenforstense, assembly GCF_030211955.1. Taxonomy (GTDB): domain Bacteria; phylum Actinomycetota; class Actinomycetes; order Mycobacteriales; family Mycobacteriaceae; genus Corynebacterium; species Corynebacterium frankenforstense_A. Next base: position 5,588 of record NZ_JASODI010000002.1, on the reverse strand, counting down.
GGCACCGAACCAGACGGTCTCGGCGCCCTCCTCGACGATCACGCGGGCCATTTCGCGCGCTGTGGCCGGGGTGGGCAGCATGACGCGGCGCGGCCAGCGGTGCACGCGGTAGCCGACGGCGGCGTCGTGGGCGCGGGCGGCCTCGGCGTCCTGGGTGGAGGCGAAGACGGCGATCTCGTCGGCGCCGAGGTGCTCGACGAAGTCACGCAGGTAGGACTGGATGCCGCCGACGGTCGGCGGGAAGTCGTTGGTGACCAGCAGGACCTTGGACATGCAGTCTGTGCGAGCCTCCGGAGGGGGTACGGGTCAGTAGCGGGACGCGCCGGCGAAGGGCATCGAGTCGACGGAGACGACCTGGACCGGGATGCCGTAGTCCGAGGCGTGGACGACCTGGCCGTTGCCGATGTACATGGCGACGTGGGTGACGCCCGGGTAGTAGCCGACGATGTCGCCGGGCTGCAGGTCCGCGCGCGAGACGGGCGTGCCGCCGGCGATCTGGGCCTGCGAGGTGCGCGGGATCGACTTGCCCTGCTGCTGGTAGGCCCAGAACATCAGGCCGGAGCAGTCGAAGGCGTCGGGGCCGGCGGCACCCCAGCTGTAGGGCGAGCCCAGCTTACTCAGCGCGGCGCCGACCACGCCCTCGGCGGCGGCCGGGTCGAGGGTCGGGGCGAGCGGGCCGTACTTGCTCTCCCAGCGGGCGCGGGCCTCCTCGTCGAGGCCGTCGATGCGCTCGCTGAGCTCGGCGGTGCGCGCCTCGAGCTCCTCCTTCTCCTCGTTGAGGTCCTCGAGCTGGATGGCCAGGCGGTTGCTGCGGTACTCGGCCTCCGCGCGGGCGCGGGCGGCGCGGTCGCGCTCCCGGTCGGCGGTGGCGGTGGCGTCCTCGAGGGCCTTGACCGACTTCTCGGCCTGGCGGCCCAGGGTCGACAGGTAGGCGGAGCGGTCGAGGGCCATCTGCGGGTTGTCGGCGCCGAGCACGCTCACCGCGTCGCCGGTGGAGCTGCCGCGGTAGCGGGAGCCGGCGACAAGGTCGACGCCCTCGCGGGCTGCGCGCTCCTCGGCCAGGGCGCGGTCGGCGGCCTCGCGGGTCGCGGCGACCTTGCCGTCGAGCTCGTCGACGCTGCGGCGGGACTCCTCGACCTGGTCCTCGAGGTCCTTGACCTCCTCGTTCTTCGCGGAGGCCTCCTGGGAGAGCTCGTCCATCTCGGAGAGGAGGTCGTCGACCTCGTCGGCCTGGGCGACGTGGGCAGAGCCGCCGAGGACGGCGAGGACGCCGACGACGGACAGGCCGCGTCGAATGAAGTGAGAGCGCACGGGGGCTACCTCCGGGAAGGCGGGACGAAAACTTAGGGCACGCGGGTCCGCCGTGGTCGGCCGAGGTGCCTGCGGCTTCGGTCGGGGTTCCGGGCGGGGTCCGGTGGGCCGGTCGGCCCGGTCGGATTCCGGTCGGTCCGGAACGGGGACGCTGTGCGTGGACAAAGAGAGACTATAGCCTGCAAGGTCACGGAACGTTAACGGGAACCGGGACGTCGTGACCGGTGTGAAAATTGAGGTCAGAGGGGTGCGCCGGCGGGCGGCCGCGCCAGCGACTGCTCGGCCGCAACGCCGACACAAAGCCCGACCGCGACGCCGACGCTGGCGCCGGTGCCGAGCCCGACCGCGACGCCAACGCCGATGCCGAGGCGGACACTGACGGCGACGCCGACGCCGAGGCGACCCTCTGAAACTGACGCCGACCCCGGACAGCACGAAACCCCCGCCCCGGGACGTACCCGGGATGCGGGGGCCTGCGACACGCTCACCGACCGCTTGCCTCGGCCGGTGGCGTCAGTGACGCGGGGTCCTGACTCTTAGAAGCGGACCGCGTTGTTGAACGGCATGTAGTCGAGCGTGCGGACGCCGACCGGGGTGCCGGAGTTCAGGGCGTCGATGATCTTGCCGTCACCGATGTAGATGCCCACGTGGGAGGCACCGCCGTAGAAGGAGACGATGTCACCCGGCTGCAGGTCGTTGTAGGCGACCGGGGTGCCCGCGGAGGCCTGGGCCTGCGAGGTGCGCGGGATCTGCTTGCCGACCTGGGCGTAGACCCAGGAGGTGAACCCGGAGCAGTCGAAGGCGTTCGGGCCGGCGGCGCCGTAGACGTACGGCGAGCCGATCTTGGACTGCGCGATCTCGACGATGCGCTGGCTCTGGGAAGCCGGGGCGGCCGAGCCGGCGGCGGTGTTGTTCTGGACGACGTAGTCGCTGTAGCCCGGGACCTCCTGGATGCCCGGAACGTTCTCGAGGCCCGGAACGTCGACGGTGTAGCCGGCGTTCGGGATCTGGACCTCGGCGGCGCCCGCGACGGCGGGGCTGATGGCGGTGGCGCCCATCGCGACGGCGGTGGAGGCAATGGCGATACGGCGGGTGGTCTTGGTCTGCCGACGGTGCTTAGCCACGAATGATTCTCCCAATCTCAAGTCTTGCTCTCGCGTACCGGTCCCGAAGGTTGTTGGTTCTTCGCGGAGCGCGGCTTGGCTTCTTCGTTCGTTTCATGCATCCGGGGCGTTCCCCCGGCGGCAAGGTCTCGATCAGGTTACGAAACGGCAACAAGTCGTGTCCAACCGACAGGCAAACACGAAGCCGTTATCGGTCCGTTATCAAATCGCGACACTTCCTACACCAACCTCGACCACCGACCCTCACTTCCGCTGACACATCAGCGAAATAGGCCCGTGTACTGCATGAACGGCGCGGAAAATTGACGACCCCGCGCATGCATGCGCGTCGCCGAAAATGTGCGGGCATGCATCCGAACGAATATTGTGCGCTTCGTCACACATGCCCCGCGGAGCTTCAAAATGGACCTTTTCGGCCGTCTCGGGGAGCACTCCCCACGACGGTTGCAGACCCCGATCCGGTTACGTAACGATGCCGTCCGATCCTGTCACATCGGATCCTGGCTCATTGCGGCTCCTCCCCGACGCGATCCCGCCTCAGGCGCTGAATCTCAGGCACTGAAGAGGGTCGGCCGGCCGCCGGCCGTTTCCGGGCCGCCGCCTCCCGGCGCTCGACCTCCCGGCGCTCCGCTTCCAGGCGCTCCCCCGCCGAGCTCACCGTCTTCGGGATCGGTGTCGTCGAAGGTGTCATTTTCCCCGTAGAGGTCCCTGACGGCACCACCGGACCACCCGGATGCGTCTCCGCCATAGCTCCCGGCCGCTCCCTCTCCCGCTTCCTCGGCGTGACAGTCCTCGTAGTCGGCCATCCACGTCTCCTCCTCATCGGAGACAGACTTCTTCTGGTACCTCCTCCTGATCCGCTCGCCCGCGGACGTCGACGCCATCTCGGTCTCGTTGACGATCACGTTGGTCGTGTCCGAGGACACCGCCGGTGGGGTGTGCCCCACTCGCCCGGTCTCCGGATCCCGCTCGGCCCAGCCGCGCGAGGCATACCTGTCCCGCTTGTCGTTGTTGTCTCCGTGGTGGTCCTTACATCGGAACGTCAGGTTCTCGATGTCGGTGCGCCCACCGTTCAACCACGCGACCAGGTGATGGAGTTCGGACTCGTCGGCTGACGCGGTACACCCCGGATAGGAACAGACCTGGTCTCTGGCGAATACCGCGACTTTTTGGACGAAGCTCGCCGGTCTTCGTGCCCTACCCGCGATCAGCGGGTTGCCGTCGGTTCCGTGCAGGACCACGAAGTCGTGCGCCCCGGCTTTGAGCACAATCAAGTCAAAGAGCCTGACCTGCACCCCAGTGTTCGTCGGGAAGGTCTTCCCCCAGAGTCGGCCGGCGGCCTCCGGATCCATCACCGCCGTGCCGGCGGCCATGTCGATGTTCGTGAGATCTTCCGCGACAAGCGACGCGACGATGCTCGCGCACCCGGTGTTGCAGGTCTGGCCCGACGCGTAGGCGGTGGCCATGTGCAGGAACAGGTCCGCCCTGCGCTGGCCCGGGGTGCGCCGGTCCGGCACGCCCCGCTCGCCACAGCCGGGACCGTGCGTAGCGGCTACGCCGGACAGGCCCGGAATAGACAGCCCGGAGAGGTCCACGGTGTCATCGCCCTCGCCCGGTCGGTCGAAGCCCGGCTTCACCTTGATGAAGAGGTGCTTGAGTACGGCCACGGTGGCCGGCGGGATGTAGCCCTTGATCCAGGCGCCGCCGTCCGCGTAAGGCTCCGACATCCAGGGCCAACGGTCCATGTAGGCGGTCAGCGGGTCGCGGAAGGCGCCGTTAGCCTCTGCTACGCGGGCGCGCAGCCAGTCGCGCAGATCCTCCGGTCCGCGCTTGTCGGCCTCCTCCACAGCGAGGCGACGCAGCTCCTCCGCACCGACGCTGGCGCCGTCCTTGAGACTGCGCAGCTCGTTGTTGATGATGCGCAGTTCCTCAGCCGCGAGCTTCTTCTCACGGGCCCGACGGTTGGCCTCCCGACGGTCGGCCTCAGCCTTGCGCCGGCGCTCCTCCGCGGCCCGGCACTCAGCCTTCTTCCGCTCAGCCTCTTCCTTCTCTTTGCGTGCGCGCTCAGCCCGCTCCGCTTCTTCTCGTTCCCGCTCGACGCTCTCGCGTTCCTCGCGTTCTCTGCGGGCACGCTCGGAGGCGTCCTCCGCGTCCCTGCCGACCCCACCAGGGACGGCGTCGTCATCGGCACCACGACCGGCCCCAGCCGCATCGGCGGATCCCGGCTGTTGGCCCGGACCAGAATCCTCGCCCGACCCCGAACCATCCGACTCCGGCTCCGAGGAGGGATCGCCCACATCCGGGCCATCAACATCCAGACCATCCGTCTCCTGCGCCGGAGCGGGGCCCGCCGGACGGGCCGGGCCGTAGATGTTCTCCGCCCCGTCCACGCGCGCGGGCCTCACGACGGGTCAGGTCGAAGATCTCCGCGGGGAAGAGGTCCACGCGGCGCGTCCCCGTCAGGTTGCCCGCGTGATGCAGGCCGGCGAGATGGGCCACGGCGTCGTCCACAGCGGTCTTGGACCCCTGCGTCTTCTCCAGGTCGATCAGAGAGGGCAGCATCGCGGTGAACTCCCGGGCCTCCACCGACGGGCCGATCAGGTCCGCGAGCTCCCCGTAGGCGCCCGAGATCGTCTGCACAAGAGAGGCGGCCCGACGGACACGCGGAGTCGCCGGCCCAGCACGGGCGGCACCGGCGAGGGTCGAAGCGGTCACGGTCATCGGGGTCACCTCCCGGGGCCTCGATACCGGGGCGGCCGCGTCGCGACCGATTGAATTCCCCCCGAACTGTCGTTGTCTGCCCACCAACTTCCAGGCACATGCGTTCGATCGCAAGGGTTTTCGATTGATCGACTTTTACCAGCGCATACGCGGCTAAAACAGCCCTACGTACCCCATCCGCGGATAGACATCGCCGCCGATACCCGACCCGGATCGACCCACATGCAGATCCCCCGCCCCGTGGCCCACGAGAATAGAGCTCACTCCCCCCGCCGCTAGTCCCCATCCCGAGCCCATCCTCCGCCCCCTCGGCAATCAGCCGTCCTCCGACCCAAACCAAACCCCACCCCCACCCAAGCGCGGACAGCCCGCCTGCCCGCCGGATGCGCCGGATGTGCCAGCATCGGCGCCCCACCCTCCCCCACACACGAG